>CAVGQQ010000073.1:0-14510 GCA_963631525.1 bacterium
TTTGCTGTATTACGAGTTGTTTTCTGATGACGTATGATAAGCTGCCGCATCTGCCATTCTTCTTTGTCCTCATTCAGCAGGCGTGAAGTTTCTCCAGTCCTTCAGCAATGGCAGGAATTTCGTCAAATCCCCGTGCGGAATTGCTGCGGTGGTCAATGCGTTCCTCACGACTCAGTTCTATGGGAAGCGCCACGACAAACTCCCGTGCCAAACGGCTGTCCCTGGATTTTTCTGCTTCTTCCACGGTATTCCATAGCTGATCCCGATCCCGCCATTCCTGCAAGGGGGCATTGAAACAGCAATGTCATGATGCCGGGGTCGAAATATAGAAAATTCTATGTTTTGACCCCGGCATCATGACATTGGCTTTCGGGTAGTCCCTATTTTTTATTAATTTTCAATTCTTCCATCACAAATCTCTATTATTCGGTCGCATGCAGATGCAACTTCTGGATCGTGCGTAATAATCACTATGGTTGTTCCTTTTTTATTCAACTTTCGAAACAATTCCACAATATCTGCGGAAGTCTGGCTGTCTAATGCACCAGTTGGTTCATCTGCCAAAACAAGTTTTGGTTCATTTACAATTGCTCTCGCGATTGCGACCCGCTGTTTTTGTCCACCTGAAAGCCTGCTTACCCTGTTTTTTTCAAATCCCTGCAAACCAACTGTAGCCAACACTTCCTTACAGCGTTGATTCTTATTTTTCACCTTTTTCTTTCCAAAATCCAAAGGAAGCATGACATTTTCAAGCACCGTCATATCTTCTACAAGTGCATATTCCTGCATAATAATACCAATCTGTGAATTACGGATTTCTGCCATTTGCTTTTCTTTTTTTCCTTTGATCATTACATCATCTAAGCAATATTCCCCTTGCTCATAAGAGTCTATACATCCAAGAATATGTAACAATGTCGACTTTCCAGCACCTGATTTCCCCATTATTGCAACCATTTCTCCGTCTTTAATATATATACAAATGTCATGAAGTGCCTCAAATTCATTTTCCTTCCCTTTGTTATATATTTTTACTATATTATTTAACTCAATCATAGGTCACGCATCCTCCTCTATCCAAAATTATCCTTTAATACCTGTACTGGTGAATTTCCTTTCATCATCCAATACGGAATTTCTCCAGATAATGCTACAAATATAACTGCCATGCCTATCATACTCACTGCATGCGTATACCCAAAATGGAAACTTTGTATATCTATCATATGTAACAGCCACATACATGCCAATGCTGTAAAAATAGTTATCCAAGCCACAAAAACCAAAAGAAACGAACTAATTAAACTTATTCGAACACATTTTCTCCATGTTAATCCACATATATAATAAATAGAATAATCACGCAGATGCTCTTTGGCTGATATCACATGCGCACTGATAACTGCAACAAGCACAAATAAGAAAATGCAAACCAAAATCGGAAGATACCTTCTCAATTCATCGTAAATATATGCCTTACTGTTATGATTAAATTTATTTAAATCATACATAGCAGAAATACCAGATATCTGTTTCAGCGTATCCTCCACCGTCCGGATTTCTTCCTCTGTTGTTACCGGATCAAATGTAAGAACCAATTCTCCCTTCATCTGCTTCTGGAACCCATAATCAGGAGAAAGTCGAAAATTCAATTCCGAAAATCTGCCATCCTTTTCACCGGAAAGAATCTGTGCATCCGATGCAATTACAAACAGTTTCCCCTGTTCCGCTTCATAATCATAGGTATAATAAAAATCCCTGTAGTCTCCGTATGGCATTGAAATATTATCATCGTAAAAAAAGCTCTCATCATCCTTCATGACACCTATCACTTCTGCATCTATCGTTACCGGTTCTCCAGAATCTGCGGCCAATCCATTCGTTGCCAACGTAATCACATCTCCTACAGATATCTGCCCTTCATTATAAGTCACAACCACCTTCAGCATTTCATCCTTATTATCTGACGCAGTAAACCAACGCCCCGTCTCCATTTGCGGTCGAAACGCCTCCACAGCATCTGCACTATAACAAAGCATCGCAGCTTCTTTATCTGCCTTTTCCACGTCAATATCCCATACCGACTCCACTGCTACGACATTTCTGATTTCTGGAAATTTATCCTTTAATTCCTGTGCATCTCGAACGAGCATGCTTGTGCCATCATGATCAATCTGCAAGTAGTCTGCCTGAATACAAATTCCTTTTTGCTTCAGATATTTTGAAAGGTTTGTATATTTTTCGGTTTTTAAAACAATAGCAGAAGATATGAAGATACATATCATAAAGACTAAAATAAGCAAAGCCACAATCATACCATAGATTACTTTCATTTTCTCAATATTTTTCCATGCAAGCTTCCACATCCCTGCTACACTCCCTTCAATCCACTTACAATTTCTCTTCGAACAAATCGTTGTATCATTATCAATAGTATTCCAAGCACTGTAATCAGATAGACAGCTCCAACCTTACAATATAAGCCTCGGCTGTATGCCTGTTGCATATACTCAAATAAATTACCTAATCGGGGAAGCAATGCTTTTACATATAACATTACAGATACTACATACATTATAACTGACAAACAGAGGCATTCCATGAAAAACATCCAAACGGCCTTTCTTCTGCTCAATCCACATAACCGAAATATCGTCATTCGTCTCTGTCGACGCAGCAGAATATATTTATACAAGCATACCAAAACCACACTGGAAAGAATTGCTATTGCAAAAGTAAAAAACAAAAGCATAGAATAAAACCTTTGTGTGTCAACCTGTTCCAAAGCAAGCTCCGGAACGTCTGTCAAATCCCCATACTGTTCCCGAAAAGATTTAGAAATTTCATTATACCAGTTTCTTGTAATTGGCTTATCAAATATAAGAGTAATCCGCTGTATATATATATCGTCATCAACCGTTGTTACTGGCATCCACGGAATCACAGAAAAAGTATCATAATGCCCAATACAAATATATTTCTTTCCACGTATCTCGTAAACATTGTTCTTATTTGCATAATATTTTCTTTGCCACTCATCTTCTTCTGTATCCCCATCTGCATCGTATTGCTTTGCAGCAATACACACCAATTCTGCATTTTCAATCTGCTCTGCCGTGAAATAGTCGCCATCCGTTAAGGTACCGTATTCTCTCAGTTTCTGTTCTATCGGTGCAACCGTAATCTTCCCATCCCGAATGCAAAAATCCATACAAACCGCTAAGGTGGAATTATCTATCACAGGATTCTCTGTTTTATCCTCCTGAAATCTCCCTTCCATACTGATACTACAATGATTCATCATTCCTGCATTCAGCGACTGCAATATATTCATCACACCGCCTTTGTAAACGATCTCGCGACTCTCATCATGAAATTCTATCATCAATTCCCGGTCACTGCTTTTTGCATCTTCTTTTTCCTGCTTTAATTGATAAGAGAATCCATAGCTAAATATAATAATGATAACTGAAGAGCATATACAAATCAGCATAAGAACAAAAATAGGAGTTTCATTCGTTACAAAATCCTTTAAGCTTTTTACTATATATTTCATAATTTCCTCCTATCAAAGGAAGGGGAAATTACATTTTCCTCTGGTTGATACCAAGTTCCCCTACAACAAAGGGATGATAATGATGCCAGCGAAACCGCGACTGCACATATGGCATTCCCATGCATCACAAGCCACTTCTTAACCCTTGTTTTCATAAGCCCCTCCTTCTCTTCTGTTTTTCCATCAATATGGTAATCGCACTATAACATGCTTTTATGATTTCCTGTTGAAATCTGCTACGAACGGTCAAAAATAAGGGATGAATGTTCGTTCATCCCTTATTTTTGACCGTTCGTATCCCTTTTTTTATCCGTCCGACATTCTTTGCTATACTGTAAAAAATGAAAGGATACATGAAATGATACTCTCTAAAAAAATAAGTAAGAAGATAACAGATACACTTGTAACAAACGAAATTATAGAATCACAAAAGAAAGAAATTTATTTCTATTGCCTTGATTTTGCGCTGGATCTGATTTTGTTTAATTGCAGTCTGCTATTGATAGGGGGACTCCTTGGTCTTTTTCTCCCATCGCTTGTATATATTATAATTCTGGTTCCGGTACGCATGCTGGCAGGCGGCGCCCATGCAAAAAGTCCTTACTCCTGCTTCCTGCTTTCTTATTCCGTTTATTTTCTGACTCTATTTTTATCCCAGTTACCATATTTGATTATGCCCGGACTCTATATTCTTCTTATCAGCCTGCTTACTGTTATGATCTGGGTTCTGGCTCCGGTTGGAAATACACACAAGCACTACACCGCTGCCGAAAGAACAAAAATCAAAAAAATATTATTTTTTCTGTTATTCTTTATTTACGCATTTGCAGTCCTCATGCTATCATGGAAACAGCAAATTTATTATCATATAATATTGATTTGCATGTGCATAGTTCTTATCAATCAATGTATTGCACTTTGCATGAATCATAGGACATCACACATTTCAAGGGGGGAAAAAAATAAATGACACTGAACATAGCCATCTGCGATGATGAAGCAAAAGAATTCGAGCCATTATGTCATCTTTTAGATATATGCTCTTTCCAATTCAACATTGATCTGCATATTGATACTTATACAAGTGCACAGGCACTTCTGACACGCTACCGGGAATCCGCAGGAGCACCCTATCAGTTGCTCTTTCTGGATATCGAAATGCCGGATGGAAGCGGAATCACGCTTGCAGATGTAATCAAGAGAAATTTCGACCATCATGTCATGATTGTCTTTGTCAGCAACTATCCAAAGTATATGCAGGACAGTTTTGCCGTCCACCCCTACCATTTCCTTCAAAAGCCAGTCCAGGAAGTCGAGATGAAGCAACTGCTATCGGATATCCTCGAAGAGTACACGAAAAATCTATCGTTGATTTCCGTTGTAGATGGCTATGACCGGGAATATACATTGAACTTAAAAGATGTCTATTACATCGAAGTTAAAAATGCGAAGTCCAAAGAATTATGCTTTCATATGCGGGAGGATGTGATTCCTGCGAAGGGGACGATCACTACATGGAGTTCCATGCTGGATGAAACGATGTTTATGATGTGTTCCCGCACAGTTCTTGTCAATCTTACCCACATTCATTATCTGAAGGATTGCACGATTATCTTTGACAACGGTGCCTCAGTCTCCATGAGCAGACGGAACCGGAAACTGATCACGGATCGCTACCTGAATCAGGTTGTTGCCCTGCACTCGAATTTTTTATGCTAACCAAGGAGCCTACTATGCAATACGCACTTACGATACTCACATATCTTTTTGATATGTTCATCTTAACTACATTTCTGATGAACACGTTACATCATTTCAAGAAACGTTATGCCCCACTATATCTTTGTGTCCTTGTCGGCTGTGAATGCTGTCTGTATGGATGTGAAGTGTTAAACAGCCATTTCCCTACCATGCAATCAGAAATTACCGCAACGCTTATCAGTCTGGGTACAACGTTTATCCTCTGCTTATTTTTCACAAGCAGTCCGAAAACAAAGCTATACATGACACTGCTGTTCCAGACGCTTGCATCACTTGGAGAAGCCATATTTACCTTTCTTTTTACGAAACTGAACCCGGATTTCTATGAAGAAAGTGACACTGCATTTTTTTACAGCGTTATGAATATCGGTTCCAAGTCTTCCCTGTTCCTGTTGTGTCTGCTCTCGTCTATCCTCCTGCGTAAAAAAGCGACAACCGTCTCTACGGAATACAAACTTTTAGTTTTATCTACTCCTATTATATCTATTATTATCTACGTGTGTTTGCCAATTCAACAGATATTCGAGATTGATACAGTATTTTTCTACAAGCTTCTGATCTGCTGTCTGGTGTTGTTAAATATCATAAACTATATTCTGATTCAGAAAGAATATGCATCGACTGCATTAAAATACACAAACGCCCAGATGGAAGATCAGATTCGCTTTCAGAAAGAAAAATACGAACAGCTCAGTGAATCCTATCGGCAAAGCCGTCGGATCATCCACGACCTCAAAAAGCAGTATTTCTGTATCAACGAATATGTCGATAACAAGGAATACGATAAACTGAAAACCTTCACCAGCGAGGCAGTCAGGGATATCGAATCCACTTATTCCAAATACAATACCGGCAATCTGGTCATTGATTCTTTCCTGACAAACTATGATACACTTGCAGCAAAAAATCATATTCAGTTTGTTGCTAAGCTTGGGGTAACGTATAACCGGATTCCGGTCAATGATTATGATTTATGTGTGATTCTCGGCAATATGCTTGATAACTGTCTGAAAGCATGTATTGCCAATCCTTCCAGTGAGAATTTTATCCATATCGCGATTGCGACTACTGAAAACGATAAATTCACGATTCACTGCGAGAACACAACCGCAGAGGGGACATCCCTGGAGCACATACATGCCAGCCGGCAAAATTCCCTCTATCACGGATATGGTCTCTCCAACATTCGAAAAACAGCAGAAAAATATCACGGTTTATTCACTTACAGCGTTGAAACCCTCTTCTATATGGACTTAATGATTCCAATTATCGAAAAAAGTAAGCGCATTATGCACTAATTCAACTCGTCGAGTGTCTTCGCATAGGCTGGCAGGAATTCCTGCACGAAGTCCTTTACTTCCGGGTAGCTGTCGGATAGCTCCTGCACCATCTGTTCGGTGCTTTCCTTCGCCTTGACGAATTCGCGGTTGCCGGTTTTCTCTTCCTCCATGCACTTAATCAATGCAGAGAGCTTATCTGCCGCCTTTACGAGCTTCCACAGATACTTCGTCTCTTCTGTATCATCCTCCTGCTTGAAGAAGTAGTCCCGGTAATATGCCTGCAGATCTTCCGGAAGCTGTCCGATCAGCTTCTCGCACGCTTCATCCTCGATGGAATGAAACAGATCCTTCATCCGGTTATTGTAATATTTGATCGGTGTTGGCATATCACCGGTGATGATCTCGGACGCATCGTGATACAATCCGATCACTGCCGCCTTGTCGGCATCTAAATGCTTGCCATACCGCACATTTCCGATCACACAGAGCGCATGCGCAAGCATGCTAACCTCCAAACTATGCTCGGACAACGTCTCCGGGTATGTGTTCCGCATGAGCGCCCAACGCTCAATGTATTTCATGCGCGCCACCGTCGCAAAGAAATTGTATTCCATCTTGATTTTCCTCCACATGGTTGAAACGTATTGTGATTTCTATATCCATGTATCAACAATCAGAAATATATGATGTATTGAAACTAAGAAGTACTAAATGTTCTGATATACACAATAATATCGTCCGCAACCGCCGTCGATTCGCCGTCCATGGCTCAACGACGGCTTGTTTGAACATCGTGTTCAAACATTGCTGGATATTTACAGAACATCAAGTACTTCTAAGTTCCAAACATATTTATATTTCTGATTGTTGATACAAGTCTATAATGAAATCACAATTACGTTTCCTACTATTTTCTCAAAATCATATTCCTACTGTAGCTTGCTCTCTTCGTTTAATTTTACATTTTGATATTTCTCGTACAGTTCCATGAATTCCTTACCGCTCAGATTCTCCTTCTCATAGAGTACCTGTGCGATCGCATCGAGTGTCGGCATATTCTTTTTAAGTAACTTGTATGCCTTCTCGTAGCTTGCTTTCATCATATTCTTGACTTCGGTATCGACCTTCGTCTCTGTCTCGGAAGAACAGTTCAGTACGCGGCGGTTATCCAAATATTCTCCGGTTACTCCTTCGAGCTGCACCATGCCGAACTTCTCGGACATACCGTACATCGTAATCATTGTCCGCGCCAGGCTCGTTGCCTTCTCGATATCGTTTGAAGCACCATTCGTAACGGAATCAAACTTCAGCTCCTCCGCTGCACGGCCAGCCAGAAATGTCACGATATCCTCTTCCATTTCCTTCTTCGTCTGTAACTGCTTCTCTTCCTCCGGCACCTGCCATACATAGCCCAGTGCACCCGATGTACGCGGTACGATCGTGATACGCTGGATTGGAAGCGTGTTCTTCTGCAATGCGGCAACAAGCGCGTGTCCAACCTCATGGTAGGCAACGATCTTCTTCTCTCTTGGTGAGAGCAGCTTCTCCTTCTTCTCTTTTCCGGCGAATACAACTTCCACCGAAGCAATCAGATCCTTCTGGGATACATAATCCCGCTTGTTACGGACAGCCATTAACGCTGCCTCATTGATGATATTCGCAAGGTCTGCACCGACAGCCCCGGATGTGGCAAGTGCAAGCTCCTTGAAATCTACGGTCTCATCCATCTTGACATTCTTCGAATGTACTTTGAGTGTATCGATACGTCCCTGCATATCCGGCTTTGACACGATGATTCTACGGTCAAATCGTCCCGGACGAAGCAACGCTTTGTCAAGTACCTCCGGGCGGTTTGTCGCTGCAAGCACGATAATTCCCTTCGAGCTGTCGAAACCATCCATCTCTGACAAAAGCTGGTTCAAGGTCTGTTCCCGCTCGGAATCACCGCCGCCATGACGTGTATCTCGCTTTCCTCCGATTGCATCGATCTCATCGATAAATATGATACATGGTGCCATATTGTTCGCCTTGCGGAACAGATCACGCACACGGCTCGCACCGACACCGACGAACATCTCTACGAACTCCGAACCGGACAGCGAAAAGAACGGAACATTCGCCTCACCGGCAACTGCCTTGGCAAGCAGCGTCTTACCAGTTCCCGGAGGTCCTACAAGCAGGGCACCCTTCGGCAGCTTCGCACCGATCTTTAAGTATCGTTCCGGCTGGTCTAAGAAATCCACCATCTCGCAGAGAGACTCCTTTGCCTCCTCCTGACCGGCAACATCCGCAAATGTCACGCCCGTTTTCTTCTCCACATACATCTTTGCATTGCTTTTTCCGATGCCTGCAGATTTGGACATATTTCGCATAAGCAGGGACATCAGAAGATAAAAAGCTCCTATCATCACGGCATACGAAAGAATCGTCGTGACAACTGCATTTTTTCCCTCATCAACCTCTTCAAACTGCACATCTGCCCGCTGCAGACGATCCACGATCTTATAATCGCTGATGCGGATCACATAATAGGTCTTATCCATCTCTGCACCTGTCTCCTTGGAGATCGGTGTAAAGCTGATCCGGTCATTGTAGATTTTGACATCGGAAACTAATTTATCATCAAGCATCTGCAGGAATGTATCATACGTGATTTTCTCCTGTTTGGACTCCTGTATCGCCGTAATTCCCTGCCAGATCATAAATGTCAATAAAATCGATACGATCCATATCACCACCGTTTTGGATGGCTTTTTCTTATTGTTGTTATTGTTCGGATTCCGGTTGTCCGAATTGTTCTCCGGGGCGGAATTTTTCTGCTGATTTTCCATCTATCTGTCTGTTCTCCATTTATTTTATGATTATCATGGTTCCTTTTTCTGAACCTATGACAGAAATAACAAAACCGGAAGCTTCGTGTCAAGGGAACGGATTCCCTCTCGCGCAGCCCCCGGTTTTGCATTTGATTTTCATTATTATACGATTTGATTTCGTTCTTTATGCGTTTTATGCATACAATGGATACTTGTCTGTGATGCTCTTTACAAGTGCCATTGCCTTGTCGTTATCCTTGTCAATAACGGCAGCCTTGATTGCATCTGCGATTACGATCATATCGTCTTCCTTTGCACCACGTGTTGTGATTGCTGGTGTACCAAGACGGATACCACTTGTGACAAATGGTGACTTTGGATCGTTTGGTACTGTATTCTTGTTGGCTGTGATATGAACAGAATCCAGAAGCTTCTCCACTTCCTTACCAGTCAGGTCAAGGTTCTGTAAGTCAACAAGCATCAGGTGATTGTCTGTACCGCCAGATACGATCTTAAATCCACGCTCGGTCAATGCCTGTGCCAGACATGCTGCGTTCTTCACAACCTGCTTCTGATACTCTTTGTATTCGTCTGTCAGAGCTTCCTTCAGGCAGACAGCCTTACCTGCGATGACGTGCATCAGAGGGCCACCCTGAATACCAGGGAACACTGCCTTGTTGAAGTTATACTTCTCATTTACTTCATTGCTGGAAAGAATCATACCACCACGTGGGCCACGCAATGTCTTGTGTGTTGTAGTTGTTGTTACGTGTGCATATGGGATTGGGCTCTGGTGAAGTCCGGCAGCAACCAGACCTGCGATGTGTGCCATATCTACCATAAGTACTGCACCAACCTCATCTGCAATCTCACGGAAACGCTTGAAATCAATCGCTCTCGCATATGCAGATGCACCAGCGACGATCATCTTTGGCTTGCACTCCTTCGCGATGCGAAGTACCTCATCATAATCGATAAAGCCTTCGTCATTGACACCATAAGGTACAACGTTGAAATACTTACCTGACATATTGACCGGTGAACCGTGTGTCAGATGTCCACCATGTGCCAGATTCATTCCCATAAATGTATCGCCCGGCTGCAAAATAGCGAAGAATACTGCCATATTTGCCTGTGCGCCGGAATGTGGCTGAACATTGACATATTCACATCCAAACAACTTCTTTGCCCGCTCTCTTGCAAGCTCTTCCACTACATCGACATACTCACATCCGCCGTAGTAACGCTTTCCCGGATATCCCTCTGCGTACTTGTTCGTAAGCGGACTTCCCATAGCTGCCATAACTGCCTTGGATACGATATTCTCTGATGCGATCAGCTCAATATTATGATCCTGTCTGTTGATCTCGTCCGTCATTGCCTGTGCAATCTCTGGATCGAAATTTGCTATTTCATCAAAACTATACATCTTTGTCCCTCCATCTTGTTGTAATTTTATCGGTTAGATTATCGCACATCCGTTTTGGGGTGTCAACCGATAGCGATTAAGATATGCTTGTATTTTCTTCCTGTTGCTTTTTTAATTTCTGCTTTTCTTCCCGCTCTGCTTTCTTTTTTAACCGGTGTTTCTCCCGGTACTTCCAAATCAGATCCGACAGATAGTAATTGATCTCCGCGCCATATAAGACGATCTGCATACCAATATACAACCAGATAATCAGAAGCACCACCGATGTCATACTTCCATACATCTTGGAATTGTCTGCGGAATATTTGATATAAACGGAAAATCCCCGTGTCATAAGCATCCATGCAAGTGAGGCAAGCACAGCTCCGGTAAACTCATGCCGCATATGTCCGCGCCGGTTCGGAAGCTGGTAATAAATCAGAAGCAAAAAGACAAAGATAACAAGAAATGTCACCACGTTCTTCAGGCTTAAGATCAGAAGCGTTGCATCCG
This sequence comes from bacterium, assembly GCA_963631525.1. Classification (GTDB taxonomy): domain Bacteria; phylum Bacillota; class Clostridia; order Lachnospirales; family Lachnospiraceae; genus Coprococcus_C. Next base: position 11,332 of record CAVGQQ010000073.1, read on the forward strand.
CAAATGCCGGATAATGATCGATGATCTTATGGGCGATCTGCGAACCGAACGCCTGTATCGCGATCACGACTAAGCAAAGCAGCATAAACACCAGTGTATATAACGCACAGATCAGCCGCACAAGGAAATAATTTTTGTTCTGTTCCACGCCATAGATCTTATTTAACCCGGTCGAGAGTGCCTGAATGCCCTTCGCCGCAGACCACAAGCTGACAAATACGGTAATGAGTGTAAACGACTGCACATTTGCATTGACTACATCATCCACGATATACGCCACATAAGATTCGAGTCCGCTCGGCACAACACGCAGAATATAGCCAAGTACATTTGTATTCATAACGGACAGCTTCGATGCGATCATAACTAGCAGCATCATAAATGGGAAAAATGAAAGCATGACAAAGAAAGCAACCTGTGCCGCATACGCTGGCACGCTGTCCGCGGTTGCTTTGTTCACAAATTTGATAATAAACCGAACGACCTTTTTCATACATCCTCCGCTTTGTTATTCTGAATCTGCTGCTTCCTCTCCATCCTCCATCGTATAGATCGATGCAAAATCGACATACGAGAAATAATGCCGTAATATATATTTGTAGCTTTTTCCCTGTCTGCCAAGCACACCGGCGCCATAGATACTCATACCGGCTCCATGCCCGAATCCGCCACCATGAACGACGAATCCCGCATCTGTCTTCTCCACATAATAATATGGACTTGGAAGTGATGTCCAGCCGGTTACCGTCGAACCGTCCTGTCGTACAATCTCCTGATTGACCGGATTTAAGATCGCGCGGATATTGCTCTGTCCGCTGATGGATATCGTATGTTCACTTCCGTGGATCACAAGCTTCGATACAACACCGCTCACCGTGCGCTCCGCCACCTCGATCTCTGTCACGGTTCCAAGCTCCGGCACGTCTGCTGATACAAACTCGCCGGTTTCATCCTCGACAAGTATCGCATCTGCCATCAGAGATTTGCGGTTTTCCAAAACTGTCTCGATCGCGTCTGTCATTTCTTCCTGTGTAAATGTAATATCCCACCGGTAATACGGCGAATCTTTATCTATAATAGTATACGCATCACTATCTGTCAAAAATGCCTCAAAATCTGCTTCATCCGATAAATCGATCTTGTCCTTATCCAGATTCTCCACATTGGACTCCAGATAACTATACGCATCACCGCCCCAGATCTCTGCATTCGTGCAGGTCGTTCCGAATGATGTGTTAAATGTCATCGGTACGATCAAAGTTCCCCGGTAGGTCGGCACCAGTCCGTATGTATCCTTCACCGCACGAATCGACGCATCGGTCTCTGCCACATTATTATATACCTGACAAAGGCTGGAATCGTCAAGATGTGCATGATATTCTGCATAACTTTCATCCTTTAACTTCGCATACGCCGTTCCTCTGGCACAGATCGCCATCGCCTGCATCGCTGCATCCGGGTAATCCGATGGCATTGCATTTGCCACAACATTTGCCAGATAGCGTTCTAACGAAAGCTCGTTGATCACATAGATATAGCCATCCTGTACATCAAGCTCCATCGTTCCATCATATTCTGGATTGCCACATTCCCGCGTCACGCTGAGCAATTTGATCCGTCCACTGTGCGTATCCGGCGTTACTGTCAATGTATCGTCCGGTGCATAATCCTCTGGCGCAATCGTGACCGTCTCACCGGCTTCATATGTTTTCTCCGTCTCATCTGGATATGACACGGTGAACGCGGATGTTGCCGTAAACTGCACCGTCTCCATCTCATACGAAGAATAATCGTCGTTGCTGATGATCACACGGATATCCTCACTTTTTAACTCCTGATTGATTACAACGGCACCGACTTTTCCATCCTGCAGATACATGTCCACATAAGAATAACCAAGCAGCAGGGACAGACTTTCCTCATCGACTGCATCCTCATATACATTGTACATTTTATAATGATCGGCAAGTGTGAGTCCGCCGATATTTTCCACCTGAATATCTGTATCTCCCGTCGAAATGACTCTGCCGCGCAGCACCTTCTGTGGTCGTTCGATTTTACAGATGCCCGCATAGTCAAACACGAGATTTGCAACATAGCCCGCCGTTTCATAGCCGGCCTCCGTCTGCCGTTCCGCATCCAGACTTGTTGCGACTGTCACAGCTCCATCCGGAATGCCATCCTCCGTCCGGGCAGGGTAGGTCTTTTCCAGATCTCCATATAAGAACGTGCATTTCCCATCCGTCACGGACTCCACCCATACATTCTGCAGTGTGATCTGGGTATCACCAAGGCGGTTGATCTTGAAGATTTTTCCATTCTTCATATAGACATCAAGCACATTTCCCTCGTAACTTTCATCGATTTCAAATTCTGCATTATAGTTGTCCTGTCCATCGAAAAAAGATGTATTATCCTCCTCGGAAATTGCAAGCACCAGTACATCCTTCCGAAGCAGCCCTTTTACCGTTGCCGATGCAACGATACGCTCATAAAAGTCCTCGAACTCCGCCTTCGTCACATAGTCAGAATCCTTCTTTCCGTTCAGTGCTTCCTCGTAAATGGATGCCTTCACCTGTATCGTCTGTGCCACAGACTTTACAAACGCCACATCAATGACCTCGCTTTTCTTCAGAGGGTCAATCAGGCGGGATAATGCCTCGGATTCTGCCTTTGTATCTGCCAGATAGCTGACGACATTCTCCACATCTGCATAGGTGTAATATAAGCTATAATCCACGGGGACTTCCGTTGTTTCCGTATTTTGTTCTGCTTTGTGCATATGCTGTGCAATCTCATGGCCAGCAATCATAACTACCCCGGCTATAACCAGCAAAAGCATAAACGTGAGTATCTTCTTTTTCACGTATTTTCCTCCAAAAAAATATATCCGGGATGCCGGTTCCTGCCTTTTGACTCCTAGCTGACGCTAGGTGGGCAACCGCATGTGATCCTCTGTCTTCCACTCGAAGGAGGCCTGACATAATATCACAGATATAGGAATCCCGTTTAAAGTAAATGTAGGTTCAAAAATAACAGGAGTTATCGAACATTCCAGATATATTATATTTTTAATATGTGCTAATTATAGCTTACTTATTCTTTTTTTTCAAGATATTTATTCGCTTGAGTTTCCGTACTTTTATCCACAATCCCCTGCTTTCACAGGCTCTGCTATA
>CAVGQQ010000074.1:0-14077 GCA_963631525.1 bacterium
GCATTAGCCGGAGCTTTGGCGGCAGGGATGGCGGTACGGCAAATGAGGAAGCTGGAAATGAAAGGGTAAAGCGTCATGCTTTACTCTTTTTTTCATTTAAAAAATCTAAAATTCATATAACAGAAACAAAACTCCCACAATTCTCTGAAATAACGTCAATACAATAAACTCAGAACTGAGAGATATTGGAGGACGTGACAATGAAAAATATTTATATTCTTTTAACCAGATCAAATACCGTACTTTCAAAATTGGTATATCGGGTTACAAAAGATACGTATACGCATGCATCAATCGCTTTTGATGATAAATTAAATGAATTGTACAGTTCGTCCAGAAAAAATGGAAAGACCTTATTTCCGGCAGGACCATGTATGGAAAACTTAAACAGCGGATATTATGGACATCATTCCAAGATTCCATGTGCGCTGTATAAACTGGAAGTAAAGGATGCAATCTATGAAAATGCAAAGAAGGAGGTTGAACAGATAATTGAACATGCAGAAGAATATCATTTTAATATTATTGGTTTATTCTTATGCAAATTAAATATTCCATGTCATAGAGAATACCATTTTTTCTGCTCTCAGTTTGTAGGTGAAATATTAAAAAGAAGTGAGGCAGTGAAATTGCCGAAAGATACATCGCTCATAAAACCAAGTGATTATATGAGTATGCCAGAATTGTTTTGCTGCTTTCGCGGGTATATCAATGAACTGAATAAAAAGGACAAGATGTGTTATGCATGAGGAGAACAGAATGAGACAGGGAAAACGATATCGGTTAGATAATTCAGCGATGATACATCTGGCGGGAAAACGAAAAAAACACACGAACACTTTTTGCATTGAAATAGTGCTGACAGAGGCTGTCAGTCCGAACATTCTTCAGAAAGCATTGGAACATATTGTGAAACGCTTTCCGACTATTTTTTCAGAGATTCATAGCGGAGTGTTCCAATATTATGTATGTCAGGTTCAAAAAATTCCGTATATATGCGAGAAAACTGCACGGGAGACACCTATGAGCAAAGAAGAAATCAGAAATGGTGCGTTTCGCGTGCGCTACCATGAACATTGTATTGTCACAGAATTTTTTCATTCCCTGACAGATGGACATGGCGGGTTGGTCGTTGCATCTACGCTGGTGGCTGAATATTTGAGACTTCGGTATGGGGTAGACATCCCGGTTTCAGGATTGGTTTTTGATAAAGATGAACCGGCTATAAGGGAAGAACTGGCAGATGATTATATAACATATGCTGGAACAAAGGGCAGATTGCCCAATCATAAAGTCTCATTTCAGTTATCTGATTATTCCAGAACAGAAGGTTGTATACAATCAGATATTCAGAATTATAACGCGGAAGAAGTGCTACAGACCGCACATCATTATCACGTGAGTGTTACTACATTTCTTGCTTCCGTTGTGTTACAGACAATTTTACAAATTCAAAATGATCACCCGGATAAGAAGAAACGAAGAGAGTTAGTGCAGATTATGGTTCCGGTGGATTTGAGAAGGATTTATGACAGTCGTACACTTCGGAATTTTTCATTATTTGCTATATGCAGTATCGTCCCGCAGGAACAACCAATACCGTTTCAACAAATTATAGAGGAGGTGGATAGACAATTAAAGACGCAGACAACCAAACAATATATGAGAGAGGCATTGGCAGCACAGGTAAATGCAGCACATTTCCCATTGTATAGAGCTCTGATATTACCAATCAAGTGTGGACTGCTGAGACTTGCACAGGAATTATGGGGAGAACGTAATTCCTGTATTACGGTATCAAATCTTGGAAGGGTTACGTTTCCGGAAAACATGGAAAAGTATGTTCAAAGTCTGTCCATGAACCTGACACCAAGACGATCATCTCCGTATAATTGTGGGATTGTTTCATATAAAGGAGTTATGACGGTGCGTTTTAGCAGATGCTGTGAGGAAACAGAACTGGAAGAAATTTTTGCACACAATATGAAAACTAATATTATGGAAACATTCCATACACAATTCTCTGACAAAACAAGAATATAGTAACAACATAAAGAAAATAGAGCAGGAGGAAATAAAATAATGAGCATCAAGGATGAAGTAAAGATATTTGCAGTAAAAAAAGCACTTGGTTATATGGAAAAAGATCCAGAAGCGAATCTCCCCAAGCTAATGGATTGGTTTGACCGATTCGATGTGAAAGGAACACTAAAAAAGGAAAGAAAAGCAATCAGACATGTGATGGAGGATAAAAACAGTAACTGGTATAAACTGCTTATGAGTTTCTGGACAGAGATTGATCCGGGAGTCAGAAACCGGGTACTTGAGAATTTTATCATTAACGGATCATTGCTTGGTTATCAGAAGCAGGTAGAAAATAAGGAAAAATATAACTGTAATATTCCGTGGGCAATTCTGATGGATCCTACAAGTGCCTGCAATTTGAAATGTAATGGCTGCTGGGCGGCAGAATATGGCGGACATATGAATCTTACATATGAAGAAATGGATGATATTGTGCGTCAGGGAAAGGAGCTGGGAACCTATATTTATCTGTTCACCGGAGGAGAACCTATGGTTCGTAAAAAAGACATTATCCGTTTGTGCGAAGAGCATCAGGATTGTGTATTTTCCACATTTACAAATGGAACATTGATCGATGAGAATTTTGCAGATGAAATGCTCAGAGTGCAGAATTTCATACCAGCCATTAGTATTGAAGGCTTTGAAGATACAACGGACAGCCGGCGTGGACAGGGGACTTATCAGAAAATAATGAAAGCTATGCATATTCTGAAAAGTAAGAAATTGCCGTTTGGTATTTCATGTTGCTATACCAGTGCCAATGCGGAGGTGATAGGCAGTGAGGAATATTTTGATTATATGGTAGAACTTGGAGCAAAATTTGCATGGTTCTTTACATATATGCCGGTGGGTAAGGGGGCAGTTCCAGAGCTTATGGTTTCCGCAAGCCAACGGGAGATGATGTACCATAAAATCAGAGAATATCGTAAGACAAAGCCGTTGTTTACAGTGGATTTCTGGAATGATGGTGAATACGTAGGCGGATGTGTTGCGGGAGGACGGAGATATCTTCACATCAATGCAAATGGAGATATCGAACCATGTGCGTTTGTGCATTATTCAGATTCTAATATTCGTGAAAAAACGTTGTTGGAAGCATATCAGTCCCCGTTATTTATGGGATACCATGACAATCAGCCGTGGAATGGAAATCACTTAAGACCTTGTCCTGTTTTAGATAATCCGGGAAGACTGACCGAAGTGGTAGAAAAGAGCGGAGCAAAAAGTACTGATTATCAAAATCAGGAGAGTGCGCAGGAATATTCGGATAAATGTATAGAGGTTGCCGAAAAATGGGCTCCGGTTGCGGACAGATTGTGGAAATGTACACATGACTGTCAAAGTTGTCAGAAAGCATAAACAAAAAGTTCAATAAAAAGGAGGCGAACGATATGAAAAAAATTTTAATATTTGTAGTTGCAGCAGTAGGTGGATTTTTTCTCTTTTTCAAGCTTCGTGAAAAGGATATTTAAGGTAGAACCTTGAAGATGGTGATGGAGAGGAGATATGACATGAATGCAATTGAAATTAGAAATCTGACCAAAAGCTTTCGCGGAATGTATGCGGTGGAGCATTTGAATATGACAGTGCCGGTTGGTGCGATCTATGGTTTTATTGGTGAAAATGGCAGTGGTAAATCGACAACAGAAAAAATGATCTGTGGACATCTTGTACCAAATGAAGGCGAAATTAAACTTTTTGGAAGAGATTATACGGATGCCGGTGTCCGCGTAAGAGTGGGTGCATTGATCGAAAATACTGGATGCTTTCCCAATTCCAGTGTATGGGATAATCTGATGATGCAGGCAATCAATCTGGAACTGAAACATCGGAAAGACGAGATCATGCGGGTGCTGAAAATTGTGCGAATGGAAGATTCCAGAAAAGTAAAATTCAAGAACTGCTCACTGGGTATGAAGCAGAGAATTGGTATTGCTATGGCGTTGCTGGGGGATCCGGCGCTGCTGATCCTGGACGAGCCAATCAATGGTCTTGACACGGATGGAATGAGGATTATGCGTGAAATTCTCGTAGATATCACGAAAAATCTCGGATGCACGGTTGTTATCTCATCCCATATTCTTGGGGAACTGGAAAAAATAGCCACACATTATGGAATCATTCGTCAGGGAAAGATCATACAGGAAATCACGGCAAAAGAAATGGAAGGAAAATGTCGTGAGTTTGTATCACTGAAAACAAAGGATATGCGAAAAGCACAGAATATTTTAGTTAAGAAATACAAAAACATTGGAATGGAAGATGGTCGCCTTTTGGTTTATGGTGCGGATGCCACAGAGAATGTTGTTGAGTATTTACTACAGTATGGACTTCCGGTCAGTGAAATAAGAAAGAACCGAATCGGTCTGGAAGAATATTATGTGGAATTGATGTCAGGAAAGGAGAACAGCTAATATGGATGCAGTTACACAAATGAAGTTTGAATCTCCAAGTTTCACAAAGAGATTAAGAGGAATGCTGGGGGTGGATTTCTACCGTTTGTTTCATACACCAATGTTTTATATTTTCCTTGCAATAGCGGCAATGATTCCGGCACTGATTGTAGGAACTGGAGGAAACACGGATCCTAGCACGGGAGAAGCAATGGGAACGGTATATACAAATGCGTGGAATATTATAGCAGCAGATTTCCCTATTTATGCGGTTTCTGATATGGGTGAATATGCCAACATGAATATGGTGTTTATCTTTGGCGGAATTATGGTGTCTATTTTTATTGGACATGATTATAAAAGTGGATATGTAAAACAGCTTTTTACAACGCATGCCAAAAAGCAGGATTATATGATATCCAAAACGATTGTAAGTGCTTTTGCAATGATGTGTATGTGTATTACTTATTTGATTGGAGGCGTAGTTGCAGCAAGAAATAATGGGGTTCCGTTTAAGAGTGGACTGGTATGCGTAGTAATTGCAGTCGTCAGTAAAATGATTATGAGCTTTGGCTGGGCAAGTCTCTATACATTGCTTAACATTATTTTTAGAAGATATTTTGGTGTTTCAATTGGTTCATGTTTCTTCTTGGGAACAGGGCTTCCAGTGATTGCGGCAGGAATGCTTGTCGGGAATTCACATTTATTAAATGTATTTCTGTACGGATCGTCTGTATATGCCTGTCTTGGAAGTAATGCCATGACCCTGCTTGTATGCATTTGCTGCTCGGCGGTCTGGACAGTGATCTACAATTTATTAGGAACATATATTCTTTCAAAATGCGATGTATATTAGGAGGGACTCTTATGAATGCAATAGAAATAAAGGATCTGACCAAGAGTTTTGGCAGAAACCAGGCAGTATGTGGATTGGATATGACAGTGCCGGAAGGGGCAATCTATGGATTTATCGGTGAAAACGGAAGTGGAAAATCAACAACGGAAAAAATAATCTGTGGGTTGCTTGTACCTGACGGTGGAACAATAACGTTATATGGAAAAGATTATACGGATGCGGATGTGCGGGCAAAAATCGGTGTTTTGATTGAGGCGCCCGGCTGCTTTGAAAACTTGTCGGTATGGAATAACATGATGATCCAGGCGGCAAATCTGAATATGAAGCATCCGGAAGAGGAAATAAGAAAGACATTGCGGATCGTACGAATGGAGGGCGCCGCTTCGAATAAATACAAAAATTGTTCTCTGGGAATGAAACAGAGAATTGGTATTGCTATGGCGCTGCTTGGAAATCCGGTCTTATTGATTCTGGATGAACCGATTAATGGACTCGATGCTGATGGAATGAGAATTATGCGTGAAATTCTTGTGGAAATTACAAAGAATTTAGGGTGTACAGTGGTGGTTTCATCTCATATTTTGGGAGAACTTGAAAAAATAGCAACGCATTATGGAATTATACGTGGAGGAAAAATGATTCGGGAAATGACGGCACAGGAACTGGAAGATGGATGCCGGAATTATGTGGTGCTTCAGGCGGAAGAGATGGAACGTACAGAAAATTTACTTGGATTCCAGTATTCACGTGTAGAAAAGGATGCGAGTGGTTATCTTCGTGTCTATGACGAAGAAGAGCCAGAGAAGATCGTTACCTATCTGTATGAAAATGGAATTTTGGTAAAGGAGATCAAGACGGCAAGAATTGGACTGGAAGAATACTATATTGATCTGATGAAAGGAGGAAGATAACATGACAGGAGAGACAAAATTTGAATCGAACAGTTTAAGTAAAAGACTTTGCAGTATGATGTCGGTAGATTTTCGAAGAATGTTTCATTCAAAACTATATTATATCATGGTATGCATTGCGTTTATGATTCCGGTTCTTATGCTTGTAATGTCAACATCTTCCGGGGATTCCACGAAAGTAGATCCAAATACAGGAATTGAGACGACGATTGAAAGAGAACCAATGACAAATGCATGGCAGGTAGTGGAGAACATCAGTGGAAGTAAAAATAGTGGTGGTTCTGATATTATGAATATGAGTAATGTCAATCTTCTTTATTTTGCGATTGCTATTTTTATGTGTTTATTTGTATCGGAAGAATTCAAAAGCGGTTATTCGAAAAATTTATTTGCCGTTCGTGCAAAAAAGACAGATTATGTGATATCGAAAACACTAGCGGGATTCTTTGCGGGAACATCTATGGTAATTGCTTATTTTGTCGGGACAATTTTGGGCGGTGCAATCGCAGGATTATCTTTTGATACAGGCGTGGCAGGCATAGGCGGAGTAATTTCGTGTATGATTGCAAAATGTTTTCTGATGTTTGTATTTGTTGCAATTTTCATGCTCATGAGTGTAATAGGAAAACAGAAAACATGGCTTTCCATGATTTTATCATTTGGCACGAGTCTACTTCTTTTCTCTATGATTCCAATGGTTACACCTTTGAATTCCACAATCCTGAATGTAGTTATCAGTTTGATTGGCGGCGGTGCTGCCGCAATTGGACTTGGTGCGGTCAGCAATATTATATTGCAGAAAACAAGTCTGGTATAAGAGAAATTAAAATTATTTTCGTTTGACATTTTCAAAATCAACAAATATAATATCCAAATGAACGAGTAGCAAATCTGCGTAAATCCAGTTTTGCTGCTCGTTTTTATTTTTATATGCCATTAAAAAGTGTGTAGCTGATCAGCGTAAGTCCAACTTACTCAGATAGTTATACATTTTTTATTTGCGTAAAAAGGAGGATTTAGAAAAATGGCAGAAAGTAACAAGATGAAGGATATGCCGGTGAATAAGCTCATGATCCAGATGGGAATACCAATGATCTTATCTATGGCATTGCAGGCGGTCTATAATATTGTAGACAGTGCGTTTGTTGGAAATATGAAGGTGGGAAGCGAAGCTGCTCTGAATGCACTGACACTGGTATTTCCGGTTCAGATGCTTATGGTGGCAGTCGGAATCGGAACTGGCGTTGGCACGAATGCGCTTCTGGCACGGACACTCGGACAGGAGAATCCGCAAAAGGCTGCGAAGGTAGCAGGAAACAGTTTGTTTCTTGGGGCGATTATCTATGCAGTGTGTCTGTTGTTCGGCGTGTTCGGTGTGAACGCATATATTTCGTCACAGACGGTTGATCCACAGGTAATTTCGATGGGAACCAGCTATCTGCGCATCTGCTGTGTGCTTTCGTTTGGAATTATTTTCTTTTCGTTATTTGAGAAGCTGTTGCAGGCAACGGGACGTTCCCTTTATTCCACGATCGGTCAGGTCGTAGGTGCTGTGGTAAATATCATTCTTGATCCGATCATGATCTATGGTATCGGACCAGTTCCGGAAATGGGCGTCGAGGGTGCCGCTTACGCAACGGTGATCGGACAGATTGCATCCGCGGTATTATTATTTATCTTCCATAAGAAATTCAACAAGGAATTTGAACATGGTCTTTCCTATATGAAACCGGATGGCACGATTATCCACGAGATATATTCAATCGGACTTCCGGCGATCATTGCACAGGCACTTATGTCGATCATGGTGTATGTGATGAACCTGATCCTGAAATTCAACGCAGCCGCCCAGACAGCATACGGACTTTTCTATAAAGTACAGCAGTTTGTGCTCTTCTTAGCGTTTGGATTACGTGATGCAATCACACCGATTATTGCGTTTGCTTACGGAAGAGGAAATAAGAAGCGGATCAACGATGGAATTAAGTATGGACTGATTTACACCATTGTGTTGATGATTTTCGGTATTCTGGTCACAGAGATTTTCCCGGGTACATTTGCGCGACTATTCAATGCAGGGGAGTCGAGGGAGTATTTTATACAGGCAATGCGGATTATCTCGATCAGTTTCCTTTTCGCAGGCATCAACGTTGCGTATCAGGGAATCTATCAGGCATTAAACGGTGGCATCGAATCGCTCGTGATTTCACTGCTCCGGCAGCTTGTAATCATCCTGCCGCTCGCGGGTGTATTCTCCATCTTCGTCCGTAACGGGCAGATGAGCGTGTCACTCATCTGGTGGGCATTTCCAATCACGGAGTTGCTTTCGTGTCTGGTTGGATATGTACTATTGAAGCGGTTAAGAAAGAACAAAGTGGATGGTATTAAGCCCTCTGAGGTTTCATAAATACTGTTCGGAAGATCAGTCTGGCAAGCGGTCCTACGATGATAAGCTGTAATGGCAATGCCATAACGAAATTCTTACCGTAGGTGATAAGGTAATCCGGAATAAAATTGCTCGTAAAGCCATGTCCGTGATAAACTCCGATTATGCTTGCAAATGCAACCTGCCATATAACAGTGAATGTCTGGATGGCAAAGATGATAAAGATTGGTCTATCCCCCGGCTGGACAACCCGGAATGCGCACATCTTGGCGAGACGGCCGGATACAAAATAGGCTAGTAATCCGATAATCACGTATTCAACCCACATGCCCTTTAAGGCAATTAAGAATGTAGTGTTGGTGAAGCGTCCTGTTGCAAGCACGGTATTATATAAGGTCATAACATAGACCATCATCCATGCAGTGATTGCTGTAAAAAATATTGATTCTCCTTTAGTTCTTGGCATTGTGTATCATCCTTTCTTTTTCTGACATCAAAAAAAGACAATAAATATTGCCAATCCGTCTGACAGTGGATCGGCGACATTTATTGTCTTATTTATGTCTATCTTATTTGATTTTTTGCAACGATTGCATTTTAGCAAAAAAATAAATTGAAAGTCAAGAATTTTTTTCTGCCATAGACAATATCTGTTTGACATAAGAATGGTCAGATGGTAGTATAATACCAAAGAGGGCTACCGATAGACGGTTAGCCCAGATATAAAGTTTTGATCAAAAATGACCGCCACAGTTTACCAGGACAGGGCGGTTATTTTTGTGTCTTATTATTGCTCTTAGATCCAACGGAATAACCAAGAGCAAAGCATGTAATGCATAGGCTGATGATGGCTATAAAAAGCTCCGTTGTAAGCATAAGCACGAACCTCCTTCGTAGATTTCCATAAAAGGATTTCTATGTAAACACAAGCTATAACTCTTGTGGGGAGGACTAACCGCCTACCGAATAGGGTAGCACCACAATTATTATATCAAACATATGTTCGAAAATCAATATAAACAATTTTCTGAATAAAAAGTTAGTCCGAACTAACAATTCTTATTTCATCCATAAAAATCTTGTAGTATAATAAAATAAAAAACGAGATGGTAAGATGTATCGGTAAGACAGCAGGAGGGCTTAATAAATGGCGATAACAATTGTTGCAACGGTTATGATCATGATTGGATATTTTCTTGTATTGTATGGTGGTGTAGGATTCATTCAGGACAAGAAATTCTTCTCATCTGCACCGCAGGAGGTGTTAGATCAGATTCCGGATAAGAAGGAGCGGTTCAAGGGTGCACATGTGGTCGGCTGGATCATCGCGATTATTGCACTTGCATTTTTTGCAGGCGCAGTGATTCTTGGCGCATGGAACGGAATCAAGCATGATTTTGGCTTTGGTAAATTCTTCGGACGTTTCCTGTTCATGCTGTACGGAATGGAGATTTACGATATCTGTTTCTTTGACTGGGTGTTGCTTTCACACTCGAACTTCTTCCCTCATTTCTACCCGGAGCTGAAAGGGAAGATGGGACCACATCTGTTTGGGTATAACTGGAAGACACATCTGTTGCATTTCGTGATCTATATCCCGGCATGTGCGCTTGTGGCATGGATCTGTACGTTGTTTTAGAAGGAGAGTTCTATGAGTGTTTCGGGCAAACTGGCATACCACATGCTGAAGCTTATGACGACGATCGTTCCGTCCATGAAGACAGATTACGCGGATATTGATGCCGCACTTGAAAAAGCCAAGAAAACGAACGAGAAAAATAAATATGTATTTCCGAAGGATCGAAAAGCCTTGTACAAGGAAATATCGGTCAGTGGACATCCGTGTCTGATTATCCAGAGCCGCAAGACGGCGCACAAAAAAGATAAAGCGATTCTTTTCATCTATGGAGGTCAGACGCTGGAATGGAAGAGCGAGATCGGCATGGCAAGATCCTATGGAAATGAGACGGGCATGGATGTATGGTATCCGATCTATCCGCCGATTACCGCGGTGAACATCACGGTTACGCTTTCAGTGCTGTACGATACATATTGCAAGATGGAGAAGCGGTATGGCGCGGAGAATATTGCCATCGTTGGTGATTCTATGGGCGGTTTATATGGAGCTGGAATCATTAACCGGATCAACCAACAGGGAGCCTCGGTTGGCATGCCGAAGTTATTTATTGGCAATTCGCCTGCAGGCGTTCCGGATACCGAAGAAGATTGGAAGGAAATGGAGAAATACGAGCCGAAAGATCCGCTTTTTACAGTAAATGCATTCCGGGGAACCGCGGTGATCGCATCCCGCGGCATGGAAACACCGAAGGACACCTACTGTCCGATCTATATGGATTTCCACAATGCGCCGGAGACCTATATGTATTATGCGGAAGAAATATGTGCGGGAAATGCGAGAGCATATAGAGAAGCTTACGAGCGTGCCGGAGCTGGAGAGCGGCTGCATATCCATATCCAGCCGGAAATGATGCATGGATTTTCCTGTGTACCGGTCTTTCCGGAGAGTAAGCGGTGCTTCTATGAGGCGATACGTCTGTTAAATGAAGTATAAAAAATCCAGACTTTGTGTAGTGATACACAAGGTCTGGATTTTTGTTTGGGATTATTCAACTATACGATTGACATAAACCACTCCACTGTTTCCGGTGCGTAGTGAGAGAAGAAAAGGCTCTCGCCGCTGTCAAGTGCTTCGATCGCTGCCATATCTTCGGCTGACAGTGTGAAATCGAAGATATCGAAGTTTTGCTGCATACGATCCTTGTGTACAGACTTCGGAATGACAACAACATCGCTCTGTATCAGGAAACGAAGGGCTGTCTGTGCAGCGGATTTGCCGTACTTGGCACCAATCTCTGTCAGAACCGGATTCGTGAAGAAATCATTCCGTCCTTCTGCAAATGGTCCCCAGGATTCAATCTGGCAGCCGTATTTCTGCAAATATTTTTTTGCTGTTTTCTGTTGCTGGAAAACGTGTGTCTCAATCTGGTTTACCGCAGGCTTAACCTTAGAGAAATGCTCGATGTCAAGGTAGCGGTCTGGTCCGAAGTTTGATACACCGATTGCACGGAGCTTGCCTGCTTCGTACAGTTCTTCCATTGCACGGTAGGTACCGTAGTAATCGCCAAATGGCTGGTGGATGAGCAGAAGATCCAGATAATCGGTCTGTAATTTCTTCATGGATTCTTCGATAGATGCCTTTGCCTTTTCGTATCCGGCATTTGTGATCCATACCTTGGTTGTCAGGAAGAACTCTTCTCGTGGAAGTCCACACTCGGCAAGGGCTGCGCCGACGCCTTCCTCGTTATAATATGCCTGTGCAGTATCAATGCTGCGGTAGCCGACTTCGATTGCATCTAAGACACAGCGCTTCGTATCTTCTGGTGGAGTCTGATAGACACCATAACCTAGTTTTGGCATTTTGATTCCGTTATTCAATGTAACATATTCCATAATAACACCTCCAAAATTCTGAAATACATGTTTGCTTTACAAGTTAGACTTTACAACACAGATAAAAGAAAGTACAGTATAGATATCGAAATGCACATTTCATTTTCTGAAATGCAAATAGGAGGAATGCACAAAGTGTTAGATCTCTACGAATTAAAACAGCTGATTGCTTTTGCGGAGTGTGGAACACTGGCGAAGGTGGCGGAACAATTTCATATATCAACACCATCGATCACGCGTGCCATGCAGCATGTTGAGGAGAACTTTGGTGTGCCGCTTTTCGTGCGTGGGAAAAACCGGATTGAATTAAACGAGAATGGAAAGCTCGCGGTGGAGCATGGACGGAAGCTGCTTGCGGAAGCGGAGCAGACCGTGCAGGCAGTGCGGGCGTTTGACCAGCGGCAGCGGACGATCGTAGTCCGGTCATGTGCCCCGGCACCGCTCTGGGAACTGCTCCGGTATCTGAGTGCATCGTATCCGGGAAGCATGATTGAATCAGCCATCTGTCAGAATGAGGAAGTGCTTTCTGCATGGGCAGATGGCACCTGTGATGTCGCAGTGCTTCCATTTATACCAGAGGGAGAGCAGGCCAAGAAATTCATGGAAGAAAATCTGTATGTCTGTGTGCCGCCGGAGCATGCACTTGCAGGGACGGAATCGGTGACTTTCGCAGATATCAATGGGTTTAACTTTCTGCTCCGGTCGGAGCTTGGCTTCTGGGATACGATGTGTCGGGAGCAGATGCCTGCTTCAAAATTCCTTGTGCAGACGGATGAATTTACCTTTAATGAGCTGGTGCGCTCGTCGTCACTGCCGTGCTTTTCTACCGATTATGGAATGAAAAATATCGCGAAGTTTCAAAACCGGGTGGATATTCCAATCGCCGATGCAGCTGCGCACGTGACGTTTTATGTGCTTGCATCAGATAGAATTAGATAAAAGATATTAAAAAAGATAATGGTAAGATAAGGGGGTAAAAATGTAAATCTAATAAAAAAATACCCCCTTAACTTGATGTAAACATAATTACATTGTATAATCATAAAAGAATTGGAGGTGTTAGCATGGAGTTGTATCGGCGAGAAAATTATTTGAAAAAAATACGTGGATTTTATCATGATACAGATATGATAAAAGTCATATCAGGAGTTCGTAGATGTGGCAAGTCATCCCTGATGAAAACAATTATAGAAGAATTAAAGGAGCAGGGAATTGCAGATACGAATATAGTTATGATCGATTTGGATGCAAAAAATTACAAACATATAAAGGCTCCTGATTTGTTGGAAAATGAGATAGATAAATATAGTTTGGTTCAGGGTATAAAGTATGTCTTTATTGATGAAATACAAAATGTAAAAGACTTTGAAGAGGTGATAAATGCATATCGTGGGGAAGGAGATTATTCTATATTTATCACTGGCTCGAATTCATATCTGTTAAGCGGGGAACTGGTTACAAAATTAACCGGTCGATATGTTGAATTTGAAATGATGCCATTATCGTTTGAAGAATACATTGATATGAAAAAATTTCTGGGAAAGAATATCAATCAAAATATTACACAGGAATTAGATTTGTATTTGATGGAAGGCGGTTTCCCTAAAACGTTGTTCTATGATAATGTGGATGACAAAAGAACTTATATAAGAAGTGTTATAAGTGAAATACTGGAAAAAGATATAAAACGCAGGGTGAAGATAAATAATATGTCAGTATTTGAACGTGTGCAGACATATCTTATAAATAATTATGGAGCAACGACCAGTCTGACAAGTATGTTAAAGGAATTGCATAAATTAGGGATGAATATTAAAAGGGAAACTCTGAATCGCTATATTCAGATACTGATGGATGCAAAGATATTGTATGAATGTAAACGATTTGACTTAAAATCAAAGAAATCAATCAGAGGAGAACAGAAATATTATTTATCAGATCTGGGATTTTATTTTGCAACCAGTACGGATAATAG
>CAVGQQ010000075.1:0-13976 GCA_963631525.1 bacterium
GCGGTTGGAAAGGCATTTACGAGCAGTATGCTTACGGTGATCAGAACGGTATTTTTATTTGTCCCGCTTGGGTATGCATTCTCAAGAATCGGGCTAAACTTCTTCTGGCTGACATTTCCAGTTACGGAGATTATTACGACGATTGCCGGATTTTTGCTGTACCGCCGATTCCCAAGATTCACCAAAAATTCATAGAATTTGCGTTGTTTCAGCAAATCTCCTGTGCTATCATAATTTGGAAGATATATAGAAATAAGGCATAAAAAATGTTGAAAATACAAAAAAGTATATTGCAGTCTGGTTCTGTATGTGTAATTCCTGCAACTATGTTTGGAATATGCATATGTTTGAGACGTAGAAGTTCTTAATGTTCTGGAATAATAACAGCAATGTTTGAACACGATGTTCAAACAAGCCGCCACTGAGCCACGGATGGCGAATTGGCGGCGGTTGCGTACGATGATAATATTGTATAACAGAACATTTAGAACTTCTTGGTCTCAATACATCGCATATGCAAACATAGTTGCAGGAATATACGATACAGAATCAGATTGCAGAAAAGGTATTTTCATAAAAGGAGAAGATTATGGGTCTTACGCAGCAACAAGTACAGGAGCGGATCGATCAGGGACTGACGAACGAGACCGACCTGTCTACCGATAAAACAACGAAGGAGATTATTATCTCCAACACATTCACATATTTTAACCTGATCTTTTTGATCATTACAGTCTTACTCTGTCTGGTCGGTTCTTTCCGGAACCTGACCTTCCTGCCGATTGTCATCGGCAATACACTGATTGGAATTATACAGGAGGTTCGCGCGAAGCGGACACTGGACAAGCTGAATCTGCTGAATGCACCGCACGCGATCGTCGTGCGGGATGGCGTGAAGCAGAAGATTGAGACAGAACAGCTCGTACAGGATGATGAGATTATCCTGGAGGCGGGCAACCAGATCTGCGCAGATGCAGTTGTTGTGGAAGGCAGCGTGCAGGTCAATGAATCACTGTTGACCGGAGAAGCGGACGAAGTGGAGAAGAATCCGGGTGACGAACTCTTCTCAGGAAGCTTTGTTGTATCGGGACAATGCCACGCGGAGCTGACGCACGTCGGAAATGAATCCTACATCGCGAAGCTCTCGCAGGAAGCAAAGACGATGGGAAGTGGCGAGCAGTCCGAGATGATCCGATCTATCAATCAGATCGTCAAATGGGTCGGAATCGTTATCATCCCAATCGGACTTCTGCTGTTTTATCAGAGCCATTTTATCAATCATGAGACAATCCGCCGGAGCGTGACAGCGACAGTCGCTGCGATCATCGGTATGATCCCGGAGGGCTTGTATCTTTTGACAACAATAGCACTGGCGCTCAGTACGATGAAGCTGGCAGGCAGGAAAGTATTGCTGCATGACATGAAAAGTATTGAAGCACTTGCGCGTGTTGACGTGCTGTGCGTGGATAAGACAGGTACGATTACCGAACCGACGATGAACGTCAAGCAGATCATTTGCAGTAAGAATGGAAAGAACCTGCTGCACACGCCGGAGGAATTACAGGAACTGCTTGTGGATTATACCCTTGCATCGAACGACAACAATGCCACGATGCAGGCACTACGCACATTTGCCGAAAATGATGGTGCGACACCGCATCGGATGGTTGTGGAGCGTTATCCATTCTCCTCAACAACGAAATACGGTGCAATCGTATTTACAGAAGGAACTTATATATTAGGGGCGCCGGAATTTGTCCTGCGCGATGCATATGCGACGGTGGAAGAAGAAATTACAACCTTCACGAAGGATGGTGACCGCGTCCTGCTTTTTGCAAAATACGCAGGAACAGATTTAAAGCACGGACTTACAGAAGAGGTGATTCCGCTTGGATTTGTCGTACTTGCGAACCCGATTCGTGAAAATGCAAAGCAGACATTTGAATATTTTAACAATCAGGGCGTGGCAATCAAGGTAATCTCCGGTGATAATCCGGGGACGGTCTCTGAGGTTGCGTTGCAGGCAGGCATTTGGGGTGCAGAAAATTACGTGGATGCAACAACGCTTGACACGGCTGCGAAGCTGCGCGATGCAGTGGAACAGTACACCGTCTTTGGACGTGTGACACCGAAGCAGAAACAGAAGCTCGTAAAGGCACTGCAGATCAAAGGACATACAGTTGCGATGACCGGCGATGGTGTCAACGATATCTTAGCGATGAAGGATGCAGACTGTAGTGTGGCGATGGCTTCGGGAAGCGAGGCAGCGGCACAGGCGGCACAGGTGGTATTGTTGGATTCGGATTTTGCGCATATGCCGGATGTCGTGTATGAAGGTCGGCGCGTGGTTAATAATGTACAGCGGTCGGCGAGCCTGTTCCTTGTAAAAAATATATTCTCCCTGCTGATGGCAGTTTTCTCTATGGTTTTGATGATCACGTATCCGCTTGAACCGGCACAGGTATCCTTGATCAGTATGTTCACGATTGGCGCACCTGGATTCCTGCTTGCGTTAGAGCCGAACAAGAACCGAATTGAAGGACGGTTTATCACGAACGTTCTGCTGAAAGCATTGCCGGGTGGATTGACCGATGTGATTGCAGTCGGTGCACTTGTTCTGCTTGGCTCCGTATTTGGACTGCCGGATGCGAGTGTGGCGACAGCGGCAACACTGGTTCTGTCCGTCGTAGGATTTATGATCTTATTTAAGATCAGTGAGCCGCTCAACAAGATGAAATACGGTGTAATCTTCTTAAATATATTCGGACTGATTTTCTCTGGAATCTTCCTGAAGAAGCTGTTCGCGTTAAGTGATATGTCGAAGCGTTGTGTTCTTCTTATGATTGTGTTCGGATTTGCGGCAGAATCCATCTTCCGGTATCTGACTCTGGTCGCCGAGAAGTTACAGGCACATTACGAGAAAAAACAGAAGTATACCGGCTATAAACGGAAGAGAAAACTACGTCGATAGTCAAAATTACAGGAAATTTACAAGAAAATGCAGAAAAAAGGATGCGGAATCATTGCTATCTGCCGAAAATGATATTATAATCGGAATGGTGTTTTTGGATTATAGTAGAAAACGAAGGAGAGAGTAACATGATACGCTTCAAAAAGAGTAAGAAGATTCTTGCTGCCATTTTGACGGCGGGGATGCTGCTTGCGGGAAATGGAATCCCGGTTCGCGCAGCAGAACCAGTCTCGGTGGCACAGGCAGAAGAACAGTTGAATTATCTGGTAGTCGGAGCCCCGGTCGTTTGTACACCGGGAAGCCAGTTTATTCTGGCGGATGTCGGAGACGGGACGGAGAAGCTTTCCGATGCAGTTCTGACTTACGTCAATGTGGAAAACGGTGCTTCGTACGAGGTGACTGCGGATACCATAGATGAGGGAAGCCTGCTGTTCAACATGGAGTTTGATGATGCACAGCCGAGTGGAGAATATGAAGTAACCACGATTGAAGTCACTGTGGACGGAGAGAAACGAATCGTTCGTATGGCGGATACCGGCATTGAAGCCAAATTTGGTATCAATACGGATGTTGATTCTGAGGCAGATGCCTATGTTGTGGATGAACAGGCAGAGCAGGATGCAGAGGAAGCCTGCGGCGAAGATGGAATTACCGTGCTGGATGCGGAAGGACAGGAGATGACATTTGATTCTCTGACGGAAGCTTTGCAGGAAGCGGATGACAGTGTCGCAGATAATGGAATCGCAACATAGTCAACAGTCAATCCGAATCTGGTTGTTGTACTTGATCCGGGACATGGCGGTTCTGATCCGGGTGCATGTAAATATGGCTTGAGAGAAGCGGATTTGACGTTGAAAATTGCGCAGTATTGCAAGTCAAAGCTGGAAGAGTATAGCCATGTTGAAGTATACATGACAAGAACTGCAGATACGGACAACAATCTTGCCAATCGTGTGGCGTATGCAAAGAAATTTAATCCAGATGTGTTTGTCAGCATTCATATCAATGCTGTTGGTGGACAACATGGCGGTGCCGAGGTGTATTATCCAAACGGCAATTACATACCGGGTATCGGAACGGAAGGAAAAGAGCTGGCAGAAGTGATCCAGCAGAAGCTGGTCGCACTTGGTCTTTATAACAGAGGAATCAAGATCCGGAATACAGAGGACGGCAGCCAGTACCCGGATGGTTCACCATCGGATTACTTAGGCGTTATCAAGCGTTCTAAGGAAGCTGGTTTTCCGGCAGTTTTGATCGAGCATGCATTTATCGATAATTATGGCGATGTATATAACTTTTTGTCAAGAGAAGATAAAGTAAAGGAAATGGGGTATGCAGATGCAACCGCCATTGCAGAATATTATGGATTGTCCAAGAACGGAAATTACGGTTCTAAGGTGACAATCGCGGATACAATCCGTACAGCGTATGAAGGTGGTTCGTCCGAAGCATTGACACCAATCATGACGACTCCGACGACATCGGTTGATCGTATGGTATCGTACTATAAGTCCAATGCGACGTTCCCGACTTATTATCAGGAGCATGATACAGAGATCAAAGCATCGTCCAACCCATTGCAGACATTCTGCCAGATCTTTTATGACGAGGCAGTTGCAGAGGGGGTAGATCCGGGCGTTGTATTTGCGCAGGCAATGAAAGAAACCGGATTCCTGCGATTTGGCGGCGATGTAAAGATTGAACAGTATAATTTCTGTGGACTGGGTGCAACCGGTGGCGGCGTAGCAGGACAGGCATTTGGCTCCGTACGTCTGGGTGCGCGTGCACAGGTACAGCATTTGAAGGCATATGCCTCACAGGAAGATCTGAAAAACGCAGTGGTTGATCCGAGATTCCAGTATGTGACAAGAGGCTGTGCAACCTTTGTAGAGTACTTAGGTATTCAGGAAAAACCTTGGGGAAAGGGCTGGGCAACCGCAAAAAATTATGGATATAGCATTGTAAATGATTATATGTACAAATTCTGTACAGTGAAAAAGACATCCAGTACAGAAAATTCGTTCCTGAACGTGTCATACAGCACACATGTACAGAGTTATGGCTGGCAGACAGATAAATACAATGGCATGACGAGCGGAACGACCGGACTTGGCAAACGTCTGGAGGCGATCAAGATCAAGGTCAGTGGCGCGTATGATTTGGGCGTTACCTATCAGACACATGTGCAGACCTTTGGCTGGGGCAACTGGGTTGACGATGGAGCTTTAAGCGGAACAACTGGACAGTCCAAACGTCTGGAAGCAATCCGTATCAAGCTGACAGGCAATGATGCAGATAAGTTTGATGTATATTATCGTGTACATGCGCAGACCTTTGGCTGGCTTGGCTGGGCAAAGAACGGTGAGACGGCAGGTACTTCCGGATTTGCAAAACGTCTGGAAGCAATCCAGATCTATGTTGTACCGAAGGGCATGACACCATCGACAGGAACCAGTGCCGTTTCCTATGTACAGTACGGTAAATCCGCATCGAAGAGTGATCAGCCGGGATTGATCAATTATGCAACACATGTACAGACCTATGGCAACCAGCAGTTTGTATCAGATGGTTCTTTCTCTGGTACATTTGGCGAGGCAAAGCGTCTGGAGGCAATCCGGATTCAGGTGAACAATGAGGCGCTTGGTGTAGATGGAGGTGTGACCTATCATACACATGTGCAGACGCTGGGATGGCAGCCTTGGGTCAGCGATGGTGTAGTCAGCGGAACGACCGGACAGGCGAAGCGTCTGGAGGCAATCGAGATCAAGCTGACTGGAGAACTTGCCGAGAAATATGATGTATACTACCGTGTACACGCACAGACCTTCGGCTGGTTGAACTGGGCGAAGAACGGTCAGACAGCCGGAACCGTTGGATATGCAAAGCGTCTGGAGGGAATTCAGATCGTGCTCGTTCCAAAGGGAGGCAAAGCACCAAGTGCAACGCCTTTGAATGATGGCAGGGCATGTATTATTAAATAAAATAACAAATCAAAAAAGAGTCTTGCAGATTGCAAGGCTCTTTTTGTGTGTAAACATATCAATGAATCGTGGAGTTACAACCGATTACATTGCAGCGACTCTGGCATCAATATAACGGATCAGTTCTTCCGCAGAAGCTTTCAGACCAAGGCGGCTTGTGTTGATGCAGATATCGTAGTATCGGGAATCGCCCCATTTGCCAGAGGAGAAAGAATTGTGATACAGCTTCCGGCTTTTATCGTGGCGTTTCATCTTTGTGAGCGCCTCGTCTGCGGATACATGCTTGACTTCCATGATTCGCTTCTGCTTCACATCGGTGTCGCCGACAAGGAAGATGGAGATCAGTCCATCATTATCCTGTAAGATGTCCTCGGCACAACGACCGAGTACTACATAGGATTCTCCGCTTTCTGCCTTTTCCTTCAGGAAATTAAACTGCATTTCTGCAATGATCTTTTCTACGGAGTTTGACTGTCCCAAAACCGTTCTTGTTGTAAATGGATTGGCTGGCTTTTCGTCGTACTTCTTATAGACATCGTAGGAATTTCCGGTTTCCTTGGAAAGCTCGTCCAAAATGTTTCTGTCGTAAAGTGGGATGTTGTAATGCTTGGCGATCATTTCTGCGATCACATGTCCGCCACTTCCGTATTCTCGTCCGATTGATATAATGACCTGTTTGTTCATAAATATACGCTCCCTTCTGTCGTGAAATGTGTCTGTCTTTCGCGTTTTTCTATCTATAATTATACATAAGAAAGCCGGAAAAAGTCAATGTATGTATGCAGGAAAAATGGGAAAAACTGTATCTATTAAGAAGTATAAAAACAGGGAGAAACAGACAATGAAAAAAACAACTGAATTTACACCGACAGCCTTTATTTTAGGAATTTTGCTGGCTGTCGTATTTGGCGGTGCCAATGCTTATCTGGGGCTGCGTGTCGGTATGACCGTATCCGCATCCATTCCGGCAGCCGTGATTTCGATGGGGATTGTGCGGCTGTTGTTAAAGCGGGATTCGATTCTGGAAAATAACATGGTGCAGACGATCGGCTCCGCCGGAGAATCGCTGGCGGCAGGTGCAATCTTTACGCTTCCGGCACTGTTTATGTGGGCGAAGGAGCATGGCACGGCAATGCCGTCTTTTTTCACAATTGCGATGCTTGCCATAAGCGGCGGCCTGCTTGGCGTATTTTTCATGGTGCCGCTTCGCCATGCACTGATTGTGGAAGAACATGACCGCCTGCCATATCCGGAGGGAACGGCATGTTCGAAGGTGCTGCTTGCCGGAGAAGAGGGCGGCGCGAAAGCAAAGAAGGTATTAAAAGGATTGCTTGCGGCAGCCGTCTATAAATTCTTAGCAGATGGACTGAAGCTGTTTCCAAGTGAAGTGGATTTTGAAAGCCGGAAACTGCGCGGGGCAGGATTTGGTATCGACGTACTTCCGGCATTGGTCGGTGTTGGATATATCTGCGGCGCACGCGTTTCTTCGTATCTCTTGAGTGGGGCGGTACTTGGCTGGCTTGTGCTGATGCCGGCGTTCGTGCTGGTTGGCGGGGACAATATCCTGTTTCCGGCGACGAAAGCAATCGGCACTTTAACCACATGGGAGTTGTGGGGAAACTATATCCGCTATATCGGAGCCGGAGCGGTTGCAGCGGGTGGAATCATCAGTCTTGTAAAGACGCTGCCGTTGATCGTGACAACTTTCCGCAAGGCGGTGCGAGGTTATGGAAGTGCGGGAAAGGAGCGGACAGAGCGGGATATTCCGATGCGGTATGTGATTATTGGAATCGTGGCAATCTTGCTGTTCCTGTGCGTGATGCCGCAGATCCGGCTGTCTGTACCGATGGCACTTTTTATTGCGGTGTTTGGATTCTTCTTTGCGACCGTCAGTGCGCGGATGGTCGGTCTTGTCGGCTCTTCGAATAACCCGGTATCTGGCATGGCAATCGCAACATTGCTGCTTGCATCCTTTGTCCTGAAATTAACCGGACAGACGGGACTAAAAGGAATGACAGTTGCAATCTCAATGGGAACGGTCATCTGTATTGTCGCGGCAATGGCAGGGGATACGTCGCAGGACTTAAAAACTGGGTTTATCGTCGGGGCAACACCGTGGAAGCAGCAGGTTGGAGAACTGATCGGAGCGATTGTATCTGGGCTTGCAATCGGTGGCGTATTGTATCTGTTACAGGCAGCATGGAGCTTCGGTGATCCAGAGCTTCCGGCACCACAGGCAACATTGATGAAGCTTGTCGTGGAAGGTGTGATGGGAGATTATCTGCCGTGGGGACTGATTTTGATTGGTGTATTTATCGCAGTTGCGGTCGAGATCGTCGGGATTCCGGTACTCCCTTTTTCTATTGGATTGTATCTGCCGATTCACTTGTCAACAGCTATTATGGTTGGCGGTCTGCTGCGCCAGTTTTATGAGCGGAAGAAAAACGAGGTGTATGTACAGGATGGAATCTTATTTTCTTCCGGACTGATTGCCGGGGAGGGGTTGATCGGAATCTTGCTTGCGGTGACGGCTGTGCTTGGTGTGAGTGCAAAATTTGATTTATCCGGGCGTGGAATCAGTCTGGGAGCGGCTGGAAGTCTGGCGGCATTTTTGATCCTGCTTGTCATAATGATCTGCGTGATAAAAAAACAGGAAAAAATGGAAATTGACAGTTGACATCTGAAAAAGGAATGCTATAATAAACACAAACATATGAATAAATGTTCATATGAAATAATCTGAATAAAAAGGAGATACGAAGATGAAGAAGACTTACAAGATTGATGTTGATTGTGCAAACTGTGCAAATAAGATGGAGGACGCTGCAAAGAATACAGCCGGTGTCAAGGACGCAACTGTAAACTTTATGGCACTCAAGATGATTGTAGAGTTTGAAGAAGGTGCAGACGCAAAGGCAGTTATGAAGGACGTTCTGAAGAACTGCAAGAAGGTTGAGGATGACTGCGAGATCTTCTTATAAGAGATCCGCACAGATGCAGCATGTGTGCATAAGTAAGTAGAAGAAGCAGACAGAGATAGGAAGTGACGGCTATGACGAAGAAGCAGAAGAAGGTATTGGTTCGGATCATTATTGCAGCGGTATTGGTGATCGCTTTGCAGTTTATCCCGGTGAAAGGATACGTGCGGTTCGGACTGTATATGATTCCATATTTGGTAATCGGATATGATATCCTGAAGAAGGCAGGAAAGGGAATTCTGAACCGGCAGATCTTTGACGAGAATTTCCTGATGGCAGTTGCCACCATCGGTGCGATCGCGCTTGGTGATTACAAGGAAGGTACCGCGGTTATGCTCTTCTATCAGATTGGAGAGCTGTTTCAGAGCTACGCCGTTGGTAAGAGCCGCCGGAATATCAGTGATCTGATGGATATCCGCCCGGATTATGCGAACGTAGAGAAGGACGGAGAGTTAGAGCAGGTTGATCCGGATGAGATCGAGATCGGTACGGTTATCGTTGTACAACCGGGTGAGAAGGTGCCAATCGATGGTGTCGTTGTCGAGGGAACTTCATCCTTAAACACAAGTGCACTGACCGGTGAGAGTGTACCACGTGAAGTAAGTGTGGATGATGAGATCATCAGTGGATGTATCAACATGACCGGACTTTTGAAGATCCGTACGACGAAGGAATTCGGCGAGTCGACGGTTTCGAAGATTTTGGAACTGGTGGAGAATGCAAGCTCCAGAAAATCACGTTCCGAGAACTTTATCTCAAAGTTTGCGAAGATCTATACACCGGCAGTCTGCTATGGTGCTCTGGCACTTGCCATTTTACCGCCGATCGTGCGGATGGCATTTATGGGGCTTGCTCCGGAATGGGGCGACTGGGTATACCGTGCCTTGACATTCTTGGTAATCAGTTGTCCATGTGCGCTGGTAATCAGTATTCCGCTTAGCTTCTTTGCAGGAATTGGCGGCGCCAGCAGGGAAGGTGTCCTTGTCAAAGGCTCAAGCTTCTTAGAGACATTGTCGCAGACAAAGATTGTCGTATTCGATAAGACCGGTACGATGACAAAGGGTGTATTTGAAGTAAATGGTATCCACCACAGCCCATATAAGGATGAGGAGCTGCTCGAATATGCAGCCCTTGCAGAGAGTTATTCCACCCATCCGATCAGCAAGAGCTTGCAGCGTGCGTATGGCAAGCCGATTGATAAGAACCGTGTCAGTGACGTGGAGGAGATCGGCGGTCATGGTCTGACAGCGAAGGTAGATGGAAAGGTTGTTGCAGCTGGAAATGCAAAGCTCATGAAGAAGCTTGGTATTGAGTATCATGAGTGCAGCCATGTAGGAACCGTGGTTCATGTGGCAATCGACGGCAAATACGCCGGACATATCCTGATCTCCGATGTGATCAAGGAGCATGCAGCGGAAGCGATTGCAGCACTGAAGAAATCCGGCATTGAAAAGACGGTTATGCTGACTGGTGATGCCAAGAATGTGGCAGATCATGTAGCCGCACAGCTTGGAATCGATGAGGTATGCAGTGAACTGCTTCCGGGCGATAAGGTAGAAAAGGTCGAAGAACTCTTGACGAAAAAGTCGGAAAAGGATAAACTTGCATTTGTGGGTGACGGTATCAACGATGCACCAGTTCTCTCGCGTGCCGATATCGGTATTGCGATGGGCGCACTTGGTTCAGATGCAGCGATTGAAGCTGCCGACATCGTATTGATGGACGACGATCCACTGAAGATCTCCAAGGCGATCCGGATCTCAAGAAAATGTATCCGTATCGTATATGAGAATATTTATTTCGCGATTGGTATTAAAGTAATCTGTCTGGTACTCGGCGCACTTGGTATTGCAAATATGTGGTTTGCCATTTTTGCAGATGTCGGAGTTATGATACTGGCAGTGTTAAATGCGATCCGTACATTGTTTGTAAAGAAACTTTAGTGTGAAATGAGGATACTATGGCACAGACACAGAAAATGATTGAATGTTGTGAGAGTCACGAGGTACACAAGGATCTGCTGAAGATTGTGAATGAGAAGCTGCCAAGTGAGACAGAATTGTATGACTTGGCGGAGCTCTTCAAGGTGTTCGGCGATTCAACGAGAATACGGATTTTGTTCGTATTATTTGAGGCAGAGGTGTGCGTGTGTGATCTGGCTGAGGCACTTGGCATGACACAGTCCGCGATCTCACATCAGCTTCGTATCTTGAAGCAGAATAAACTGGTGAAGAACCGAAGAGAAGGAAAATCCATTTTCTATTCTCTGGCGGATGAACATGTCCGCACAATTATCGCACAGGGTTGCGAGCATATCGAAGAAGATTAAAGTTGTTTCATTTCGTTCTGACGCACAAGGGTTCGTCCCGCGTGGAAAGGCGAGTATAAAAAGAGGGTACTATGGATAAGCGAATTTCCGTAATCAGTATTATCGTATATGAGAGAGAACAGGCGGCAAAGGTGAATGCAGTTTTGCACGAATATGCAGACTATATCATCGGTCGTATGGGACTTCCGTATGAGAAGAAGGGTGTCTCTATCATATCCGTCGTTATGGATGCGCCGATGTCTTGTACCAGTGCGCTTTCCGGCAAATTAGGGATGATCGATGGTGTGACTGCGAAATGCAACACAGCTAAGATCTAAAATATATCTAACTAAAATTTAAAGGAGAGCAAATCTATGAACGAGATGAGACGAAATGTAAAAAAGAGACCGGCAGTGAAGAAAGTATTTGCTTTGTTGCTGGCTCTTTCTATGTTCTGCGCACTTTTAGCAGGGTGTGGCAAGAAAGAGGAAACGGACAATGTGACAGTTCGTGTTGGAGCGATGTCCGGTCCGACCGCGATGGGCATGGTCAAGCTGATGAAGGATGCGGAGGATGGAACTGCGAAGGGCACATATGAGTTTGCAGATTTGTCGACGGATCCATCTACATTTGTGGCACCGCTTACAAAGGGTGACATCGACATTGCTGCGGTTCCATCGAATCTGGCTTCTGTTATCTATAACAATACAAACGGTGGCGTGCAGATTCTTGCAGTCAACACACTGGGAGTTCTGAACATCGTGGAGCGTGGAGACAGCGTACAGAGCATCAAGGATCTGGCAGGCAAGAAGCTGTATGCAACCGGACAGGGTGCAACACCAGAGTACACATTGCGCCATATCTTGAAGGAAAATGGCATTGATCCGGATAGTGGTCTTACGATCCAGTGGTGTGCAGATACAACCGAAGCGTTGTCTTATATTGCAAAGGATTCCGAAGCAATCGCTATGCTGCCACAGCCATTTGCGACAGCAGCAATGGGACAGGTTGACGGCTTGCGTGTTGCAATCGACTTAAATGATGCGTGGGCTGAGATTGAGGATTGTGATATTGTGACTGGTGTGGTTGTTGCCCGGACAGATTTCGTGAAGGAACACCCGCAGGCGGTTGAGACGTTCCTTTCAGAGTATGAGGCTTCCGTTGCTTACACAAATGACAATGCAGTCGATGCGGCAGAGCTGATCGCCGGATATGGCATCGTGGCAAAGGCGCCGCTCGCAGAAAAGGCGATTCCGAAATGCCATATCACCTTTTTAAAGGGACAGGAAATGAAGGACAGTGTAAGCGGATATCTGCAGATCCTGTTCGATGAGAACCCACAGGCAGTTGGCGGTACGCTTCCAGCCGATGATTTTTATTATGGACTGTAAATATGAACTATAAAGAAGGATTAAAGAAAGTGGGTGCAGCGTTGCTTGCACTCACTTTTTGGGAAATTGCAGCACTTCTCATCCACCAGCGGATTCTGCTTGTGACGCCGGTTGCAGTTGCAAAAAGGCTTTGCACGATCTGGCAGGTGGAGGGCTTTGCGCGTGCGATATGGTTTTCGTTCTACCATATTGCAGGCGGTTTTTTGCTTGGGTTGATTCTTGGTTTTCTGCTTGCTTATCTGGCGGCGAAGCACCCGGTTGTAGAAACCTTGCTGTGGCCGTGGATGGCGACGATCAAGAGTGTGCCGGTGGCATCGTTCGTCGTGATCTGCCTGATCTGGCTGTCTGCCCGGAATCTGTCGGTGTTCATATCATTTTTGATCGTAATTCCGATTATATACCAGAATGTCTTAGAGGGACTGCGTGCAGAAAACCGGGAGATGCAGGAGGTAGCACAGGTATTTCATCTTCCTTGGCGCAAACGCTTTCGCTATATTGAGCTGCCGAAGCTTCGTCCGTTTCTGCTCTCTGCCTGCCGTGTGACAACCGGTATGGCATGGAAGGCAGGCATCGCGGCAGAGATCATCGGCGTGCCGAATGGCTCGATTGGCAAGATGCTCTATACAGCGAAAATCTACCTCGATACCGACGATCTGCTTGCGTGGACGGTAATCATTGTGGTGATCAGCGTAGTGGCAGAGAAGGTGTTTCTGGCAGGGCTGTCGAGGGTGCTTGAGCCGCGCAAATCATGTAAATAAAAGGAGGGCGTTGGTGCTAGAATACGTTCGGTTTTGCTAACGACACATAAGGCAGTAATTAAAAATCAATAAATGAAACTTTATAGGGCATAGTAAAGAGGCGATTAAGGCTTTGACTGTAAAAGGTCAGAGCCTTTTTTCTATGCATAGAAAATCCGCACATTCGCAATTTAAAAACCAGCCGGGTAGAATATAGTCAAGGAGGGATTCACGATGAGAAATATCAAATACCACCTTGCGCTGACCGATAACGAATACAGCTTAATCATCAAGTCGCTGAATGACTTGAGAAATGACCTTATCGCACAGGGCAGATATACCGATACAGTTGATGATGTGCTTGTGAGGTTTATCGGGGCAAAGAAAAAGAAATTCAAAATAATCTATCAGGAGGGCTGACTATGAATGTGCAGTATGAACAGCAAGGAGATTATCTTATCCCTTGCATAAGAACAAAGGAGCAGAAAGAAATACATTTAGGCGTGTGGGCAAACCGCCACAGAGAATATCTGAAGCAGAGCCATAAGGTACGATATTACAATCTTCTGACGAGTGAAAAGCTATATGATTACCTCGCAGACATTGAGGA
>CAVGQQ010000076.1:0-13554 GCA_963631525.1 bacterium
GTATTGTTGGGTCAAGCATCTCTCTATAATCCAGAAAGTACTCTGGAAACTCTCTTACAATATGATATTCTTCACCAAACATAAGCAATCCCGCTGTAGTAGGATGTAACTTACCATCTTCACCAAATCCTG
Organism: bacterium; assembly: GCA_963631525.1. Taxonomy (GTDB): domain Bacteria; phylum Bacillota; class Clostridia; order Lachnospirales; family Lachnospiraceae; genus Coprococcus_C. The sequence continues at coordinate 133 of CAVGQQ010000076.1, forward strand.
CTGCACCTATTCTCTCTAAATACTCATCATCTGGTAAATTGTTAAATACATGCTCTGGACGGTAGCTTTTATGATGATTTCTGAATCCCTTAAAAGCCTCTGTTTCAATTACAGAAATATCAAGCTGCTCTACTATCTTCATGTTTTCTGTTTCATCAGCAGCATCACGAAGCATACCTTTTATTTCTGCCTTAGAGCAATGATAGTCACCTTCCCAATCTCTACGATAACTACCACCGAACAAATCATTGTTAATATAAACGGGCTTCTGATCACGCTTAGCTCTTGGTACATAAATAACTATGATAGTGTCACCATTAACCTCATAAGATTCCACATTTTTATCTGACAACAAATTAATACTGACCTTCTTGGTGTTATGGATTGTGTTCCAAAAATTTCTCTTTAATTTGTCCGCATTTTTCAGACCGGTAGTATACCAAGTTCCATCCTGACGCTCTCCAACACCAAGAATAATTACACCACCATTAGAATTTGCAAATGATGAATACGACTCCCATAATGTTGCAGGCAATCCTCCTTCTGCCTTTTTTACTTCTCGGCAGTTATCTTCTTTATATTTATCAAAGTTCGATAAATCAAATAAATCTGACATATGAGATTCTCAGCTCCTTTCCTCCATATACAACAAACGGACGCTTTACTAGCATTTCATTTTTAGCAAGTAATTAAACCATCTTAAAATACTTTAACGCTTCAATAATATATTCTTCTTTCTCTGCCGGACAGACTGGCTGTTTTGCATCCTCAGATTTTGGCAGATTAAAGTTTTCTGCCAATTTGATTCCACATTTTCTTTTTATCTGTGCTATATAAAGATTGGAAACTTTCACTCCATGTTTTTCCATTATATATGCTTTTATCTGCTCATATGTTGCTTTTGCTTCTGCTCTGGTCAAATCCAAAGAATCCGTGTCAATTACTATATTTATACGACGTTTTGTTTTTTGTGTGGATAGTAAAACAACCGTTTCCACATGCCCCCCTTGACAAAATTGATCCACAACCGCTACCTTCTCGACCTGATACCCAAGCTCGCCCATACGCTTCACATCTCTGGCAAGCGTTGCTGGATCACAGCTCACGTAGACCATCCGCTTTGGCTGCATATCTGCGACTGTCTGCAATAATGTCTCATCGCAGCCCTTACGGGGTGGATCAACGACGATAACATCCGCATATACACCGTGTTCCTTGTATTCAGCTGGAAGCACTTCTTCTGCCTTGCCAACGAAGAACTGCACATTTTCGATACCGTTAATCTGCGCATTTACCTTCGCATCGGCGATTGCCTGCGGGACGATTTCCACGCCATACACCTTCGCCGCCTTTTTGCTCAAGAACAAAGAAATGGTTCCGATACCGCAGTACAGATCCCAGACTGTTTCCCCGCCCTGCAGATCTGCATATTCCAATGCCTTGTCATACAATTTCTTTGTCTGCACCGGGTTTATCTGATAGAACGACAATGGTGATATCTGATATTTCACATCACCGATATAATCCGTGATATAATCCTGTCCCCATAAGGTCTTGCATGTATCTCCCAGAATCCGGTTCGTCTTTTCCTGATTGATATTGATACTGATGCTTGTCATTCCATCGATCTGACACAGCCGCTCTACCAGCACGTCCGCATGTGGCAGCTTCGTGCCATTGATGATCAGGCACACCATGATCTCACCGGTTGTAAATCCTACCCGCGTCAGGATATGGCGCATCAGACCTGTATGTGTTTCCTCATCATAGGTAGAAATATTATATTCCTGCAGGAAATCCCGCACACACTGGATAATCGTATCATTGCCCTCCGCCTGGATATCGCAATGCGGCGTGTCGATGATCGTATGGGTTCTGCCTGCATAAAATCCTGTTACAACCTTTCCGTCCTTGTCCCGTCCCACCGGGAACTGCGCTTTGTTCCGGTAATTCCACGGATTTTCCATGCCGATGATTGGCTCCATCAGATCTTCCGGATGCTCGATTCCACCAATACGCGAAAGACAGTTTTTCACCTTGTTCCATTTATAATCAAGCTGTTTTTCGTAGCTGACATGCTGCAATGTACAGCCACCGCACGGTCTTGCCACCGGGCATTTCGGTTCTACACGATATGGTGACGGCTTAATTACTTCCACCAATCGCGCATACACATACTGCTTTTTAATCTTCGTGATTGCGGCACGGATCGTATCGCCCATCACCGCATCCTTCACAAATACTGCGATGCTTCTGCCGTCCTCGGTCGCTACATGACCGATTCCTTCGCCGTCTGTTCCCATATCCTCTATCACTAATTCTATGCTATCGTTTTTCTTCACTTTCGTTCCTCTTTTTACCTAAACTATATTTATAAATTCAACTAATCATAGTATACTATATTTATAATTTGAAAGAAAGCAACAAATTCCACACACCGCAAAGGAGGGTTCGCCATGTTCCAGTCCATTGAATACAAACACCCGAAATTCTATCAGGTATTCCGGATCTTCATCGTTATCCTCGCGTCCATCATCTTCGCATGGAATCTGTGCTGTTTCGCACGTTCGGCGGGATTATTTCCGGGCGGTTTCTCCGGTTTATCTCTGCTTCTGCAGGAAATCTTCCAGAAATTCCTGCACATTCACGTTCCATATACATTATTTAATGTCATCCTGAACCTCTTCCCGATCTACATCGGGTTCAAATTCATCGGTCGGAAATTCACGCTCTACTCGATTCTCACGATCATTCTGTCGAGTATTTTCGTCGACGTGCTGCCTTCCTATGTATTTACACAGGATTCTATGCTGAACAGCGTATTTGGCGGTCTGATCAATGGATTTGCCATCAGCCTGTGCTTGAATGTCGGCACAACAACCGGCGGTACAGACTTTATCAGCATTTACATGTCCCAGCGCAAAGGAATTGACGCATGGAACTATATTTTGTTTGGAAATGTACTCCTGCTGATACTCGCTGGTTACCTCTTCGGCTGGTCGATCGCTCTTTATTCGATCATCTTCCAGTTCTGCAGCACACAGACGATACAGCTATTGTACAAGCGGTATAAGAAGGAAACGTTATTTATCATTTCGGATCATGCAGAACAGATCTATCGAACGATCCGCGAGACGACAAACCACGATGCCACGCTGTTTCAGGGCATTGGCTGTTACGAAGAAAAAGAAAAAACTTTGATCTACTCTGTCATCAACACAGAAGCAAAACGCCAGCTCATTCCTCTGATTCGTTCGATTGATCCACATGCATTTATCAATATCGTCAAAACCGAAGAACTCGCTGGCAGATTTCATGATATACCAAATGATTAATTTATCTTTGCAACAATTTCATCCAATATCGCATTTGCGACATCTTCTTTGCTCATCAGAGGGAGTTCTTTTTCTCCCTCTTTTGTTATGAGTGTCATAATATTCGTATCTACGCCGAATCCGGCACCCTCTACCTTCAGGTTGTTTGCAGCAACCATGTCAATATGCTTCTTGTCTAACTTCTTCTTCGAATTCTCTACCATATGCTCTGTCTCCATAGAAAATCCGCAGATAAACTGTCCATCCTTCTTGTGCTCGCCAAGATATGCCAGAATATCCTTTGTTCTTGTAAGCGGAACCGCCATATTGCCATCCTGCTTTTTAATTTTTTCCTCGTTGATATTTTCCGGACGGTAATCGGCAACTGCCGCTGCCTTGATGATGATATCCATGTCCGCACTCCGGCTTGTCACTGCCTCATACATATCTTCTGCTGTGACAACCTTCACCATATCGGCAAACAATGGATCTTCCAGATTCGTCGGTCCTGCCACGAGTGTAACTTCCGCGCCACGGAATGCCGCCATACGTGCCAATGCATAACCCATCTTGCCAGTCGAATGATTCGTGATATAACGAACCGGATCGATAGACTCCTGTGTAGCACCTGCTGTCACAAGCACCTTCTTGCCTGCAAGGTCTTTGTCCATTGCGCAGGCACGGATAATATAATCTACAAGTACATGCTCTGGTGGAAGCTTTCCTTTGCCGATATCGCGGCATGCCAGATATCCTTCGTCTGCCTCGATAATCTCATATCCATAGGAAGCAAGCTTCTTCATGTTATCCTGCACAATTGGATTCTCATACATATGCACATTCATGGATGGGGCAAGCATAACCGGACAGGTTGCCGGAAGCACACAGGTCGTGAGCATATCATCCGCGATTCCATTTGCGATCTTGCCAACTACATCCGCACTTGCAGGTGCGATCAGGATTGCATCCGCCTGCGTACCGAGCGCAATATGCGGTACATGCAATTCCATACAACGGTCAAATGTATCTGTATAACAGTGGTTTCCTGTCAATACTTCAAATGTCTCCGGCATGATAAAATGTGTCGCATTCTCTGTCATCACAACATGGATATCTGCATGCAGCTTGGAAAGCATGCTTGCAACATTCGCCATCTTGTAGGCTGCGATACCGCCGCTCACACCGAGCACGATCTTCTTTCCTGTAAGCATAATGTTCCTCCTAGTCAAGGTCTACTTGGTATTGCCCCCTCGCATACGCTCAGCGGCAGATCGTCGGTGTCATCCTAATATGGAACTCCGTTCCATGGACACCGACTACATATCCTCTAGTCTACCATGTTTTTCGTAATTTGTCAGTCTCGAAATTTTATTCTCCTCATCCACAAATACAACCTTCGGCTTATGTGTCTGTACCTCTTCCGGCGTCATATCCGCATAGCACATAATGATGATCTTATCTCCGACACACACCTGTCTTGCGGCAGCACCATTTAAGCAGATCATACCGCTCTCGCGCTCACCGGCGATCACATACGTCTCGAAGCGGTTTCCATTTTCGATATCGACGATCTGCACCTTCTCATATTCGAAGATGCCAGCCGCCTCCATCAGTGCCTCATCAATCGTGATGCTGCCGACGTACTGCAGTTCTGCCTGTTTTACCGTTGCGCGATGTATTTTACTTTTCAGCATATTGACTGTCATAGATGGTTCCTCCTCTAAACTGTATAGTGGAAATTATCAATAAGTCTTGCCTCGCCGCCGATGTTGACTGCGATTGCACACAGGATATCCCCTTTCAATGTGTCGATGCTCTGCATAGTCATACCGTCTACGATCTCCACATAATCAATGGTTGCAAGCGGCATTGTATTGATCAGGTCGGTCATAGCCTTCTTGATCTTCGCTGCATCACGCTCGCCATCTTCTACCATCTTCTTACCAAGGAAAATTGCCTTGGACAGGATCACTGCCTGCTTTCTGGACTCTGGAGAAAGATACGTATTTCTGGAACTCTTTGCCAGCCCATCTGCTTCACGGATGATTGGGCATCCAACGATCTGGATATCCATGTTCAGATCGGTAACCATACGCTTGATTACGGCGAGCTGCTGTGCATCCTTCTCGCCGAAATATGCCTTATCCGGCTGTACGATATTGAACAGCTTATTCACTACGGTACATACACCACGGAAATGAACCGGGCGTGACAATCCGCAAAGAGCATTCGTCAGTCCGTTCATATCAACGAAAGAACAGAATCCATCCTTGTACATTTCCTCTGGTTCCGGGTGGAAAATCAGGCTTGCACCGGCTGCCTCACACAGCTTTGCATCTGCTTCCAGATCTCTTGGGTAGCTTGCCAGATCCTCGGTTGGTCCAAACTGCATTGGATTTACAAATACACTGACTACAACCGCATCATTTTCTGCAACTGCCTTGTCGATCAGGCTCTTATGTCCCTCATGCAGATATCCCATCGTCGGCACCAGACCGACCTGTTTGCCTTCTTTCTTCCATGCCTTGACTCTATCCCGAACTTCCTTCACTGTTGTTACGATTTCCATTTTCTTTCTCTTCCTTTCCTCTGTCATTTCTATCCGTTTGCATCCAGATTTCAATGTAGATATCTAATACAGCTTCTCGATCACATCATCTGCAATCGCATATGTATGCTCTGCGGAAGGATACGTGCCTTCCTTTACTTCCTTGATATACTGCTCGAATCCCTGCTTCATCATCGCACCTGTCTCTGCGAACCGCTTTACAAATTTCGGTGTGAAATCACTGAACATGCCAAGCATATCTGCATATACAAGCACCTGTCCGTCGCAGCCATTTCCGGCACCGATACCGATGGTTGGAATATTTAACTTCTCTGTCACAAGTGTAGCCAGCTTCTCCGGTACGCATTCGAGTACCACTGCAAATGCACCCGCATCCTGTACAGCCAGCGCATCCTCGATCAGCTTCTGTGCGGCTGCCTCTGTCTTTCCCTGTACCTTGAATCCGCCAAATGCATTGATGGACTGTGGGGTAAGTCCGATATGCGCACACACTGGGATACCAGCCTGTGTGATTGCCTTAATCTGTGGTGCAACTTCCACACCACCCTCTAATTTCACTGCATTGGCACGGCCTTCCTTCATCAGTCGTCCCGCATTAACAACTGCATCATAGACCGATGTCTGATAAGACATAAACGGCATATCGATCACGACCAAAGCTTCCTTCGCACCACGTGCAACCGCAGCTCCGTGATGAATCATATCTTCCATCGTTACAGAGACTGTGTCCTCATATCCAAGCACGACATTTCCGAGGGAATCGCCGACCAGAATCGAATCCACGCCTGCCTCGTCCATCAGCTTGGCTGTCGAATAATCATACGCTGTCAACATTGTAAGCTTCTCACCGGAAGCCTTTGCCTTTGCAAAAGTAGTTACTGTTTTTTTCATGGTTTACTCCTTCATATCCAATATAGTTCGAATTGCCTGACTGTCCGCATTGCACAATTGCTTCGAAAGCAGCCGGTACACCTCACGCGCATCGCCGTCAAGTGCCTGCAGATGCTTCTCTACCGTTGCCACATCACCGCGGCTGACCGGTCCCGTCAATGCCTTCTCGCAGCCAACACATTCCATGTTCTCTGCATTATTCGCAAAGAGCGGCATCAGCGCATGCTCTGCCTCCTCCGGTGTGAATCCGCACTCTGAAAGAAGAGTTGTCCCCATCTTATAAAGTCCGATCACCAGATTGCTTGCAAATACTGCGGACGCATGATATTTCGCCTTTTGGTCTGCGGAAATCTGCCGGATCGTATGTCCCATTTTCTCAAACAGGCATATGAGCTCCTGCGTCTTCGTTCCTTCGCCTTCAATTGTCATGTAACAGTCTTGGAAATGTATGTAGGAATCCGTCTTGGAATTCACTGCATAAATAGGATGTATTGAATACCCGCTTACGCGACTACCCATACCAGAAAATATATGTGAGGAAAGAGCCCCACTTGTATGAATCATCGTTTTTCCATCCAGACACACCGAACTAGCTGCAATTTTCTCTGCCACGTTCGCGATCTGTCCATCCGGAACCGTTAAAAATATAGTATCACACGCCTGAACCAATGTCTCCATGTCTTCATAGTATTTCGTACCAGTAAATCTCGCTGCCTCTCTCGCACTCTCCGGATTCCGACTGTAAAAGCCCTCCACACAGAGCATCTCTGCATGTGTCTTCGCGAAATCAGATAAATGCCTGCCGAGCGTAAAGCCCATTCTTCCAGCTCCAATCAATCCAATCTTCATACCATCACCTCTTCTTTCTGACCAAAGGGGTGTGCACCATATTCATTTCCCAGTATAGTTTCTTTCGAATACCATCCATTTGGCAATATAACATTTTGTATACAATTTGTAAACCGATTTTCCCGCGATAATTGTATAGAATTTGATACAATCAGACACCCGGAAATAATTGCATAAAAAAGACATCCTGCAAGATTCCTCTCACAGAATGTCTCTGATTTCTTTATCGTATGATCTTCCGATTACTCTACACTGTAGTTTGGTGCTTCCTTTGTAATCTGGATATCATGTGGGTGGCTCTCCTTCAGAGAAGCGGCTGAAATCTCAACGAACTCTGCCTTCTCATGAAGCTCCTCGATTGTCTTCGCACCACAGTAACCCATACCTGCACGAAGTCCACCGATCAACTGGAATACAGTATCTTCAACAGTACCCTTGTATGCCACACGACCTTCTACGCCTTCTGGTACAAGCTTCTTTGCATTTGCCTGGAAGTAACGGTCTTTACTACCATTCTCCATCGCTGCGATACTACCCATACCACGGTATACCTTGTATTTTCTTCCCTGATACAGCTCGAAATCTCCAGGGCTCTCATCCGTACCTGCGAACAGGCTGCCCATCATACATACATTCGCGCCGGCTGCAAGTGCCTTTGTGATATCGCCGGAATACTTGATACCACCATCCGCGATAACAGGGATTCCTGCTGCATGCGCTGCCTCATATGCCTGCATGATTGCTGTGATCTGCGGAACACCGATACCAGCTACGATACGTGTTGTACAGATAGAACCAGGTCCGATACCGATCTTTACGGCATCAACACCTGCGTCGATCATTGCCTGTGTACCAGACTTTGTAGCTACGTTACCAGCGATAACGTCAAGATCTGGATACTTCTCCTTGATCATAGCAAATGTCTTAAGAACGTTCTCAGAATGTCCATGTGCTGTATCGATAACGATTGCATCAACCTTGGACTTAACAAGCTCGTCTACTCTGTCGCAGATATCTGGTGTAACACCAACGGCTGCGGCACAGAGAAGTCTGCCCTGTGCATCCTTCGCTGCATTTGGATACTTGATCTGCTTCTCGATATCCTTGATTGTGATAAGTCCCTTCAACATCATGTTATCATCGACGATAGGAAGCTTCTCTTTTCTGGCTCTTCCAAGAATTGCCTTTGCTTCCTCCAATGTGATACCCTCTTTTGCTGTAATGAGGTTCTCAGATGTCATAGACTCCTTGATCTTCTTTGTGTAATCTGTCTCGAACTTCAAGTCACGGTTCGTGATAATACCTACCAATTTGCCGTTTTCTGTAATCGGTACACCGGAAATACGGAACTTCGCCATCAGCTTGTCTGCGTCATCGAGTGTGTGCTCCGGTGAAAGAGAAAATGGATCAGAGATAACTCCGTTCTCTGAACGTTTTACTTTATCAACTTCCTCTGCCTGCTGCTGAATTGACATGTTCTTATGAATAACTCCGATTCCACCCTGTCTGGCCATGGCGATTGCCATTCTGTGCTCTGTGACAGTGTCCATACCGGCGCTCATAAGAGGAATGTTCAACTTGATTTTCTTCGTGAGCTGTGTTGATAGAACAACGTCATTTGGAATAACACTTGAAAACTGTGGTACTAACAGAACATCATCAAATGTGATTCCCTTACCAATAATCTTACCCATTTTTCTTTTCCTTTCCTTTCTTTAGTCTAATTATATTAGGTAATTCGAACCGATGAGGGTTCAGGCATTACTTATCCTCGTAAACACAGATATAAAGTCCGATGTACTCTTCCCCTCCATACATCAAAGGAACTTTAATTCCATCTATATCCGACTTTAACTGTAAATCGTTGCCATATACAGCAAGCGGCGGTGTAATATCAATAATAATTCCAAGTGTGGAAAATATCGTCGCCGTGTTGCCCATAATCATATTCCCAAGTTCATTCAATGCAGAGGATGCCATCTCATCCAATTCATTGACAGGCATTCCGAACATCATACGGGATGCAATATCCTTTGCATTGTTCTCCCGGATTGCCAGAATTACCTGACCTTTCATTTCTCCAACTACGCCGACCTGAATTGCATAATATTTGTCATGTAAATGAAAATCGGTCATCTCAGGCTTTCCAACTGTCATCTTCACCTGAGTTACGCTTTCAACAATAGAAATACTCGACTGCAAAAAAGGGTTGATGTGCTTTACATCGATTGCAGGTACCATATGCCCTCTCCTTAGTTTATTTTGTAAATAGGTTAACGATAATTATAGCATACCTACATCGAGTATTCAAACCAAAAATCCAATTTATTCCTAAATTATTTTTCCAGTGTCTCAATGGAATGTATAACTCTCAGACGAACTCAGAATATGTCCGGATTCATCCACCTGCTTGACTGTGATCTCAGCGCCATCGCTTAGCGTCTGCCCTTGTACCATCAGCGTATTGCGGTCGACATAGACGGTTTCCAATTCATCTTCCCCGTCATACACCTTCGAATATTCGTTGAAATTTCTTCCCCGTACTACGATATGGTCACCTTCATTGGACACACGGCTGATGCCGATTTCCTCCAGTCCCATGATGATCTGTCCCTGACCGACCTCCGGTACCGGAGACTGTCCATCATAGATGTAATCCTCGCCATACAGCATATCATAAGCAAGCAATGTAACCGCATGATCTAGCTCATCCGGATCATCCTTATACAGGCAATGTGCCCGCTGCACATATCCCATATCCAGATTCAGCGCTTTGAATATCTTCGTTGATATCTCGCTCGCACGGATATCTTCATCCGGAATGTCCAAATTCATGTTATTGACCAGAATATATTCTGTCTGAAACTGGCTGTGTGGAAGCTGATCATCGTCAAATGTGATCGTTGGCAGATGATCTCCATACAACAACAGCACATACTCCTCACCCGTGTTATCCAGCGCCGTGATCAGATCATGGATCATCTGATCCATCTCATGTAACTGATTTACATAATAAGTGAGCTGATTTTCCTTTACCGGGTCCTGCGGATAGCTGACCTTGATCTGCTCGTCACAGGCACCTAATTCTTCGGGATATTTTCCATGTCCCTGCACACTGATCGTGAATACAAAATCCGGGCCTTCCGTACTACGCAGACAGTTCTTGATGTTGTCCACCAGCACTTCATCCTTCGCCCATCCGGTCGAAGTCTTCTCTACATTGTACATATATTCCAGCGAGATAAACCGCTCAAATCCCATCTCATTGTAGACATCCTTCCGATCATAGAAGGAGGATTTGTTGTTATGCATCGCAAAAGTATGATAGCCTTCCTTCTCAAGCAGACTGCACATGCCCTCCACCGGCACTTTATTGACCGTTGTCTTATATGGGTACTCTCCTGCTCCGAAATATGCCGAACGGATTCCTGTCAGCACCTCGAATTCAGAATTCGCGGTACCCGCGCCAAGCGCTGGCATCGTGAAATATCCGGACGGAAACTTCTCTTTCAGTTTCGTGAAATTCGGAATCGGATTCTCCGAGAGTGTCAATCCCTCTACTACATTTGGATCAAAGAACGACTCCAGCTGTACACAGACAATATTCGGTGTCTTTTTCTTTGATTCATCTGCATCCAGTTCCTTGCTGTTCAATTTATTTCTCAGATGAAGCATCGTCGATTCATCGTAATCGTCCGGCTTCGAAATACCATTGTCAATAATACTGTTCGTGAAGCAATACGCAAACCCGTAATCCTGATATGCCATACCAAGATTTGCAAAATCATCCGAGATAATGTTATGGCTTACATTGAAGTTCGTAAAGTACATAATGCCAATCCACATAGCGATACAGACAATCATAGTCCGCATAACATGCTTTCTGCCCTCAAACTTCGGAGATTTCCGGAATAAGATTACAATTCCAACGATCACAGCCACTGCTGCTACGACCAGAAGCACCTGCTGCACCTTGGAGAAATACACATCCAACATGGAGATCACGTCCTTCACCATCAGAAGGTCAATCGCCGCAAATGGTGTGATACGATATCCAAGCACAACGAAGTTTGCTATACCACAGATCAGCCATACAACGCTGATCAGCACGATACCAAATATCCGCTTCCTTAAGAAAAGCGCAAACAATAAGGTAAAGAATATGATTGACGTATTATATAAGAATACGATCGGTGACGATATCATGAACTTTACGCCGAGCACCAATGACCGTCTGCTCAAGATCTCCATCAGAAATTCCAGACCAAACGCAATGAGCAAACACCGCATAATCCAGGTCTGAATCGAATATCTCAAAAAATGCTTTACCTTTGACCAGAAGGATGACTTTTCATCCACTCTCTCATTTTCTTCATTTTTTACAATCTCTTCGGACTCCACTTTCACTTCTTCCTTTGTTTCATCCGAATTCTTTATTTTCTTCCCAGACATTTTACCGCCTCTTCAAAATAAGTCTTTGTAATGATACTCAATTATAGGAGAAATACCTTTATAAAGCAAGCCAGAATTTTTTAATTTTTTTGAAAAAAATTATTGACATATATAAAACCTCTATGCTAATATATAACACGTTGTCGGTACGAAGTACGAAACGACAAAATGCGCGAGTGGCTCAGCGGTGGAGCACCTCCTTGCCAAGGAGGGGGTCGCGGGTTCGATCCCCGTCTCGCGCTCTTTTTTATTTTATGGGAAGCCTTGATTTTACTAGCTTCCCATATTTGCTGTCTGGAAATAAGTTGTAGACATTTGTAGACAAATTGTAGACATAAATTATAAAGCCATATTTATTAAGTCTATTGTTTCTTTTTCTGTCAATGGATTGTATATATAACCTAATGTTGTGGAAAGATTACTATGCCCCAGCATTTCCCTTATACAATCAAGGGGCACTTGTCTCGCATTCAACAAACTTGCATAAGTTTTTCTCATTTTATGTGTAGATTTTACAGGAACATCCATTCGCTCGGCATACTTTTCTAATACATATGCTATCTGCCTTGTATGTAAGCGTTCCCCATTACGAACAAATATATATTCACTCGTTTTTGGTATTTTCTCCAGAATCTCTTTTGCTTTATCTGGCAAAACAACATAGCGATCTGTATTTGTTTTAGTATGTTCCACAACTTCATATTTATTAGTTACTTGGTCGCGGATTTCTTCTCTTACAATATGTATATAATTTTCGTCGATATCTTCCCATTTCACAGCTACAAGTTCTCCAACACGTAGTCCAAGAAGCATATTGACCTTCACACACATAAACGAACTATCTAAAGTTTCCATATACATCCTATCCAAATATGCATTGATCTCATTTAATTCTTCTGTATTAAATGTCTGAGATTTACCATTCTTTTTTATAACCTGTCGAAATTTAACAGTTATCTTTACATTTATAAATGGATTCTCAGATATATATTTTTTTCTATATGCATACTCAAACATGCCCTTTATGATGGTTCTTACATTTCCCCATTCCTTGTTTGTTAGCTTATATTCCCTTACCAGCTTATTACATATCTGCTCCAAGAGCAAATCATCAATTATCTTTATAGGCATGTTATTTAGTTTGCTATTAAGCAAATACTTATTATAATGCTGATGATGCCTTTTAATAGTGTTTGGACTATTAGTAATTCCTTCCTTATATACAATCCATTCATTAAACAGATCTAAAAATGTTAACTTTTCAAGGTTCTCATTCGTTGAATATATTTTTAACAATTTTTTTATAAGAAGTTTTTTGGAAGAAGCTTTAATATTCTTTCTTTTCCC
>CAVGQQ010000077.1:0-13495 GCA_963631525.1 bacterium
CTGCAGGGTTCCTTTTTTGTTTGTTATAAGATGTTGTTCAAAACACCAGTTATTTGTCATAGAAACCATATTTATTTTAACTTATAGACCAAAGATAATAAATTATATATTTTTACTTTATAAATCAAAATAAGGCAGGTTTCTGGGCTTTCTAGATAGGTGTTTACTTAATCTCTCTTTATTGACGTGTCCCATAAATCATATTCATCTTCAGATTGTGGGTTGTCATCTTCTTCTTTCTCTGGCTCGAAATAAGTTTTTGCAGTCTCCTGCGCGTGTTTCCACTGCCCCTCAGGACGGGAATGTATATTTCCGATCCAACCGTACCACGGGAGCTGGTCAGTACCATATTCCAGCTTGCAGTTACAGTTTTCAGGGAAATGAGAATCACAATACGGACTCTCCCAGTACTCAGGTGGGGTGATACACGTGGCGAGAGCGCCGCAACAAATACAGTACCTCTGTGATAAGTACTCATACATTGCGATGATCTTAGACACATTACCGACGATATAGCCGTCGTCCCATCTGAGAGCACCCCACTTCTCTTTGATATCATAAATCCTGTACCGCCTCAACGCGCGGCGGCCGCCGGCACGGAGCAGCTCCCTACGCAGGTCCTCACAGAGCCTCAGGCCAAAGGCCTTCCTCCACCCGGCCGGCATCCAGTCTAACTTAGTCCAAGTTGGAATAACATACTTCAGATTATACATCTTGATAACACCCTTAACCAGAGAGTATCTCAGTTTCTGCCATTGGGATGTCCATACAACCTCGAGCCGCGGCTCTTTCTTAAAAACAGTATATTTATTATATATATTACATCCGTATTCGCGGAGCTTATACGGCGCAGCGTACGCCCCGGCATCAGGCTTCAGGAAAGGATATCTTATGCAAAGCCGTACTGCGTCAATAGTGTTTTTAAGTTTCTTAAAAATCTTCATATCTCTAAATAAATATTGTTAAAATCATAATTATAAACAGCGCGACAATCATCATCCAAGCCATATTACGATCATTGTCATTAAGACTGAAGTACTTCCTAAGTACCGGGTCAGTAATGTCCCGTGTAGTTTTGTCATAATGTATAAAGTATACTATGTATGACACAAGTATGATTGCAATAATAACCGTGAGTAACATATATATTTATTATTTGTTTTATTATATATCTTCATCAATATATCTGTACAGCTCATTATAATCATCTTCGGACAGTAAGTAAATGATGTGTGGAAGCGCTTCAGCAAAATCGTGTTTCACAACCGACATACGCAGCTCGTCAGCGATGCGCTCTTTTTTGAACTTACGTATTATATACTTAGTTAAAACAGATTCATTATTTAACTCAAGCTCTTTGATCAACCCGGTTTCAAGCAGCCGTTTTTTATTATGTTTAGTTACTACTTGAAATAACTTATAACACGGGGCTTCAAGCTCTGTCTTCCAATTGTTCTTATTTATATTATCCGGATCAAAAAGCGTGCAGTATCTTACAAGACACCAGTTCTCCACTATCTGACCCGCAACAAGTCTGACTGTAAAGAGATAATCGGCGCGGGCAAGAGCCATCTCGAAAAGCTTAGTTTTAGACAGCAGTTCTACTATGTATTCAGTAAGTCGGTGCATAAGTTTTTTTTTAACTAAATGTGTTACATAACGCGCAAATCGGTATTATTGACAATAGTAACAACCCAAACCCGCAAAAACCCGATACCACCGCACCTTTCTTATCATTACTTGAGAGATAATCAAAGAATGTCGTAATAAAGACTCCGGAGAATAATCCCATCAGTAACAAAACTAAACAGCAACAAAGGAACTCACTAAAAATCTGTATTTCCATAAATAAATATATATATCATTTTACTTAGTATTCTCAATAAAAATATAACTGAAAATAATCAATAATTTATAATATTTGAAGATTATTCGGATGCTACGCCGCTCGTATTAAAAAAAAAGAGAATCTTAATAAGACTCTCTTTCTTTGAATTATATCAATAAAATCGTATTATTAAACCGTTATTGTCCCTGGCTGGTCTTCCCAGTTCTGAACCGCAGGGTCCCAGTAAATTGGGTCCATAGAAAATATAAGGTCAAGCACATACCTCTTACCAGGCTTAAATCCGCTGTCTCCATAGATATCGGACAACTTATATGTCTCAATTATCGTCTCTGTGAAATCAATAACACCGTCACCGTCAGTATCATAACCGATTGTATATGTAATGGTTATTGTCTTGTTGTCATCAAAGTCCTGCGGTAAGAAAATGAACTGATTCACATCCGTCACGTCTGTCGTCGCTGTGGTGTCTACCGGCTGGTCAGTGTCAGTATATACCTGATCTGTGCGCGTCGATCCGACGACAAGTGTGTCCGGGTTCTGGGTGTAGTTACCATCCTTATTAAGATTATTGAAAGTAATGTCATTGATAGTGAATGTGACGTTAGGATAGTCTTCTTTCAGTTTCTTAGTCACATTGAAAGATGATAACTTATGTCTAAAAAGGGTCGGCACACCAACATATGTATACACATTCTCATTGACTGTCTTATCTGCAGCGATATCGGCGACGAGGAAATCAAGATTCTTATTCGCTTCGATATCGTAATCCGTAGCGATAATTCCATTCTGGTCATTACAACCTACAACTGTAGGGCTTCCTGCAGGAAAATCGAGTGCCGGAGCGTTGAGAGACCAGGCGAAGAAAGTGAGTGCATAGGTCTTCGGCCAGAACCACGTGTTAGTGGTGTCCCTCCAGATATTATTGGCGGTGTCTTTTCTCACGATGACGTCGGTGTTGAAGAATGGCTCCGAGCCGTTATCTCCTGCGATGGTACTGTATGTCCAGGCAGTGCCCTTAGGTAACCGGTAAGCATATGACTGGAAGATATTCGTGTCTGCAAATACAGTCTGGTTGGCTCCAAGAGCCTTAGTAGCAGCATTCCTTCCCGTAACAGTAAGGAAACTTATCTCACGGTCGCCATTATATGTCGGTACGACCAGCTCGGTCTTCGAGCAGGCGATCAGTGAGAAGATCAATGTCATAAAAAGTAAAAATCGTTTCATATCATAAAAAATCTATTTTTCAAATATTTTATTATATAATAATATTATTGCTCATAAATTGGTTTACCACCATTATACCTTGGTACAGTGAAATCCAGATTTGTCTCGAGACGCTGAGGTATGATGAACCTTACCGAGCCGCGGCAAAGTAACCAGTACTTGATGACTACAGAATCGCTTTCAGTAAAAATCAGCATACGTCTGTCATCACCGACGAAACAGGTAATATCAAATTTTTCTAATAAAGATTTGTTTTCATAAAACCCAACCCGGACGGTAACACATCTGACTGCCGGTGTGCGTATATAATCGATATAATAATCCACCCGCTCCGGACAACGGATACCTACCTTAGACACAGAACAATTAGAGTCATAAAACCCAATCGCAGCACCGAACCGGGTGTCAATGTAAGAGAAGAAATACGCCGCCTCTTGGTCATACATAGGATCCGCTTGCTTGTACTCGCACTGCCACTGTCCGAAACACGGAATGACTGACAATAAAAACGCAATTAAAATAGAATACGCCGGTTTCATAACAAGATTATTTCTGTTTATTGTGGTATACTTTCACCGTCGCACCACAGTCCTTACAATGGAGAACATTAACTACTGTATCTTCACTTTCATCATCACATTCACCCAGCTCACTAGCCATAAAATCATTATCCCAGACCAGCTCACCTCCACAGGCGAAGCATCTGTAGAACGGCTCATAACATAGGTCTTTTATGTTTTCTTCTTTCATAGAGTATATTATAATATATTTTTGTGCCTCGGACGAGACTCGAACTCGTACAGCCATTTCTGGCCAAGGGATTTTCTTGCAGCTAATTGACATTTGATTGTTTAGACTATGTTATATCCGTGCATTTCTGTTTAGGATATGGGTATATAGTCTCTACGCATTTATGAACATTGTTCAATTTAATTCGGTGTTCTTACCCTTTATTGGGCGGGTACATTCACCGAGTTAGCCCATTTTCTACATCAAAGGTTTCCCTGTGCGCTCTTTACCCGATATTTATTTGGCACTATTTTGTCAACAATAGTAAGATTTCTCAATCCAAGTTGAATTTCTTTCCCATATTTTCCACTGCAACGTTTTGAACAAAAATAACCAGATTGATGTTTATCTTTCCGATTTCTTCCTGTGAGACAATCACCTTTTATTGTAAAGATTTTATGACAATATGCACATTCCGCTTCAATGTCTTCATTTCTAAGAGCATCTTCTTTACAGTGCTGTCGTCTATCTAATACTCTAAGGTTATTTAAATCATTATTCAAAAAATTGCCGTCTATATGGTCGATAGTTTCATTTTCTTCCAAATATCTATCTAAATGAATTTCCATCAAGTATTTAGGATATGATATGGTTTGTTTTCGTCCATTATTATGAACTATAACACATCTTAATCGTTTATCCTTACTTGAATACGGCCCGTAAATTTTGCAGTTGTTGTAAACCATAAGAATAATTCATTTGTTTTAAAGACTCTCGTGTCTACCATTCCACCACTAAGGTAAAAAAAAAAATAAAAATGCACCGTCATAACAACTGCACGGTGCCACACATCCGGCTAAACGATCCGGCAGAGCTCTGTTCACTCTGATGTTTCGATCTCACGGTTTACTGCAGTAGCCGGAGCCCCATATATCAATACACTTATATCTACTAACTTTATCTGCGGTTTGTCAGGGACTTGAACCCCGGACCCTCTGATTAACAGTCAGATGCTCTAACCTACTGAGCTAACAAACCAAAAACTAAAAGGCTGCACGTGTAACCTTGTTTTTTTGAGCCTCTGACCGGGCTTGAACCGATAACCTGCTGATTACAAATCAGCTGCTCTACCAATTGAGCCACAGAGGCAATATAACCGCGGTGCGGACGGGGTTCGAACCCGTGACCTCCGGCGTGACAGGCCGGCATTCTAACCAGCTGAACTACCGCACCATATATAAAACAAAAACCCAGTTGCCCTGCCTCCAGCTCGTCCAATCCATTTCTTTAGATCGTAGCCTATGAGAGAGCGTTCTTTTACTAGTATTGGTTATTACTCTCTAGAAAGAGCGGAGTGGCGTACATTCGCGCGCACGATTTGTTTCGGACCCTCCGCTACTCTTATCCCGGCTTTAACCATTCTCTGGTTTATTGGGCTCTGGGTTTTTGATTGTTTATATTATTATTTCAAAGTGTATTTAAATATAATAAGTAATTTCAAAAAATTTATATTTTATTTATATAAATAACACTCTTCCGGTTTTAAGCGGATCCTTACCGGAAGCCAGGCGTTAGTGACCATAGAAAACATATTACATATAAGTTTTCCGTCTGTTATTTCAAGTATCTGACACTTATTCTTGCCATCAGGCCCGGCATAAATAAAATCACCAACCTGTAATTTTGTAATATTAACCATATATATTATTTATTAAAACAAAATATCTGTGCAACAACTGCATTTTTGTTAATAAGCATTGTATTGCTCACCCATAGCGTGGCTCTGATTTTATCTCTATTATTGAATATCGGTGGACAGACAAGAATTGCTCCAGATTTTGTAAGTGCTTCAGTAGCAGATACATAGCAAAAACTAGTGTCATTGATGTTAATACCTTCAGTGAACTCAATCTCGTATACCCCAGCAGGAAGCATCCAACCGTCGATATGCTGGTCGATCTTTTTATTATGAAATCTGAGCAATTTAATTTCTTTCAGCTCTGGCACTACCGGTTCTCCAGTCTCGGGAAATACACCCATACCGTCGATCTTACTGATGTCACCGACGTGAAGCCCCACGCTTTGCGGCTGGACGCTTGATTCAAGAGCACCGGTAATCATTCCACTTTCATATAGTTCTTTTCCTGTAAGCATAATAAAAAAAACCTTAATTATAATTAAATATAACTAAGGTTTAGAAAAAATTTATTGATTATGAAGTTTTTTTTATTTTACTCTCCAGATATGCTTCCTTGTGTGAGTAACGACGGTGTTACTGTACTTAATTCCGAGGCTGGCTGAATACGTGCCTTTCTCATCTGTCGTATCTATTATCGGAGATACCGTCGAGAAAATCTCTTTTACACCTCCCGTACGGTCATTGGTGACTGTCCACGAGCCCTTGCCCGAACCGATGCTGTATACATAAACATCATCTGGTATCAGCTGAACTAGTGTTGTCACATCAGCAGGGTCACCATCTGGATTGTCAGTCCAGAGGAACGGCACAAAGCGATTGTCAGCAAACTTATTATCAGCGGCTATGCCTGAATAGTAATCTTTATTTTTTATGCCTAACTTAAAATTCTTTGTACTGTCATCAGTGAGGTTAATCAGATAAACGCAGCGACCGTCGGATGTCACTCTGTAGATAAGCAAGAAAGTCTCAGGGAAGCTTTTATTTAACCAGCTCAATATATCTGGTTCGCGGTATGATTTATCACCTCCTGCAATTATCTTATCATTTGTGTCATACACAACCAGATATTCCGATGACAGTCTCTTAATACCAGATACCCAATTAAGCGCGCTCACAGAATATATGTTGTTGTCCAAATCAGTGTCAATGTCTCTCCAGCTGAGTGACGAGAGTGTAGAATCCTCTATTGTATCACCCGTTAGATATCTTTTTACTTCAGCATAAGACTTCCGTTTAAGGATATTAAAAGTAAAATGATTTGACACCGGCTCAATGATATTAAATTTATATATAAAAGATGATATATATCCTGTGTTGTCGATGAACTGAACTGTAAGTGTCTTACTTCCTGCGGTACCGACAAAAATATATAATTTACATTTATATTGATTATCATCTTTGGTGAATGACACCGGGGTCCGTACGGTCGTGCCATCGAGTGTTGCAACCACGGAGACGATGCTATCTACGTCTGTAACAAAAGTAAGCGGTATAAGAACACCGAGACTGATAGTGGCGTTATTTGTGAACCGCTCTGAGAATACGGTGCCGACATATGTGTCATCACCGAGCACATCTGCTGCGGGCAATACACCGACCTTACCGTCGCCGGACAGTGTCGCTGCGGGGGTGGTCTCAATAGCAGCTGCTGCGATATCGCCGATGACATATGTGTCAGATACCTCAGATGTATCAGTAATATTATATTTATATATATTTATTAGTGTTTCTTCACCTTTATGTAACTTTATCTTTGCCGGGGTGGTGAAGATCGTGTTCACTACCGTGCTATAAAGGAGATTCAAGTGCAGCGGCATAAAGAATGTGCTGTAGTAATTGCCAAGAAGCGTCATCTTCAGCATCATATCTTCGACAGCGTAATCATCAATAGTGCTCTTTAACAGAGGCACCGTCACTTCACCGCTAGCATCGGTATCATACTGCACAATACCATCGGCGTTTGTTTGTACTGTGTCAAGGTCATAGTTTATTGCTATGAACGTTGACTTAGTGTACATAGATATTATCTCCTCAAGCACGTCAGAGTATATCGTCGTCAGGTCTCTTTCATATAACTTCGTCTTCGCGGGGTCAGACCAGAATTCTTTAAGAGAAAGAAGGTCGTTATAGCCGAACCAGTCGAGAGATTTCTGCAGGGACTCATACGAGCCTTTATTACCGATGATGTCCATATACTCCATCAGCAGCTCTTTGTACTTGCGGTTAAGGAGTAAGTAATCCGGCACAGTGTCATGAACATCAGTACCATAAAGCGCGCGGGAGACATCGCTCGGTATGTCGACACCAAAGTTATGCAGGAGGATGCGGTTCTCTTCCCTGTCACCCCAGAAAGTAGCGTTAACAGTAAAATCATATTTCCTATCCCCGCTTGAGAGCGTGAGCACCGCATTCGAATCACCGATAGTATCTGATCCAGAACCGAGATTTATATAATATAAATAAAATGTTGTATCTGATAAATACTTCTGCTCTTTGCCAGTGCACTGCATGGACATTGTCTTGATATCACTGAGCTCAGTTTTTGTGATATCACTCAGATCATATAAGAACACTGTATTATCATCACACTTTACTGTTGCCGTCAGCGATGGTGTGTCAGCAAGAAAGAAAAGACGTTTTTGGTAGTACTTCCCGACAGACTGGTTGTCGTCGAACCGTATGACAGACGTCTGACCTATAGTTCCGGTGGTCTCGTTTATAACAAATATTTTCAATCCAGTATTCTCGCTCATCGGTTGTACTTAGTTATATTTTTGAAGTTCTTCAGCTTATCTGCATAGTGAAACAGAAATACCAACGCGTTCTCCACGGTCTCCAATACGAATGACAGCGCAGGGCTGACGGTCGTCTTCGCCAGTAGCGCGCGAGACATAGACCGGCTGAGGATCCCCTCGTGGGTGTAGTCGTACTTCCGTGGATTGCGGTTGAACCGATAATAATTCTTATATCTTCCTCCTGGTGATTCCATATATATAAAAATATAATTATAATATACGAATTATTTGTTACTCTTGAAATATGATGCTTACCGGGTCGTTTATCATTACGTTATTATCACTGTATTTCCACCCGCCCATAAGCACTGGGAAGTAATTGTCATTTTCAAGGTAGATATTCCCGTGGTCATCAAACCCGAGATTCGGATCTTCACCATCACTAACCGGGACTACCCTATCGACTGATGTGTAGGTCATCGTGCCTGGGTTATAGACGAATGTCTGCTCTGTGTAAGAGCCCGTGAGCTTCGCTGTCTCGTTATCCTCACTGATAAGATAGATATTTACACCGTCAACCTCAGAGATATTTGATTTTATAAGATGTATGATATCTGATTTCGGTATGTATCTGTCTGACGTCAGTCCCTTACCGAAGAACTCACCTAAGAGGTTTCTCACGGTCATCGAGATAGTGCTCTCATCATAGATAGTATCTGATTTCATCTTCAGGTAGATAAAAATCGCGTATTTCTTCAACACCGGCGTGACGAAGTTCAAGACAGTACCCCCTATCTGCTGACCGCTATTCGTTATCGCGCTTTTGATACTTGTTATCTGACTATCCGATAAGAGTAAGTCGGAGTCCTTGAGTGAGAAATAATCATTCCCTTCGCTACACAGTTGGTCGTAGTTCTTCAGCGCGATGACGTTCACGACAAGACTGCCGTTCTCACTCCAGACCCTGTTATAACCGACAAACGAGAACCGGTTGAAGAAAATCTTGTAGTTCCTCGCATCTGCGAGCACGAGACTCCTGGAGTTATAACCGATCATTTCTTTCACTGTATCGGCCGTCTCACTGTAAGTACCTGATGTGATGCCGCCACGGTCCTCAAAAGTGATGTTAAAGATAGTGTTCCCGTCTACCTCACTACCGTCAAGCCCGGAGAGTGTTGTCACAAAAGAGAACGTATTATCCTGATGCGGGTCAATATTTCCATCCTCGCCGTTATGTGCGAGGTAAGTAACAGAGATGTTATCTCCTTCAGCGATAACATGGCCGTACTGCCCGTCACCGAAGACAATATCAATACCTTCATCATAGCTGATGGAGATCGCATACTCTTCAGCATCTGGAGTCATATCATAGATGCTGTCCACCTTACTCCACTCAACCCCATTGACCTTGACACTAGTATAGTTAAGGTCGATATCTCCGGTGTATGGTACATTGAAAGAATACAATTTGCCGCCAGTGGCTGTATGCTCGTATGTAGTGAACGTACCCTCAACGATATTAAGCTTCTTTATATTATCAGTCGCGCTCAGCCTGTATACAACTGACTCTGATGGGAGAATAATGTTATACGTCAGCCCGTTCTGTGATGACTGTATCTGTGTCAGGTTCGGTATGATGACCGATGTCATATTTGTCTCTGATGACGGTATATATGTCAATGTCACCGACGCTGATGACGCCGTGCCCAGGCTTGGTGTGTAACCGGACAGGCGAGCGAGGGAGTAGATGCTTCGCTTTCTCTGCGCGGTGATGGTTGACTGCTCAGAAAGTGCATCTTCTATATATAAAATTATATTCTGTACTGCGCCGTTGAGGACCGTGAAGATCTGTCCAAAAATGTTACTGCTTCCATAGCCGCTGTTCTCACTTCCAAGCACCTTACCTATATATTTTGACACCGCAGTATAAAAGTCATTCCACTGTGTCTGTATTGCTTTAAATATCTTCATAATCTATAATCTTTTTAATCTATTTTGTACGTCACCGCTACCGCATCACTTGTACCAGGGTCCTTGATGCTTATCTGCACAAGAAGTATGTCTCCTTGCTCATTCGCGTCAACCGCCGTGGTCGTCACAGTGATATCAAAATCCATACCTGATAATGTATTACTACGGATCTTCTCTCTGACATATGATGATATCTCACTATTGCTCACGGAGAGGTCCCAAATGAATTTCTCGAAATCAGTGCCAAAATCTGGATCGCCAAGCACCTCGCCAGGGTTGGTGTCAAATAAGATATCGATCTCCTGCAGGAGAAAATCAAATTTATTTGTTATCACTGCGGTATCACTGTTAGCAGATATGTCTACTCTTGCAGCTGCCATAATTAGTCATCAAAAGTATATTTACCACTCGTCACGAGTTTCTTATCCTCGTCAAGTATATAAAACCGACCTGATGTGCCACTGAGCCCGCTCACGGTAAATACCACACCGTCGCTCAGCCGCGCGTACTCGGGGAACTCTTTCTCGCCGACCTTAAGATAAAATGTGCTTACCGCAGAGAGATATCCATCAAGATTGATGAGTATATTCTCCTCAATATCACTATGAAGCACTATATTATCGAGCTCATATGCACGGTAGAATACCGGCTTGATAACACCCTCACTTGCGGTCTGGTTGACAGTGATGACTTTATTTTCTATTGTATTGCGTATCTTAAGTTCTGTTGCCATATTATCTAAATCTTTTATAATATCACTGTAATTATAAGTGTATGTTTCATTATAAATATCTGTCGCACAAAGTCTGCTCCATAACTCTTCGGTCACTGTCATCGGTGATGACTTAATCGTGATCACTGGCTCGGCGTCATCAGGCTCTTCTGCAAGTCCAGCTCCGGCGTAGATCTCATATATCACCACTACTTGTGATGACAAAGGACAAGACAGATCCTCAGAGATAGTCTTAAGAGTTTCCTTATCAGGAAACAAGTCTTTCCAATAAAGCAAAAGACTATTAGTGAGAGACATTGGCTTTAAATAATTATATAATATATTCTCATCATACTTGTCAACGAACATACACCGCACGAACGTAGTGAAATCCGTAGTCCCATTGAAATATTTATTCGATAGATATGTATTTATATAATTATTTTCAATATTATCAGTCCAGATGGATGACAACACACATTTTACCGCGTATCTTGAGTCAGTGTCATCAGAAGAGAGAGACAGAGACATTGGTTTCTGTGCGGTCTGTATGAATGATGACCCAGGGCCTGTGTTATCAGCGGAGTAATACACGTCATCAGTGTCCGCAGTTACGCAGCTTACAGAGATATACAGCTGCGCAGAGTATGTACGAGTCATATCTCCGTGCAGGCATGTGATAGGCAGTTCGCAGTACTCCTGGTAGCGGATACCTTTATGTATAAATGGACTCCCAGCACGATTATCAAGTATGTTAATAACATCTGAATATAAGATATTCAGCTCATCATTAAGATATGTATATATAAAAACGTGATACTTGTTATATTTCTTATAATACGTACTTAGTTGCTCAACTGGAAACCAGAGCTTGAGGTAATGAACATTTCCCACAGAGGTTTCTTCATCAGACAATATGTATTTTGAAAACTTATTTACGGTTGTCCGTATGATAATACTATCAGTTGCGATTCCGTTATACACTCCGTCATACCGCGCTGAATGCACATCAGCAGAACATAATTCTTTTAATTCAGTTTTTGAGTCGTCATACTCACAATAAAGACACATAGTTTTTTTGTCTGCAGATGTGTCTAAGGTATACGGTATATTGATTGTTGTAGAACGAGTCATTTATGTGTTTTTATATATAAAATAATAAAATTTTTAACTTATTTTTGTTTGATAAACATATATATTAATTTATGAAATCAACACATAAAAACAAGAAAAGTGATAGTGCTATCAATCACACAGCTGAGCTTAAAAAAATCCAAGCCGCACATAAGGACATATATGTTAAAGGCAAAGATAGTGCATTGATAGTTTCTGGACAGTTAGGAAAAGAGCTTTATGGTGAATACCGAGAAGAACCAATAGAAAATCAAATTCTTGATACTATCAATAAAAAATATAATTGGCATTACAGCAGCTGGGAAGAGCTATCTGCAAAAAAAGATCTTCCTGAGAAACTTATCGATAAATATGAAATGTATATATCTTGGTGGCACCTGTTCAAAGCTCATCCTGAACGTAAGTTCTCAGAAGATTTTATTAAAAGACATCCGAAACCATTTATGTTAAAAACACTAAGATTAGTATAAATTTCTTAAAAACACAGTTTATATTTATATATAACTAATGGTTTTTATTATGAGAAAACGCGATTTACATATATTACGGCTTGAGGAATCATACCGGAATTTACCTCATAAGAAACAGAATGAGATATGGAATATGTACGCATATGCGGTCTCGGGGCCGGGTATCTCTGACAACCAACACGTCTATACTACATATACATTAGACGAGATCTGCGATATGTTCGAGTATCTTGAGCAGATGTTCTCTCACTCACAGTTAACATTTAAAGAACTATTTAAATAATTGTTTTTATTATGTCTAGTTATTTTTTAGGATACATAGAGGTCCAGCAGGAAAAAGACGGTAAATGGACATTGCTTCGTTTTGGTAAAGACCGTACCGAATCTGAAGGCTCTGCATATGTGTGTCAGGGTTATATGCGCGATCTCCTCGGAAGACACGAGATTGGTGAACGCGTGTTAAGCAAGAAAGATAACACATATAAGCCAAAAGAGATCGATGATGAGCTAAAGAAGTTCCGCACATACAGACCGGCAGAGAGATATCTTGTCAGTGATGACCTCAGTGATGAGCTGATAGCAAAGATAAACGCCGAGTGGGACCCGGAAAAGAATGAAGACTCTATCTGGTGGGGTAATAGGCCGTGGTACAAGATAACTCTCGGTGAACTTAATGAGAAATTCGAGTCAGAGTTTGACAGTACTATGAAGATGCTTGATAAAACATACGCTCAGGAAGCTAAGGACCAAATCTGCAGCAGGCTTGACAGGATCGAGCAAGCGGTCGGCATTGCAAACAAAAAATCTAAGAAAAAAGATCCTGAAGAGGAGCTCGAAGAGAATGATTATGAGGACAGATATGACCCACAGTGGAGAGCGGAGATCATTGATACACTTAAGTATGATATCGGCTCGCTGAGTGAGATGATTGGGTTTCTTAACCATCTGCAAGATCTGGGGGATTACAATAAT
>CAVGQQ010000078.1:0-13363 GCA_963631525.1 bacterium
CTAAAATTCCGAAAAAATGACAGATTGGTGCTCTGGGAAGACATAACTATTTTTTAATTACATTTTGCGGAAACTCAAGAAATGTGACAATACACAAGATCAGGCACACCACATTTGTACTCAAAAATGCCTGATTTGTTTCTTATCTTTACTCATCTTCCGTACCCTCCGTATATTCAAAGATATCTTCCACAGTCACACCGCATGCTTTGGCAAGCTTCAGTGCCAATGTGACCGACGGCGAATAATCGCCACGCTCAATCTGACTGATTGTCTGTCTGGATGTCTGCACCATAGCTCCCATCTCCTGTTGATTGACTCCGAGCTTCGCCCGGTATTCCTTCAAATGATTATTCAGTGGCATCGTGATTCTCCTCTCCTTCATGATATTTTGGATTCACAAACGCAAAGGTTTCCCACACCTTTTTATTTTTTACCCCACCGAAAATCATGTTTCCATACAGATTTGCAAATATCACTGCATAGCAGATTCCAAACGCAATGTTATCCATTGCCACCCATCCAACGACAAACCCAACAACAGCCCCCAGAAGATATCCGGATGCAACCTTCTTTTTCTCCTTTGGATCCATATTCTTCTTGTATATGATTTCGTCTCCCCACTCGAGTCCAGCCCAGAATCCATCACTCATACAGCCTTTCATATAGTTGCTGATCATGTCTTCAATCTTATTTTTCTGGTCGGACAGCGCATCCGGCAGATACCAGAAAATAAGCTTCATAGCTGCTTTGTTATCTTCAAAAATCTCTTTCAATTTTCTGACAGCTTCCTGACTCTCCATCCGCCGTTCACCTGCCATAGCTTCTGTCACTCCAGCTTCTATAAAATAGTCCTCAATCCTCTCAAACACATATATTCCGACCAGTTTCTTCTCCTGATAAATGCTGCACACCTTTCCGTTACTTGCAAGTGCCTTATCTATGGCATTTTTTATATTCTCGCCAGATGCCTCAATCGGTACTACCTCGCCTACATGGGCGCCCAGTTGGAAATCCTCTCTATCCACACGCTTGCCCTTGATCGTGCAGATTTTCAGCTTCTTATCCGCTTTTACAGTTCCAATCTCCATATCGCACACTCCGTTCTGCCGCGCATCTTAGATAATTACTTTGCGCTATTTCTTATATTCACTATTCTCATATTTGACAACTATTCTTGTCATCTGTGCACGATCTATATATAGCATATGACAAGTTTCCTTGTCAATATATTTTGACAACTTTCTTTGTCATTTTCTCGCTTGCTTTTTTCCATCTGCCCCCACGACGTGGGTTTTTCCGCCTGCTTCCCACTTCTCACGCCCAATTTTCTCTCCCCTACCTGCCTATCAGCTTCCAGGGTGGGTTTTCACACTTGCTTCTCTCTTCCTGCACCCACGACGTGGGTTTTTCTACTCGCTTACATACTCTCACGCCCAGTTTTCTCTCCGCGACACGCCAATCAGCTTCCGGTTTGGGTTTTCCCGCTCGCTTTTCTCTTCCTGCACCCACGACGTGGGTTTTTCTACTCGCTTACATACTCTCACGCCCAGTTTTCTCTCCGCGACACGCCAATCAGCTTCCGGTTTGGGTTTTCCCGCTCGCTTTTCTCTTCCTGCACCCACGACGTGGGTTTTTCCGCTTGCAAACACCCGCGCATACCAATTTAATAAAATGTATCTAACCATGTGATCTAACTCATATATAATATGTTTGAAATCTAGAAGTTCTTGATGTTCTGTTTGATACACAGCAATACCTGAACACGATGTTCAGGTAAGCCGCCACTGAGCCAAGGACGGCGAATTGGCGGCGGTTGCGTGCATGTTTAATTACCTATATCAGAACATCTTAGAACTTCTTAATTTCAATACATCATATATGAGTTGACCACATGGCTAGATACATAATTAACAGGATGCACGGGTGTTCACGCATACAGAGACAAGATGCGCTCTGCGCATCTTGCTCTGATTAGCGGTCGTCAAATGCACCGCATAAATGCGTGCATTTTCCTCGTCGCCATAACAAAAAACGCCACACGATTGGGAAATTCCAAACGCATGGCGTTTCATAAACTCTAAACTTATTCTGCCTTTCCAATTGAAAGGAATCCACTGTCGTTCGACTGAAGCAGGAACGAAAGTCCAATCTTCTTCTTTGACTCCTCAGTCGCAACATAGATCTCACCGGTCTCAACCAGAGACTTCGCAATCTCAAGCACCTTGTCCTTGAACATCATCATCTCACGACGATCTCTGGAGCTCAGCTTGAACAGATACTGGTTCTTCGAACTGATCAACAGGATGCTGTAAGAATGTACATTATTCTTTGTCTCACGCATACCAGAACCGATCATACGAGAGTTCGCAATGATAATCTCTGCATTCTCATCTGGCAGGTACTCAGACAAGATCAGTTTGTAGATCTTCAGGTAATCCTCCTCCTGATCTGCACTGACTGGCATCTCAGCTACTGCAAACTCTACAACTGAATCTGCAAGCTTGATTGTACCACCCTCGTCGTTGATCACGGCTGTACTCTCCTTCGGAACGCACAGACGGAAGAACTTGTTCTCGATAACCTTCTGTCCACTGGTTGGCTGCTTGATAACAAGATCTGTATACTTCTTCTCCAACATATTCATGGAGATAATCGCACTGTCATCGCCAG
Organism: bacterium; assembly: GCA_963631525.1. Classification (GTDB taxonomy): domain Bacteria; phylum Bacillota; class Clostridia; order Lachnospirales; family Lachnospiraceae; genus Coprococcus_C. The sequence continues at coordinate 2,674 of CAVGQQ010000078.1, forward strand.
TCTCCGCGATTTCACACAACTCACGATACAAATCTACGATGTTCGGTGTGATATACGCTACCATCTCGACAATCTTCTTTACAGCAGGAACATATGCCTGCTTTGCACTCTGCATATAAAGCTCGATCTGCTTGCTCATATCGCTTGTCTTGCCAGCCTTATATTCGATGACCTTGAACAGATTATCCTTATCAAAGTCCTCATATCCATTGTCGTAAGCTTTCTCAAAGTACTTGATACTCTTGATCTCGCCACGATAATTCTCGTCTGCCTCCTGCTGCTGGTAGATCTTACCAAGCTCATAAGCTGCCTGATAGCTTCCCAGTCCAAGAGCTTCCAAAAATGCTTTCTCAATCTCATACGAATTTGCAATATAGAACACCTGACTCTGCTTGTACAGTGCAACCTTCAATGCTGCCTGTCCGCTTCCGGCTTCTACGGAACGCTCCCATGTCTCCACAGAGCGCTGCAGATCCTCGTTGCCAAGCTCCTGAATATCCTTGATGTAAGCTTCTGCTTCCAGAATACCATTTGCCTGTGCTTCCTTGAAATACTCTAACGCCTTGATACCATCACGCTTCGTACGAAGTACGCCATAGTAATAAAAACGTCCCAGATAGAATGCAACCCGGCGATGTCCGAGACGATGTGCTGTCTCGTACCAGTTGAGCGCCTTCATATAATCCTTCATCTTCTGATCGTAGATGTTACCAAGCAGGAATGCCAGATCCGGATCTTTCGTCGCATCAAACAACTGCTTTGCGTAACTGATCGTCTTCTCGAGATCCTTGTACGGTGAATCATCATCGTAATAAAGCTCAATCAACAGATAACTTGCCTTGATACTTCCAAGCTTCAATGCCTGCTTTGCAGCCGCCATCGCACCTTCATAATCCTCTAAGTAATAGCAATACAGTGCCTCACTGTAATACTGGTTATCCTTCCGGTTCAGACTCTGATCGCTGACAAGTGTCGGATCAACAAATGCAAATGAGTTCGCTGTCTCGAAAATGATCTCCTCATACTGCTCGATGATCTCCATCGATGCACATACGAAACGCATACATGCAAGCCGCTTACCCTGATAGAATGCAAAGGTTACAATACCCTTTTCCATCTCCTTATGGTAGAACGTTGTACAGATACCATCTGCATACTCTGTGATATATGCCTTTAACTGCAACTCCTCGTCAAATGCATCATTGCAATAACGAAGATAATTCTCCAATGTCTTCTTGGAATCTCTTGGAATACTGTCATAGCTTACATACATCGCGAAATCCTTGTAAGTAAGGCTTGGTGCATAATATTCCTCATCCGTATTGCTGTTGATGGTCTTTACCCAGTCCTTTGGAAGCTTGTGGATATATCCATCAATCTGGTTATGTACATAAGTGTACTGATACTGCAGACGTGCCGGATCAATTGCTTTATACTTCGGCTCCTTGCCCTTCGCACGTCTTGCCTCTGCAATCTCTGTATAGAGCTTGTCCTTCTCTTCGAACTCAATGCTGTCTGTATGCTGGCTTGCATACTCGACACGGTCATACGCGGACTTTGCCTTTGTATCACCCATATCAGCAAGCTTCTTGTACCATGACATCGCCTTCTCGTAATCCACCGGTACGACAAAATCACTCTTGTTTCCATACTGATCCACACGATTCAGACCATTCTCATAGATACTACCGAGATTCATGTACGCTGCCTTGATACCACACTCCGTTGCTTTCTCAAAGAATGTGATTGCCTTTGAGAAGTTCTGAATGTCGAGCAGCATCTGTGCGAGCTTGTAGATCATCTCGCCATCTTTACTCAAATTCGTATATTTCTCATAGTACTGTGTCGCCTTATTCAAATCTACATCGACAATACAGTTACTATACTTTCCGGTCTCATACAGCTCCCCTAATATTTTCAGGGCATCCGTACCAAAATTCTTGTAATTCGGGTCCATGATTGCAATATCTACAATCTTCTCGAATATCTCTACGGCATCCTCGGCATTTCCATTTTCCATCAGGTTGATTGCCTTATCATACTGAAGTTCTACGTTGCTCTTGGCTGATTTTTTCTTTCCGCCAAGACCGGACAAAAACGGAATCTTGCTAAAAAAACTGCTAAGCTTTCCCATCTGATATCCTCCTTTGTGGTCTTTCCCCCTGCATAATTATCTCTATAATACCATAGTTAAAATCCTTATGCAACAAAGACTACTTGACAGATTCAATATAATTTTTCATTTCCTCGACAGCAGCCTCCTCATCCGGACCATTCGCTTCGATTTCAAGCGCATCCCCGTTTCCGAATCCAAGGCTCATCATTCCCATGATACTCTTCGCATTGATTCTCCGGTTCTGAGAATTGATTGTAATTTTACTCTCATACTTGCTTGCGATCTGCACGAGCACGGCCACCGGTCTTGCCTCTGCATCTGCTGGTAAATTCACAACGACTGTCTTACTGATCATTTTGGTTCCTCCTTAGCTCATTAGCTATATCACTTATTTTTTTCAATCTATGATTGACTCCGGACTTTCCAAGCGGCGGATTTAATTTCTTACCAAGCTCCACCAGACTCGTATCCGGTTCTTCCATACGCAGACTTGCGATCTCCCGCAAATGCTCTGGAAGATATTTTAATCCTTTTGTCTGTTCAATATACGCGATGTCCTCCATCTGCTTGACAGCAGCGCTTACGACCTTATTTAAGTTCGCAGTCTCACAATTCACGCGTCGGTTGACGGAATTGCGCATATCCTTTAAAATGCGTATATTTTCCATATCCATGAGGGACACATGCGCCCCCATGACATTTAGCAGATCGACGATCATCGATCCGTCCTTGATGTAAACTACATAATATTTCTTGCGCTGGATCTGCTTCGGTTCAATCGAAAAATCACGAATCAGTCTGGCTAACATATCCGCCTGCTCCGCATGGTCGCAGACAATCTCGAAATGATATCCCTTCTCTGGATCAGTCAGAGAACCCGTTGCCAGAAATGCCCCGCGGATAAATGCCTGCTTACAGCAATTCCGTTCTACCAGAATCGGATTCACAGACAGGAAATCGCCGTGATCGGTCAGCTTCAGCATCTGTCTGCCCTCCGGTGTATTGATATCCACATTCAAAAGTGCAGTCAGCTTCGTAATTTTCTCCTGTAAGATCGTATTTTCCCCGCGCATCGTCCAGACACCATCCCGGTATTCACCGGACATTACAATCATAGCAGCAAGCTCTGCCATCCGGCAATGTCTGCCTGTACTGATATGGGAAAGCAGCTCCGCTTTCACCTTCGATGAAAACGACATACCTACTCCCCTTTCACGATACGATCCTTGCCAATATCTCTATGATACAGACGCACCGTATACGGAAGCTTCTGCAACGTCTCATACAATGCGTTTGCCACTGTCACAGACCGATGCTTTCCTCCGGTACATCCCACAGAAATCACTAACTGATTCTTTCCCTCCTTCAGATAATTTGGGATCAGAAACTCCAGCATATCTGTAAGTTTTTCCATAAATGCCGGATACTCCTTACAGTCCTTCACCATATCGGAGACCGGTTTATCATTTCCAGTCTGCGGTCGAAGCCCCGGAACATAATAAGGATTCGGCAAAAAACGCACATCAAATACAAGGTCGGAATCTCTTGGGATTCCATACTTGAACCCAAAGGACATCACAGTCACAATAATGTTGTTATACTGTTTGCCCTCCACAAATATCTTCTCAATCTCATGCTTTAACTCGCGAGTCAGGAGATTGCTCGTATCAATAATATAATCTGCGCGCTGACGCAAAAATTCGATTTTTTCACGTTCCTTGACGATACCTTCGTTAATTCTTCCATGCTTGGACAACGGATGCGCTCTTCGCGTCTCCTTATACCGTTTTACAAGCACAGGTTCCGTTGCATCAAGGAAAAGAATCTCATAGGTAAAATTCCGTTTTTTCAAAGTCTCCAGACACACAGACATCTCTCCAAGCGCCTGCCCGCTCCGGATATCCACGCCGATGGCGACATTGTCGACCTCCAGCTTATCATCGTGTGCAATCTCTGCAAATTTTTCAATTAACATGACCGGAAGGTTATCGACGCAGAAGAATCCCATATCCTCTAACATCTTCAACACCGTTGATTTTCCTGCCCCGCTCATTCCTGTTACAATTACAAATCTCATCGGATAATTCTTACCTCCGGTTCCAACATCACACCGTACTTCTCGTTCACAACTTCCTGCACATGCTGCATCACTGCCAGCACATCTGCACTACTCGCCTGCTCCACATTTACAACAAATCCACAATGCTTCTCCGATACCATCGCACCGCCGACCCGGTATCCACGCAGTCCGCTGTCATCAATCAGCTTCGCTGCAAAATACCCTTCCGGTCGTTTAAACGTCGATCCCGCACTTCGATATTCGAGCGGCTGTTTGCTTCGTCTCGCCTCTGCCAACTCATTCATCCGGTCAAGGATTACTGTTTTCTCTCCATATTCCAATGTCAGTCCGACACCAACCACGATCTTATCTGCATCAATGATACTGTGACGATAGGCAAACTCCATCTCGTCACCCGTATAGCGCCGGAGCGTACCATCCGTGGACAACACCTCCACATACGATACGATATCTTTCATTTCGCCACCATAGGCACCTGCATTCATCACGATCGCACCACCGATGCTTCCCGGTATGCCTGCAGCAAATTCCATACCTGTAAGTCCTGCCTCATATGCCAGATTTGCCACGCGCGCTAAAACCGCACCTGCCTGCGCATACACAGAAGTTCCATCCACCCGAATCTCACTCATCGCACTGCCGATCTGGATAATCATGCCATCATATCCGGCATCTGTAAATAGGACATTGCTTCCATTTCCAAGCACGCAATAGGACAGCTTCTGTTCCCTGCAATACGCGATCAGCGTCTGTATCTCTTCCGTATTCTTCGGCATAGCAAAATACTTTGCTGCCCCGCCAATGCGAAACGTCGTATGCTTACACATCGGCTCCTGCTCCAATATTTTAATCTCTTCTATCTTCAAACTCATACTGTCCTCACAAAAATAAACATAAAAAAGCCCATAAGCTCTGCTTTATCATAACTTATGGGCAAAATTTATTCAATGTGAAAATATATAGAAAAATCCTGAGGAAACTTGCTTCCCTTCGTCATTTTCACGATTAGGCAATACTAATCATTCATAATTGCACAGGCTCCACCGTACATACCAGCATCATTTCCAAGTGTTGCAAGTGTGAACTTCGTGTTCTTGCAGGCATGGAATGCATACTCCTTGAAATACTTCTCTGTCGTATCTGTGATGATCGTACCTGCCTTTGACACGCCGCCACCGATAACAAATACTTCCGGATCAACCACACATGCGATCTGTGCCAGTGCTTTACCAAGGCACTTACCATGTCTGTCTACGATCTCTGCTGCAAGCTCATCACCCTGCTTTGCTGCATCGAACACTTCCTTTGCAGATACATACTGTACGTTACGAAGTGCCGATGGACGATCCGTTGTGTTAAGCAATGTATTTGCCATTCTTACGATACCTGTTGCAGAAGTATACTGTTCCAGACAACCCTTTCTGCCGCAGCCACAAACCTCAGTCTCATCATCGTTTACCTGGATATGTCCGATCTCACCGCCAGCACCATTCACACCGGAAAGCATCTTTCCATCTAAGATGATACCACCGCCAACACCGGTTCCAAGTGTTACCATAACGATGTTGCTGAAGCCTTTTCCACCGCCCTGCCACATCTCGCCGAGCGCTGCCATGTTTGCATCGTTACCAACCTTCACTGGAAGTCCGATGATCTTGGATAATTCATCGGCTGCATTGAAGATTCCCCATCCAAGGTTTACACAGCGAAGAACCGTTCCGTCTGCCTTGACTGGTCCCGGAACACCCATTCCGATACCCTTTACTTCGCTCTTGTCAATCTGCTTATCTGCAAGCTTATCCTCGATGGATGCTGCGATATCGCCTAAGATATACTTTCCACCTTCATCGGTGCGTGTTGTGATCTCCCACTTGTCAACCATCGTTCCTCCTGCTGTGAAAAGACCAATCTTAACTGTTGTTCCTCCGATATCTACACCAAATACATACTTTGCCATGTTCCTCTATATCCTCCTTATTCCTCTTAGACATTATGTGAATTCTTCGCTATATTCTGCGTTACACGGTTATACAATTCCTGTGCGGCATTGTATCCCATCTTCTTCTGTCTGTGGTTAACGGCTGCTGCCTCTACGATAACCGCGATATTCCGTCCCGGTCGAATCGGAATCGAATGACTGACGATCTTATTTCCAAGAATCTCTGTATACTGATCCTCCAGTCCCAGACGATCGTAGTTTGCATCCTTGTCCCACTCTTCCAGATTCACGATCAGGTCAATGCTCTGCGTATGCTTAACACACTCTACACCGAACATACTCTTGACATCGATAATTCCAATTCCTCGAAGCTCGATAAAATGTCGTGTAATATCCGGAGCCGTACCGATCAATGTCTCATCCGAAACCTTCTTAATCTCCACAACATCATCCGATACAAGACGATGTCCACGCCGGATCATCTCCAGCGCTGCCTCACTCTTACCAAGACCGCTGTCTCCGGTGATCATGACACCCTCACCATATACATCCAACAAAACCGCATGAATGGAAATACGTGGTGCAAGCTCCACATGCAGCCACTTTACAACCTCATGTACGAAGTCAGACGTTGTCTCCGAAGTATCGGTCAGAATTGGGATTCCGCATCGCTTACCAGTCTCGATGATATAATCATATGGCTTGATATTACGACAAAAGATCAGACACGGAATCTTGAATGCAAATAACTTTTCAAATATCTGGATATTCTCTTCCTCTGTATGCATATTTGAAATATACGCAAACTCGACATTTCCACATATCTGAATACGTGCTGAATCAAAATGTTCAAAAAATCCCGCCAGCTGAACTGCCGGACGGTTCATGTTCGGATCTTTGATCAATATATGATCGGTATCAATTTCAGGCGTATGATTGATCAGATTCATCTTTTGAATCAATTGTGTCACACTTACGCTATATTCTTCTTCCATGCCCTCTTACGTCTCCTTACTTATTTTGAAAAAATGGGCTGTCGCAGACGCAACAGCCCTTTGCTATTTTACTCTTCATCCTCAGACTCAGACGCTACTTCCTGATACTTCTCAAGAATGAGACTCTGGATTTTGTCTCTTGTCTCAGAATTGATCGGATGTGCAATATCCCGATATTCACCATCCGACGCCTTTCGACTCGGCATCGCGATAAACAGTCCCTTCTCTCCTTCAATTACCTTGATATCATGTACTACAAATACATCATCAATTGTAATCGAAACAACTGCGCGCATCTTGCCTTCTTTTGTAACCTTACGTACCCTTACATCTGTGATTTGCATATTAGTCCCCCTTTTACGCAACTCTTTTTGTGAAATTATAATGCGTATCTAAAATTCTTCTCAACAATGACCTTGATCTCATTTGGATCTCCGGTATGTACTGTATTTGCACGAAGTGTATCACGGCTCTCCACGATACAATTCTCAATATAACAGTTATCTCCGATATGTACATCATTCAGAATAATCGAATTCTTGATGACACAGTTATTACCGATATAAACTTTTTTGAAAAGAACGGAATCCTCTACCGTACCATTGATAATGCTTCCACTTGCAATCAAACTGTTGCTGACAGCCGCATCTCCGTTGTATTTTGCCGGTGGCAGATCTTCCACCTTTGAATATACATCCGGGTGCTGACGGAAGAAGTAATCACGAATATCCTTCTTCAGGAAATCCATATTGGTCTTGAAGTAAGAATCAATCGTACCGATATTTCTCCAGTAAGAATCCAGCTTATATGCATAAATCTTCTTTACGTTCTTGTAACGAACAAGAATGTCATTTACAAAATCACTTCTGCCTTCTGCGGCACATGCCTCCAGCAGTTCAATCAACTGACGACGTCTTACAACGTAGACACCAATTGATGCTGTATTGGTTTCTGCCACGATTGGCTTCTCCTCGAAGCTGATTACACGATTATCATCTGCAAGCTTTACAACGCCGAAACGGTTGATATCATCCTCACCTGGCTGAATATCCTTACATACAACTGTGATATCTGCACCTGTTGCGATATGCTCTTCCAGTACCTTGTTGTAGTCCAGCTTGTACACTGCATCACCACTTGCGATAACTACATATGGCTCATGCGCAGATTTCAGGAAATTGATATTCTGATACAGCGCATCTGCAGTTCCCTTGTACCAATAGCTGTTTGTCGCTGTAATCGTTGGTGTAAACAGATAAAGTCCACCCTGTTTTCTACCGAAATCCCACCACTTGGAGGAATTCAAATGCTCGTTCAACGAACGTGAATTATACTGTGTATAAACAGCTACCTTCTGGATATGAGAGTTTGTCATGTTGGAAAGTGTAAAATCAATTGCACGATAGCTTCCCACGATCGGCATAGCTGCAACCGCTCTCTTTGCGGACAACTCTCCCATTCTGCTGCTATTTCCACCTGCTAAAATAATACCGATTGCTCTCATTCTACTCACCTGCCTTTATAATACTAGACCCACTCTTTAACAATCCATCCGGGTATTCGTCAATGGTTGTCTCACCAAAGATGGCAACGTTCTTACCAATCTTAACACCTGCCGGGATCACGGAATTCTCTCCGATTGTTACAAGACCGTATGAGTAGATATGTGGTGCAAGTTCATTTGGAACTTCCTCGCCGACACCAAGTTCTGCGTTGTCTCCAATATGAACACCCTCTGCGATAATTGCCTTGTCCATAACGACACCGTCACCAATCACTGCACCATTCATAATGATGGAATTCTTGATAACTGCGCCCTTTCCGATTGTAACGCCAGAACCGATAACGGAATGCTGTACTGTACCGTAAACCTCCGTTGCCTCACCAACGATACTCTCTGTCACTGATCCTTCCGGATCAATGTACTGTGGTGGAAGCTGGTCGCTCTTTGTGTAGATTCTCCAGAACTCCTCATAGAGGTTGAACTCTGGAATGATATCAACAAGCTCCATATTTGCTTCCCAGTAAGAACCAAGTGTTCCTACATCCTTCCAATAGCCCTTGTACTCGTAAGCACAGATCTTGCTTCCACGCTCATGGCAATATGGAATGATATGCTTACCAAAGTCACAGGATGGCTGATCCTTTAATGCTGTCAAAGCCTCACGGAGCACCTTCCAGTTGAATATGTAAATACCCATAGACGCCTTGTTGCTGCGTGGATGTTCTGGCTTCTCCTCAAACTCCTGAATACATCCGGTATCGTCTGTGATAACAACACCGAAACGGCTTGCTTCCTCCATTGGTACCTGATAGGTTGCCAATGTGATATCGGCCTTGCTTGTCTTATGGTAGTCAAGCATTGCCTCATAATCCATCTTGTAGATATGATCTCCAGAGAGGATCAGTACATAGTCTGGATTGTAGTAGTCAATATACTCAAGATTCTGATAGATTGCGTTCGCAGTACCTGTATACCACTGGCTGTTTGCACTCTTCTCGTATGGAGGAAGTACGGTTACACCACCGATGCTTCGATCCAGATCCCACGGGATACCGATACCGATGTGCTGGTTGAGCCGGAGTGGTCTATACTGTGTCAACACGCCGACAGTATCAACCCCCGAATTAATACAGTTGCTGAGTGGGAAATCGATAATTTTGTATTTTCCACCAAATGCAACCGCCGGCTTAGCAAGCTTGGAAGTCAAAACGCCCAGACGACTTCCCTGTCCGCCTGCTAAAAGCATAGCTATCATTTCTTTTTTAATCATAATGTCACCCCTTTTAGCATAATATGTTTGTATTATAGCATTAAACCTAAAAAAGTGAAACACTTTTAGGCAATTTTTATAATTTTTTCTTAAAAAAACACATTCGAATGGTAAATAATACTAAAATTTACATATTTTTACACATTCATTGTCTCTGCGACACGCTTCATCGCCTTCAGGAACGGTAAAAAGTCCACTTCCAACGACGCTGCAAGCTTGATATCATCCTTTTCCTGCAACACTTTGCCGAGGCGCCCGACTGCGGACGCCATTCTGGCTTTGTCGATTCTCTGTTCATCCTGATTGATCAGATCCTCACAGTTGTTGAACACTTCGATTTCCCAGTTGATTCCCTGAATCACCAGATTAAACAGCTCATCTGTATCAGACTGCCGGTTATGTCTGAGCTCTGCGAGCAGTGTCTCCGTTCCGGGAATGATAGTTTCACTGTAGTTATATAATTCTTTTAGCAAATCCTGTTGTGCAGATACTTTATCACTCATTCAAAACTTCCTCCTGCCTATGACTCTTTCTCTTTCGTCACGATTTCTGTCAGGGAAGATGCAAGTCCTGCAATACCGGAAATCTCACTCGGAATAATCAGCTTCGTAGCCTTTCCATCTGCTGCCTTGGCAAATGCTTCGAGACTCTTCAATGTAAGAACTGCCTGATCCGGTGCAGCCTCGTTTAAGAACTTGATACCATCTGCGTTCGCCTGCTGTACTTTAAGGATTGCTTCTGCCTCACCTTCGGCACGGCGGATCGTTGCTTCCTTCGTTGCCTCTG
>CAVGQQ010000079.1:0-13284 GCA_963631525.1 bacterium
AGCTGCAGCAGCGTTCAAAATCCTTGTTCATTGCCAAGCCTCCTCAAAATACAATACTGTGAATGATTCACAGAACATATTTTATCGCAAGGCTTTTGAAAATGGAATAGATTTTACCACCTTATATGTTCCCTCTACATCCTTCCCTGCACATACAATATCAAGCATTGGCAAATACTCATTATATTTTCCCATTTCCAATGTATGAACAACTGCCTGTACTTTCCCTGACAGAAATCTCGCATAACCGATATCATTTTCCCGCCTTGGTGTAATTCTTCTTACGTAAATAAAATCCAAATAAGGAATCTGCTGCATGATGCTGTATCTCTTCATTCTCATCATGTAGTGCCAGCTCATACCATGCGTTAATCTGCTTATCATATTTTTCCGGATTCGTACATTTATCCGTTATTCTTCTTGCATCAAGCATTACCGCAGCCTGCCAGATAAGCATGTTACAATTCGGATATTCCTTTATAAGTCTCAATGCCCATTCATAAGTCTTTTCATATTCTAGCACCACAGGAAATATTTCTAAAATACAGTTTAGATTTACCATACACACAAACTTTCCTTTGATGTCTTCTTAAATCTATCAAATAATCCCATTTGAACCCTCCTGCAATATGGTCAATAAGCGGAATAATTAACATTCGCCCCTCTCCCTTATATAGATATTAATAACGGATATGAATGTAACATCATAAATTCACCTCATTTACAAAGTCCGATTGAACAAACTCCTTTTATTCCTGCTGAATCATCTTAAAATGCTTCAATGCCTCCACAATTGCGCTCTCTTTATCTTCCGGACACTGTGGCTGCCTACTGTCTTCATGTTTAGGTAAATTATAATTCTTTCCAACCTCAATTCCGCATTTTCTCGTTATCTGTGAAATATACAGATTGGAAACCTTCATGCCGGCATTATGTTCCGCCACATACTTCTTTATCTCATCATATGTTGCCTTAGTCTCTGCAGATGTTATATCCACATCATCAAGTTCAATCGTGACATTAATGTAATCATGCGGCTTTTGTTTTAGTTGGGACAAAAGAACTACCGTCTCACAATGGCACGACAGCTCCTAATTGATGTCGGATTTTTGCCAGCTTTCACACAGTTCACGGGAATTTATCTACACCGAAAAACTGCCAAAAATCGCCCCGACATCAAAACTACAGTCTAATCTATGGTAGTAGCAGGGAACAGGTCTACTGCTGCCACCAGTCCGCATGGATAGGAGAGTCATGTGTTTATGGCATCTCCTGCACTCGACCTCGCCTGTCTGGAGTGGGGATTGGTCCGGGTGGACATGTTTGCGTGGGGGAGGTGGCGTCTCGAGATGAACCTTCCGGAAATTCCGGAGAGTTCATTTCTTTGCGTTCTCTTCTAATTCCAGCATGTACTTATCAAAATCAGACATAAACAGTCTGTCTTGAACCACTCGATATTTTTCAAATTCAGTCTCAGCTTTTGCCTTGGCAATCTCTGCTGTGATCTTGCCTGCATCCTGAAGCACTTCACGATCATCTGCCATCAGGAATAAATCCAGACGCTTTGACCAATCTTCCATTGTCATAGGAATATGACGTTCCGCACGGTCTTCTGCCAGATCCAGATAAGCGGATACGATACGTTCCAAAGACCGCATCTCCTGCTCACTCAGATAATTTTTCGCAATACTTACATCACTTTTTACGATTTTTCCATCCGGTGCTGCTGCCCATGTGGTTAATCCCATGTGTGGCTTTTCTGCATCTGCACGCTCGTAGATCAGCTCCGCAGCAGTATGCCCGTGTACTGCATAATGCATCTTATTCTGAACCTTAGCAAAAAACTGCTTTGTTGTCTTTGCTGTACGGTCATAATCCAATGCTGTTGCATAAATGTCGGTTATCTTCTGATAGAACCTGCGCTCAGAGAGACGAATTTCACGAATCTGCTCCAGCAAGCGGTCGAAATATTCTACTGTAAGCACGAATCCACCATTCTTCAGGCGCTCATCATCCATGACCCAGCCTTTGATGGTGTAGTCCTTTGCAATCTGATTTACCCATTTACGGAACTGAACCGCACGCTCGGAATTTACCTTAAAGCCTACAGCAATGATCATTTCCAGGGAGTAATGATTTGTACTGTAGTTTTTTCCATCAGCAGCAGTTATCCAAAATTTTCGGATAACTGAATCCTCCTGCAACTCACTGTCGCTAAATATTTTTTTGACATGATAATTTATGGTCCGGACATCCACATCATATAATGTGGCCATCATCTTCTGTGTCAGCCATATATTCTCATCCTCGTAGCGCATTTCAATACTATCCTGCTGATCGCCTACAGAGGCGACATAGGTTAGGTATTCCGCCGCGCTGGAACGGATGGTTATCTCATCTTTTTTCTTTGCCAAATAAAGCGCCTCCTTTTTCCTTTTTGCCTGTTACGGCTTCAGCTTCTTTTCAAACAGAGCTTTTTTTATATGATAACGTCCAGATTATAAAATTCTACAGGCTTGTCTGAATTTGCAATGTGCAAAATTTGCACGTTGCTTTCTCTGGTAAGCTCACCTTCTTCAAATACATTTTTTATATGTTTAGAAATAACAGAGCGATCTCTCTGAAATAATTCAGCCATCTGTGCCTTAGACAGCCAAACAGTATCGCCATCAAAGGTTGTTTCTATCTTTGTCAGGCCATCTTCTGTTGTATACATAATAATATTCGATTCATTCATGGCTTTTTTGTCTCCTTCTTACAGATTTTTTCACTGCGAATATAATATTCCAGAAGGCGCAGTACATATTCCGGTGCATGACGGTTTCCAAGTTCCCAGTCCGTCACAGTCCGATACGGGATATCAAAACGCTCACAGAATTCCCTACGATTCATTCCGGTTTCTTCTCGTATTGCACGCATTTTATTGTCATCCATTAGCATTCCTCCGCTTTTCATTACGCGTTGCGTATTGATTATATCACCATTCATAAAAATACGCAACGCACATCGTAACATTATCAATTTTCTTTTTACGCCGCTATTATTTCTTCTTTTCGTGCATCCCACTCAATGATTTTATTGTTCTCATCCGACTCCTGTGATTCCAAAACCTGTTTCCCATATTTCAGGATCATCCTTGTCATCACATCGATACAACGATCAAATGCGGCATTATCCTTTGGATTATCATAATACTTCTTCAATAGGTCTCTCCCTCCGCTTCTTATTTCCATTCATATACTGTTCCAGGACTTCCTGCGGTATCCGATCCAGTGTACTGACCGCCGCTTCATAATCTCTTCGCAGCTGGTTGTCTTGCAATTTCTTCAATATGCTCTTCTCCTGTGCGTTCTCCAATGACTCCTTAAGCTGACTGTTTTTCTTTCGCAATTTCTTATTTTCAGTAGCCGTTTTCGTAAATGTCACCTGATACTTGTCTAACCGTGTCTGCATTTTTTCCACTACCGAAATATAAGCATACGGTCTTTTACACTTTCAAAATCCAGCACAGCCGATATGTCAATATGCTCCGGTACATGGCATTCCTTATATGCCCTGATTATCCTGCCGGTAATCTCCTCCATTGTCATACCCTCTTGATATTTATCGAAATAGTATTCCAAGTAAATATTGGGAGCAATATTGCTTCCTGCATTGCGGATAATAAGACCTGTCAGGTGCGTGTCATTATTCTTTACGGAATCATGTATTTCTACCTGAAATCCTTCTCCTAGAAGTGCCTCTACTCCATCCCTGACTGCCTCCGCAAACTCTTCCATTGTTCTTTTCCTTGTTTCTGTAACCATATCTCTTTCCTCCTTTTTTACAGGTATTTTTGCATCAAAAAAAGAAGGTATATTGCAACCTTCTCTTTTACTACTATCAATCTATCAATATTATGAACGATTCTTATTTCTATGGTACTTATATAAATTTACAGTGTCTTTTTAGGTACAAACTTCTGTGTCATATTCTGAGAAGTACGAGCATCTATGATAGCCCTTATAACATCCATCTCAGGCTGAATAGCTTCATATTCTTTTCTGAACTCATCATCTTTTAACTGCTTAGAAAGCATATCATCAAATGTTCTCATCCTTCATCACCCTATTAACATAATCCATAAATTCTTCTAAATCAATTTAAAATGTTCTAACGCATCCTTAATATATCCCACCTTCTCCGGCGGACACTGCTTAACCTCCGGATTCTCTTTCTTAGACTTGTTATAATTCTCGCCCGGCTCCATAATCACTTCAAATCTAGGTGTATCAGTTTTGAGGGATAATTTAACAACCGTCTCACAATGTTCCGTCCACGGAAATAAATCCACAAGTGCAACCTTCTCCACCTGATACATCCGCTTGCTCTTCAGGTATTTCAGATCCCGCGCCAGACTCTCCGGTCCACAGGAAATGTATACGATCCGTTTCGGTGCCAGCTTACAGGCGGAATCGAAAAACTCCGGCGTACTGCCACTTCGCGGCGGATCTAAGAATACAACATCCACATCCGTTCCGGCTTCTGCCATACCAACCATGAATTTGCTCGCATCGCCATCATAGATACGGACATTCTTACAATCGTTTCGTTTCACGTTCGTGATGGCATCCTTCGCGGCTGCCTTATTCAGCTCGACGCCGATCACCTGTTTCGCATGGTCGATTGCCACGATTCCGATCGTACCGGTTCCACAGTAAGCATCCACGACTACCTCTTCGCCAGTAAGGTTTGCATATTCCATCGCCTTGTTATACAGGATTTCAGTCTGCACCGGATTTACCTGATAGAAGCTCGTCGGCGAAATCTTGAAGGTCTTCCCACACAGCTTATCTTCGATAAATCCTCTGCCGTACAACACCTGGTTCCGCTCGCCAAGCACCATACTTGTATCCTTGTCGTTAATATTCTGCACGATCGTCGTGATCTGCGGATGCGCCTTGACAAGTGCCTTCGCGAAATTCTTCTTCGATGGGAAGATCGGCGACGCCGTCACAAGCACAACCATAACTTCTCCAGTCGCATGTCCGGTTCTGATCATCACATGGCGCAGCAATCCATACCCACTATCTTCATTATAGACGGTAATCTTAAATGATCGCAGCAACCCGCGAATTGTCTCCACAATGTCCTGTGCCAGACGATTCTCAATCTTGCAATCGTCCACCGACAGCACCCTGTGCGTTCCCTCTTCATACACGCCCGCCAGAATCTCGCCATTCCGCTTATGCTGAAATGCCGCATTGACCTTGTTCCTGTAATGATATGGTTCTTTCATGCCGATAATTTCATCCACGGAACCGTATGGAGCCAGCAGCTTCTTTACCTGATCGGTCTTGATCTTCAACTGCTCTGCATAGGACTTGTCTATGTATTGACAACCACCGCATTTCTTCGAGATCGGGCATATACTCTTCCCATTACTGTTTTTCTGTTTTCTGACCGATTCCTGCTTTCCATGATTCATGTTTGTCCTGTCTTTTTCGGCAGGCGATTTTACACGTTTCTCTTCTGCCTGTCTGGATGGTACATATCTGCTTCTGTCTGATTTGGATTTCTTTCCTGTATACTGATTTTCACTTACATGTACATGCTTCTTGGATTGTTCCCCACTCTGCTTGTATTTTCCCTGCTTTGCCATTACTTACTCCTGCTTCATCTGTCGCTCGGCCTCATTGACACAGTTCACTGCGTTTAAACATCTTGGATAGCCAATATATGGCAAACTCTGTGAAATCACGCGCATCAACAATTCCTTATCATTTCCAATCTTCATGTTACCCTTTGCATGCGCAACCACCTGCATATCACAGCCGCCCTGCGAGAATAAGAAACAGAAGGTTACCAGTTCTCGCTTTGCCAGTGGCAGACGGCTTCCCAGATAATCATCGCCGAAATAATTTTCCTTCAGCCATTTGTTAATATGACTATCTTTCCAGACTTCCTTCATATGCTCCCCGAAGAAGCCTGCCTGTTCTGCAAGCTTCTGCTCCTCGGCAGTTTCTTCCCCCGCACCAGCAGTCTCTGCCTCATCCGAAGCAGACTTCTCCAAACGCTCCTGTTTCGTCATGCCCAGACGCCCCTGCTTGGCTCTCGCTGAATCCAGAAGTGGAAGCTCGATTCCCTTCGCTTCCATGACAACATTTGTGGCAACCAGAAACGGCCAGACTCTACCCATGCCAAGATAGTCCACGGACTGATATACAATCTCCTTGATCTCGACCGGTGACAAGCCACTGTCCAGTGCCTTCGCCACGATCACCTTATACGCATCCACGCCCTGACATCCAATCAGGGAAGCAAGAATCGACATATACCATGTCTCATCATCCAGCTTCATTCCATTCTCATTTACAATCTCCTTGAACGCAAACCGCTCAAAGCGCTCCATAAATTCTGCATCTGTCTCATATAAATTCATAGTAACAACTCCTTTCCCAAAATAACCTGTCTATATTATACCACAACCCGCGTTTTACGGAAAATAAAAAAGGAAGTGGTCATGACTCCCAAAACCACTTCCATTATCTTTATTCTTTTCATAGATTTACAACCTGCGATACCGTGCGACATCCGGGATAAGAACTCTGACTTCGCAGCATTTGCCCTCTGTGCCTCTTCCAGTGCCTGCGCCATAAGCTTCATCTGCGCACGTTCTTTCGCTGTATATCTGTGATTTTCCCGAATATAACTGATATGGATTCCGACATCCTGCAACAATTTTGCTGCCATCTTACAGGCCCTATAGCTTTGCGTCGCAATCTTTCGACTGTTTTGCCACATATTAACTTTACTATGTACAAAATAGTAACACATACTATTATTGATTGCAATTGTGTAATTTTACTAGAAGCTTACGCAGGTTTTCGTGGACTTTTATCATATCCTTGCGGTGGTTTAGTTGATTCTTGCTCTGTCAATCTTCTGAATCAGTTCTTCTCTCGATCCAACCCGCATTTTGTTATCTGTCTTTTCAATATACCATTGCAAATTATTCACCGACACGACGCCATATTCCAACTTCGCATTCTGCTCTATTTGTAATTCCGGATTTGCCAATACCACAACCGATAAAATATCTACATATGATGCATGTAGTACTTTTTCCATAAATTTTCGTTGTTCCATTACCTGCTTTGTTGGACTGACTAATTCCTTCTGATGTCCATTCTTTGTCAACACCCAATGATCATCTGTCGAAATACTTATCTCAGCATAACTTCCATACAACTCATCCTGTGCCATTCCGAAAGCTTTTGTCTCCAAAATATACAAAATATCATTGCCGATTACCAGATGGTCAAATTCTCGTTTCTCTCCTTTGTACTCCAGAACTACACCACTTACTACAAAATATTTCACAGGATCTAGCTTTTTCAAATATTTTCGGACAAGTGCTTCTCCATGATTACCCGCCTGCTTTCTCTCCCAGTTATCAGTGTCGGCTTCCTTATTTTTGAGTTTCCCATCCCGGCGTTCATACTCTGGTCGAGCGGAAACCCCTGTCACACCAATCTTGCATAAAAGCTGACGATACTCTTCTTTTGTCTTCGTTGTTACTTTTGCACTTGGAACAACCACGCTATAAAAAATCCCCTTCAGATCACCTTTTTCGCGCCCCAGATAGTCCTGATACACAATGTTTCCGTTACGTCTCTTTACATATCCTCCGCCATATTCCCGCAAAAATTGCATAAATTTCTGCAATTCTTGTTCATTACAGTTTTTACTGATATATTTCTTCCGCTCTACAAATTCCTCTGGATCAATCCATTTGCTTTTCTTTCTCGTAAGAAACGAAATTACACATATCAGCAAAATGATAACGACTACACAAATCTGTATTACATTGCTATAACTCAAAAATCTCCCTCACTTTCTATCTCCTCTTCCTTATTCGTCGATTACTTCCACCTGACAGGAACGCATCGTTGCAAGTGCTGCCGCATGTGCTTCCGGTGTGACGCCTGCACAACAGCCTGCATCCACACGCACCGTTGCCTCCGGATACAAGGCTTTGAGCAAAAGAGCATTTGACACAACACAGATGTCCGTACATACACCAATCATTTCAATATCCAGCTCCGAGCCATCTGCAGTCTCACTCGCAAGAACCTCCTTCCAGCCCAAGAAGCCAAATGTCGGCTTGTCAACCGTCTTATATTCTGAGGCAATTCCATCGGTAAGTTCTGCGCAGATCTGCCATCCATCCGTCCCCTTAATACAATGTGGAACCGGCAGATGTTTTCCCTCATTTGTCCGCATATAATCTTCCCCATGCGTATCCCGCGTGAAAATGATCTCCTTGCCTGCACGATCATACGTCTCGATTTTTTCCTTTACTTGCGGCAGAATCGCCTGCGCATCGTTCGACGCAAGTGCACCTGTTACAAAGTCATTCTGCATATCGACAACAATCAAAATATTTCGCATCTGTGGTCCTCCTTTTTCCCTACACCTCACGGTGATCGATCACACGCTTTGCCTTCTTCTCGCTTCGCGGCAATGTGCCAACCGGCACAACATTGATCTTCGGTGTGACACTCATCTTCGACTTGAACAGGTTTTTGATCGTCTGTCCGGTCTGCTCGAAGTCCACACGACCTTCCGCCTCAACTGTCACCATGATGATGTCCCGGTTGTGCGCCTCATCATGCGCGATGTTAATGTTGTACTCGCTCGATACACCATCGACCATGCCGAGAATCTCTTCCACCTGACTTGGGAACATATTGACGCCATGAACCTTGAACATATCATCGCTACGACCTTTGATAATATCCAGTCTCGGATGCTTTCTGCCACATGGACATTCACCCGGAATAATTCTGGAGATATCATGTGTACGGAAACGCAGAAGCGGCGCGCCTTCCTTTACAAGTGTCGTAATTACGATCTCGCCCTCTTCGCCATCCGGTACCGGCTGCAAGGTCT
Source organism: bacterium (assembly GCA_963631525.1). GTDB lineage: Bacteria > Bacillota > Clostridia > Lachnospirales > Lachnospiraceae > Coprococcus_C. Next base: position 8,935 of record CAVGQQ010000079.1, read on the forward strand.
TCGGATCGATAATCTCGATGTACACATAATCATCCCAGTAATGCATGCCATCATCCGCATCACAGCTGATTCCGATACCCGGTCCATAAATCTCGGTTAATCCATAGATATCATAGATCTGAACGCCAAGCTCGCGCTTGATATATTCACGCATCTTCTCACTCCAGCGCTCGGAGCCGAACACGCCCTTCTTCAAATGAATCTGATCGCGCAGTCCACGCTTGTTGATCTCCTCTGCCAGCAACAATGCGTACGAAGAAGTCGCCGTCAATACAGTTGTCTTCAGGTCGATCATCATCTGAATCTGCTTATCTGTATTGCCCGGTCCCATCGGCACTGCCATTGCGCCAAGCTTCTCACAGCCCGCCTGAAATCCGATTCCGGCTGTCCAGAGTCCGTACCCCGGTGTGATCTGGATACGATCCTTCTTTGTGATTCCCGCTGTCTCATAGCAACGTGCAAACATCGTCGCCCAATCATCGACATCCTTTGCAGTATAAGGAATAATAACCGGCTTGCCTGTCGTACCGGAAGAAGAATGGATTCGCACAATCTCCTCATCTGGCACTGCCTGAATTCCAAGCGGATACGCATTTCGAAGATCCGCCTTGCTGGAAAATGGAAGCTTCTCAAACTCTTCCTGACTGGATACGCCATCAATGCCTGCTTCCCTGTAAATCTTTCCGTAATAGCTGTCAGTCTGAACCAGACGCTTGATCTGCGCGTCTACCTGTGACAACTGTATCTCACTTAATTTCATCCTTCTACCTCCTTGCCGCTTCCAACTTCAAAGCCTGCGAAAAATGCTGCTTTGTTTGTCTCTATATATTTTGCTGGCACGCGTTTCTCAATCTCCGCGAGCACGGTTTCCTTGCTGATTCCGAGCCGTCCGCTTCCCACTGCCACACCTAAAATGGCGATATTGAAATATCGTGATGAGCCAAACGGTGCACAGATCTTCTCTGCATCGATCACGATACAGTTACATTTCTTCTGCAGATATGCGATCATCTCTGTGCCGTCATATCCGGTATCCTGCAAAGATTCCGTCACCGGCTTTACCGGCACGCTGTTCACGATCACGATTCCATCCTTTTTCAGATATCCTAAGTTCCGTACAGCTTCTGCTGGCTCAAATGCAAGAATCATATCTGCTGCGCCCTGTGGAATCAGCGGTGCATATGCCTCACCGATTCGCACATGACTCGTCACGGAACCGCCACGCTGTGCCATTCCGATCGTCTCTGCCGAATGAACTGCCGAACCTTCATCCATCGCCGATGCCGCAATAATTTTGGATGCCAGCACGGTTCCCTGTCCACCGACACCACAGATCAATATATCTTTATTCATGGCTGGCACCTCCTTTTTGAGTATCTCCATCAATGGCGTGAACCGGGCAGATCTGACTGCACAAGCCGCAGCCGGTACACAAGTTTTCATCGATCGTCACATTTCCATCTACGGTAATGAGTGCTGGGCAGCCAATCTCACGGATGCATTTCTTACAGTTGATGCATTTGTCTGAGATATGACATTTGCCATCTGGCTTGGAAATCGCGATACATGGAGACTTGAAGATAATCGCTTTCACGCCCGGAAGCTCAGCACATTCCTGCACCGCAGCCACCGAAGCCTCAAGGTCTAACGGATTGACCGCCACGATCTTGTGTACGCCAATTCCTTCCAACACCTTCGCGATATCTACCTTGTCCACAAACTGTCCCATCATATTCCGTCCGATTCCCGGATGCGGCTGATGTCCGGTCATCGCCGTTGTCGAATTATCCAGCACGCAGAGAATCATATCTGCGTTGTTGTACACCGCATTTACCACACCGGTCATACCGGAAGCAAAGAAGGTCGAATCGCCTACAAATCCAAAGCATGTACCTTCCTCGTCAATCCAATGGAAGCCCTGCGCCATCGTGATTCCGGCGCCCATACAAAGACACGTATCAACCATATCGAGCGGCATCGCATTTCCGAGCGTATAGCATCCGATATCTCCACAGAAATACGCTTTCTTTCCTTTCATCGCCTGCTTTACAGCATAGAACGATGCACGGTGCGGACATCCCGCACACAAAACTGGTGGACGAACCGGAAGAGCAGGGGCATCGCTGCCATCAAACCCACGAGCCATCTTCTCCGTGCCAAGGAACTCACTCAGAATATCTGCAACCAGATTCGAGCTGTTCTCGCCACTCGCCGGTACCTTTCCGTCTAATTTTCCTGATACCTTGATAGAGAGCGCGTGCTTTCCGACAAGCTTCAGAATCTGTTCTTCAATATACGGACTCAACTCCTCCACACAGAGCAGTTCCTCCACGCCGTCCAATGCCTGAAGCAGAAAATCCTCTGGCAGAGGGTACGCGGTCGCAAGCTTAATGAGCTTGATATCCGTGTGATCCTTCAGATATTCCTTTGCATAGGCATAGCTGATTCCTGACGTGATCACCGCCTTCTTGGAATTCCCGCCTTCCACGCGATTCCATTTATAGGTAGAAAAATCTTTCCCAATCTCCACATTCCGCTGCTCGATCATCGCATGATTCATATAAGATAACCGTGGGAAGATGACCCATTTCTTGGAGTCCTTCACGAATCCATCATACTGCTTCGGTCCATTGTAAACCGGATTCTCAATCGACGCATATGCATGACAGACACGCGTCGTCGGACGGAACAAAACTGGTGTCTTATATTTCTCCGAATACGCAAATGCATCCTGTATCATCTCATACGCCTCTTCCGGTGAAGATGGATCAAAAACCGGAATCCGAGCGAAGTCCGCGAATCGTCTTGTATCCTGCTCGGTCTGGGAGGAAATCGGTCCCGGATCGTCCGCCGATACAACAACCATGCCGCCCTTTACGCCCACATACGCAAGCGACATCAGCGGATCAGCTGCCACATTCAAGCCCACCTGTTTCATCGTCACCATCGTCCGTGCGCCGCCATATGCCGCACTCGCAGCAACCTCCATCGCTGCTTTCTCATTCACTGACCATTCCAAATGCACCCCCTCGTGTGGGTACTTGGATATCGTTTCCACAATTTCAGAAGATGGAGTTCCCGGATACCCGGACACAAGATTGACACCTGCTGCCAATGCGCCGAGCGCGATTGCTCCATTTCCCATTACATATTCCTGCATGTAACTGTCGTCCTTTCTCTAACAAATATGTATATTATAGCAAATTCTACGTGATACGACTACTTTTGATTTTTTTGTTTAATTAATGAATTTATTGCAGGACTGAACAAACTAAGAATATTACACGCAAAATCACATAAACTATCAATACCACTAACTAAATTTACCGTTTGACATCATAGGATATCAATGGTATATTAACCATAGTGGTTGTGCTGCGTAGCTTGCGAGGCGCGTGGCCGGTGGAGTTCCATGCGTGGGCTCCACTTTTTTTATACCTGCTTCAGAAAGGAAAATCCTGCATCGCAACCTTTTTGCGCAACTGCGCAGGAAAACTGTCCTCGCATTGCTGTATGACCACTTCACGGTCAAACTGAAATCCGTTGTTAGTATCGATATTGATGTATAAGTCCCATAGACGCCCGAAATCAACTCCGTCCTTGCTATCTTCAATATCATTCAACATCCGCATAAATTCCTGACGACCTTTTATATTCTTACCGAAATGCCCTTCATCAGAATATTCTCCTACAATCTCCATATCCTGAAATTCTGCATATTTTCTAAGCTTGTCCTTCTGTGCATCCAAGCTGTAACCATCAACCTGAATTGCTGTTGATACACGAGTATATATGTAGCATTTGTTTTCTTTTTCAATAGCCTAACCTTCCAATTTATTCATTTGTCAATTTTCCCGACTGCTCAGCTAACTTCTTTTCTTCTCTCTTTACCCTACGTTCTAATTTTTTGATATCTTCCGATGCCGGCAAATTTTCTGGTTTAATTCCTCTCTGCCCCAGCATATCCCTGACTGACGTATTATTTTCAACATGCTCAACAGTAATAGCCGTCTCACCCTGTAGGTCTTTTTCTTCAACATTATAATTTGTCATTTCAGTTGCAAGGTTCTTTGCGGCAATAGTAAGTGTTGGCAAAAAATCTGCAAGCGGCCTTTTATCTTGCACTTCCTCTTATGAACATATTGCTGACGTCAGCAATATGCTCATTATTGTTATTTTATTACCTCAGTTCATCATTTTCTTTTCATCTGCAATTTTCATTTTGTCATAATACGCTTTATACCTATAGATTGTCCTCTCACTGACATTGTTCCGCTTCGCAATTTCTACCATTGTCATGCCGCTCTCATACCCAACAACAAAATCATTATAAATTGCCATCCACTTGGC
>CAVGQQ010000080.1:0-7914 GCA_963631525.1 bacterium
GTTGTTCGCGCGGTATGTTCTGCAGTCTTTACAGACTTCTGCGTAGTTTTAATAGTGGCCTTACCTGTGGAGCTGGCAGTTTGCCGGATTTGCTTTTCACCACGCTCTACGGTTTTGATAGACTGCGATCCGTATTCTACACTTTTTACAGACTGTTTTGTCACATCGGCAGAACGGCTTACATTCTCTGCTGCTCTTTTTTGCGCCTGCTTTTTCGGCTGGTCTGCTCTGCGCTGTTCAAAATACTGCTTTGCCTTAGAAATGTTCTCCTTTGTTTCCTGGACACCCTTGCGACCTTGCTTATCAAATTGGTGGACGGATTCACGCGCCACAGTTTCCGAACCCGCTGAAATACGATCAGCCGCATATTCCTCTGGAGAATCTTCCTTGGCCTGAATCCCTTGCTCAGCCTTTTCTTTGGTACGAACATAGGCTGCTTTCATGCGTTCTCCGGCAACTGCGGCTTTATCCAGTGTTTTGACCGTACCTTTGACTTTTTCTCTTGTTTTAATATCCGGCATCGGCGTCCACCTCCTCAGCGGACGGAGCTGACAGCTTTGCGACAATGACCATTCTGCCATTTGTGCGGCTGTATTCACAAGTCGATAGCATCAGAAGTTTATCTCCATATTCCGCAGTCACCCCTGTATCGTATAGCGCAAGATTCTGACACGCTGACATAAACTCCGAAAAATCAGATTCATCTGCAGCATCGACAAAATGATAATATCGAAAGCCGTCCTGAGAGTAGGCTGTTGTCTTAAAAACAGCAACAACCTCATACTCTCCGAACCCGGTCAGCGTGTCAAAATGAATTGTCTTGTGCTCCTGGTAAAAACTTTCACTTTCGTATTTACACAAATCTGCAAACATGGAGCCGTTATTCATGTGATGCCCGTAAATCACCACATTGTCAGACTGCTCCAGGTCACAGTTTTCCTGAACGTAAGGTACGCCATAGTTGCTATACGATTGGTCAAAGGCATGTTTCAGATAGAAATTTGGATTACCCGGCGTCTGCATAACGGGGTAATCTATGTTTGTTCCCTCAATGGAAATCCAACCGACAAAATCAGGGTTCTGTTCATAAACAGACGCATATTTTTCATAGGCAGTCAGTGTGATCGGCTGCGCTGTTTCACCGCTGTTTTCCGACGGCTGCGCTGTATCCGACTCGGATTCCTTAATGACCATATCCGCAATGTTGTCAAATACCTCGGTGCTCTGCTTCTGATCCGCAAGCTGCCGTCCCAGCATAATGCCGGAGAAAAGAAAAAGAGCGGCAAATGCTGCCGCCCCACAAATCAAAAGTTTCTGCTTCATAATGAACCTCCATATTTTATTTATCGTGTTTGCTCCGTCTGCTTTCTGGCTGCCGTAAGGTCACGGCAATATTCAGGATAACGGAGTTTGATGCCCTCCATAAAGTAAGGTGCGAATCCACAGCAGAACAAATCATTTGGTGTATATTCATCACCTTGCCGTTCACCGCTGTATCCGTTCCAGAGATTGAAAGCAAGCTGGCACACCCGGACGGTGCCGCTGGTCTGCCAACCACCGTGCATTCCTTCCGGCAATATCCAATCGTGCTGGAAATCAAACATCTTATCAATATTGGCTCTTGTTTCTGAGGTAATCCCCATCACATAGAAAAATGCCCGGTGATAACAGTCATTTCTGCGGCACTTTCCCATTGCTTCCATGAAGAACTCCCGATGCTCCTTTGAGCGGAACTTAATATCCGTCATATTAGTTTGCGACCTCCTTTCCACCGCCAAATACACCTTCACCCGGTTTTGTTGTCATCAGCTTATAAAGTTCCGTATCCCGTGGGAACCGGTTCACAAACGGAACCAGGGCAGAGCCGTATTTAATCAAACCACAGCCTGCATCTGCATTTGTGACATAGCTCATCTGTTCACTGGAAATATTCAAAAGTTTCGCCAGCTTTTCGCGGTCGGACGCCGCCTGATTGAGCATGATAATGAACTCTGAATTGGAGAGCATGGTGCTGGCCTGCACAGAATCCAGAAGATATTCGACATTTTGCGTGATCGCCGTCGGGTACGCATTGCGTTTACGGAACTGACGCCATGCGGAATTAAAGAAGATTCCACTGTGTTCATTTTCAAAAACTACATGGAACTCGTCAATAAACACATGGGTGCGCTTGCCCTTTTTCCAGTTCAAAGTAACACGGTTGAGAATCGTATCGGTAATGACCAGCAGGCCCGCCGGTTTAAGCTGTGCGCCCAGGTCGCGGATGTCAAAAACCGTAATACGCTTGTCCAGAGATACCGTGCTGGTATGTCCAAAAATATCCAGTGAGCCAGTTGTATAAAGCTCCAGTGACAGTGCAATCTCCTTTGCCTTTTTCTCCGGCTGTGCCAGCAGTTTTTCACGGAGCGTGCAGAGCGTCGGCACAATGCCGGTTTCTGCCGCTTCCTGATATACCGCAGCCACGCATCGGTCGATAATAGACTTGTGCTGAGGACCGATGCCGCTTTTGTCGATCTGCTCCACCAGGGACATAATAAACTGAGATTTTTCCACGATGGGATTGTTCTCGCCGTAGCCCTCTACCATATACATGGCATTCAAGCGATCTCTGCCACCGGCCTTCATGTGGATAATAGATGCAATATCACTGCCCAGAGCTTCCACCAACGGCACCATTTCGCATTCCGGGTCACAAATCAAAATATCGTCCTCTGTATTCAGAATCAGAAACGCGATCAATTCTTTTGCCGCAAACGACTTACCTGAACCGGGAACGCCCAAAATAAATGCAGACTGGTTCAAAAGGTTCTCGCGGTTGCACAGGATCAGATTATGGGAAATTGCATTTTCTCCGAAGTAAATGCCGCCCTTGTCCTGGATTTCCTGCACCTTAAAAGGCATAAACACTGCCTGGGATTCCGTGGTAAGCGTGCGGAACGTATTGATTTTTCTTGTACCAATCGGCAGAGCTGTGTTCAGTCCATCCATCTGCTGATATTTGAGTACCGCCATCTGGCACATTTTCTGGCGGGCCAGAGAGAGAATCTGTTCGGTATCCATGTCGAGCTGCTCTTTTGTGTCGGCGGTCAGCACCATGGTCAGAATGCCCAGCATCATACGTTGGTCACGGGCGGTCAGATCGTCCAGAAACTCCTTGCTCTCCTTTCTCTGCAGCTCCATATCGTAAGGAATGACTGCGGAAAAATTGTTGTTTGCGTTCTGACGGCGCTGCCAGTTGGTAATATTGGTTTCCACGCCAAGCAGTCGATTTTCAATTTCCCGCACCGCTTCATCCATCGGGATCGGAACGATGTCCAGAGAGAGCATCATATTGCGGTTCAGGTCCGTCAGCTCCGAAATAAAAGAATCCTTGATATAGTTGGCATAGTCTTTGAGGTACAGCACACGGGCAAATTTATCACCCAGGATAAGATAATCGCTGTGCTTTTCAATGAAATCCGGGCAGATATAATCCCGGAAATCATGCCCCTTGCGCATCATATCCCGTGCATCAAAGTGAAAATCCACTTCCTCGCCCTGTCGATAGAAGTCATGGAGAACCCGCAGCTTTTCCGTCGCATCCAGCTCTACACACCTGGAACCCAGTGCCGCATAGTGCGCTTTCAAGTCCGCGCCAACACGATTGAAATAGCTTCTGGCTTCTTCGATGCTCTTTTTGCAGACAGAAATGGTGATGTATTTTTCCTGCACAATGCCGTTACCGGCGGTGGCTTTCTCCATAATCACACCGTTGTACTCCACCCGGTATTTATCCCTGCAGTCTGCCGCCATTCGCATGAGCACATCCTGCTCAAAATTCGCCCGGTTCAACCGACGATTGTTGATCGTGATCTTCGCAACCGAACCGGCCTCCAGACTGTTCAGCACCTCGGAGTAGTCCAGAAACATGACCTTCTTATCATCTTCACTGGCTACCTGATAGTTAATATCCGAAAAGCGCCAGGTACGGCAATACCGATTGCCGGCAAGAAAGATACCATCATTCCAGATACGTTTGATGGGGATAGCGTCCTGCACCCTTCGCGGCACAGTGTATCGCTCTTTATCCTGTTTGAATAATGTTGTGAGTGTTTTAAGCATGATGATCCTCCTTCTTTCTGGTCTTGCGCTTCTTTGCTTTATGTGCGGGCTTCCCGGTCAGCATTTCTTTTTCGTGTTCTGCAATGCTATCTTTCAATATCTCGTAGTAATAATTGTTCGGTCTGAAATAAAGCCGCTTCGGTTCCAGAATTTCAGAGCGGAACCATGCCCACAGAAACTGTTCAGCACTCATGCCGTGGTATGACACAAACCCCAGCGCCGCAAAGGGTGCAGCACCGAGGACACACATCCAGGACACCGTTTCTGTACCCACATGGGTGTGCAGCAGAAAATACAGTCCTACCGCCACAAGAACTGCCAGCAGCGAAAATACAAATTGCCGCATGGTCAGTCCGAAAAACATAGATTCCGTGTAGTTGCGAATTTCACGGTTGATTTTTACTTCCATTTTGCTTGCTCCTTTCCAAATTACAGGCCCATCATTTCCCGCACTACACGGTCGGCCATCTTTACTGCGCCGACCAATACCAGCATGTTAAAGACCAGTTCGCCGATGTAACTCCACACCATAGATACTGCCGCCGCATCAGGGTCAACAGTCGGCGGTGCAGCCGCAAACAGCGAAAAGATGATGCAGGCCAGCACAATGATCGCGCCTTCCAGACACACAGCGGCATAGGATCGAATGAAGCTCTTTCCAACATTCTGGCTGGGTTCTCCGGCAAAGCTGGAGAGGGGAATAGGGGCAATGGCTGTGTAAAGATACAACTTAAAAAAGCGCCCATAAACCGTCATTATCATGACAAAAGAAAGAACTGTGATGAACAGTCCGCCGATCAGAGTTACAGCCCATAGGGGAATGGATTCAAAAAATCCGCAATTCTCCACAGCCGTAACAATTTCATCGGGAAGAATTGTCTGCTGCGCTGTCCCGATTCCAGATGCCTGCATGATCGTAGAGATAACGCCCTGCGCAATATTGAACAGCGCCAGCATCAGCTCCATTCCATAGGTGACAGCGCCTTTAGCTAATGCAAATCGGATAAATAATTTCAATGCGTGTTCCGGCCTTTTGACTTCTGCGAAAGAGCCGCAAGTTTTCATTACACCCACAACAAAGAAAAGTACCAAAAGGGCAATACCAATGGTCTGTAAAGCACCGTGAATATTAACGATCACGCTCCAAATCGCACCGCCCTTAAATTGCTGCGGGCTTTGGGTAATAAGCTGCCAGATTTCTGCCAGCTTCTCATTCCATGTGTTCAAAGCATTTTCAAGATTTTGAACAACCCAGTTATCACTCAATGTTTTTTCCTCCTTTCAGCGAAACAGCGGCAGGACGCTTTCACGCCCTGCCGCATTTCTCGCAGATTGATTGGTGATAACCGCTTAGCCCGTGATCAGAGTCAGGATTTCCTTTGCGAAGGTAATCACAACGCCGCCGGCCAACGTCAGAAAGCCATTGGAACGCTGGCTGGGATCATGGGACTGAAACGAAAGGCCCACCTGAACAATGCCCCAGCCCAGCAGAATGAGGCCGACTGCACGGATCAGTCCAAAGATAAAATCAGAGAGATTGTTGACCACCGCAATCGGGTCACTGGCCGCATAAGCGGTAACACCCATACCCAGCACAAATGCGCCGGACAGGACCGTGGCTGCGTAAAAACGGAAGCCTCTCTTGACTTTGTGCTCCAGCTTGGCAGTGCCATTTACAGGTGTCTGGTTCTTGGAAAACAGTTTTTTCATTGTATAGTTCCTCCTTAGATTAAATGAAAAAGAGCCTCTATCTCTTCACTGGATAGAAGCTCCACAGTATCATCTACGGTGCTGTCCGGCTCCGATACATCGGATTCAGATGCAGCCCCGGTAGAGATTGTTGCAGTTACATGGTCTGTTTTGCCATGCTCATAGGTTGGTGCGCCGCCCAATGCAGTCAAGACTACATCCGGGTGCTTTAGCGGATTGTACTTTTCGTCCATGATCGGACGCTCACCACGGATAAACAGCAGTGCATAACGGTTATCCATCATGCGGACCTCATCCGGCGTCATCAGCTCACGCCCGGTAATCTGATAGTTGGTGGAATAATTTCCGCTGCGACCAGTGGATTTTCCATAGGTGTTCGTATCAATCGTGGCTTTTCCCAGGTATGACTCTGAAATCAGCTTATGAGTGCTGGTTTCATTGCCGCCGAGATACAGCAGCTCATCGCAGTTACCTAGTATGCTCTCCCATTGTTTTTCAAAGAGCGCTTTTAGCTGAGCAATATTCTGCAAAATGATTGTGACACTCACATTTCTGGAACGCATGGTCGCCAGAATCTTGTCAAAATCATCCGGCAAGCTGACGTTTGCGAACTCGTCCATGAGAAAATGGACGGGGACAGGCAGGCTACCACCATACTTGTGATCCGCCAGCCAGAAAAGCTGCTGAAAAATCTGCGTATACAGGATAGACACCAGAAAATTAAAGCTGGTATCGTTGTCCGGGATCAATGCGAATAAAGCCACTTTTTTCTCGCCCATGCTTGCCAGGTCCAGCTCGTCCGTCGCAGTCAGCGCCGCCAGAGAGGAAAGGTTGAACTTTTCCAGCCTTGCAGCAAGCGTGATCTGAATGGATTTCAAGGTCTTGGCACTGCCGGAGTGGTAGTCCTTATAATACTTGACCGCGATATGGTCCGGATTTCGCATTTCCAGCCGCTCGAACAGTTCGTCTAACGGCGACTGATAGCAGTCATCATCCTCCCGAACCTCACCGGCCCGCAGCATTTCCATGACCATCGGAAAGTTTTGTTCATCCTCCGGTGCTTCATGGTGGAGATAGAATATCAGCGCAAGCAACAGCATGGATGCCGCAGTGTCCCAGAATGGGTCCTGCGACTGACTGCCTTTCGGAGTTGTGGATTTGAACAGATTGGTAACTAATCGCTGCACATCATTGTCATCTCGCAGATAGACGAACGGATTATAACAAAAGCTCTTTTCCATATTGAGCAAATCCAACACCCGGACTTCATACCCTTTTTGCTCCAGCAAATACCCGGTATCTCTCACCAGTTCCCCCTTCGGATCTAAAACTGTAAATGACGTATTGGCCTGCATCAAATTTGGCTTCGCCAGGTTAAAGCTCTTGCCTGCACCACTGCCGCCGATGACTACTGTGTTGAGATTTCGCCGGTGCTTTCTGCCATCCAGACCCATGCGTACATTCTGCGTAAACAGCTTGTTCTGCTCTGGCCTTTTATCCCGGTATTTTTTGTTCACGGCTCTGGCATCGCCCCATTTTGCTGAACCATGTTCCTCGCCTCTGCGATAGTTACGGCGAGAGGAAAAATAAATACCGATGCCCATTCCATAGGCACATAAAGAAATAAGGACAGTTCTCAGGCTGTCCTCACAAAGCACAATATGAAATGGAGCATTCATCGCCGCAGGAAATGCCGCAATGATCTCAGGCAAGCCCTCTGATACCGCCGGAGCCATAAGAAGCCCCAGCCATATCACCGGGACAATACCAAACATGCAGAGTGCAAGCTGCGCCTTGCGATTATCTTGCTTCATCGCGGCACTTGACCTTTTTTGTCGGGGCATCAATAGCTTTCAGCAGCACCTCATCCACAATATCGGTAGAGCGCTGTTCTTCCAAAAGGTCATTACGCATCTCGTTCAGAGCGTTGACAACAACGCCGTGTTCGTATTTGTCCAGAGTAAGGACACGTTTTTCTTCTTTTCCCATGCTTTAACGCTCCTGTTCTTTCGATTTCGGCTGCCGATTCTGTTCCAGCGCCCGGCTCATACGCCCGGAGATATTTCCGGCTGCATCCCGAATCTCCGACAGCACTGCACGGGT
>CAVGQQ010000080.1:8317-13172 GCA_963631525.1 bacterium
TTGTAAGAAGTTCCGATGGAGCCATCTTCACGTTCGTATTCTTCTCCGGGTTCCAGAATGAGGATACCTTTCTGCTGACGCTTGATGGAAGCACCGGCGTCTTTCCAACCATCAAAATCTTTGAGCTGTACAGCTTCCGGTTTCTGCGCCAGAATCAGCAGGGCATTGGTGGCAGAATACCGATTGAACCGGGTCTGCACATCCAGATATGCCTGAAACTTGCCGCCGTCCGCACTGACCGCTTCTGCCGTAGTATCCGCAAGGTCATATACTGCCTGCCGTTCCGCCTGCTTTTTCTCTGCCCACGCTTCTTTGTCAAAGGTCTGATTACTCAGATTCTTACGAGGAGCGCTTGCTTCAAAAATATCATCAAAATTACTCATGGCTTATCTCTCCTTTGCTTTTTTCTTTTTCCGGGATGGCTGCTTGTGTTGGAGTGATTTTTCTACCGGCTTTTTGGTACGTTCCGGTTCTTTGGGTGGAACAGCAGCTTCTTCCTGCTTGCGCTTCGCCTGAATGTCCCTCAGCTCCTTGCGGACAGAAGGACGCTGCTCGGCAGTTTTAGCAGCACCCTCGGCGGCTTTCTCTGGCGGCTTTGAGATAGGCGCGGACGGAGGGGATTTTTCCATCCTCGCCGCAGAGGGGTTTTCCGGTGCAGCCTCCTCTCTTTTTGCAGGCGCACCCAGCAAATCATCCAACAACTGATCTTCTTCACTTTTTTCTGGCTGACCCTTTTCAGGAGCATCGGGAGCTGCCTTTTTATCCGCATTGCCTTTTTCGGCCCGTGCCTTTTCAATCTCATGCTTGATCGATGCCGTGTCTACGGTAGCAAGATGGAAGCGCTCTACAATGCGGTTGATCTTGGAAGCGTCCTCAGCTCGAACCATCACATCCACCATGCCATCTGCGGATTTTTCCTTGCCGCGCAGGGCGCAATAAACAACGCCATATCGCTTAGCTTCGGTAGCAAACTGTTTCAGATGTTCCTCACTGATGGTAAACACCTTCAATTCCTTACCACTTTTCAGCATGGCCGTAAGACGTTGCCTGCCCTTGATTTTGTTCTTATCCCGGTTTTTCAGCACCGCATAGAGGGCGGCAGCAATGTTCTTGGCAGCGGAACCCGTAAGTTTCAAGGCAACCTCCGTTCCCTCCAAACTAAGCCTGACGACCTGTTCCGCCGCGTCGCCTGAATTGTTCATCGCGTTTGTTCTCCTTTCCTTGAGATTCTTTGTCCTCCCGGACTGCTTTCAACTTCTCTTTAATTACGCCGGAGCGCTCTGCAATATCGTCACATAATCTCACCTCCCTTCGCAGTGCAGCCAGCTCTCTGGAAACCGCCGTGATCTGCTCCTTGACCGCTGACAGCCGCTCGTCATCTGATTTCACCGATACAGTCCGCTGCTTTCGGTACAGCACCTTTCGGTCAGCAGTCAAGGCTTCGATTTTGGCTTCCAGACCCGCTTTATAGAAAGAAAGCTGCTCGGCAGTATCAATGTGATTTTGCACAAGCAGCTTTGTTTCTTCCGATATGGCATCCAGTTTCATTAAATCCTCTCGGAGAAGAAAATGGAGGCGTTTGTTTCGCCTGGGCTGATTCTTTGGAAAAATGCCCAGCAGATAACAGTAGTGAAAATACAATGCGCGGAACCCGGTAATCTTTCGTGCGCCGTTGATGTCACCACGCAGCCTTGCATGATGTGTTGCACGCTCCGGTTCCATCAAAGGGCGCTCCCGGCTGACCTGCGCCAGTATCCGCTTTTTGATGCCGTCATAGGAATAAAGTTCACCAAAGTTCCGTTCCAAACGGACAAAGCGCTCTTTGCCCGGTGGCCGCACAGAAATGTCCTTGCCCAATTTGACTTCATAGCCGCGTTTGCGGAGATTATCAAAAAATTGGCGCTCCGTCATCGACTGCCGAATTGCTTCATCAATCTCGGATCGAACAATGCCGCGCCAGGTCGGTCGGCCTTCCTGTTCTGCTCTCCATTCACCGTACTGTTTGCCTTTTCCTCGCGTTGGTTCTTCAATGACCGACAGACCATACTCCCGACATAGATTATCGGATGCCTTCTGCATATCGTAATAGTCCTTTTCCGTGCGGTGATATTTGATGCCATCCAGAAAGGATACCGTGTTGACCACAAAATGATTATGCAGGTGGCTTTCCTTATCCAGATGGGTGGCAACAACTACCTGGTATTTTTCGCCCCAAAGCTGCTGCGCCAACCTGACACCAATCTCATGTGCCATTTCCGGCGTAGCCTCTCCGGGGGCAAAAGACTGGTATCCGTGGTAGGCTATGGTACCGTCCTCTTTTCCAAAGCGTTTCTTCACCGCAATCATTTCTTCACGGGCCGTGGCCGGGTGGCAGTTCACACCGGAAACAAATTGCTGCATGACGGCGGTATTTTCACTGCCTGCCTGAGTTTTCTCACTGTTCACGGCATAATCAATAACATCGGAAAGTCCCTGAGCTTGTCCTTCTGTTATATCCGCTTTTTCATAAAAGGCGGGATTCTCCGTCTTGTCCGGGTTCTCAATATAAATGACTACCTTACCCAGCCAACCTTTGACCCGCCAGATGGATGTGGTAGCCATGCTCCGTTTACCCCATCGGTTTCGGCAGGATCACTGCCTCTGTGATTTTCCTGATCGTACCTTCCAACTGTCGAGTGTAATTGTCATACCGCTGCACATCAACCACGTTCAGCGTGTGAGCCTTCTGCGCGATCTGATTCAGGTTGTTTGCAATCCCGTGCAGTTCCCGCATCATGGAATAATAGTCCGGTGGGGGAGCGTCCTGCGGCACCACACCGTCAATCAGATGGCGAAGGTACGCTTCACGGGAAAGCCCGCTGCGGCGCACCTTTTTATCCAGCGATTCAGCTTCCTTACGGTTCAGCCAGAATTGAATATGCACGTTTCTTTTTCTCATTCGTCCTGTTCCTCCTTTCCCGTCATGCGATTGATCTGCAGCACACAAATGGAAATAACGCCCGAAAGCGAACCGCAGATAAAACCAATCGCAAAAATCAATGTACCGTTCAAATTAAAGTCACTCCTTTCCTATGAGGGGTTTCAGGGGCTTTCCCCTGACAAGCGGCCTGTGTGGTATCACAAAGGCGATGCTTGCTGGTATAGTGCAGATTCGTTCTCCCTGCGGGGCGAACATTCTTTGATACCAGCCGAAAAACAATATCAATCGTCCTCATGTCCTGCCATACACCCACCGCAGTCAGAGCAACGGTAGTCACAATCCTTGTCGGGATAAAGGCAAGTCGATTCCAAATCCATGCAATCGCCGCACTGCTCACAGGCTCGACTGCAAATCTCACAAACGCCGCCGCACTGTTCCTCACAGCTCATATTCATGCTGTCTACATCCTGATTTGAAAAGTCCAGCAAATCGGTGTTCTCCAGAATGGCTTCCGCCAGCAGCAAAGCATCTTCCTGAGAATCAGCGCTCACTCGAAAGTTCTTCCTGGAAACAGCGTTCAGCGTGATTTCAAATTCTTTCATGTTGATATCCTCCATATCATCGTTCCTCATTTCGTGTTTTCGGTTTCGCGGCTGAAATACCCAGACCAAAACACAGATAGTCATTGTAATCTTTGCCCCTGGGCGGGAGCCTTACTGCAACAGTGTAATCCTTGGTCAAAACAGCCATTAACGCCTTAGCCGCCATGCGTCCGGCATAGTCATTATCCAGCCGAAGCAGAATCATCTTGACCTCCGGGTGATCTTTCAGATATTGCGTCAATGCCAAAGGTACTGCGCTTTCCTCGATTTTCTCTCTGGGCTGATAGACGCCTGCCAGCGATAACAGATGTTCCCTCTGCCAGTCCTCACCACTCAATTTCTGCAGGGTAGCAAAAGAAAGCAAATCAATGGCACTTTCAAACAGATGAAGAACCTCACTGTTTTTCGCAGGAATATTGAATGCAAAGCGCTTATCACTGCCGTTGCATTCACCTTTGAAATCAGAGGAAATACCCCGAAGATTAGCATAGCGAGCCTTTCCATATCGATCATGTCCGACAAAGACTACATTGTGGTATCTGCCGCTGCTCTCATAAAGCCGACCGGTATCCAGACAAAACCGAATCAGCTCGTGGTCAATCCCTCTCCCGGAAAGATACTTCTCCACAAGAGAGGTGCTACGGCTTGCCGGTGGAAGCAGCAACATTTTAGGCACATCTCGTTTCGGAGCTGACGTATAAACCGGCGGCTGAACTCCCGCTTGTCCCACAATCATTTCGACAGCCTCGGTGAACGGTATCTCACGGACTTTGATCAGATAGTCCAAAGCTGTTTTGCCGCCAATACCACGGGAAAACCAACACCATTTACCGTTGGAGATTTTCAAACTGTCATGGGTTCTGGTACAATAGGTGCTTCCTCCAAAGTGTACCAGTTCGCCCGGTTCGTAGTTTTTAAGATAGGTCAGCAAATCCATTTCCTTTGCTTTTGCCACTACCTCTGGCGGAATATATGGCATAAAAATCCTCCTTTCCATAGCTGAGAATTAACTGCACAACACAGTCCGGCTATGTAAAAAGGCCGATTGGATACTCCAACCGGCCCATGCTTTATCGCTCTTGCTGCTCTTTCTTTCTATGTTTCTGTTCTTCCGTCTTTGCCCGTTCCTCAACAGTCTGCCAAATGCTGTCCATGTAATCCGTTTCTTTGTTCTCCCAATCGGCAAACACATCCGCAAGCGGGCTGGGGGACTTCAGCAATGCCCGCGCCTGTCCATCCGGCAAGTCATGGTACTCCAACGACATCAGAATATCTTCCCGCACCGTGTATTCATAGGTATGGTTCAAAATCTCCTCCGGTGTCTGAGAAAGTA
>CAVGQQ010000081.1:0-13169 GCA_963631525.1 bacterium
TTCCTATGTTATCTATCTGGTTTATGGCGCACTTGCAATCAGGAATGATTGGTATTTACCGGAGTTTTATGTATATAATCGGAATATGGTTCTTACGATTGAACGTTATTTTCATATTTTATTTGTTGCGGCGCTTATATTTGTGGTTTTTTTATATTTTGGAAGAATTATAATAAGCGTAAATACGGTAGATTGCATCGGCGGAGATTTCGTCCGCCAGTCATGAACGATGAGATTGAGGAAGCATTTCATCTCGATGCGAATCTGGTTCATGCAATGCAGGAACGGCGTATGATTGTATTAGAGCATAATATTATCCCGGATGAACTGGGGATGGGGAGAGAAAAACACAAAAAAGTGGAGAAGCTATAGTTTTTTTTAACAGCAAAAAGTCTTTACATCACAAAAAAACATTGATAAAATAACATTATTATAGAAAAATGTACAATTGTTCCGGATTATTTTGTGTAAACAAAACCCGTTAACCGGGTACGGATGGCAGCAGGTGTTAAGGAGGTTCTCAATGGGATATAAGAGTGCTAAAAAGGTAATTACAGGCTATGAAAACAAGTATGCGCAGATACGGAAAGCAGGAGATTCAGATCTTGGGTATAGGGATATGAATTCCCGCTTTCTGAATCTCGAAAAACAGTCTATGTCAGCTGAAGATTGGCAGGTAAGAGAGATTGAGCATAAGGCACGAAAGCGTCAGATAGAAAGAGAATGGCATCAGAAAAATGATGTGACAATTTATGTGCAGATAGCAGGTCAGACTCGGCATGATGATACAGATGCAAGGTATTATGCACCCTTTGATTTGAAAATACTGGAAATCTTTTTGAAAAACAGTGCAAGAGGAAGAAAAGAAAATTCAGATGAGTACAACAGCGTTGTTACAGATCTGGAAATCTATAATCTTATATCTACCAAAGCTGTGCCGGAGGAAAAAGTATCCTTGCTGGAAAATCTGCAGAGCAGCTGTGGAACCTATATTTCGGGGAAGCATCCAATCAGCCGGGATGGAAAGAAGCGAAAAGCAATGATCACGCAGGTTTCTGAGCAGGTAAATTTACTGCTCGCAGATGCAAGAATAGCTGCTGCTGCGTTTAATGACCGGGAAGAGGATCAGATACATGAAGAAGACCGGGTAAGTAATTTTGATGAAGAGGATCAGATCAACAACCTGAACGAGGGACAAGAGCAGGACCAGCAGGAAGATCAGATAGCAGACCGGCAGGAAAACAACATTTTGCAGGAGGCCTGGGGTGAGGAAGAAGAGAAAAAGCTCGATTCGAAGAGCATTGAGGAGATGAAGGATCTGGCGTACAGCAGTTATCGTGAGTTAGAAGAATATTGTACGCGGTACAAGATGAATTATCTGAGTACTCCAACAAACAGAAATGTACTTACCCAGAATGAATATACAATTGACATGCTTAATACAGCGTGCAAGGTGCATTTTAGACTGATTTCTATGGATTTAAAAGGTGAAATTGAGCTGACGGATGAGGAGCGTAAGGATCTGGATACGCATATGAAGCACATTTTTATAGCTTTAAATCATCCGGGTGGAGTAGATGAGAGCCAATCGGATATAATGTCTACCAGATTTTTTAATGCAATCGGATGGTCGGAGCATAAGCCGAGGATCTGCAAGAATATTGACGCTGAGATGAAAAAATTCCCTAATCGGGTTAAGATGTTCCATACTATAGCGAATAGTTCAAAGTTGAATATGGAGAACATAGTATCTCAGGTAATTGGAAATAAACGTCAATATTACAGCTTTGGCTGTTATGGTCTGGGTCTTTATACTGCTGCAAGGGAACAGAAGGAAACAGATGATGTTGAGCATCAGGATCTGCTGGCAAGTGAACATAGCTGGTTATATGGGGATACAGTCGGTTCTGTTCAGTTTACCTTTACATTGAATGAGCATGCAAAGGTAATAGAAAGAAATGAAATTCCGGGCGTATTGGAAACGATAAAAAAGAAATATCCGCAAGCCTGTGACCGATGGAATTTCAAAACTGATTTTAGCGTGAAATATGGAACACATCTTCCTTCCGGTGCGGCGTTGCTACTGGCATTTATGGGTTATAATACGATTTGGGTTAAGAAGCCTGACAATAGTGCAGATGCTGTGCTGGATTATTATTGTACAACGGATAGAAAAGCACTTTCTACAAGTGTTATGCTTCAACGACAGGACAGAAACTTTGAGCGCACTGAAAAGCCGGTTATGGATTATAAAGGGATTTAACATGGTGTATATAATATAGCTTACAGAAAGGCAGGTCATATAAAGTATGAGAGAATTGACAACAGGTGAATTGAGATTTATCGATGAGTCTACCAATAACTGGAGAATGTATATTTACAGTAAGAGTGGTGCCAAAGCCATGGGTGGGCTGCAGGAACAGATGAACGTCCTGTCAGAGCAATATAAGGAAGCGTTCAGCGAGTTTTATAAAAATAGAATAAAGAAGGATTCTTTCGCAGACAGTATTGAGATAAAAAATGAGTTTGACAAGGCTTATGAAAAGAAAAACCCGGCATTTTATGATATCAATGCATTGATAGGAAGAGAAGTGAAGCTTGTATCGGAGGTTATTGAAGCCGATAATCTGAATACTTATATCTCCTATATGAATAATGGAGAGATAATCGGTGTTATGGAAGGCCGCTTGACAGGAATCGGTGTCTCTAATGAAATAGATAAAAAGCCTGAAGGATTGGGTATCATCGAGATTTTCCCGGAGTATATTTGCATACACAGGATAGATACGTGTATGGATGTGAGTGAACAAGCAATATTGGATAGTATCGTGAAGCATATCAGGCAGATGCCGAAGGCAGACGAATTACCGATATATATGTTTGAAACCGGAGAAGATCGGAAAACCAAGCTTGAAGAAGTCGGATTTATCCGGGACAAAAGACAATTCATGTATGAACTTGGAATGTCATCGGATCTGAAAAAAATCACATTTGATAAAAAAAGTGAGATGAACGTTGTATTCTTAGAGGAAGTGGAAGAGGATGAGGTGCTTGCATTTTTGATGAATGCACCGTATGATCCGTTTTTTCAGATTCCTTATTCAGATATTAAAGCTGATAATCTGTCTGGAAGCATTGTCTGTAAAAACAAGGATCGGATTTTGGCAATGATTTTAGTGGAGGATGATGACAGATTTATCAAAATTCCTTGGTATTATTATAAAGATAAGGATGCGGCGGATGCTTGCTTTTTTGTCCTGAAGAAGCTGATTAAAAATGATTATGATTCTGATATGCCGATACTCTTTTTGGATTCAGGAAAAAATAAAAAGGAACTGATGGACTATTTTTCTGAAAAAATCAAGGAGGTTCCTGTTCATGCTTATAGATTGAAGCCTTAATTATTTTTTGTTATAATTAGACAGGAAAAGTATAGATTAAATTATTATAATTTAAAGGAGATAAACAATGAGTAAGAAACCAGTTGTATTGATGGTACTTGATGGCTATGGTATTACAGACAAAACAGAGGGTAATGCAATTTACATGGCGAACACACCTGTGATGGATAAGCTGATGGCAGAGTGTCCATATGTAAGAGGAAATGCTTCCGGACTTGCAGTCGGACTTCCAGACGGACAGATGGGTAACTCTGAGGTTGGTCATATGAATATTGGTGCCGGAAGAATTATTTACCAGGATCTGACATCGATCACAAAGGCAATCGAGGATGGCGATTTCTTCGAGAACGAAGCCATGCTTGAGGCAATTGAAAACTGCAAGAAGAACAATTCAGATCTTCATCTGTGGGGACTTCTGTCTGATGGTGGTGTACACAGCCACAATACACATTTGTATGGTATCTTAGAGCTTTGCAAGAAGCAGGGCTTTGATCGTGTATATGTACATCCATTCTTAGATGGTAGAGATACACCTCCAGCATCTGGTAAGAACTATGTTGCAGCACTCGTTGATAAGATGCAGGAGATCGGAGTCGGTAAGGTCGCAAGTATTTCCGGCCGTTACTATGCAATGGATCGTGATAACAACTGGGATCGTGTAGAGAAGGCTTATGCAGCTATGGTATATGGTAAGGGCGTAAAGGCTACAGATCCAGTACAGGCAGTTGCAGATTCTTATGCAAATGACAAGACAGATGAGTTTGTTCTTCCAACTGTTATCGAGGCAGATGGAAAGCCGGTTGCAACCGTCAAGGCAAACGATTCCGTTATCTTCTTTAACTTCCGTCCAGACCGCGCACGTGAGATCACAAGAGCATTCTGTGCAGATGAGTTTACAGGATTTGAGCGGAAAGGTGGAAAGCTTCCACTGACATATGTATGCTTCAAGGATTACGATGAATCAATCCCGAACAAGATCATCGCTTTCAAGAAGCAGGAGATCAAGAATACACTTGGCGAGTATCTTGCTGCAAATGGTTTGAAGCAGCTTCGTACCGCTGAGACAGAAAAATATGCACACGTTACATTCTTCTTCAACGGTGGTGTGGAAGAGCCTAACAAGGATGAGGACAGAGTACTTGTAAAGTCTCCAGCTGTTGCAACTTACGATCTGCAGCCTGAGATGAGCGCACCGGAAGTATCTGAGAAGCTCAATGCAGCCATCCGTTCCGGAAAGTACGATGTTATTATCATCAACTTTGCAAACCCAGACATGGTAGGACATACCGGTGTGATTCCTGCTGCTGTAAAGGCTGTTGAGACAGTTGACCAGTGTGTAGGAACTGCTGTAGAAGCAATCAAGGAAGTGGATGGCGTTCTCTTTATCTGTGCAGACCACGGAAATGCAGAGCAGATGATCAACTACGAGACAAAGGCACCTCATACAGCACATACAACCAACCCGGTTCCATTTATCCTTGTCAATTACGACGACAGCGTAAAGCTTCGTGAGGGTGGATGCTTAGCTGACATCGCTCCAACATTACTTGAGATCATGGGACTTCCACAGCCAGCAGAGATGACAGGTAAGTCATTGATCGTGAGATAAGAAAGGAATGATACCAATGAAGAAATTCTTAAAAGAGTTCAAAGAATTTGCCTTGAAGGGCAACGTGATGGAACTTGCCATTGCAGTTATTATTGGTGGTGCGTTTCAAGGAATAATTACAGCTTTTACGGATGATTTCATCAATCCAATCATCAATAGTATTGGTGGTGCAGAAATAGGTGGACATTTCGAGATATTCAATACTGGACAGTATATAGAATATGGTGCTTTTATTACAGCCGTTATTAATTTTTTGATTATGGCATTTGTAATATTCTTCTTAATGAAAGCGGTTAATAAGCTTTTGTCTTTGGGACATAAAAAAGAAGAAGCAGCTCCACTTACAAGAAAGTGCCCATATTGCTACGGAGAGATCGATATCAAGGCAACAAAATGTATGCATTGTACATCCGATGTCTCTGATAGTGCACAGTTATAAAATTTAAAAAAATAGAAAACCTTTTTCGATAGAGTTATCTATTGCAAAAAGGTTTTTCTTATTCTAATAGCAGGAGGAAAAATCATTGAATTTTTTAGAGGAACGCATCTTAAAGGATGGCATAGTAAAAGAAGGAAATGTACTGAAGGTTGACAGCTTTCTGAATCATCAGATGGATGTCCGCCTGTTCGATCAGATCGGCGAGGAATTTAAGCGCCGGTTTGCAGATGAGAAGATTAATAAGATTCTGACAATCGAGGCATCCGGTATTGGTATTGCCTGTATCGTGGCGAGACATTTCGATGTTCCGGTTATCTTCGCAAAGAAGTCAAAGAGCATCAATATCGAGGGTGATGTGTATGTGGCGGAAGTAGAATCTTTCACACACAAGTGTAAGAACCAGGTTATTGTATCGAAGAAATTCTTGAATCCAGAGGATAGAGTGCTGATTATTGATGATTTCCTTGCGAACGGCTGTGCTTTGCAGGGACTTATCTCGATTATAAAATCCGCTGGCGCCGAAGTAGCAGGTATCGGTATTGCGATTGAGAAAGGCTTCCAGCCAGGCGGACAGGTAATCCGGAATCTTGGATATCATCTGGAATCACTTGCAATCGTAGACAACATGGATTATACAACGGGCGAAATTAAATTCAGGGAGAACGCATAAGATGAGTAAGACAGAAGCTTCGATTGAAAATATTTACAAATTAGACGGAAGAGTGCCGGTTGCCAAGGCAATTCCGTTCGGATTACAGCATATTCTGGCGATGTTCGTAGCAAATATTGCCCCGATCATTATTGTGGCGGCAGCCTGCGGATTAAGTGCAAGTGAGAGTGCCGGACTGATTCAGAGTGCGATGATTATTGCAGGTATCGGTACGTTGATCCAGTTATTTCCAATCTGGAAGATCGGTTCCGGGCTGCCAATTGTCATGGGTATCAGTTTTACCTTTGTATCCGTAATGTGTTACATAGGACCAACCTATGGTTATAATGCAGTCGTTGGTGCTGTATTGGTTGGCGGTATCATTGAAGGTGTGCTCGGACTTTTTGCAAAGTATTGGACGAAACTAATCACACCAGTTGTCGCAGCCAGCGTTGTTACAGCGATTGGATTTTCGCTTCTCTCGGTTGGAGCAGCTTCGTTTGGTGGTGGTAGCGGCAGTGAGAATTTCGGTTCGGTGGAAAACTGGATTTTAGGTGTTGTAACACTTTTATGCTGCCTGTTATTCCATATCTTTGCAAAGGGATATTTCAAGCAGCTTTCCGTGTTATTCGGATTAGTTGTCGGTTATATTGTGGCAATTTGTATGCATATGGTAGACTTCTCAGCGATTTCAGGAACATCTGTGATCGCGTTGCCAAAGCTTCTGCCTGCAAAGCCGGAATTTAATGTCAATGCAATCGTATCCGTAACATTGATCTTTCTTGTTTCTGCAACAGAGACGATCGGAGATACGTCAGCACTTGCAGTATCCGGACTTGGCAGAGATGCAACAACCAAGGAGACATCCGGTTCGATTGCCTGCGATGGTTTTGTCAGCGCACTGTCATCTGTATTTGGCTGTCTGCCGATCACATCGTTCAGCCAGAATGTCGGTCTGGTTGCCATGACAAAGGTTGTAAACCGTTTCACAATCGCAACTGGTGCGATCATTATGATCTTGGCAGGTATCTTCCCGATCTTCGGAGCCGTACTTGCAACATTGCCAGATGCAGTACTTGGCGGCTGTACGATCATGATGTTTGGTACAATCGTAGTAAGTGGTATCCAGATGCTTGGCAGATGTGGCTATACACAGAGAAATATCACGATCACAGCACTTTCGTTAAGTATCGGTCTTGGATTTACACAGGTGCCGGAGATTTTCGCAATCTTCCCACGTATCGTCCAGACAGTATTTGCCGAAAACTGTGTGGCTGTTGTATTTATCGTGGCAATTATCCTGAATCTTGTACTTCCGAAGAATATGGATGCACATTCGCCGGAGACGGAAGCGGAGACAACCGCGGAATAAAAGATGAATTTAATATGAAAATGATGGAATCGTCCTGTAACAAAACCTGTTATGGGACGATTTTTATATGCAACTATGCATAAAATACTTCGATTCGGAAATAATTAGCTTAGATGTAAAAATTTTGGGAGGCTGATTTGGATGGATCGGATCAAATATATACACGCAAGAGAAATACTGGATTCCCGCGGAAATCCAACGGTAGAAGTAGAAGTCGTCACAGAGAGTGGTGCGGCAGCGATCGCATCGGTGCCTTCCGGCGCTTCGACCGGAGAATATGAGGCACATGAGCTGCGCGATGATGAGCGGAGATACATGGGAAAAGGTGTAGAGAAAGCCGTGACGAATGTCAATACACGCATCAGTGACCGGCTGGTCGGTATGGATGTGTTCAATCAGGCATTGATTGACAAATACCTGACCGAAGCAGATGGTACGGAGAACAAATCCCGGTTTGGTGCCAATGCAATCTTGGGCGTCTCGCTGGCAGTTGCCCGCGCAGCAGCAAATTCCCTGCGCTTGCCATTATACCGTTATATCGGAGGAATCAACGCGAAGAAAATGCCGCTTCCGATGATGAACATATTAAATGGTGGCTGTCATGCGGATAACACAGTGGATCTGCAGGAGTTTATGATTGCACCGGTCGGTGCAGATTCATTCAAGCATTGTCTGGAGATGAGTGCGGAAATCTATCATACTTTAAAACGTGTGTTGCATGAAAACGGACTTTCCAATGGCGTGGGAGATGAAGGTGGATTTGCACCCAACCTTGCCACTTCTGCCGAGGTTCTTGATTATCTGGTGCTTGCAATCAAAGAGGCGGGGTATAAGCCGTATGAGGATGTCAAGATTGCCATTGATGCAGCGGCGAGTGAGTTATATGATGAGACAAGCGGACTGTATTATTTCCCTGGGGAAAGCCGGATGGCTGGCAGAGAGATCTATCGTAATTCCGAAGAAATGGTACAGTATTATGAAGATCTGATTGGAAAATACCCAATTTATTCGATTGAGGACGGACTCGATGAAAACGATATGAAAGGCTGGAAGGTGCTTACATTCCGGCTTGGCGAGAAGGTTCAGCTTGTCGGAGATGATCTGTTTGTCACAAATGTTGGACGGTTAAAGCAGGGAATCGAGGATGGGATTGCAAATGCAATCTTAATCAAGTATAATCAGATTGGAACCCTGACCGAGGCAATGGATGCGATTGAGCTTGCCAAGAAATCCGGTTATAAGACGGTGATTTCCCATCGTTCAGGTGAGACGGAGGACTCTTTTATTGCAGATCTGGCGGTTGCCGTGAATGCCGGACAGATCAAGACAGGTGCGCCGTGCCGTTCGGATCGTACCTCAAAGTACAATCAGTTGCTTCGGATTGAAGAGGAGTTAGGAAAACTCGCGATTTACAGTGATATTTCCGCTAATAAATAGACCAATTACCATACAAATGCCAAATTTAGCAGATTTTTCTTAAATTATATATTGTATTTACGAAATTCTTATGGTAATATGTTCAAGTATGAGTTAAAATAATAAGGAGGAATTCTCGTGAAGACAGCGTTAATTATAATATTTTTGGTAATATCTGTTATCTTGGCAGTTATCGTAATGATGCAGGAAGGTAAAGGCGGTTTGTCCGGCGCGATCAGCGGCGGTGGCGCAGATACCTACTGGAGCAAGAACAAGGGAAAATCCAAAGAGTCTGTATTAAAGAAGGTTACAGTCGTTCTTGGTGTTCTGTATTTTGCACTGGCTTTGTTCCTGTCATCAAAATTCATTTAGATTTTTTAAGCTGCTTTGATAAAAAAGCAGCTTATTTTTTTGGGAGGTGTTATGTATGGGAGAAAAAAGAGAACGTGTAAAACAGAAGTTATATGATTTTATTTGTGATGAGCAGTATAAACCAATGCGGCTCAAAGATATCCGCTTTTTGCTTCAGGTCGGGGATGCCGATAAAAAGCGTGTGGAAGAAGCTTTGAGTGAACTTGTGGAAGAAGGAAAGATCACTGTCACTCCAAAGGGCAAATACAAGAAGTTAGAAGATAAATTCTTAGTCGGTGATTTCATTGGCAACAAAAAGGGGTACGGATTTGTCCGTGTGGAAGGATACAAGGACGATTTCTTTATTCCCGCTAAGTTTTCGATGGGAGCCTTTCATGGTGACCGCGTGGTAATCGCACCGGATTCCTATACGAAGCAGGGAAAGAGCACAGAGGCAAAGGTAACCCATATTTTAAAACGTGGACTTACCACGATCGTTGGAACGTATGATAAACAGCAGAATTTTGGCTTTGTGATCCCGGATAATCAGAAGGTGGCAGATGATATCTTTGTTGCAAAGAAAGATTCGATGGGGGCGATGACCGGACACAAGGTTGTCTGCCGGATAACAAATTATGGTGCCGACCATAAGTCTCCTGAGGGGGAAATCATCGAGATTTTAGGTCATGTAAATGATCCTAGTACAGACATACTTTCCGTTGTGCGTGCATATGATATTCCTGTGGAGTATCCGGACAAGGTCATGGATTCCCTGAAGGATATCCCGGATGAAGTCGATGAAGCAGATTTCGTCGGACGTACAGATTTCCGCACATTGCCAACCGTAACGATTGACGGAGAAGATGCAAAGGACTTGGATGATGCAATCACATTATCCTTCGAGGATGGTGTCTATACACTGGGCGTACATATTGCGGATGTATCGCATTATGTAAAGGAGAAATCACCGCTTGACAAAGAAGCGTTAAAGCGTGGTACAAGCTGTTATCTCGTAGACAGTGTCATTCCGATGCTGCCACACAAATTATCAAACGGTATCTGTTCTTTGAATGCCGGCACGGACCGGCTTACGCTTAGCTGTGTGATGAAGTTTGACAAAAAGGGCAAGCTCTTAGATCATACGATCTGTGAGGGTATTCTGCATGTCGATGAGCGGATGACGTATACGAATGTTGAGAAGATCTTAGAGCGGAGTGACGAGGAAGTGTTGAAGCGTTATGAACCACTCGTGCCAATGTTTGATCTGATGCTGGAGCTTTCCACGATTCTCCGGAAGAACCGACGGAAACGTGGTTCGATTGATTTTGATGTTGCTGAGACAAAGATTATCGTGGATGAAAACCATAAACCAGTGGAGATTAAGCCATATGACCGGAATCCTGCAACGAAGATCATCGAAGATTTTATGCTGGCAGCCAATGAGACAATTGCAGAAGACTATTTCTGGCAGGAACTGCCGTTTGAATATCGTGTCCATGAGCATCCAGACGAGGAGAAGATTGATATATTAGCCGCATTTATCAACAATTTCGGACTGTTTATCAAGGCATCCAGAGATGAGACACATCCAAAGGAACTGCAGAAGATTCTTGATGAAATCGAGGGAAAACCTTACGAGACTCTGATCAGCAAGATGATGCTCCGTTCCATGAAGCAGGCGCGGTATTCAACCGAATGTACCGGACATTTTGGCCTGTCCTGCAAATATTACTGCCATTTTACATCACCAATCCGCCGGTATCCGGATCTGCAGATCCACCGGATCATCAAGGAGAACCTGCATGGAGAGCTTTCTGAGAAGCGGATCGAGCATTATCGTCGCATTCTGCCGACCATTGTGAACGATAATTCCGCCAAGGAACGTCGGGCAGAAGAAGCAGAGCGGGATGTCATTAAGTTAAAAGAGATTGAGTATATGTCAGAGCACATCGGGGAAGAATTCGATGGAGTGATCTCAGGCGTTACCTCAAACTACATCTTTGTGGAATTGGATAATACGGTGGAAGGCGCAGTTTCTGTTGCCTATATGTATGATGATTTCTATTATTTCAACGAGCAGGAATATGCGATGGTTGGAGAAAAAACAAAAAAGAAATATCAACTGGGTGACAAAGTGCGTATCAAAGTGTTAAAATGTGATAAAATTAAGAAAACCATTGATTTTTCACTGATTGATGGTAATATAGAAGGAGTTGAAAAAAGTGGCGAAGCAACGAGGGACGAAACTGATAGCCAATAACAAAAAAGCATATCACGATTACTTCATAGAGGACACATACGAGGCTGGCATTGCTTTAGTTGGAACGGAAGTGAAATCTCTCCGTATGGGAAAATGCAGTATTAAAGAGGCGTTTGTTGGTTTGGATGGCGATGAGGTGTATGTCTATCGCATGAATATTTCTCCGTATGAGAAGGGAAATATCTTCAACAAAGATCCACTCCGGACAAGAAAGCTGTTGCTGCATCGCTATGAGATCAACAAATTGATTGGACAGCAGAAGATGAAGGGATATACCTTGGTGCCTTTGAAGGTTTACTTCAAGGACAGTCTTGTTAAAGTAGAGATAGGGCTGGCACGAGGTAAGAAGCTGTACGATAAGCGGGATGATATCGCGAAAAAGGATATGAAACGCGAGGTTGAACGAGACTTCAAGATTCGTAATCTGGGATAAATAAGAGAAGTTAAGGTAGGAGAACGTATGAGTCAGGCAAAAGTAGATCGCTATAAGGAAGAGAAGAAGAATCGAAAGAAGATTCAGAAAAAACAAAAAGCAAAGCAGGTTGTGGAGATTTTAGTATGTGCCGCTATTTTAGGTGCTTTGGTCGGTTTCCCTCTGGGAAGACATGCTTATCAGAAGAGTTACGAGACACGACAGGCAAATAAAACAATCAATGCATCGGTTTATGATTATTGGGCACAACAATATTGGGCAGCCAATTATACAGGATATGTATTCCCAACTGCAAGCAACAGCGATGCTACACCAGAGGATGCTTCTGCAGCAGATGCAGAGTAAAACAGGTATATACACTTTTTAAGTGGGATATATAGAGATTTTCGTCAATCAAACCAGGGGTTGTACTGGTTTCGACGGGGGTTTAGAAATTACGGTAGCCATTCGTGGACCAGGACCACGCTAAAACTTGGAAAATAAATATAAACGCAGACGAAAATTACGCGTACGCTGCCTAATTATGGCAGCTGTCAGCTCTAGGTTCCCCACGACCTGGAATCCTGGCATCGACTTAGTGGGACACTCCGGGGCTTAAGCTTTGCGGTTTCGGAAAATTTATGAAGCTACCATATAGGAAAGCCTGTTTGTAGGCGTTTTTGTATGGGAAATCCAATATACAAACTGTAATGGGAGAAGCTGTAATGGAAGAGCTTTCGGACAGGGGTTCGATTCCCCTCAGCTCCATCAATTTTCATGATGAAGAAAAGAAAAGGCACGGAACTAATCTTCCGTGTCTTTCTTTGGTAAACGTGCATGCATAAATTCATAGATATTCTCACATAATTCCTTCTGCATCATAAATGAAATTGTATAACGTTCCTTCTCTGTGAAAACATTCAGAATATAGAAAATCATGTTTTCGTCCGGAATGACCATCGTCACATGTTTGATCTGATCGAAGTCATAATGCGTGGTGCCATATTTATGTTCGATTGTAAATCCAGTATCATCAAAAATATAGGTTGCTGAAAATGCCTGCTTCCGGAAGGACATCACTACGAGATAGATTCCGTAGGCTCCAACGAATGTAACAAACAATGCTGTTAACACCAGATGCTTCGCATAGCCATGGATCATTGTAAATGCCTGCAAGGTGGCGACAAGGAGAAACATAAATCCAAGAAACCGATAAGCAAGCCGGTTTGCACGCCGTTTATTGACTGTATATTTGTAACC
>CAVGQQ010000082.1:0-12798 GCA_963631525.1 bacterium
ATATTATATATAATAATACGGTTTTTATTGTTCTTTTATATGTATTATATGCTGGTTTGCCGACCCTCTGAAAGGCAGTGTGAGGTCTTTCTGTGACTCGATGAACGGACCGTCAACAACAACATCACACATATCAGCAACCACTTTCTGCTCCACCGAGAGCCGGTCATAATAGAACCCAGTATAAAGCCAGATTGTTTTCTCTGGGAATGTCTTACGGTACTTAAGTATAAGTTCTTTCAGCTCACTGAGGCTGTCCTGATCAAGCGGATCACCGCCTGAGAGAGTAAGACCAGATATATACCCCGGCTCGGAGTATCTCTCAATCATATCCCAGCACTCCAAGAGCGGCCGGCCGATATCATATCTCTGCATCCACTCATTCTGGCATCCGGGGCAATGATGCCGGCATCCGGAAACCCAGAGGGTCACCCGGATACCTTCACCATTATTGAAATCACAGTCAGTTATTCTTGTGTACCGCATACAGTGTCATCAATATGTTTCACTCTATCCTCTACCTCTGCGATCTTACCTTCATTGAAATTATGATAGTCAGTGCTCAAATAACCCGTTACCCTACGGAGTCTCTGGATATTCTTACTTCCGCATTTCGGACACTCATCGCTCTTGATATCTCCCTGCCAGCCGCAATCCATACACATATCGTTCGGCACGTTCACAGCGAAGTACGGGATATCCTTGCTCATAGCGTACTTAACAAGAGTCTCAAGTCCATCGATATTATTAATCACACTCGACGGCAGCTCGACATATGTGATACAACCCGCACTGCTGAACCCCGTGAGCTGGCTTTCAATATCTATCTTCTTGAACGGAGTCATCTCTTTCCATACCGGCACGTGCATTGAATTAGTGAAGTACTTCCTATCCGAAACGCCTGGTATCACGCCGTACCGTTTCCTGAACTTAGTCATAGCCGTAAAGCAGAGACTCTCGGCTGGGGTCATATAAACACCGAAATTAAGTTTATATTGCTCCTTATATTCAGCGCATCTCTGCTTGAAGAGACCCTCTATCCTCTTGGCGAGCTCCATCCCCTCGGGTGTCGTGTGATCAGTACCAATAAGTATCTGCAGGCACTCCGCAAGACCGAGCTGACCGAGGGCGAGAGTGCCGTGCTTAAGCGCACTGCTGATATTCTTCCCGTCATAACCTGCCATGGTGCCGTTCTCGTACATGAACGGCGCTGACTCTGGAGACTGGCTGCAAACCCAATTAAACCTCTCTATGAGCATGTCCTTTGCCTCGCCGATTTTCCTGTCAAGAAGCTTCATAAAGTCCTCCACCGGGGTCTTTGATTTCTTATCATAGACCACCTCTGCAGCGAGTGTCGGAAGGATGACCGTCACAGGACATATATTCCCGCGGCCGTCTTTCTGCTGACCTAAGCCGTTGATGTCGAATCCGTTAGCTGTTCTGCAATTTGATGATTTTATATTTGATACTAAAAACGTTCCCGATGCAGTTTCAACATCATATGAATAATCAGTTTTTTTAATCGGCTCAATACTGTTTATTTTTACGGTTTTATCTTTATAAAAAAGATGTTCACCAACAATTAAATCGCTTGCAATGGTTTTACCATATTCAGTAATAAATGGATGATCACTTGTTACCATTAATGTCTGTCTATTGCATAATACTATTTTTAACCAATTAGATATGTTTTCATTACGAATAATACCTAAGCATTTAACAAAACCATTGCTATCTAATATAGATAAATTGCGATTAACAGTTGCTATATAGTTTGACATAAAAGTGTATCTATTATTTTTTTATATTTATTATTTTTTATTTCGTCTTCCCAAAGTTCAATAATTGTAATACCTATATTTTTTGCTGCAGACATTTTTGCATTGTGATACGTCGGTCCATGTTTAAATGAATTGGCTCTCTGCACATATGGTTCATCATCTCTGTTTTTACTGTGTGTCGCAAAATCTTGTATTTCAAATCCGATATTTAATAACGGAAAATAAATATCAATTTGATAATACGTTTTTTTATCTAATGAAAACATTGAATTTCTTACATAATCTGTAGTTGCTATACAATCAATCACGGTTCGTTTTTCTGTATATCCGAGTTCATTAAGATAATCACATACAGTTAACTCAAAATATGAATCCCACAAATCGAATAAAGTTTTATCAAAATTTCTGTGAAAACTTTTTCTTGGAAATTTTCTACCAAAATAATTTTCAAATTCAGTTTTTGTTGGCCTGCGGCCAACGTTGTTTTTAAATTGTATCGCCCAATTATTGATAAACTCATCATTATAAAAGTTTTCTCCAATCTTTAAAATTTGTTGTTTTTTAATAGAGTCTTTTTCTAAATTAGCAAAACGAATTGCCCGTGTTTTATAAGATTGTTTACAATAATGCTTAGGATTGCAGTTGTCACATAAATATATATTTATATCATTATTTATTGTCTTATCTTTTGATTTATAATACTTTACTGGTTTTATATTTTTATAAATCGGTGCTCCACAATTATAGCAACATACATTAGTAGGACGTTTATTTATTGTATAAAAAATACGTGTATTAAAATCTATATTACCTTCTATATTTTTTGTGTATTCTTGAATAAATTTTATTTCTTTTGGATTTAAAACGCTTTTATAGTATTGCCCTTTTTTAATATCTATAATTTTTGTTGTAACATCATTTACTATATCGTTCATATAAATCACCGATTTTTATGGTTTCAATTTGTTCTTTGTCTTTTATTGTAATTGTTTCATTATAATCAACACATCCCATCGTGCTGAAATACGTCCTTGGGTCGTTCTTGTCATATCCGGCGTTACCGCTCCAGTCGCAGTTCGCATAGTTCGGATAGAGCCTCTGTGCAGTGCACCGGAGCGCCTTCCTGAAGAGGTCGTAGTTTGGATCTCCTTTCTCTTGGTTGACACCTTTCATACACTGGAAGATACTACATGGGAAAATCGACGTCCTGCCGAACTTACCGAGCCCGGTCTGACACACATCAAGCAGTGCTTCAATTATCATACGGCCTTCAGGCAGTGTGCAGGTACCGAAATTTATTGACGAAAACGGGAGCTGCGCGCCACTACGCGAACAAAGCGAATTTAAATTGTGAAACAACGCTTCTGCGCCTTGATACACCTCTTTCTTGGTCATCTCAAGCGCATAATCATATATTTTTTTATTTGCTTTATATGTATCATCATCAATCGGTGTTTCGCTTGAACCAACAAGTTCTCCGTCCAACCATTTTGCACCGTTTTTATAATGCTTATAAAATGACTTCCTTACATACGGAACCATTGTCCAGTCAAGATGCGTCGCGCTCACACCGCCGAACTGAACGAGGGATTGCAGCTGGAAGATAACCGCAATAAGCTGGAATGCAGTGTCTACGCTCCCTGCCGGACGGATATCTGTCTGCTTCACTTTGAATCCCCTGCTGAGGATATCATCAAACGGTATGCTGAGGCAGTTATGCATTCCGGACGCGTATGAGTTAAGATCATGAATATAAATCTCGTTATTGAGATGATTGTCTCTGCTTTGTTTTGACATATACTCCTCAAGCGCGAGCTCGGTCATCGCGAGACTTGCAGCCTCTCCGGTCCTGCCGCTGAATGTCTTCTCGTCAAGATTGGCATTCTGATTGACCGTGTTCTTCCCCGAGAGTTTTGACCGCATACCGGCAAGAATCTTGTTTTTTCTGTCACGGACCGAGTCGCGTTCCTTGCGGTAAAGTATATAACTCTTAGCGACGTCTGTGTATCCGTTCTCCATCAAAAGCCGCTCGACCGTATCCTGCACTGCATCGATATCGATAGTCTCTTTATCAATATCTGAAAATTCTTTTGTGAGTACCGCAGTAAATGACTCCGGGTAGTCCTGACACACGGAATTGAATGCCTCACGGCTCGCAGTAATAATTTTATTTATATTAAACTTGGCTTTTCTGCCGTCACGCTTGATTACTTTTTGAATCATTTTTTGTTGTTTTATTTTTTTTTAGTGTGAATTTATAATAATCTTATCCGAACAACTCATCAAGCAGTGCGGCAGCTGTCTCGTTATCACTGGACGACACCAATGACCTCCAGTTCATCGTCAGGTCATACATTATCTGCTGAGAGACCTCTTTGTACTCTATCTGCGACATCTGCTCTTGGATATACTGTGGTATTGTACTCTCGTTCAGCCAGACCATGCCACGGTTATACTCCGTGTGCTCGACGAACTCAGACTCGGTGGTGATATCAGTGCTTCCCTTGAGCTTGCCTTTTTTCAGTAAAAGCAGATTTTTATATATATTATTTAATGTTTTTTGCCATTCAGCGGTGCTGTAACCGCGGGCATCGATATCGATAAGTGTTGTCAGCTCCTTGAGTGTCATCTTATATGTCTTTCCATTTTTTGTATACGTGAACACCGGGAGGATATTATCACCGGCATCACCGATGAAGATCTTCTCATTTACTATCTCTGCAGGATTATAATATGTTATATTAACGGTCTTGGCAAATTTTGATATTGTTGAATCACTGACGGTTATCGGTGACATAAATGAATCGAAAATATTTTCAGACTCGGTGTTGTTTTTGCATTTCTCATTAAGGAAAAGCCCCTTTGATTTCTCCCACCACCCGGTCCAGGCACCGGTATCCGGGTCTTTCTGTATGAGTTGCTTGATATCGTTATCCGATGTCCAGGTGATGACGTTGATACCCTGAGCATTAAGCTTCCGGCTCCACCACCAGCACCAGTCATCTCCTTCGATACCGTACTGCTTGCAGGTTGTGATACCCAAAGAAGACGCTTGCGATAGGAAGCCATCCAGCGCGGGCCATATATAATCCCATGCAATGCCTGACTCAGGCGAGCGGTTGCCTTTATAATTAGTATCTGTGATACAGCCGGGTTTTGGTATGTCGTGTCTCCAGGATTTATTATCCGCAACAAGAATGACATTCGTTATAAGCCCCCTGAAGAGCCGCAGGGTCGTACTAAGTGACTGAAGCATCATCTCTGTCAGTTTCTGTGTTGACTGTCTGAGCACCGACTCCGGTAGTCGGTCAGAAAACTGGGATTTCATCACCGAGAAACGTGATATAAGAAGCCAGTTACCATCGACAACCAATGTTGTTTTTTTACTTGGTTCTAAAAGTGTCTGCATATCATAAAAAGCATTATTTACTTATATAAAATCATATTTTTTATGGAATAATTTATATTGTTCAGTGGTTATTTTTATATGACATTGTTATGACTAAAACGTGTGTTGATGACCACAATTTGTTATTATATATTTATACACTTATTTTTTGCAATAAATCAAATATAATTATAGTTTTTTTTCATATATGAAATCACTTAATGAATCACTTAAATCTTACGAGCCGGTTAATGAAGGTATTCTTGGGGATCTTCTCAAGGGTATGATCAAGAATATCAAAGGCTGGCCTGTTTTTGTACACAAGGACGATGGCGGTGCCGACGTCGCAGATCCTGTAATCTCTCCTCTCTTCTCCGCCAAGGCTATTGGAGACGGATACGCCGGTGACCATGCATATTATGTCGACACACCGTCAACTTTCATCGGTAAGCTCCTTGCTAAGTTCGGTATCAAATCCGCATCTGCTAAGCAGATCATCGATGACTGTGCAAAGACAAAGAAAAGTATCTTCGAAGGGCTCGACCTCGACGACCCGAAGACCATCGCTAATATCTGCGAGGCATTCACGCTCGGCGGTCAGGGTATCTATGGACCAGATGTAGAGACTCCGGAGCTTATCTTCCATCTTAAGAGCGCTATCTCTAATCCGGGATTCAACCCGCCGCTTATGATCTGGGGTGCACCTGGTATTGGTAAGACGGCTATCGTCAACAGCGTCGTCAATGCGTACGCTGGCAAGAAAAGACTTATCACTAAGAACCTTTCTGATATGACCCCGGATGAGTTCACGCTGCCTAACGTCATTAAGGACGAGAATGGCAACACTAAGGAAGTAGAGGATCTGCCTAAGACCTGGCTACCGGTTTACCGAGTAAGTGGTAATCCAGATATCGATGCTATCAATGATAACGTTGCTAATGGTGGTACCAAGACCGATGACGGACATATCGGCGATATCGGTGATGGTGGTGTTATCTTCTTCGATGAGATCGGCCGCTGCCGTCCAGATGTCCAAGGTGTTGCGCTGACACTTATTCAGGACCGTGCGCTCGCCGGCGGTATGTACAAACTCGGATCAAAGTGGACTATCGTGGCTGCGTCTAACCGTGACTTCGATGAGACTGGTGATTTTGATATCCGTTTCTCTAGGGCGCTCGGCAACCGCTTTGAGCAGGTGAACTTCGTCCCTTCACTCAAGGACTGGTTGAAGTGGGCGGAGAAGAAAGACTATATGTCTAAGGTCGTGCTTAACTTCATTAAGTTCAACGAGAAGTATTGGTATAATATGAACCCTGATGATGAAGATCAGCATGTATTTGCTTCACCACGTTCGTGGGAGAACTGCTGCAAGACGCTTTATACGATCAAGAACTGCCCGGACGCCGCTGATGCTGACCCAGCAATGATAGAGAGAATCTGCAATCAGTCTATTCAGGCCATTGTCGGTGATCAGGCAGCGACTGAGTTCATTACCTTTATGAAGCTCTGCGACAGTGTCGATGTCGAGGGTCTCACGAATGTCACTAAGGATTATAAGAAAGCACCGAAGCTGGATAAGAAGATTCGTCTCGATCTGAAGTACTATATGGTCGATGTCGCAATCTCTTCTCTTGACCCTACAAAGCCGATGACGCTGAATACCCTTATGAATATCTGCAGCTGGCTTGGTGAGAGCGGAGACCCAAATGTAGTTTCTGCAGGATGGTCAAAGATCGATAACCTCTTCCCAGATATTAAGTTCAAGTGCGGCGATGAGAGACTGAAGAACATGCCGAGATACAAAGATCACTGGGACGACTTCGCACCGGCATTTAAGAAACTTATCAAGCTTTGTCCGGCAGCAGATAAGGATATTAAAATAAATATCTAAAATTTCAACATCGGATATATAAATGAAAAAGAGAATCCTTGAGGTTCTCTTTTTTTTATATCACTATGAGAGTGGTTTTAAATTATACTCTAGAAAGCTCAGAAACCTGCCTTAAATTCACTTATAGACCAAAGATGATAAATTATACGGTTTTATCTTATAAGTTAAAATACGGCAGGTTTTTTCTGTGAGTCCTTAATTTTTTGATTTAATCTTTTATTTTTTTAATATAAATCAAATTATTTTATATTATGAAACTGTTGCATTCAAGATATGAGATCCTGACACAGGCACCGGGCATTGACGGAGCATATCGACAGATAGAGAAGGCTGGCCGGACATGTTATAAGAGTGAGAATAAGATCGGTGATGGGACTGATGTGAAATTCTTCAATATGCTTGTTGACCGAGGTCATACAGCAATGCTTGAGCACGGGACGGTCTATCTCTACGACCGTGTTAGCCTGACAGCTGTCTCCGAGCTGGATAAGTATAAGAATAATAAATACAGTGATTATGTCACGGCTGTAGTTGATGACATGCTCGAGATCTTCGTGACTACCAATATGAGAGTTATTATTGAAAACCATTGGGCGATGGACCTGACGCAGTACATATGTGATGAGCCAATGCCGGAGCATAAGAGACGGTACACTGTGAAGTTTATCTGCGACCGCGCGACGGCGAATGAGATGGTGCGCCACCGTACATTCTCCTTCGCTCAAGAAAGCACTCGGTATTGCAATTACAGTAAAGATAAATTTGGTAATGAGCTGAGTTTTATCTATCCTGCAGAGTATGACACCTGGAAAGATAACTGTAAGCTGACGTTCGTCGACTCGTGCAGATGCGCAGAGCAGTATTATCTTAATCTCACAGGATGTGGGCTTCAAGCCCAGGACGCGAGAGCGGTTCTTCCTCTCTCACTCAAGACGGAGATAGTGATGACCGGTGACACTGACGCGTGGAAGCACTTCTTTGACCTCCGGTGCTCGAGCACCGCGCATCCGGATATAAAGTATCTTGCAGACCGGCTGAAAGAGGAATTTGAAGAAAGGAAATATATTTAACACAAAAAAGGAACCTTCTCGGAAGGTTCCTTTTTTTATCTCTTATAAGAGCGATTATAAATTATACTATAGCATTCAAAGAACACCCATATCTTGCCTCATAGAAAGCTCAGAAACCTGCCGTATTTTGACTTATAAGATAAAACCGTATAATTTATCATCTTTGTCTTATAAGTGAATTCTAGGTAGGTTTCTATGACTTTTTATTTATATAAGTGGTTCGAACTTATTAAGGCTAAGGAATTTCTTTATATCCGGGAGCTCTGATATCTGATCCGGGCCGATATTGTATTTGAGTATATCGTCTCTCTCGTCGTCGGTCATGGATTTTACTATCTGATACCCGCAAAAATAACTCTGGTCGTCGCCGTTACCACCCAGTAACGAGCAATCCTGAAACTCCCGCTTGAAACGGACAAGATTGGCAAAGAGCGAATCATCAGGTATATCGGGCGACAAATCTTTGCACATATCGAACAGCTCACAGAAGTCCTTCTTATCTAAGTAATATGCGATGATAGTCTTAAGTGCAATATTGAACCGTACATTCGGCTTGACAGTCTTGACCTTATGAAGCGAGTTCCATATCGCAAGACCCTCGTCGAGGGTGTTCCTCCACCTGAGACCCATAAGGAAGAGATTCAATCCCGTCTTGAGCCCGTAATAACGCCTGCCGATATGTCCCTCAACCTCGTGTCTCTTGAGGCCCTCGATATCTGTCTCGGAGAACTTAGCGGTCGGGTTGACGTTCATCGTCCGGTCGATATCAACATTCATACGCGGGATCATCTTATCATTCAGCTTCACTGTCCAACCATAACCCAACTCATTTATATAATCCTGAATTATCTTCGCCGCGGTCCGCCCATCTATCGTCCGGTCACTGTCATCAACCGGCTCGTACGGGTTCTCCTCAAGCATCTGATACGCGAGCCGCAGGTTCTCAAGACTCGGTGTCTGCTTGCGGTACTCGGTGTACCAGGTGTATTTTGTCTTTATATCAAATGTGAACTCAACGGTATGTATCATATCCTCAAGCAGCTCGATGTAGAACTTTGATAAGTAACAGTTGAAATTCTTAAACTCACATAAGAGACGCTTCAGCCGCGGTAGGATCCCATCCTCACCGAACCGGTTCGGAGAAACCAGCTCTATCTGTGGGAAGTATTTCTCACCGCGCGCTCTCGCATCGAGGAACTTCTTACACTCATCGCCCATATTCGCGACATCCTTATTGTTCCAGTCCTTGCGGTACATCATCACAAGCTCTCCGTATTCCTTATCCAGTCTTAATAGCTTTGCTTTATCTGTATCGGAGAGCTTGAAGTAAGATGACCTCACGTATTCATTAAGTGTTTTCATTTATGCTTAACACATTTAATATCTGACCACACCACCGAGCTTATCCGCCCACTTCTCTGTGTAGAACCGGTAGTATCCATTATGAGATGACTTTATAACAGTGCCATAAAGACCAGCCCAGCAGATGGACGGTATACCGATAACAAAGAGATAAAGCGGCCCCAGCATAAGCGACTGACGTGTGTGCCCGTACTCGTGACGATGGACCGTATAATTATTAAGATAGTACTTATCCACGATGATGTACCTCCCGAGGCTGACCGCACCGCGCATGCCAGAACTAAAGAAAATACGGCGGTTACCCTCCCACCGGACGAACTTCGCGCCGAGGAAGAGTATTACTACTACACCACAGAGCGTCTGCAGGAGCTCCCAAGTGAAAGCACTTATGGTTTCTAAAACGCGTTTCATATGCATATATTATTTATTATTATTTTTCCGTATTATCGTTATTCTTTTTTCCAGTCATATTCACTATCCTGAGTATGAGCACGGTCAGTGTCACAAGGAGAGCGAAAAAAAGGATAAAGCTGAGTATCATCACTGGAAAGGTCGGCTCGAGGGTTGATAATTCGATAATCCCGAAGAAAAGCATACCTATGACAACCGCAGACATAAGATACCACACCAGAGCTTTGAAAGAGAACTTAGACATAACAAAAACCGGCTATTTTTATATATATTTATAATAACCGGTTTTTACTGAAAGTGCGTGTATGCGATATGTGTATACGTATATTATGATTAACAGTTCTCCTTAAATCTCTCCATCAATTCATCATAATATTTTCCATATGGTTCGAACGATTCTCTGGTCCAACCGTAGAGCATACAATTAAGATTGAACACCATCGCAACATATTGCTTTGTAATGTTAATTTTTACATCATACTTATCACATTCATCAACGAGGTCCAAATCACTCAAAGACTTAAAGAGACATAAATTAGTTTTGTTTATTGTGTGGGTGATGCTATTAGGATTAACTCTATAAAAATACCCATAATCCTCTATATAAGTAACTGCATTTGCTTTCAGAAGTACCTTATAATAAGACGGGGTATCTTCGATAAAAGGTCTGTCACAGTAGTCAATGACATCCCACAATGAATACTTGAATAAGATACTAAATAATGCAGTAGTTGGAAATTTAAGCAACGTATCTATCTTCTCTTGGTTTGAAGTGATTGTACCAGCTTTATGTTCCAGTAAAGGAATGTCTCCGTTCATCCAACCACTATGGACTATATCTGAGCCGGAAGACTCTGCTGCATCAAGAAGATTTTTTAAGTATGAGTTATGGTTCCAATAGTCATCACTGTCAAGAAAGATAATATATTCACCTTTGGCTGCCCGGAGACCGTCCCTTCTTGCTGCGCCACAACCCTCATTATGGTCTTTCTTAATTAACTTGAAGTTAGGGTATTTCTTATATTCATCAAATATATCAAACACCGATTTATCTGTAGAGCAGTCATCGACTACAATACATTCGAGAGTGACCCCGATTTGATTGAATACCGAATCGAGGCACTCTCTTAAGTAACAAGCATTATTGAAATTAGATATGATTACTGAAATAAGCATTAACTGGGTTGTTATTTGAGGTCATCATAATTCACTGGCGTGCCATTATTTGCGCTGTCTATAATGTTTTGCACCGCGGTTTTGTATGCACTTGACGTTGGATCTGGCATACATACTATGTAATTATTATATTCAGTTGAATAGTCAACGTATACAAAAATAAAGTTTTTTGTGTCGGTGAATTTACCGGAGGTTGTTGAAACAACATAAAATATATTTGTCTCAGTATTAAAAGCTATAAGCGTACCTAACTCGGAATAATTTTTAAAAACTCCGTCAGTTATAACTGTATTATCGTAGTTTGCATATATACCCCCATCAGCCTTAACACCTATAGTCACACCGGTGTAATCATATCCGTAATAATTGTGTGAGTCAATAAAAGACTTTAATATTGCTAATCCAGTTGGCGAACCCCCACCACCAGATGTTGACTGATGTACCCACGACTTTGTATTAGCATCGTAAACGAACGGGCATCCGCCCTTATACCATATACTACTCTTGTCCGATGGTTCTTTATCTCCCCACCATTTTTTCTGTAATCCGGTTCCACATTTGGTTCCGCTAAATCCGTCCATATTTATCTATTTTTTTATAATTAAATAATAATCTGTTTTTACTGAAAATTTAATTGCAACTGACCTTACTGTATTCGTATGATATCCGCTGCGCGTACTTCGACAACGTAGAGAGTATCACAGCATCATCGTTCGGATCGTCCGTGCATGACATTCCGAGAATTCCGATCTTCTCACCTTTAGTGTTATAGATGACCTGAATCGCGAGATATGTTATCCCCGATTCGGAGACACGCTTATAGAACGACGGGTCGTTAAAACGCGAGCTTGGGTCGCAAGCGATATCGACATTACCTTCCCAGAGACCGGACTGACATACTTGACCGAAGAAATTCGTTAGCTTCACATCGGTCCACGATGACTGCAGTGTCCCAAGACTATTAGCATCGAAGTAATCATAGTAGATAGACCCCTTGCAGAAAGGGATGCCGATGGTGTTGCTGCCGCCGTTATGGAACTCCATCACAAAAACCCTATCTACGTTCGGCGTGTCGTAGTACATATCCTTCAACAGTGATGAGACAGCGGGCCCCAGCACCTCAAGCCGGTAGTTGTAGTTTTTATCATGCGTCGACGACTGGGAGAAGGTCACCCGATCACCTATCCATTGGAAAACATCATCGGTATGTGTGACAACATAGACCGTACTGGAAATAAAAAGCATAAAAACGAGAAGAATAATTCCTTTACAGAAAGAATTGACAAGTGTCTTCCAGCTTATCTTAGATACTTTATGTACGGTATCTATGGCGTCATTGACGTTATCAATCATATCACCGATCTTATTAGAATTGTTGTTTTTGTCGCTCACTGATGATGAGATATCAGTATTAGGTTCAGTGATTTCGAGGTCGTCGGCCGAGAGGCGCTCGTCAGTATAATTGGTCATTTATCTTTATTTTATTGCATTATTATTTATATAATAATTCAAGACAGTCAAATCATAAAAAATTTTAATAATATCTTAATTTAAATAACTTGGTTATTAAAGATGCACGTATGCACAACTCCGGAGAATCGCAGATAAAATAAAAGATGATCCCGAGGTACGCGAATATGTTAAAGACTCGAGCAAACCGGGTTGGAAGAAAATGCTGGAGACGAAGTTGTCAGAAGATGATATTAAATACATCAACTC
>CAVGQQ010000083.1:0-12615 GCA_963631525.1 bacterium
CGTTATTGTTTCAAAAGTAGCGAGAAATTTAGATATATTAGATGCGGAAATATGTGAGCTAATAACAACTTCGGGATTTAATAGTATGGGAGAACAAGAATGATAAGGAAATTGGATTCAGAAATTTTTAGTTCGGCAACCCATGTATTGGGATGCCAGGTGGAAAAGACTGATAATTTAGGATACGCGTTGTGGAATGCAAAATTCAAAAATGGGTCGGATGAATTCGTAGATGAGGAGACATCACAAGAATATTCAACGATACTACAGATGATAAATCAAAGAAATGAAAGATTAATTGAACATGAGCAATATTTGAAGAAAAGAGGAACATTGCTTCGTGATAGTGATTCTGAAGCAGCGGATTTGTTGACCGATGCAATAAATACATTTAAGTTATCAGCCGACGAGATAAACATACTTTCACAAAATATGAAGGAGTGTGAGAGACAGGCAAATACAGGAGTTATTAATATAAATGTACTTTATTCACAGCAGGAGATTGACTACATTAGTA
This sequence comes from bacterium, assembly GCA_963631525.1. Lineage (GTDB taxonomy): Bacteria > Bacillota > Clostridia > Lachnospirales > Lachnospiraceae > Coprococcus_C. The sequence goes on from CAVGQQ010000083.1 coordinate 518, forward strand.
ATCCATTTCCAGAATACTCATATGAATCCTTTTTGGCGATGACACCAGCGGAGAAAATTGAATTTCAAAATCAAATATTAAATTATATAAAGGCGGTTTATATGAGTGGTTTATTGCCGATGCCAAGTGATAATAAAATATCAATTGTTATTGCGCCAGGGATAACGGTTTATTATTCTGTGGATAATAGTATAGCAATTGAAAATTCACATATATCTGTTAGTTATAATACAAGTGCTGATGTAGGTATGCAGTTGCTAACAACTGCGGATTACTCTAAGCTTGATGAAGAATTACAAAAGGAGTTAGAGACAGCTATTGATATTGAGGGGACAATAAGTGTAAAACATTCCATTACATCTGAGGGTTCAACGATATATTCTGAAATTGCATATAATCCGTTTCAGAATGTATGGAGTTTAGAACATGGCGTAACCGTAGAACCGCCGGCTGTTTCATATAATGGAGCGGACGTAAAAGATTCGGTTACTATGGCTTTTGGTGTCGAAATAACAGCACCACCGGAATGGAAGGAGCAGGAAGAGATACAAGACGTTAATGGTTACGAAACTTATGAAAAAGTGGTAGTGGTTGCGGGAGTTGCATATGTTATATACAGAGTAGGCAGAGTGGTAGTTGCAACATGTGTTGGAGGTCCGGTGTTAGGTGGCGTAGCAGCGGTGGCTCCATAATTAAGGAAAGGAAATAATGTAACAGCATTATATGACGAGTAAGATGAAACTAAATATATGTAGTAATATAAAAATATTTAATAATGAGATAAGTGTTGATATTCCGCAAAATTATGAAATAGTGGATTTATCAGAATCTGACGTTGATGAATTACAGGATTTTATTTTGTGGAAAAAACTTACATCAGTATTTTCGATACAGCGAATGATTCGGAAAGATAATAATATTGAAGATATAGCGTCAGAATTAATTCGATTTATGTCTTCAGATTTACAAGGGCAGGAAAAAATAAGATGGTATAAAAGAGTTACTAATGAATTTGAACAGGCAATGATAGAGAAAAGATATAGTACCGAAGGTGAAAAAAATCATTGTTTAATCGCTATCTTGAGAGGAAAAGAAAGAGATTATTTTATTCATTGGGAGACAGTAGGGGAGGATCCGGAGAATGATAAATTATTATTTTCCAGAGTTCTAGATTCATTTCATGAAATAAATGACTAAGTAAAGAGGGGAGAATACAAAGTGGCACGGATTAAAATAAATGTTGTATTTTTATGTTTATTGTATTTGATTTCTCTTGCCGGATGTTCATTTATGGACGACAAGGGGGATTATATGCCGTATTTAAAGTTAAAAAGAGGAAAGACGGTCAATATAGAATTTTCTTTGGGAGCGCATGCTGGGCAGACGGCAGAGGAAGCGGGGCAGATGATGAAAGATCAAAAACGTTGTGAAGATGCATGGGTCAATGAGGAAGGACGTTGTGTACTGAAGTTTAACCAGGATCAACTGAAAGCGGAATATGACAAAACGGTTGGTGATATAAAAACTGCGATAAAGCAAGCAGACAAGCCTGTTGAAGTGAATTATGATTGTAATGAAATCACCTATTATGTGGATGATTCAACAGAGCTTATGGATTTTTCTTATACACATGTGGTATTGGTTGGAGAATGTAAGCTAATTCAGGCATATGCCGGGATTCCGTATGATGAACGTGAACTAACAATAAAATTTATCTATCAGCCAACTGAGGAAGTTATGTTTAATCTACATATATCTAAGGATAATCCCAAAGTATCGGTTACGGAAGAGGAATTCGAGGAAAAACTAGAAGAAATGAAACAAGGAGAACACAAATGACACATTACAAAAAGCATAGTGTATATAGAGGAAGAAGGGCGATTCTCACATTCATTAGTATAATTCTGGTCTGCGTGTTGCTTCAGGGGAATGTACGGGCGGCGGAGATGCCGGAAGGAGAGCCTGTGGGAGCAGAGGCAACTGCCACGGATGCAGTGAATGTAGAAGCACCAGGTAAGTATGATGAGAAGAAGGGGATTGCATCAATTCGGCTGATGTATTGTGCGGATAGCGGCGCGAAGGATGTGATTAAAACCGGGTATGCATTTTTTATAGGAGATGATGAAAGTACATATCTTATATCCTGTTGCGATACTGTGATATTGAATGAAGAAGAGAAAAATGCGGTGGCTGCGGCACATGGGGTGACACCTGACAAGGTGAATACTGTGATCGAACTTGTGCTGAAAAATGATGTGATTGTGGAATTATCCATAGTAAATAGCAGTGAAGGACTTAATTTTGCGATATTGCAGCCGTCGACAAAGATTGCATCCTGCATGGGGATTCGATTGTGCGAGGATAGTACGAAGACGAAGAAAGGACAGGTTGTACATGCATATGATGCGGATATGCAGCAGATAGACTGTACGATTGAGGACTGGTCGGAAATCAATGATGCGCATTATTACAGATACACCGCAAGCCAGCCGATAACCAGAGGATTTCCACTGTTAAATGAAGAAGGGGAAGCAATTGGTATTATAAGCACGATAAACAAGGGAAATCCGGAGGAGACATATGCACTTCAGATCGACGAGGTAATCGATGTGCTGACTGTCCTTGGGATTCAGTATAATCCGGAGATAGTTGTAGATACATCCAAACTGGAAGAGGTGATCGCGGCATACGAGGAATTAGATGCAGATAAATATGCACCTGAATCATGGAAGGTATGTGAAGATGCTTATAATCAGGCGACAGAGTTGTACCAGAAGGTACAGGCGCAGGAGGTTGATAACTATACACAGGATGCGGTAGATGCGGCGACCGCCACGCTGCAGGACAGCATAGATAACCTGAAGAAAGCGGAATTGCCGGTAAAAATAGTGATTATTGTGGCAGCAATCGCATGTGGCATACTTTTTATCGCCGTTGTTACGTTGGCGATTTTGTTGGCTGTGCTGTGTAAAAGATGTAAGAAATTATCAGAGGAACAGGGGAATCAGGCGGTATTAGCCAAAGAAGCGTTGAAGATTAGTGGAAGGATTACGCCGGGATTTGTAACAAATCACGAGAATCTTCCTTTGAACAGAAGCCTGCAGGAGGCAGGTCAGTCTTCACCGGAGGAAATAGGAGAAACAAGTGTGTTAGGTATAGATATGGACGAGCAAGGTCAGCCGCTCAACGATACAGCGGTTCGATACCCAACGATCGTCCGGTATAAAACAGGCGAGACGTTTGTGGTGAACCAGAACAGTTACATTATCGGATCCGCAGCAGATTCTGTCGATTACTGTATTACGCGCAGCCATAGTATCAGTCGAAAACATGCGTGTATTATGAAGTTCGAAGATGGATATTATATTCAGGATCTGGATACGACAAATGGAACATATGTGAATGACATACGAGTTATGCCGGGGCGTTATATGAAGCTGGATCCTGGTAATATCATTCGTCTGGCGGAAGAAGAATTTGAGTACAAGGGGTAAACAGTAAAAAGATGATAGTCAGTTGTTATGCAGATCATCTCGCGTATACATTTGAAGCGCAGGATGCGTTATTTATGCTCGGGATGAAGGTTGTAAATAAATTGGAAGAACATCATATTCCGGTGGTACAGGTACTACATAATCAGAGGGTACAGCTGCTGTATGGTGTAGAGGGATACCGTCGGTTCACGGAAGCGATGGGAGAAATCAGCAGCGCAGAACTTGTGACAGCATGCATTCATTTTTTGCAGATGTTAAAGAGAATGGATGACAATGATTTCCTGGAGATGAAGGCTGTAGACATAAAGCTTGAACGGCTATATTACGACGGAAAAAACAAAGAAATAAAGGCAGTCATTCTCCCCGTTAATTATGAATGTGATTTGCATGATGCATGCACATGGAGTTATTCGTTTCGGAACACGATGCTCATGATCTTCAATCAGATATTTGTAAATATGCCTGACAGACAGACGGAGCTGTATTATGTGGTAATGGATCAGACGAAGACAGATGCAGAGGTATTGCATGCACTTATCTCTTATGATTTCGGAATTCAGGCAGTTGAACATACGATGGAGAGTACAGGTTCAGAAAAAACGTTATTATTAGAACATAACGGATCCGAAGGAAATCTGATATTTATTGTTGATAAGCCGGAATTCCTTATAGGAAAATCAAAGGAAGCAGACGGAACGATTGCAAATTCCACGAAAGTCAGTCGAAATCATTGTAGGATTGTCAGGGAAAATGGCAGTTATATGATTCAGGATTTGGAGAGTACAAATGGAACGGGCGTCAACGGCTATACGTTGGAACCAGATCAGAAATATTACCTGAAAGATGGAGACAGTCTGGTTTTGGCGGATGTAGAATTTAAGGTCACAGTGTCATAACAGGGGGCAGATATGATAAAGAAAAGTATTGTATTCGCGGCATTCGACGAGGAATACGTGGCAACGATTGAGTTTAAGCTTGCAAAGCTTACAGAGGAAAGGGCAAGCATTGAATTTATAACAGATGCAGGCGGTCTGGAAGCGTTTCTGGAGCGACCGAAGAAGATTGACGTTCTGATACTTCCTTATGGGATTCTGTTACCGCATCCAGAGGCTTTTTCGAAGACAAGCATTTACTATTTGACAGAAGAAGAGATGGATGCAGAGAATCCTGCCTACATATATAAGTATTACAGTGTAAAACGTATGCTGGAGAAGATCGATTCTGGGCTGATCACAGAGGCAGAGTCGGAAAAGGGGACAAAGGTAGTTGGCGTGTTCTCGGCATCTGGGGGAACGGGAAAGACGATTACTGCATTGACGCTGGCGCATAAACTGATGAAAAAAGGGAAACGTGTAATCTATATCAGTACCGTTCCATATCAGGATTTTACATATTATATAAATGATACAAGCGTGCTTGGAACCGCATTTTGTTATCAATGTTCAATCAATATAAAAAATGCTTTAAAAATTATACAGGACGAAATCAAAAATGAAGGATTTGATTTTTTGCCGCCATTCAAGAATCTTCCGGTTTCTTATCAGATGAAGTTTTCAGTATATTCCCAGATTGTAGATTATCTGCGAGACAAAAATATTTATGACTATATTGTAGTGGAGTTATCTTCCGAGCTGGAGGCAGACAAGCTGGTTTTTCTGAAGAATTGTGATTGGAAAGTGCTCTTGACAACGCAGGATAAGATCGCGGTAGGAAAGCTGGAAGCTTTGCTTTCCAATATGCTGGATTTTGACAGGAATATTTTGATTTTGTGCAACCGTTACAAATATAATCAGCCGGATTTTCTCTCTGGCGCACAGCTTCTTCAGAAATATGAGTTCAGCGAATTTATCGAAGAGTATAATGCGCCGCTTGATCTGGAAATGACGAAAAATTCACAGTTGTTTGACAGAACTATGTTATGCATGGAATAAGGGGAGTGTCGAATATGGAAAATACAGTGATTGTGGCATTTCATCATAAAAAAAGAAATACATGGCTGGATATGGAGATTCCGCTTGATATATCAGCCAACGAATTGATCTATGGGTTAAATAAAGGATTAAATCTGGGGATTGATATGTCGAATGTGGCGGAATGTTATATGTGTACGGAAGATCCAAGAACGCTGTTGCGTGGAGACCGGTTGCTGGAATCGTTCGGATTGCGCAATGGTACAATTATACATTTTGACAGATAAAAGCAGGGGGTACAAATGAAACATAAATTAGTGATATATGGAAATAACATGTATAAGGAAGTGGATTTTGATGATTCGTTTGCCGGAAGTATTACGATAGGAACAGATAAAGCATGTCAGATTGCATTTCGAAAAGATCGCTTTATGACAGGCTTTATTTTTCGAATTGATCGGCAGGCAGATGGGGAATATATTATCAGTTGTAATGATACCGTATATCTGACCAAAGATTTCAATCTGAAAGAATATGTGAGAAAGCTGGAGACAGGCGATCATTTATCTCTGTGCTATGATTATACCGGAACGGAGGTATTCAGCATTGATTTTCTTGCATGTTTCGATGCAGTCGGTGATGATTACGATCTTCAGATTGACTGTAAAAATATTTCTGAATTTTCTATTGGTGGACAAGTAGAGTGCACGATTCGAATCGATGATCCCTACACACATGAAGATTGTGTAAAACTGTATAAAGTAATCGATGGATACGATGCGGAATTTGTCTCGAACACAATTGGTATTGAGGTAAATGGATTTATGCCACGCGCCAATACCTGTCATGTGCGGGATGGAGAGTTTTTGACGATCAAGGGATATTCGTTCTGTATCTGTGACGGAATGATATATACAACGAGAAAAGCAAAGCTTATAACGAAGAGAAAAGTGGAGATTGTTCAGTATCAGAAAAATCATTATGAATATCCGAAGTTTATAAAAAATGTCCGACAGCAGTTCTCGATGCCGGACCAGACGATTGAAGTGCTGGAGCCGAACAACAAGGACGAGTCGGAACAGCAGAACTTTTTGATGTCTGTTATGCCGATGCTGGTAAATATGTTGATGATGGTTGGACTCCGCGGAATGATGGGCGGTGGAGGCATGTATGTCATCTATTTTGCGGCAACAATGTCAGTGAGTACAACTGTTACAGTCTTGAATTTTGTAAAGGAACGAAATAAAAGACAGGAAAAAGAAGAACGAAGAAAAAAGATATATCTGGAATATCTGACGAATCGGGAGGATGAGATTATACATTTGCGGGAGCGGGAGAAAACGGTCGCAGAGTATATGAATCCATCACTGAACAATTATATGACGTTTATTGAGAATTTTGACAATCGGCTTTTTGAAAGAAAACGTGAGGATGAAGATTTTCTTAAGGTCTGTCTGGGAAAGGGTGTTGTGCGGTCGTGCTGTCCGATTGATTATAAAAAAGAAGAGTATGTGGACACGGAAGATACGCTGAAGGATTTCCCGAAAACCATGCATGATAAATATGAGTTTATTGATGCGATGCCGGTATGCCTCGACCTGAAGGCCGCGAATGCGGTTGGTTTCATTGGAAGCCGGACAAAGTTGTATCAGATGGAGAAAAATCTGATCATAGAATTTGCAGCTTCGCATTTTTATAAGGATATCAAGCTGTTTTTGATTATGGATAAAGTAGATGTTCCCTTGTTCTCATGGGCGAGATGGCTGCCAATCACCTACAATGAGCAAAATAAATTGCGCAATTTTATGTATGATGGCGAAAGTGCAAAAAGCACGTTGGAATTCCTGTATTCTGAACTTTCCCGTCGAGAATCAATGGGTGGAGTGACGGAACAGATGCAGGAGTATGTTGTGCTGGTATTCCGGTCAGCTATGCTTCGCAATCATCCAGTGGCAGGATACATAGAGAAAGCAAAAGATCTCGGCTTTCATTTTGTGTTTTTTGAGGAGTATGAGGAGTTCCTGAATCCTGCGTGTACAAGCAGGATCTTTCTGGAGGAAGACTCCTACAAAGGATATATTCAGGATACGGACAATGGGGATCAGATACAGACGTTTGAATATGATTATGTGTCACGTGGACGCGTGGAGATCGCGGCAAAGAAACTGGCATGTGTGTATGTCGATGAGGTGAATCTGGAGAATACACTGACAAAAAACATAACATTATTTCAGCTGTTACATATTATGAGTCCGTATGATCTGAATCTGGAAAGCCGCTGGTCAAACTCGAAAATATACAAGACAATGGCGGCTCCGATTGGAGTTAAGAGCGGGGATGAAATCGTATATCTGGATCTGCATGAGAAGTATCATGGACCGCATGGGTTGGTAGCAGGAACTACCGGATCGGGAAAATCTGAGATCCTGCAGACATATATTTTGTCCATGGCGACCTTGTTTCATCCATATGAGGTTGGGTTTATCATCATCGATTTTAAGGGAGGAGGAATGGTAAATCAGTTTAAGGATCTGCCACATCTGAATGGTGCAATCACCAATATAGATGGTAATGAAATTGAGCGGTCGCTGTTATCAATCAAGGCAGAGCTTGTCAAGCGGCAGGAGCTTTTTGCGAAATTAGAGGTAAATCATATCGATGATTATATTAAGGCATATAAAGATGGAAAGGCAGAAATCCCTCTTCCACATCTGATTTTGATTGTAGATGAGTTTGCCGAGTTGAAGAGTGAACAGCCGGAATTTATGAAAGAACTGATATCAGCTGCACGAATCGGACGAAGTCTGGGTGTACATCTGATTCTTGCAACACAGAAGCCTTCTGGCGTAGTAAGTGATCAGATATGGAGTAATTCGAAATTCAAACTGTGTCTCAAAGTGCAGAATAAGAATGACAGTAATGAAGTATTGAAATCACCATTGGCGGCAGAAATCAAGGAACCGGGCAGGGCATATCTGCAGGTGGGAAATAATGAGATTTTTCAGTTGTTCCAGTCAGCATATAGCGGGGCTACTGCAAAAACAGATGGGATATCTGCACAGAAGAAGTTTGCGTTGACAAGTGTTGCATTGTCAGGAAAAAGATCTGTTTTGTATGAGCAAAAGCCAAACGAGGACGATGCAGGAGAGACGCAGTTGAAGGCAATCGTTAATTATGTGAATGAATTTTGTGAGAAAAAGGGAATATCCAGATTACCGAACATCTGCCTTCCTGCTTTACCAGAGAAATTGCCATTTACGTTGGATGGCTTTTCTTACACGGGAACCGATATTGTTGTTCCTGTGGGCGTGGTGGATGATCCGTCAAGACAGCGGCAGTATGTGGAAACGTGGAACATCTCGCAGAATAATTTCTATATATTGGGATCTGCGCAGTCTGGAAAGACGAATCTGTTACAGACAATGATCTGTGGGCTGGCAATGCGTTATTCTCCAAAGGATGTCCAGATGTATATTCTGGATTTTGCATCTATGATTCTTCGTAATTTTGAGACATTGAATCATGTCGGAGGAGTTATTACGTCTACAGATGAACAACGTCTCAAAGGATTCCTGAAGATGATGCAGGAAACTGTGCAGGTGCGAAAAAAGTATTTTTCCCAGCTTGGGTTGAGTTCGTATAGTGCATATCGGGAATCCGGACAGACGGAGCTGCCACAGATAGTGATCTTTCTGGATAACTGGGTTGCATTTCGGGGGTATTATCCGGACTATGAGGATCAGATTATAAGTATCAGCAGAGAGAGCGTGGCAGCAGGTATCTCTTTTGTCGTGACCGCCGGTCAGGCAGGAGGAGCCGGATTCAAGCTGTTATCAAACTTTTCGAAGAGAACTGCTTTGTATTGCAATGATTCCAGCGATTATGGCGTGGTCTTTGAGGCATGCCGCAAGAAGCTGCATGATATTGCGGGAAGAGGACTTGTTGAGGCAGATAAAATGTATTATGAGATACAGTATTATCTGGCTTTTGCAGCAGAAAAAGAGTTTGAGAAGATTACGCTTATGAAGGCGTTTATTGATCAGATTCATGATCAGTATGGTGATATGTATGTACCGGGAATTCCGGAGATACCACAGAAGGTAACCGAAGCATATATGACGAAGCAGTTTGGAACGAGCTATAAGTCATATGAAATTCCGCTCGGCATGGAGTTTGAGACGATAGGCAGACGGACATTAGATCTGGGGCAGACACCGCTTCAGGCTTTTGTTGGAGCAAAAGACAGCAGCAAACACCAATATGTAGAGTATTTGCTTGACAGGGTTCTCAGGAATCAGGACAAAGCACCTGTGGATGTGTATCTCATGGATGATACAGCAGGTGAGTATAAGAGGTTTGAGTCAGATGTGTGTGGATATACGCAGACAACAGAGGGTGCAGCGGAGCTGTTGAATATAGCAGGGCAGAAGCTTCAGGCACAGGAAACACCAGCGAGTCTGCAGATAATCGTAGTCAATTCGCCAGAGATAATGAAGCAGATCGGAACGGACAAAGCGATGGTAGATCTATACAGGCAGATAAGTATGGCATTTAAGTCAGGGAAAGGATGTTTCCTGTTGACGGATGTTGAAAATGCTATGATTTCCTTCTCGGCAGGCGAGCTTTTGAAGCAGGTGCGTGATACAAAACAGTTTATTGTATTTGAGAATATCAAGAACATTAAAGTGACAGATATATCAATGGGAGTTGCCCGTACATTCAAGAAAGAACTGGATGTAAATGATGCGTATGTGATACAAGGCGATAAAATCGAGAGAGTTCGGGTTGTGCAGAAAGGATAGAGGTGGAATATGGCACAAAAATCTAAAGAAAAGCAGCAGATTCAACAGGAAATATTGGATAATCGCAGAGCAATTCAGCGCTGTGAGGTTCAAATGAGCGGAGTCAGAACTTTAATCGCAAGGTATGAGGATGAGTATGATGATCTGCGTTCTGCAATTGGAAATCTGAGTACAGTTATACAAAATATAGAAGGAATTCAAACCTATTATAATCATGTAATCTGCGCATATACGGGAGAAATACATCAATGGTGGGGCAGTGAATATAATTATGCGGATCTTGAGTTTGGACATATAGATACCGATGTCGAAAACTGTCAGACACAGGTAGAAGATATGCAGACGCAGATGCGGGAAAAAAGAACATGGTTAGAAGGAGAGATAGAAACCTTGAATCAACAAATAAGAACATATCAAAACGAGATAGACACGCTCGTAAGTGCGAACAAAGATTTACGAAAAAAACTGTAGGAGGAGTTATCATGGGAAGTTTACATGTTGATTTAGATACGTTGCAGTTGGGAATGAAGGAGGTTACAGATGCAATCGGAGATATACATAAAGTCAATACAGAGTATAAACAGGAAGGTGTTACCAGTCTTCCATCCTATCAAGCATTACAGGAACAATTAGAAATGTTGGATAAACTATCTGATAGTATGAAAGACATCATGATGTTGGTGACACAGAGCGTAACGAATGCATATACAGCACTTTTGGGCGTAGATGCGCAAGCGGCGGAGGATATGAATAAATAGGGGGGGGAAACTATGGGACTTACGGCAGATATTTATGATATATTTGGTTTTACAAACCATGTGATAAGTGAGGCTGCTGCGCTGCAGGCGAGTATAACGGATGTGACAACGGCAGTGAATCATTTTGCAGCATTGCTTGATAACCAGTCCGGGGCAACTGTCGTGTCTATGCGGAATTACATAACCGGATTTGCAAGCAGTATACAGGCGATCGCAGATGCCATAAATATGGCGTTTATGCAGATACTGATGGTGTATCAGGGCGCGTATGCGTTGCTTGATTCGGATGCATATGCCGTTATCAATGAAGATACGATCAGTGAGGTATTGAATACTTATCGAAACTCATACCTGTGGATGGATGATGAGCTTGATATTGTCAAAGAAATGTATTATCGGGTGTGTGGATTCACAGATGTGACCATGCCATCTTTCGAAAATGCATTTACCCGTATCGAAGAATTTGAAGCCAGAGAGAGGGAGTATCGACAGGCGCTCCTTGATACGGAGGAGAGCTTTGATGCAAATGAACTGGTGCTATTACAGAATCTTACAGAAAGCTCGCTGACATATTTGACTGGACTGATGCCGCAGGGGTATAATGCGGTTACATGGGCGCATGGCTTTGTGGCAGGGGCGAACAATACAGCCTGTTTGCAGATAACAAATAATCCGGAGTTGTATAACAGTATTCTTAGCGTAGTTGTCTATACGACGGAAAATACGAATGTAATTAATGATCTATCTGAAATTAGCAGGGCAAACTGCGAAAGATATATTAAAGATAAAAGATGGGAAGAGGGGTGGAAGAAATTATCTACGGGTGCTTTTGCGATGATGAGTGGAGCGGGTGCGTTGGGGGTAGCGCTCGGCAACGCAGGGGTACTTCTCAAAGTGTTTGGTTTTGTAAGTGGTTTTACAGCTACGACATTTGGGGGAGCAGAAGCAGCAGAAGGTTTACAAGATATATATATAAGTGTAGATGAGCTTGATAAGGAAGCCGTAAATAAAATAAAAGCACGTTTAGGTGAAGATGCATATTATAAAATCCTATATGGAAGTACGATTGCATCAGATTTTGTATGTTTAGCTGGGCTTGTTTCTGAACTTAATGCGGTTCCCGGTTCATTGGAT
>CAVGQQ010000084.1:0-12327 GCA_963631525.1 bacterium
TGGAAAAGGATGTGGGATTTCGAAGACAACTAGGATGTTGGCTCAGAAGCAGCCATACATTCAAAGAGTGCGTAATAGCTCACTAGTCGAGAGGTCCTGCGCCGAAAATGTCCGGGGCTGAAACACGACACCGAAGCTTAGGAATCGAAAGATTGGTAGAGGAGCATTGAATACGGAACGAAGCAGTACCGGAAGGAGCTGTGGACTGTATTGAAGAGAGAATGCCGGAATGAGTAGCGAGATTTAAGTGAGAATCTTAAAGGCCGAATATCTAAGGTTTCCAGGGTAAAGCTGATCTTCCCTGGGTAAGTCGGGGCCTAAGGCGAGGACGAAAGTCGTAGTCGATGGATAACAGGTTGAAATTCCTGTACCGCATATATTCAGAAATGTGGGGACACAGATGGAAAGTACAGCCCGGGAATGGAAAGACCGGGGCAAGCGAGGTAGGAGAATGGCAGGCAAATCCACCATTCAATCTGAAGACGTGATGCGTACCGAACAAGAGTAGGGAAGTGTATGAGCCAGCTGTCGAGAAAAGCCGCTATTGTGATATATGCGCCCGTACCGTAAACCGACACAGGTGGATGAGGAGAGAATCCTAAGGCCGGCGGGAGAAGCATTGTTAAGGAACTCGGCAAAATGACCCCGTAACTTCGGGAGAAGGGGTGCCCACGAGAGTGGGCCGCAGAGAATAGGCTCAAGCAACTGTTTAGCAAAAACACAGGTCTATGCAAAACCGAAAGGTGAGGTATATGGGCTGACGCCTGCCCGGTGCTGGAAGGTTAAGAGGAGAGGTTAGCGCAAGCGAAGCTTTGAATTTAAGCCCCAGTAAACGGCGGCCGTAACTATAACGGTCCTAAGGTAGCGAAATTCCTTGTCGGGTAAGTTCCGACCCGCACGAAAGGCGTAATGATTTGAGCACTGTCTCGACAATGCATCCGGTGAAATTGAAGTACCAGTGAAGATGCTGGTTACCTGCGCCAGGACGGAAAGACCCCATGGAGCTTTACTCCAGCTTGATACTGGGATTCGGTACTACCTGTACAGGATAGGTGGGAGGCTGTGATCACGGGACGCCAGTTTCGTGTGAGCCGCTGTTGGGATACCACCCTTGTAGTACTGGATTCCTAACCTACAGCCGTGAACCGGCTGGGGGACAATGTCTGGCGGGGAGTTTGACTGGGGCGGTCGCCTCCGAAAGGGTATCGGAGGCGCTCAAAGGTTCCCTCAGAATGGTTGGAAACCATTCGAAGAGTGCAAAGGCAGAAGGGAGCTTGACTGCGACACCGACGGGTGGAGCAGGTACGAAAGTAGGACTTAGTGATCCGGTGGTATAAAGTGGGATTGCCATCGCTCAACGGATAAAAGCTACCCTGGGGATAACAGGCTTATCACTCCCAAGAGTTCACATCGACGGAGTGGTTTGGCACCTCGATGTCGGCTCATCGCATCCTGGGGCTGTAGTAGGTTCCAAGGGTTGGGCTGTTCGCCCATTAAAGCGGTACGCGAGCTGGGTTCAGAACGTCGTGAGACAGTTCGGTCCCTATCCGGCGTGGGCGTAGGATATTTGAGAGGAGCTGTCCTTAGTACGAGAGGACCGGGATGGACGGACCGCTGGTGTATCTGTTGGCTACCAAAGCCATGGCAGAGTAGCCAAGTCCGGCAGGGATAAACGCTGAAGGCATCTAAGCGTGAAGCCCCCCTCAAGATAAGATATCCCATCATTTAGAGTAAGACCCCTTGAAGACTACAAGGTTGATAGGCTTGGAGTGTAATCGTGGCAACACGTTCAGCTGACAAGTACTAATAGGTCGAGGGCTTATCCTTAGAGGTTTTGAGAACGGAAAGAAAGTCTTGTATCTGTGTGAAGTTCTGAAGGTACAGAAAAGAAAAGACCGTATCGGTCTTTTTTTTGTATAATTTTTATGTGGCAGAGGGAAACTCTTTGTGACAAAAGAAATGTCCCAGAAGGAGTATCATGGAACAACAGCATCAGATACATACAATTTCACCAGTGTATAATGAACATTCTCGCGTTTTGATATTGGGGAGTTTCCCTTCGGTCAAATCGAGAGAGGCAGGATTTTTCTATGGACATCCACAGAATCGTTTCTGGAAAGTGCTTGCAAATGTGTTTCAGGCAGAGGTGCCGGGGACGATTGCAGAGAAGAAAGCATTTTTACTGGAACATAGAATTGCCGTGTGGGATGTGATCGGACAATGTGAGATTACAGGCTCTTCGGATAATTCGATTCGAAATGTCGTTCCAAATCCGATACAGAACATCTTGGATGCGACAAAGATAGAGCAGATTTTTGTAAATGGCAAAAAAGCAGAACAGTTATATAAGCGGTATATTTACCCTCAGACAAAAAGAAATGCCATCTGTCTGCCTTCTACCAGTCCGGCAAATGCAAGCTGGAATCTGAAGAAGCTGACAGAGGCATGGAAAATTGTTTCAGACTGAGGTAAAGGTTTTGATCATAATTTTAATCAGTAGGAATGCTGCGTCAGAGATGGAATCACTTGTCTCGCGCGGCAATTTCTTTTTTGTCTGAATGATCGTACGGATATCTTTTAATTTCAATGTAAGGAAATCATCGACGGTCTCAATACCAGCAGCATCGAATATCTGAAAAACAGCTTCTACGATTTCTTTGCGCTTTTCTCTTGGGATTAACGCAATCCATTCCCGAATTGCCTGATTGGCAAGCAGACTTTGATTGGCAGGTGTAACAGCGTGCACAAAATGATTTCCGAGCACTTCCCATGACATCGCGTCGTGCTGTTTTAATCCCTTATTTTCACTTTTAATGACAATATAATCTTCCTGATGTTCAAATAACCGCCCAACCACAGAGGATTCCGGAACAATCGTTGTAATGATGGGCAATAGATTCTGGTATGCCGCACTTGCCACAACATCTTTCGAAAAGCCTGGTCCATCGTTGTTGTAGATGGCAATGATCTGATCGCGCAGAGATTTTTCACAATACATTCCGGCATAGATAGCGAAGTTTCCCCCTTTGGAATGTCCGCCCAGACGAAGCGGAGTATCCAGATTTCCCAGTGCATTTAAATAAGCCGGTGCTTTTTCCTGTCCCGGCGTCTGCTTTAGATACAGCATATTAAAATCTTCGTGCCAGCCGACAAGCGTTGCGTCTGTTCCTGAAAATGCAATATAGGTGCTGTTGTCCGGCAAGTTGATTGTGATAGCAGAAAACTGTGACTGCTCCTGCTCATTGATATCATTTACATAGCGGGATAATTGTACATTTTTAAAACGTGTACTTTTCGCCATTTCTTTAAATACGAAAATCGCATTTTTCGTCATGGAGACATGATCGAGCAATTCCTGTTCGTTATTCTGCTTGAAAAACAGTTTGGCTGCGTCGAGCAGAGAGATCGTCGGTTTTGCGTCCCCGGAAACAATATTATTCAGTTCTACATAGACTAATTGCGACAGAATCAGGTTGTCAATTTCATTAAAGGAATCCTGCGCAAAAGTCAAATCTCCACGCCATTTCAAATAATCGATGATATTACTCATGGAATTCCTCCTTTATCGTGTCTTTAAAAATAAATTAGGGTTATTGTACCATATATGGACGGAAATTATAGAGATAAATAAAAATTTAATAGAAAATTCATTAATTTTATGCGTGGGAGCTTTTTTGGACATATAAAAAGTTATGATAGGTACAACAAAGCGGGATCGATGAGATTTGACTGAAAGAAAGGACGCGTATGAAAATGAGACAATATGTAAACAGTAATAAAATTATAGAAGGTATTTATGTGTGGAGTGCGGTGATTGGTGGAATAATTGTTACGTCCATGCCGTTATTGGGAACGATGCTGTTAATTATTGCATTTTTAGCCGGTCGTCTTATAAAGCGGGAAAACATGGAGAATAAACATGTGGGTGCGCCTGTGGTAAATAAGGTGACTACCTGTAAGATACATGCAAAGACCGCAGCATAGGACACTCGGTTGCGATTAGACAGATTTAAATTCGGGCAGAATTAAGGACAGAAGGTTGGAGTAGCAATTGATTTTTGGTATGAAATTAGCTATGATAACAGTAGGACTGTTCCATAGGGACAATAAAATATATGCACACAAGGAGAGGATGGAATTATGGGAAATTATGTAATTAGCTGTTGTTCAACAGCCGATCTTTCAAAAGAGCATTTTGATGCGATAGATGTAAAGTATATATGTTTCCACTTTGAACTGGGTGGAAAGCAGTACGAGGATAATCTGGGTGTCAGCATTCCGTTTGACGAGTTCTATTCCCGTATGGCGAATGGTGCAGATACAAAGACATCACAGGTAAATGCGGAGGAGTTTGAAGAATATTTCCGGTCATTCTTAGAGCAGGGACTGGATATCCTGCATGTGAGTCTGTCATCTGGTATCAGTGGTGTTATCAATTCTGCGAATATTGCGAAGGAGACACTGCAGGAGGAATTCCCGGATCGAAAGATTTATGTCGTTGATTCGCTGGCAGCATCCTCTGGATATGGTTTGCTGATGGATAAGCTGTCAGAGCTTCGGGCACAGGGAAAGACGATCGATGAGGTGCGTGATTTTGTAGAGGAGCATAAGCTGAATCTGAATCATTGGTTTTTCACTTCCGATTTGACCTTCTTCATTAAGGGTGGCCGAGTAACAAAGACAGCTGGATTTATCGGTTCGGTGTTGAATATCTGTCCACTTCTGAATGTGGATTACGAGGGAAAGCTGATTCCACGGTATAAGATTCGTACAAAGAAAAAGGTAATTCAGGCAATCGTAGACCGGATGGTGGAATGTGCCGAGGATGGTCTGGATTATTCCGGGAAATGTTATATCTCCCAGTCTGCCTGCTATGAGGATGCACGGGCAGTTGCAGATCTGATCGAAGCGAAGTTCCCGAAGTTAAATGGAAAGGTAGAGATCAATCACATTGGTACAACGATCGGCAGCCATACAGGACCGGGTACGGTAGCATTATTCTTCTGGGGCAAGAAGCGTGTGGACTAGAATGGAGCGCTTATGGAAGAACAGATATACAAGATAATTCGAATTGATGAGGAAGATTTTGGCTGCGAGGGTGGACAGGCAATCGTAGGAGCCGATGGGATGCTGTATGCACCGGGAGCCATCGTGGCGATGGAAGAAGTGATTGAAGTGCCGGTTGATTTTGAGAAGCAGGCGGCATGGATGGAGAATTACTGGGATGCAATAGATGAATTAGAGGATATGGAGTAGTACAAGCGATGGCAAAATCAGAAAATCAAAAATTGAAATTGTTATACATTCGGAAATTTCTGTTGGAGCAGACGGATAAAGACCATCGCGTGACTACGGCACAGATTATTGATGAATTGACGAAGCATGAGATCAAGGCGGAACGAAAGAGCATCTACGATGATATTGAGTGTCTCCGGGCGTTTGGAATGGACATCAAACGGGTGCAGAAGGATCGTACATACAGCTATTACGTTGCCAATCGTCCGTTTGAACTGCCGGAATTAAAGCTTCTGGTGGACTCTGTGCAGTCAGCGAAATTCATCACAAAGAAAAAGACGAATGAGCTGATAAAAAAGATTGAGAAGCTGGCGGGAAAGTTTGAGGCGTCACAATTACAGCGACAGGTTTTTGTGACGGGACGTGTGAAGACGATGAACGATAGTATCTATCGGAACGTAGATCATCTGCATGCCGCGATTTCAGAGAATTCACAGATCCAGTTCCATTATTTTCAGTGGAATGTGAAGAAGGAAGCAGAGCTTCGCAGGGATGGGGCATTCTACAAGGTAAGTCCGTGGGCGCTCACGTGCAGCGATGGGAATTATTATCTGGTTGCCTATGATGAGCAGGAGGAGAAGATCAAGCATTTCCGGGTGGACAAGATGCTGGATATTCAGATGACTGGAGAAAAACGAATTGGCAAGTCTGTGTTTCGTGAGTTTGACATGGCAGTTTATGACAAGAAGATGTTCGGGATGTTTGGTGGAACTGAGGAACGCGTCAAGCTGTTGTGTGATAATGGACTGGCAAACGTGATTCTGGATCGTTTTGGTCGAGATGTGAATCTGATTCCGAAGGGGGATCAGCAGTTTACAGTAAATGTGGATGTTGCGGTCAGCCGCCAGTTTGTGTTCTGGGTGATGGGACTTGGTGACGGAGCTAAAATCGTAGCCCCGGAATCGGTCGTTTCACTTGTACAGGCGGAGATTGAACGATTGCAATTACAATATAAGAAAGCGTGAACTATAAGTTTATACGAAGAACAACGGGAGCACACCAAAAATGGTGAGCTCCCGTTGTTTACTGTGAAAAACTGACAAATTTATGAACTGTATATTGTAAATTTGACGAATATGTGGTTTTATAGGATATAGGAGAACTAGAAACAATTATAAATAAGAAGGGAAATTTTATTATGCCAGTTTTTGATTTTTCAAGCTCGTCAGGCTCATCGAAGGAGCAGGCGAAGCCTGTCTGTACATATACATCGTTTCTTTCCGATGCAAAGGAGAAAACACCCGAAGAACCAATTTTAGTGTTAGATAATACAAAACGGCAGTGGTCGCATCATGCGTCCGGTATGTTCGCCAATCAGAGCAAGCGGACGGCGTTTGAGTTTAACGATACGGATGGAACCTGGTCTGCAGATATTCTGCGTGTGGACGCGCGGTTTATCAGTCTGATCAAATGGCTCGGCGACAATCGGATTCCAATCCGTCTGTCCGGACAGAACATGGAAGATGGCTATGCGGTCTATAAGATCCGGGAGACCGCATATGGTGGCGCGACAAAGTTGTCCGCGGAGGATGGTTTCCTGCAGTTTATGATCGAGCGTCTGCTTGCCAGTGATGCAGCAGAGGAAGTCGAGGAGGACGAGGATGCGGACGAAGTCGGCGATGAGATGAAGCTGACAAGCCTGCAGAGCATTTCCGATTTCATGATGTGTGCAGGCAAGACGATGCCGGATAATATCCGTTTGTGGGCACGGCGGAATCTTGCAGTGGCGCGTTCGAGTGAGGTGTCGCAGGAGGAACGCAGACATGCACAGCGTGCGCTTTCCATTATGCTGAACGTACAGTGGAAGAGCAATTATTTCGAGGCGATTGATCCGGTGTGGGCGAGAAAAATCTTAGATGAAGAGCTGTACGGATTGGAGCGCGTCAAGCAGAGAATCATGGAGACGATCATCCAGATCAACCGGACACATACATTACCAGCGTACGGACTGCTTCTGGTAGGACCAGCCGGAACCGGAAAGTCACAGATTGCATATGCGGTGGCAAGAATCCTGAAACTTCCTTGGACAACGCTCGACATGAGTTCCATCAAGGATCCAGAGCAGCTTACCGGAAGCTCCCGAATCTATGCGAATGCGAAGCCGGGAATTATCATGGAAGCATTCTCGAATGCAGGCGAATCGAATCTGGTATTTATCATCAATGAGCTGGATAAGGCGGCGTCTGGCAAGGGAAATGGAAACCCGGCAGATGTGCTGCTGACGCTGTTGGACAACCTTGGATTTACGGATAACTATATGGAATGTATGGTGCCGACAACGGGGGTTTATCCGATCGCAACGGCAAACAACAAGGAAGATATCAGTGCGCCGATTATGTCGAGATTTGCAGTGATTGATATTCCGGATTATACATTTGAAGAAAAGAAGATTATATTTACGAAATTTGCGATGCCGAAGGTGCTGAAGCGGATCGGACTCCGTGAGGAGGAGTGTGTCGTGACAGAGGAGGGCTTAGATGCAGTGATTCACCAGTTTGAGAACACGACGGGGATTCGTGATATCGAGCAGGCGGCGGAGCATCTGGCAGCGAACGCATTGTATCAGATCGAGGTGGAACATGCAGAGCATGTTGTATTTGATGCGAAGCAGGTAGAGGCATTGTTTGCATAATGGAAAATAGGAGAGGAATTGCAGAGTTGAACATGGGTGAGAAGTTGGAGTTTGATGACAAATATAAAGCATTTTCAGAAGTATTGCACCGGGAGGTTCAGACCTTCGAGCAGTGTGAGAAAAATGTGGTGCAGGCACTTGCGATTGTCGCAGAGGATTTGAAGCTTGGAAAGGTGAAATATGAGCTGGATGCACCGGTATCCAAGATCCGTCCACATGGGGAGCATCGGGTTGGAAAATTATTTGACAATCAGAAAGGTGCATATGGAAAAGCAAAGCATCAGGTGTTTACGTTGTCAGATGGAGGAACGATGACGTTGTCGGTCTATCCGCGAGAGGACGAGGAATATTCAAAGGATGAATTGGAGACACAGCAGCTTTTGCTGCGGGAAATCTATTTCCAGTTTAGCCGGATCATTATGCAGGGGTTACTGCGTGGCGTATTGCAGACGGATATGGCAACCGGGGTTGCAAATCAGGAAGCATTTATGCAGTTTATCGGCAAGCAGTTAGCAACCAGGCAGATCCAGACCTATACCGTATTTTTCTTCAATGTGCATAATTTCAAATATGTGAATAAGATTTTTCCATATGAAGAGGGCGATGTTGTACTGCGCAATTATGCCGGAATAGTAGATAAGCTGTTGCTCGAAGATGAGATCGTTGCACGTCTGGGTGGCGATAATTTCGTGGCGTTGGTGAAGAATGAACGGAGCGAGATCATTTTGGCAAAGCTCCAGAATCTTCGTTTGTATCATCGGACAGAGATAAAAGAGAAGGAGTTTATTTTCAGTGCGACGATTGGTGTCAGCACACTTGAAGGTATCAGGGCACCGCGTGATGTTATGGCGCGTGCAAGTGTTGCATACCAGGCAGCAAGACAGCGCGGCAGTGGAACAGTTGCATATTATTCGACAGAAATCCGCAATAAACTGATGGAGACGCAGAGCGTTATTTCAAGCTTTCTTCCTGCACTGGAAACACATGAGTTTGTAGTTTATTACCAGCCGAAGGTGGATGTCAATACAAACAAGATCTGTGGCGCAGAGGCATTGGTGCGTTGGATGCATGAGGGGGAACTGATTCCGCCGATGCGGTTTATTCCGCAGTTGGAGCGTGAAGGAAGCGTGTGCAAGCTTGATTATTATGTGTTGGAGGAAACATGCCGGTTTATCCGCAAGCGGCTGGATGAGGGAAAGACCGTTCCGTGCATTTCCGTGAATTTCTCAAGGAAGCATTTGGAAGAAGATTATCTGGTTAAGAAGATCGTGAACGCGATTGACAAGTATGAGATCGATCATCGTTATATCGAGATTGAGCTGACGGAAAGTGAGGATTTCCAGAATTACGAGATTATGTCGGAGATCGTAAATGGACTTCGCCGCGAGGGCATTGCGACATCCATTGATGATTTTGGAACCGGCTATTCTTCGTTGAATATGATCAAGAAAGTAGATCTGAATGTGATCAAGATCGATAAGTCGTTTATTCCGCTGGAGACAGAGTATCCGGGTAAGGAGACGGATATGGTGATGTTTGTAAGCATTGTGGATCTGGTGCGCAAGCTCGGCAAGAAGACAATCGCAGAAGGCGTAGAGACAAAGGAACAGTTGCAGTATTTGAGAAAGGTTGGCTGTGACATTGTGCAGGGATATGTGTTTGACAAGCCAATGCCAGAGAAAGAATTTGTCGTGCGTCTGGAACAAGGCTATAAGGATGGGGAGTAATGTATGAGTAGTGAAGAAAAACGATATGCATTGTTGATTGATTCGGATAATGTATCAGCGAAATATATTGACACGATGTTTGATGAGCTGGCAGATCGGGGCATGGTGACGGTACGGAGAATCTATGGGGACTGGACAAAGATCGTGAATGGCTGGAACCGTGATACGTTGCTGCGGTATTCTATCGTGCCGATCCAGCAGTATGCATATACGCAGGGAAAAAATGCGACCGATTCCGCGATGATCATTGATGCGATGGATCTGCTTTATACGGGAAATCTGGATGGATTCTGTCTGGCATCGAGTGACAGTGATTTCACAAGATTGGCGGAGCGTTTGCGTGAGGCGGGCAAAGAAGTTGTAGGCATGGGCGAGAACAAAACGCCGCAGGCATTTGTGAAGGCATGTACCAGCTTCAAGATGCTGGATGCGCTGAGCCGTGAGGGCAATACAGATAATTCGAATATCACGGATATTAAGCTGATCCAGAAAGCAATCTATGACATTATTGATGCGAATGAGGATAAGAACAAGGTAACGCATATCGGTGAGCTGGGAAGCCGGCTGCAGAATCGTTATCCAGATTTTGATGTGCGGAATTATGGATATTCGAAACTGACGATCTTCATCAATGAGGCATTTGGCAATTTCGAGGTAATCTCCAAGAACCGTCAGAATTATGTAAAGATTATTGACGACGTTGTGCCGAAGAAGGATATTGAGGAGCAGATCGTACAGATCTTAAAGAAGAATCCACAGAAGAACAGCAATATGGGACTCTTAAATAGTACGTTAAAAAATGAGAACCGGAATTTCAGTATCAAGAAATACGGATACAGCAAATTTTCCAGCTTCCTGAAGAGCTTTGGCTGCTTCAAGATTGATGGAGATAAAGTCTCGCTGCAGTAGGCAGTCATGTGCATGGAAGCAGAAGTGAACGATACGAATGAAAAAACGCATAAGGAGAAGACATATGGGTAAATCTGGAATGGATGAACTGGAAGAAGATACAGCAAAAGAGACTGATATGGATGATATTGAAGTGCAGGAACAGCGAAGAAAAAAGGTTCAGAAAAAAGGTAAAAAAACATCGACACGCGATGTGGTAAAGCTTTTGAAATGGATTATCATTCTGGCAGTCGTTGTAATAGTGGTTGTCGTCGGCTATAAGCTTGCAAAGCAGCTTGGATGGTTTGGGTTGAAACCGAAGGTTGAGACGACGATCCTTACAAGCAGCCAGCTAGAGCAGGTATTGCAGATTGATGATCTGTCCGTCTGCGCAATCACCTACAATGGTGTGGCGGAGGTGCCACAGAAGAACCATCCGACGAAGGTTGCCTACTATGTTTCCTATGAAGCAGAGGTAAAGGCAAGCATCAACATGGCGGATATTGATGTACAGATCGATGACAATGTCGGCGAAGGGCAGGCGAAGAAAATCATTGTGACGCTGCCGCTGTTGCAGGTAAAGCAGATTGATGTCGATATGGCTTCGCTAGACTATATGTTTGTTAAAAAGAGCGCAAACACAGCAGATGTATCCGAGGAAGCGTATGCAGCATGTATCGCGGATGCGGGTTCTGAATGCCGGGGGAACGAAGTATTCTTACAGATGGCAAAAGAAAATTGCGAGAATACGGTCAAGGCATTGCTCATGCCAATTATCGAGAATCAGGATGAGACGTATGAACTGGTGATTCAGTAAGAGACGAAGGAGGAAAAACATATGAAGAAATTAAAAAAGTTCGTAGTCCTTTGTCTTGCAGTTACCATGCTTTTGACTGCGTGTGGAAAAAAGGGTGAAGAAGTAACAAAGGAATTGAGCATTACGCAGATGCAGACAATCTGTGAGCTGGCAACGCTCAAGTGCTATTATCATAATGTGGCAAAGCTGACGAAGGAAAAGGAAGTTCTGTGGTGGGATACATCGGCAGAGCTTTGGATCGAGTATTCCGGTATCGTAAAGCTCGGTGTGGATATTGCGAATCTGGATATGCAAGTGGACGGAGATCAGGTGACGATCACGATGCCGAAGGCAGAGGTGCTGAGCTGTCAGGTGGATCAGACGTCGTTAAATGAAGACTCTTATTATACAACCCGCGAAGGACTTGGTGCAGAGAAAATCAATGCGGACGATCAGACAGAAGCAATCAAGACCGCGCAGGAAAATATGCTGGAGAGTGTCCAGTCGGATGAATCCTTGTTGAAACAGGCGCAGCAGCGCGCACAGGAGCTGTTAGAGCAGTATGTGAAGAATGTCGGCGATGCGATGGGCAAAACATATGAAGTGAGTTTTGTGATTGCGGACGAAGCCGGAACAAATACAGTAAGTGAGGAAGGGGGCAGTGAAAAATGATTGATAAAAATGTGCGGAACTGTAATCTCGTGAAACGAATTGTAAATATCATACAGGCTTTTGTGGCATATGTGATAGCGCAGACAATCTCTGATAATTTCTTAAATGGATCAGTTGTCTGGACGATCGTGATTATGATGGTTGTGTTGATTGCATTTATTCCGTTGGGGATATGGCTGGATAAAAAAATTGATGCACGTTATGAGAATTAAGAGATATATTTGAAGCGAAAAAATCCGTTGCAATTTGCAATGGTTTTTTTTGTGTGTGCGCCTAGCGGCGCACGTTTCTAACGGGTTAAAGTCCCGAATCCGCCC
>CAVGQQ010000085.1:0-3071 GCA_963631525.1 bacterium
CGTGGAAGACCATACTGTGCACAGAAGCGGCTTGTCATGGCTGCAAGGATTACAAAGTGATACTTGGCATTCTGTAATGGATCGGCAGATAACACACCATTTCTGTCATCACCGGTTGTGTAGCCTTTGTGTTCCTCGTATTCTTTATGACGGGCTTTTACTTCCTCCATGTTGCCATTGGCGATTGCTTTGTAGATGCCAAATTCCTTCTCGTAGTCCAGATGGCGGCTTTGCTCCTGTTGTTGCTGGAATAATTTCATGTTTACTTCTTTGTCAATATTCATAGATACTCCTTCTAAAAATCTTAATAATTTCTCTCTTTTTAAATTTTTTTATAGTATATCATAATAGTGCAAAAAAAGACATATATTTGATATAAAAAACCAAAAAAAATCTGTATTATACAACCATAGACTTCAAGAGATACATTTCTACAAAAGAGAACTCGTGTAGAGACGAATCGACAAAAGAAGAAAGAAGTCTTATGAGATTGGTATAAAGCATGAGAATGCTTTATATATATAGAATCCCCCCAAGATTCATATTAGTGTCACAAGACACACATTTCTCCTTCGCGTTATTTGATAACGCAGCTGGCGGTCAACTATCCCTAAGTTGACCGCTTTTGCATTTTCAGGATTTCTTTTACTTACATTCGTTTGAGATTTCATCTGCGATTTTACTGATAATAGAGACAACACGATCCTGATCAATGGTTGAATACTGCTCGTAAGCATGGTAACAGCCCTGAACCAGAATTGTGATGAGAATATTGGCACGGAGATCGGTGCGGTATTTTGGACATTTCTCATATAATGCATTTTTGAGAGAGGTTTCCAGACCCTCGGTGAGTGCGCTGACGCGGGAACCGGAAAAGACAACCCGGAAATTATGTCCCTGATCGATCGCTTTCTGGAACAACTGTTTTGTGACCTCGCCGGTATGAGTGAGGATATTTTCCGGATAAGGGAGTTCCTTCAACATTTCCTGAATCATGGATTGCTCAATACGTTCGGACAGATCATACATATCCCGGTAGTGCAGATAGAAGGTCTGCTTGCTGATCTGGGCACGTTCCGTCAGCTCCTTGACGGTAATCTTCTCCAAAGGATATTTCTCCCGAAGTTCAATGAATGCCTGAAAAATATTCTGTCTTGTTTTCTGTATGCGTAAATCCATATCCGGTTCCTCCAGTTGTATCATATACTTGCTTGACGATATAGAAAGATACGTCAATTACTTTACCTGATTACAATATTATACAGGAGTAAAAATGAGTACGTCAAGATGCAAAAATCCAAGCTGAAACACATGAGAAAAAGGTTTTCATTTTGTATGAAATTTGGTATGATAAAAAGGATAAAATAATGGAGAAACTATGCAATGACGAAGAAACAACGAGCCGCTATAATTATAGAACGTTTGCGGGAAGCGTACCCGGATGCTTCGTGTACACTGGAGTACGATGAGGCATGGAAGCTGCTGGTGGAAGTGCGGTTAGCTGCACAGTGTACAGATGCCAGAGTGAATGTCGTCGTACAGGATCTGTATGCGAAATATCCGACCGTAGTAGCGCTTGCAGAGGCGAAGCCGGAAGACGTAGAGGCAATCGTGCGTCCGTGTGGACTTGGAAGAAGCAAGGCGAAGGATATCTGTGCATGCATGAAGGTATTGCATGAGCAATATCAGGACAACGTACCAGATGATTTTGATGCGCTGCTGGCGCTTCCGGGCGTTGGAAGAAAGAGTGCAAATCTGATCATGGGTGATGTGTTCGGCAAGCCTGCAATCGTGACAGATACACATTGTATCCGTCTTGTGAACCGGATGGGACTTGTCGATGGTGAGAAGGAACCGAAGAAAGTTGAGATGGCGCTGTGGAAGATCATACCACCGGAAGAGGGCAGCGATTTATGTCACCGGCTGGTATATCATGGCAGAGAAGTGTGCAGTGCGCGTACGAAACCACATTGTGATGTGTGCTGCTTACAGGATATTTGCAAGAAATGTGGCGTTAAATAGATAGGAGGCTATACATGGCAGTCAAATATAGAGAGTTTAAGTTTCATTCCGATGCGGATAAATTGGAAATTCATGCAATGACAGTCGCACCGGAAGGGAAGATCATTGGTGTGGTGCAGATTCTGCATGGAATGTGTGAACACAAGGAACGGTATTATGATTTTATGAAGTTTCTGGCAGAGAAGGGATATCTGTGTGTGATCCATGACCATCGTGGACATGGAAGTAGTGTCGTGAGTGACGCAGATCTTGGATATTTCTACGATGCCGGGTACGATGGACTGATTGAAGATGCACATCAGGTGACAGAACTGATCAAGGAGAGCGTTGGGGATGTGCCGTATATTCTGCTTGGACACAGCATGGGTTCTCTGGTAGCCCGCTGCTATCTGAAACGGTATGATGATGAGATCGACAAGGCAGTGATCGTCGGAAGTCCTTCGATGCGGCATGGCATTGCGCCGGGACTGCGGTTATTGAAGATTCTCCGCGGATGCAAGGGCAGACGCAAGCATTCGAAGCTTATGGATTATATCATGATGAATTCGAGCTACGAGAGACGGTTTAAGAAGGAAAAATTACAGCATGCGTGGATCAATTCCGACCGTGATGCAGTAGAGAAATATAACAACGACCGGTATTGTAATTTCACATTTACACTGGATGGTTACGAGAATCTGGTCTATCTTCTGCAGGAGACATACAGCAAGGACGGCTGGCAGATGAAGCATAAGGATCTGCCAATCAAGTTCTTCTCTGGCAAGGATGATCCATGTGCAATCAGTCCAAGTGATTTTGGTAAAGCGATTCATTTTATGAAGGATCTTGGATATACGGATGTCCGGGGCGCGATGTACAAGGGCATGCGGCATGAAATTCTGAATGAAAAAGGCAGAAAACGGGTATATCAAGACATATATGATTTTATAAAAAATTAAATGGTAAGAGTGGAACTATGAAAGTCAGAATGGCAGTCGAACAACCAAATAAGGACGCATTTATCGAGCAGGTGATGCGCAAATATCATTTTTCCACAGAAGAAAAAGAAG
>CAVGQQ010000085.1:3409-4546 GCA_963631525.1 bacterium
GAGGTCTATGGCAGACAGCCGGCAGAGATCGGTCAGGAAAATGATATCACGGCGAATGAATACGGTGTGCTGCAGCCATCAAAAAGTGTGGTGTTTTTCGCGTTGTTATCCGATAATCCAGGGCAGCAGTGTCAGGGCATCTGTATGAACTGCGGCAATCTGGAATGTGAGAATCGTATGCAGGAAGCGCGTCAGATTCAGGTGCGGATGGAGACACCGGAGATGGCGGCAACGGTAGAACCAGAACAGAAGTTAAATTACGGATATCAGAGAATATTTGGACAAAAGTGAGGAACGGAAATTGGAGAAACAAAAGAAACGCTATATTATGGCGCTTGATGCCGGCACAACGAGCAACCGCTGTATCTTATTTGATAAGAGAGGCACGATCGTGAGTATGGCGCAGAAAGAATTTACACAGATATTTCCGCAACCGGGCTGGGTGGAGCATGATGCAAATGAAATCTGGTCGACACAGCTTGGTGTGGCAGTTGAGGCGATGTCAAAGATCAATGTGACAGCAGAGGATATCGCAGCAATCGGAATTACAAACCAGCGTGAGACAACGATCATCTGGGACAAGAAGACCGGACAGCCGGTCTGTAACGCGATTGTCTGGCAGTGCCGGAGAACCGCAGAATATTGTGAGGCATTGCTTGGACAGACGATGACGGATGCAGAAGGGAATGTGCGTTCAATCAAAGATATGATCCAGCAAAAGACGGGACTGATCTTAGATCCGTATTTCTCTGCGACAAAGGTAAAATGGGTGTTAGACCATGTACCGCAGGCAAGGCAGCGTGCGGAAGCCGGAGAGCTGTTGTTCGGAACGGTTGAGACATGGCTCATCTGGAAGCTGACCGGAGGAACGGTGCATGTGACAGATTATTCCAATGCGTCGCGAACGATGATGTTCAACATCCATACGCTCCAGTGGGATGCGGATATCTTAAAGCTGTTAGATATTCCGGAATGCATGCTGCCAGAGGTGTGCTCGAACAGTGAGGTTTATGGATATACATGCACGAATCTGTTGGGCGGCGAGATCCCGATTGCGGGTGCCGCAGGCGATCAGCAGGCAGCGCTCTTTGGACAGAATTGTTTTCAGGCGGGCGATGCGAAGAATACATATGGAAC
>CAVGQQ010000085.1:4868-6885 GCA_963631525.1 bacterium
CATATCGTGCGGGCAACGCTCGATTCCATTGCTTATCAGGTGGCAGATGTGCTTGCGGCGATGAACCAGGATTCCGGCATCCATCTGCAGTCACTGAATGTGGATGGCGGTGCCAGTGCGAATAACTATCTGATGCAGACGCAGGCGGATATTATACAGGTTCCGGTGCGGCGACCGGTATGCGTGGAGTCGACGGCACTTGGAGCGGCATATCTGGCAGGACTGGCTGTTTCGTACTGGAAAGATATGGACGAGATCCGGAGCAACGCACAGACGGAGCGGATATTTGAACCACAGATTACAGAAGAAGAAAAGAATGTGCGCATACGCGGCTGGGAAAAGGCGGTGCGGACATCATTTGATTGGGCTAAAGGAGAGTAGACAGACATGAATCCAATGAATTTAATGAAGGCAAAAGGACTGTTATCGCGGTTTACGACAAACCACCCGAAGATTCCGGCATTTTTCAAGGCGGCATCGACACAGATCGGAGAAGGTTCGATTATCGAGATCAGCGTGACAACGGCAGAAGGCAAGAATCTTTGTACGAATATGAAGGTAAAACCAGAAGATATGCAGTTGGTAGAAGAACTGAAGAATCTTTCAAAATAATTGATTCCTGCTTTGTGGAACCGATAGAAATGTGGTAGAATCATAAGCAGGACAGGATATAAATGTACAACATAGGAGGAACGCGCTTTATGGAAGAAAATATAAGAGAAGCGATGACTGCAGCGCATGATAATATGCAGGAAAAGATGCAGGAAAAAGTCGCGGAAGTAAAAAATACGCTGGATAGTCTGGAAGGAACAAGCCGGGCAAACCGGTTTACGGTGATTGGATATTCCATCTACAATGCGATTTTGCTGGCATGTTATCTTGTGGAGGTCATCAAGGGCAGTCGGACAGGTGGATATTTTGCCATCTTTGCGGCACTTTCGATTTTGCCGCTTGCAGCAATCTGGATTGAGTATAAGCGGAACCCAGAGAGCGAGAATCTGAAGCGGATTCTGATTTATTCATACGCAGTATTCTATACATTTACGATATTTACAACTGTGTCACCGGTTGCATTCGTGTATGGTGCACTTGTCAGTTTGTTCGTCATTGTGTATGGACAGAAACGACTGAGCTTTGGTGCTGCAGGCGGTATGTTCCTGATCAATCTGGTTCATGTAATCTACATGGCAGCAAATGGCATGATTACATCAGAGAATGTTACGAATATCGAGATCCGGATTGGATTTACATTGTTGTTTGCCGTATTTATGGTGATGGCAACGAATGTTATCATCTCGAACAATGAAGCGAAGATGAAGGCAATCACACAGGAGAAGGAGTCTGTATCTGCAATGTTAGAGCAGATTCTGGAGATTTCCGAGAACATGATCGGAGATATTCTGGCAGTGTCAGAGAAGATGACAACACTGGAAGATTCTGTGACAAAGACAAAGGCTTCTATGGAAGAAGTGACGAACGGAACGAACGATACGGCAGATTCTGTACAGTCCCAGCTTCTCAAGACCGAGGAGATTCAGCATGTGATCGAGCGTGTAGAGAATGTATCTGACACGATCGAGAATGATATGGTTGAGGCAAGTGAGGAAGTTGCGCTCGGCAAGAATAAGATCGACGAACTGATCTCGCAGGTAGAGACAAGCGATGAGGCGAGCAAGAAGGTTGCAACCGAGCTTGACAAGCTGACAGCGTATGCAAGCCAGATGCAGAATATCGTTGATATCATCGGCAATATTACTGACCAGACAAGCCTTCTTTCCTTAAATGCAAGTATCGAGGCAGCAAGAGTTGGTGAGGCCGGTAAGGGCTTTGCAGTCGTTGCATCTGAGATTTCAGCGCTTGCAGATCAGACACAGGAAGCAACGGTCAACATCGCTGAGCTGATTGGAAATATTTCAGAGGAGCTGACCGAAGTTGTAAATGTTGTCAGCTACCTGATCGATAACAACAAGCTGCAGAGTATCGCAGCGACAGAGACGGCATCCAGCTTCGAGACGAT
>CAVGQQ010000085.1:7114-8337 GCA_963631525.1 bacterium
TTGAGTGCATTGAGCTAAACTGGGTTTGACAGAGGAAAAATAACTGAAAAAAGGTTATTGACATTTTTTCCGAAGTAGAGTAGTATAAACCTATCGAAAATGAATAGTGACACGAAACCAATGATGTGGAGATAACGTTACATCGTGCACGTACAGAGAATTCGGGAGGCTGAGAACCGAGTCGAACGCAGGGTAGCAAATGGACCACGGAGGGCATAGTCAAAGGAGCATAAGCTCTGAGTATTCTATGACGTTCGCATACGTTAGTTGCAGGGAATATGATAGTATTCTGAAAGAGCATGAGAGGAGTTCTCATGAAGCAAGGTGGCACCGCGGAAATTCCGTCCTTGACAAAAGTATATTTTGTCAAGGACTTTTTTTGTTAGAAAAAATGAGCCGAAATTATTGGAACCATGTCACGAAGAAAGGAGTTTGGAGATGATCAGACCAACATTAGAAGAAGCAATGCAGTATCAGAAGGATTACAAGGTTGTTCCGGTTTTGAAGGAAATCTATTCCGATATCCGCACACCGATGCAGGTATTGAAGATACTGAAAAAGGCAAGCAAGCATTGTTATATGTTAGAGAGCGTGGAGGATCAGAAAAACTGGGGCCGTTATACATTCCTTGGTTACAAGCCGAAGCTTTGTGTGACATGCATGAACGGAAAGCTGAAGGTTACTGATGTGAATGGAAACGTTATCCGGGAGGAAATGGTACAGCATCCGGAAGCTTGTATCAACGAGATCTTGGCAGATTACAAGAGTCCGAAAATCGAAGGATTCCCGACATTTACCGGCGGACTGGTTGGATATTTCGCATATGATTACATCAAATACAGCGAGCCGAAGCTGAATCTGGATGCAGAGGATGAGGAAGGGTTCAATGATGTAGATCTGATGCTGTTCGATAAGGTAATCGCATTTGATAATGTGAAGCAGAAGATGCTCATCATCGCGAATGCGAAGACGGATAACCTGACGGAGAATTACATCCATGCAGTGGAAGAGATTTCCGAGATCATTGAACTGATCAAGCATGGTGAGGAAGCCGAGGTAGAACCGGCAAAGATGACATCCGAATACCGGAAGTTATTTGATAAGGAAGCCTTCTGCAACATGGTGGAGAAAGCGAAGAATTATATTTACGAAGGGGATATCTTCCAGGTTGTGTTATCGAACCGGTTGGAGGCAGATTTCTCTGGAAGCCTGCTGAACACCTA
>CAVGQQ010000085.1:8953-12326 GCA_963631525.1 bacterium
GAATATCAGGAATGTATCAACAAGGCAAAGGCTGTGATGAAGGCAATCGAGATCTCACAGGAAATGACAGACTAAGAAAGGAGATGGCAGCATGATATTACTGATTGATAATTACGATAGTTTTTCTTACAACTTATATCAGCTCGTCGGAATGATCCGACCGGACATCAAGGTGATCCGAAATGATGAGATGACGATCGCAGAGATTGAAGCACTGGCACCGGATCACATCATCGTATCGCCGGGACCGGGCAGACCAAAGGATGCCGGGATCTGTGAGGAAGTGATTGATTACTTCAAGGGTAAAATTCCAATCCTCGGTGTGTGTCTCGGACATCAGGCAATCTGCGAGACATTCGGCGGAGAGGTCGGATATGCAAAGAAGCTGATGCACGGAAAGATGTCCATCGTTGATCTCGACACCGACAGCGTCATCTTCAAAGGGATGGAACCGAAGCTGCAGGCAGCCCGATATCATTCCCTTGCGGCGGAAGAGGATAAGCTTCCGGAAGTGCTGAAGGTAATCGCCCGTACAGAGGACGGCGAGATCATGGCAGTGGAGCATCGGGACTATCCGGTATACGGCGTACAGTTCCACCCGGAGTCAATCCTGACACCCGATGGAAGGAAAATAATGGAGCGGTTTTTGAATATATAAATATAAACAGGAGGATAAAACAATGATAAAAGAAGCAATCAGCAAAGCAATGAATAAAGAGAATCTGACAAGAGAAGAAGCCCTTCAGGTTATGAAGGAGATCATGAGCGGTGAGGCAGAACAGTCACAGGTCGCAGCATTTCTGGTAGCCCTGCATATGAAGGGGGAGACAGCCGAAGAGATTTCCGCCTGTGCCGAAGGTATGCGCAGCTTCGCAACGAAGCTTGACCGCGGCGATATGGATGTGATCGATATCGTAGGAACTGGTGGAGACCGTTCAAATACATTTAACATCTCAACAACGGCAGCGATCGTAACTGCAGCGGCAGGCGTGGCAGTTGCCAAGCACGGAAACCGTGCAGCTTCCAGCAAATGCGGAACCGCAGATTGCCTTGAAGCACTTGGCGTCAATCTGATGTTAGAGCCAGAGAAGAATGCGAACGTGCTGAAGGATACGAACCTGTGCTTCTTATTCGCACAGAAATATCATCCGGCAATGCGTTATGTAGGTCCAGTCAGAAAAGCCATCGGTGTTCCGACTGTATTCAATATCTTAGGACCTCTGACAAACCCGGCTTACAATACATACCAGCTGCTCGGCGTGTACAGTGAGGATCTGCTCGACACGGTCGCAAATGCGTTGAAGGATCTTGGATTGAAGCGTGCAATGGTTGTCTATGGTATGGATTGCTTGGATGAGATTTCCATGAGTGCAGACACTGAGGTGTGCGAGCTTGCTGATGGCAAGATCACAAAGTACACGATTACACCGGAGCAGTTCGGATTTACAAGATGCAAGAAGGAAGACTTAGTTGGTGGTACACCGGAGGAAAATGCAGCATTAGTGAAGGAAATCCTCGAAGGAAAGGTAACGGGTGCGAAGCTTGATGCCGTGCTGATCAATGCAGGTGCAGCTATCCATGTTGCAAAGAATGTGAGCATCGAAGAAGGTATCAAGGAAGCGCGTGAGATGATCACAAGCGGCAAGGCACTTGCAACTCTTGAGAAATTTATAGAAGAAACAAATGCATAATATGCAAACAAAAATAACTTACAGGAAAATGGCATAAGGGAGTTTAAGCATGATATTAGATGAGATAGCAGAAAAGACACGGGCGCGTGTGGAAGAAGATAAAAAACAAATACCATTTTTCAATATGCGGAATGAAGCGGAGCGGCTGGCAGCGGAATTGCCGAAGGGAAACCGTCCGAGATTATTTCCGTTTTACCAGACCTTGAAGAGTCCGGGCATTTCGTTTATCTGTGAGGTGAAGAAAGCGTCTCCGTCCAAGGGTGTGATCGCAGAGGAGTTTCCGTATCTCCAGATTGCGAAGGAATATGAGATGGCGGGCGCAGCCGCAATTTCATGTCTGACGGAACCGTATTATTTTCAGGGAAAGGACCTGTACTTAAAAGAGATTACCCAGCATGTGAAGATTCCGGTATTGCGAAAAGATTTTACGGTTGATCCGTATATGATCTATCAGGCACGGACGCTTGGTGCATCGGCAATCCTGCTGATCTGTTCGCTGCTTTCCCAGTCGGAGTTAGAGGAGTATCAGGCGATCGCAACCGAGCTTGGCATGTCGGCACTGGTCGAGGCACACGATGAGCAGGAAGTAGAGATGGCGCTTCGCGCAGAGGCTTCGATCATCGGCGTGAATAACCGGGATCTGAAGACATTTACGGTTGATATCAACAATTCCGCAAGGTATCGGAAGATGGTGCCGAAGGAAGTTGCATTTGTCTCAGAGAGCGGAATCAAGACGGCAGAGGACATTGCGAAGCTTCTGGAAAATGGAACGGATGCGGTGCTGATCGGTGAGACGCTGATGCGCAGTGAGAATAAGAAGCGGGCGTTGGATGAACTGCGTGGAATGTAGACGTGCAAAGCAGGATAAGTAAGGAATAGGCTGGAAGGAAAGTGAAATGCAGAAGATTAAATTATGTGGTATGATGAAGCCGTGTGATATCGAATATGCAAATCAGGTCAAGCCGGATTTCGTCGGATTTATATTTGCGAATACGAGACGGAAGATCAGTGCCACACAGGCAAAGGAATTCCGGGAAGCGTTAGATGCGGAGATTCCGGCAGTCGGCGTGTTCGTCAATGAAGATATTTCCGTGATCACATCGCTTGTGCAGGATGGCTGTATCGACATGGTTCAGTTGCATGGCGAGGAAGATGCGGACTATATCAGACGTCTGCGTGAGGTATGTGATGTGCCGGTGATCAAGGCGGTCAAGGTACAGACAGTCGAGCAGATACGGCAGGCAGCGGAACTTCCGGTTGATTATCTGCTGTTAGACACCTATCGGAAGGGCGTGCTTGGTGGAACCGGAGAGGCGTTTGACTGGGAGCTGTTGCGGGAGGCAAAGGCAGTCGCTGGAGATACCACAGAAGGAGAGTTATTCGGAAAGCCGTATTTCTTAGCAGGCGGACTTCATGCAGGAAACCTGAGGGAGGCAGCCGTACTTGGAAGCTACGGACTGGATGTAAGCTCCGGAATCGAGACAGACGGAAGCAAGGACTTCGACAAGATGGTGGAAGTCGTGAATATAGTAAGAGAATAATGTGTTCTATATTGCATATTTGGAATCAGCATATGGAACTTAAGTTATAACTACGATAAGATAGTTGAGAGATATACAAGGAGGACAAGAGATGTCGAAAGGAAGATTTGGAATTCATGGCGGTCAGTATGTACCGGAAAC
>CAVGQQ010000086.1:0-11828 GCA_963631525.1 bacterium
GGCAGCATGCCAGATATTTTTCATGCCTTCTGCTCCAAGTGCAACGATATCAGATGGAATAGCTGATACCTTCAATATTTCCAATGTAAATGCACCATCAATTTTTCCGAATGCGTCCATATATTCCGGAAAATAGATCTTGAGTTCCCTGTGCAGCCGGTTAATGTTTCGGATTCTGTCTTCTGTAAGCTGGTCTCTGAACATGGAAAGCCTTCTCATATCCGCATAGATTTTTTCTGGAAGATATGGCATTCCGTAATTACCATCTTTCACAAGATTTGCAATCAGTTTTGGATCTTTTCTGTCATCCTTTCGCTGACTGTTGTCCTCGATTTCTTTACTCTGCTTTACAGCATAGGGATTTACCTGGACAACGCTGATTCCATTTGAAATCATCCATGCAGCCAACGCAAACCAGTAGTGGCCTGTCGGTTCAAGACCCAGCACTATCTGTTTCTTTTCGTTTTTTGCTGCAAGTTCCAGCACCCACGCTCTGGCATTTGCAAAGCCTTCCGATGTGTTACTGAATTCAAATGCACCACGGCTCAGTTCCCTTCCTCTGACATCAATGGCTCTGATGTAATGAGTCTCACTGCCTATATCGCATCCTACTATAAGCATGTCATCCGTAATGAAAGATAACTTGTCGTTCTTGGCAAACTTACCATTTGTTTCCAATTCACGCCAGGTATAGGAGTTCAGTTCTTTTTCAATCACCTCTATTTTCTTGGTCAGTTCTTCTTTTGATAAAAGATTTGTTACCTGGTTGCTTACATTTGCTTGATTTTTTGCTTTTCTTGTTTTAACATTCATCTTGAATACCTCTTGTGTTTTTAGATTTTACCAACTTGCAGGGTCAGTAATAATCTAAATTTACTTGAGGTATTCTTTTTGGTCAATTCCCTTTACACTTTAAAGTATACAGGAAGCTCCTTATAATTTATTAAATAGATTATAGACAAAAAAGTGCGTGCAATTAACTTGCGCTTGCGCACAGTGCGTTGACGCACTAATGCAAAAATGCTATAATCAAAAAAAATAAATGGAGGATATAATAAATGATTAAAAACAACGAATATGAAATAACTATATGCAATACTAGAAATGATGTTATTGATGCTCTAGATCAAAAAAAAATGTTTATAGAACCTACCGGTGAATTAAAAAATGAAATTATGCAAGAATTAAAAAAACAAGTTTCTAGCAACAAACTGGGGTATTCATCAGGAAAGATGGCCGAAAAGTTAGGTAAAATAGGAGCAGGCTGCTTCGCCTTAGACCTTTTACTAGGCGCAGGAACCGGAGGAATCGGTCTAATCGTCGAATTCTTAGGGGGAGTTATTGGCGGGAAAATAGTCAAAGCTATGTTTAATACAGATTTTAATGGATATGATATACTTATTATGAAAATACATCAAAATGATGTAATTGCCTTTTTAAATCATAAATTTAATAAAAAATATGACACTATAATCGGATACGAACAATATAAATTTCTGGATAAAATTCCAAGTAAATGTCCTAACTGCAAATGTCATATTGAAAAAAATAGCAAGAAATATAATCCAATAAAATGTCCAAATTGTAAAAAAGAATATATAATTACATATGATTCATGGAAATGTAAACATGCGCAAAAGAAATAATGAGGTATAAACAGATTCTTAAATCACTTAGCTAAATCGTCATTTTATAAACAAAGGCAGGAGCATAAGAAATCGTCTGTTCCTGCCTTTCAAATATTCATATTAAAATTTTTTCAGCCCATACGAATTTACAGGTGAAGTACGCGGTCTTTGATCTCCTGCGTCCGTCCCTGATTCCAGAACTGGGTTCCAATGTAGCCACAGGTTCTACGGGCAACAAACAGGTTGTTCTGGTCGCGGTTGCCACAATTTGGACACTCCCAGACGAGCTTGCCGTTCTCATCCGTTACGATCTTGATCTCGCCATCATAACCGCAGATCTCACAGTAATCGCTCTTCGTATTTAACTCCGCATATAAAATGTTATCATAGATAAATTTCATCACGGAAATAACCGCCTCGACATTATCCTGCAAGTTCGGTACTTCCACGTAACTGATTGCACCACCCGGTGAAAGCTTCTGGAACTCGGATTCGAATTTCAGCTTGTCAAATGCATTGACTGGCTCCGTTACATGGATATGGTAGCTGTTCGTAATGTAGTTCTTGTCTGTAACGCCTTTGATGATTCCAAACCGCTTCTGTAAGCACTTCGCGAATTTGTATGTCGTAGATTCCATCGGTGTACCATAGACAGAATAGCTGATGTTCTCCGTTTCCTTCCACTCATTACATTTATCATTTAATTTCTGCATCACTTCGAGTGCAAGCTTCTTGCCTTCCGGGGAAGTATGTGTCTTGCCCGTCATGCGCACACACATCTCGCAGAGTCCTGCATAGCCAAGTGAGATTGTTGAATATCCATTGAACAATAACTTATCAATCGTCTCGCCCTTCTTGAGTCGCGCAAGTGCGCCATGCTGCCACAGGATTGGCGCCACATCGGATACCGTTCCAAGCAGCCGCTCATGTCTGCATCGCAGGGCACGATGGCAAAGTTCCAGACGGGAGTCAAGAATCTCCCAGAACCGGTCAATATGTCCCTCTGCGGAACACGCAACATCAACCAAGTTGATTGTGACAACACCCTGATTGAATCGTCCGTAATATTTTCTTGTACCATCTGGATTTCTCTGGCTGTCCTCGGATGTTGGGAATGACCGGCAGCCCATGCACGGATAGACATCACCATTTTTCAGCTCACGCATTACCTTCGCTGAAATATAATCCGGCACCATACGCTTTGCAGTACATTTCGCAGCGAGTTCGGTCAGATACCAATACTTGGAATCCTCGGTAATATTATCTTTGTCGAGTACATAGATAAGCTTCGGGAATGCCGGTGTGATCCAGATGCCCTTCTCATTCTTAACACCCTGGATTCTCTGTTGCAACACTTCCTCGATGATCATTGCCAGATCGTCTCTTGTCTGTCCTTCTGGGACCTCATCGAGATACATAAACATCGTGACAAACGGTGCCTGACCATTACAGGTCATCAGCGTGATAAGCTGGTACTGTATCGTCTGGATTCCGCTCTTAACCTCTGCACGCAGACGGCTCTCTGTAATCTTGCTGATTACTTCCTCGTCCAATGCTTCGCCACACATCTTCCGTTCTTCGATGACCTGCTCCCGGATTTTCTTCCGGCTCACATCAACAAACGGTGCGATATGGGAAAGTGTAAAGGACTGTCCGCCATACTGGTTACTTGCGACCTGCGCAACGATCTGTGTTGTGACATTACATGCAGTGAAGAAGCTGTGCGGCTTCTCGATCATGGTCTCACTGATAACTGTACCGTTTTGCAGCATATCTTCCAGATTTACCAGATCACAGTTGTGCTCACGCTGTGCAAAATAATCCGAATCATGGAAATGAATAATTCCCTGCTCATGTGCTTCCACGATTTCTTCTGGAAGTAACATACGCTTCGTCAGATCCTTGCTGACCTCGCCTGCCATGTAATCACGCTGTGTCGAATTGATGACCGGATTCTTATTGGAATTCTCCTGATTGACTTCCTCATTCAGATGATCGATCAATGCTAGGATTCCATTATCGGTCGTGTTTGATTTTCTTGCAAGCTCCCGCTTATACCGGTAACGCACATATTTCTGTGCCACCTCATATCCACGCATCTCCATAATTCCGGTTTCCACCATATCCTGAATATCTTCCACGTGAATCGCATGTGTCATGATCTCGATCTGCTTCGCAATGTTATCGGCAATCGCCTGCACCTGATAATCGTTCAACTGATGCAACCGGTCTACCTCTTTGTTCGCAGCAGTGATCGCATTCACAATTTTGTCGAGGTCGAAGCTTACTTCCTCGCCATTTCTCTTAATTACATTTGTGTGTACTGCATCCATTTGTATTTGACTCCCTTTGTTATATTTTTCAAAACACTAAATATAGTATTTTTATTTTTATTTCAACACTATATTTAGTGACCAAGTGCTATTATAATACACACCTACAAAAAAAGGAAGATGTAAATGGAAATTTACACCCTCCTTTTTGCATGTATACAAGTATACATTTTTATATGATTTTAGAGCAGCTTTTGTCAATTACTGGATTGCCTTATGGATCTCCTGCAATGACATAACGCCGATCTCGCCATATTTCAGGACTGCCTCGATACCCTCAGCCGTTGCACGTGCGGCTGCCATCGTTGTCATATATGGAACCTTTGCACGGATCGCTGTCTTACGGATATAGCTGTCGTCAAACATCCTCTCTTCCTGTACAGCAGGTGTATTGATGATGAGCTGGATCTTGCCGTTCATCACAGCATCCACGATATTTGGTCTGCCTTCCTGCATCTTGTTGATACGGTCTGCCTTGATGCCATTTGCAATCAACAATTCATAAGTTGTACCAGTCGCAACAATATGGAATCCGCATTTTTCAAATGTCTTCGCGATCTCTACAACCTCCGGCTTATCCTTGCGGCTGACAGAGAAGAGCACGGTGCCTTCCTTCGGAAGTCTTGTCTGCGTTGCTTCTTGTGCCTTGTAGAATGCCTCACCGACATTTGTGGAAAGTCCAAGTACCTCGCCGGTTGAACGCATCTCAGGGCCTAATACCGGATCAACCTCCTGGAACATGTTGAATGGGAATACGGCTTCCTTCACACCATAATACTTCGGCTTTACTTCCTTCATCTCTGGAAGTGGAGATGGCTTGCCAGTCAGCTCGCTTGTCATGATCTGTGTTGCGATCTTCACCATCGACACGCCACATACCTTGGAAACCAATGGTACGGTACGGGATGCACGAGGATTGGCTTCGAGTACATATACCTTGTCGTTCTCGATTGCATACTGCATATTCATCAAACCGCAGACACCCATTTCCTCTGCGATCTTTCTTGTATAATCTTTGATCGTCTCCACGAGATTCTCAGGAATTCCTCTGGATGGAAGAATACATGCGGAATCACCGGAGTGCACACCTGCAAGCTCGATATGCTCCATAACGGCTGGTACAAATGCATGCTTGCCATCTGCGATCGCATCTGCCTCACACTCGGTTGCATGGCGCAGGAAACGGTCGATCAGGATTGGACGGTCCGGTGTCACACCAACAGCGGCTGCCATATATTTCTTCAGAGATTCCGGCTCGCTGACAACCTCCATACCACGTCCACCAAGGACATAAGAAGGACGCACCATAACCGGATAACCGATCTTCTCAGCGACTGCCAGTGCTTCCTCAACATTTGTTGCCATGCCAGCTTCTGGCATTGGGATCTCCAGCTTCTCCATCATTGCACGGAAGAGGTCACGATCCTCTGCCATATCAATGACTTCTGGAGATGTACCAAGGATACGCACACCATTCTTCTTCAAGTCGGCTGCCAGATTCAGCGGTGTCTGTCCACCAAACTGTGCGATCACGCCAACCGGCTGCTCCTTCTCGTAGATAGAAAGTACATCTTCGAGTGTCAATGGCTCGAAATACAATTTATCGGATGTATCGTAATCTGTCGAAACCGTCTCCGGGTTGCAGTTTACGATGATTGTCTCAAATCCAAGCTCTTTCAATGCAAGAGCTGCATGTACGCAACAATAGTCAAACTCAATACCCTGACCGATACGGTTTGGACCACCGCCAAGGATCATGATCTTCTTGTTGTTTGTAATCGTTGTATGGTCTGGTGCATTGTAGGTTGAATAGTAATAAGAACGGTCTTCGGTTCCACTTACATGTACCGGCTCCCAGCTCTCGGTAATGCCATAGCCAAGACGGGTATTGCGGATATCGTCCTCTGGGACTTCAAGCAGCTTGCTTAAGTAACGGTCTGAGAAACCATCCTTCTTCGCCTGCTCCATTGTATCCTTGTCGAGTGTCTCGCCCTTCTTTGCAAGCAACGCTTCTTCCTCTTCTACAAGTTCCTTCATCTGCTCAATGAAATAATGCTTGATCTTCGTCAGGTTGTATAACTCATCAACTGTTGCACCCTTACGAAGTGCCTCATACATGATAAACTGTCTCTCACTTGTCGGCTCTACCAGCATTGCAAGCAGTTCATCCTTTGTCTTATCATGGAAATCCTTTGCAAAGCCAAGTCCGTAACGACCAATCTCCAGGCTTCGGATTGCCTTCTGGAATGCTTCCTTATAAGTCTTACCGATACTCATGACTTCACCAACGGCACGCATCTGTGTACCAAGCTTGTCCTGCGCATCCTTAAACTTCTCAAATGCCCATCTTGCAAACTTGATTACGACATAATCGCCACCCGGAACATATTTGTCGAGGGTTCCGTGTACACCACAAGGAATCTCATCCAATGTAAGTCCTGCTGCCAGCATCGCTGATACAAGCGCGATTGGGAATCCAGTCGCCTTGGAAGCAAGTGCGGAAGAACGGGAAGTTCTAGGGTTGATCTCGATTACGATGATTCGGTCTGTCACCGGATCATGTGCAAACTGTACGTTGGTTCCACCGATGACCTGTACTTCGTCTACAATCTTATATGCCTGCTCCTGCAAACGCTTCTGACATTCATCAGAGATCGTAAGCATTGGTGCAGAACAGAAGGAATCTCCCGTGTGTACGCCAAGTGGATCAATGTTCTCGATAAAGCAGACAGTAATCATGTTACCCTTTGCATCACGGACAACCTCAAGCTCCAGCTCTTCCCAGCCAAGGATTGATTCCTCAACGAGTACCTGCCCTACCAGACTTGCCTGCAGACCTCTTGCACAGACGGTCTTCAACTCTTCTACATTGTAGACAAGTCCGCCGCCGGCGCCACCCATTGTATAGGCTGGACGCAAAACAACTGGGTAACCAAGCTTATCTGCAATCGCAAGTGCTTCTTCTACAGAATAGGCAACTTCACTGCGCGCCATCTCGATTCCCAGTTTGTTCATAGTTTTCTTAAATTCAATTCGATCCTCACCACGTTCGATTGCATCTACCTGAACGCCGATGACCTTTACGTTATATTTGTCAAGTATGCCTGCGGCTGCAAGCTCGGAACACAAATTAAGACCAGACTGACCACCGAGGTTCGGTAATATCGCATCTGGACGTTCCTTGGCAATAATCTGCTCCAGTCTTGTCACATTCAATGGCTCAATATATGTCACATCCGCAATACCAGGATCTGTCATAATGGTTGCAGGGTTGGAATTCACCAGAACGATCTCGTAACCGAGCTGTCTCAGTGCTTTACATGCCTGCGTGCCGGAATAGTCAAACTCACATGCCTGACCAATAATGATTGGACCGGAACCGATAATCAGAACTTTTTTAATGTCTTCTCTTTTGCTCATATTTGCCCCCTTGTATAATATTTAATCCTATTTTTATCCAAAATCACTTAATTATACTAGATGTGAGAGGCAAATACAATTAAAGAAATGGTATAAAAAAAGAACCCTTGATTCGAGGGTTCTTTCGTGTTTTTGCTTAGTTTTCCGAAATCATATCCACAAAATATTGATGAATCTTTACTTCTTCGGTCAGCTCCGGGTGGAATGCAGTCACAAGCTGGTTTCCCTGACGGGCAGCTACGATCTTGCCATCACATGTCGCCAAAACATCGACGCCATCCCCGACACGCTCAATATATGGAGCACGGATAAATGTCATGCCGACAGTTCCGATTCCCTTGAAGTCCTCCTCTGCAAAGAAGCTGCCAAGCTGTCTGCCGTAAGCATTTCTGCGGGCTACAATATTCATCGTCCGGAAGCCAAGTGCATCCTCTCCATCAATATCCTTTGCCAGAAGCAACAAACCGGCACAGGTACCGAAGACCGGCAGACCTGCCTCAATCTTCGCCTTGAGGGGTTCATACAGGGAAAGCTCCTTCAGAAGCTTTCCCATAACTGTACTTTCGCCGCCCGGAATGATCAATCCATCCATATCGTCCTGCAGATCATCTGCCTGACGGATCTCGAAGTGTGGAATATGTAATTTATCAAGGGATGCTTCATGCTCTGCAAATGCACCCTGCAATGCCAATATTCCTATCTTCATCTTACTTTCCTCTTTCTGCCATAAGAATCTCAATCTCAGACTCATTGATTCCGACCATAGCCTCGCCAAGATCCTCTGACAGCTCTGCGATCAGCTTTGCATCCTGGTAGTTTGTAACAGCCTTAACGATAGCAGCTGCACGCTTTGCAGGATTTCCAGACTTGAAGATACCAGAACCAACGAATACACCCTCTGCACCAAGCTGCATCATAAGTGCTGCATCGGCAGGTGTTGCAACACCACCGGCTGCAAAGTTTACAACTGGAAGCTTGCCATTCTCATGGACATAACGAACGAGCTCCACTGGTACCTGAAGCTGCTTAGCTGCTTCGTAGATCTCATCCTCTGCCATACCAACGATACGACGGATCTCAGAGTTCATCGCACGCATATGACGAACTGCCTGTACAACATCACCAGTTCCCGGCT
The DNA here is from genome assembly GCA_963631525.1 of bacterium. Taxonomy (GTDB): domain Bacteria; phylum Bacillota; class Clostridia; order Lachnospirales; family Lachnospiraceae; genus Coprococcus_C. The sequence continues at coordinate 8,517 of CAVGQQ010000086.1, forward strand.
CACCCTTTGTACGGATCATAGATGCACCTTCCTCGATACGACGAAGTGCTTCGCCAAGATCACGTGCACCACACACAAATGGCACCTTGAATTTTGTCTTGTCAATATGGTAAATATCATCGGCTGGTGATAAAACTTCACTCTCATCGATGTAATCAATCTCGATTGCTTCAAGGATCTGTGCCTCTACAAAATGTCCGATACGGCATTTTGCCATAACTGGAATTGTAACAGCTTCCTGAATTCCCTTGATCATCTTTGGATCACTCATACGGGATACACCACCGGCTGCACGGATATCGGCTGGAATTCTCTCCAATGCCATAACTGCACATGCACCTGCTTCCTGTGCAATTCTGGCCTGCTCAGGTGTTGTTACATCCATGATAACGCCACCCTTTAACATCTGTGCAAGGTTCTTATTCAATTCATATCTGTTCTCGCTCATTGTTGTTCCTCCTATATATAATGAAACTATAATTATCGGGTATTATTAAAGCACAGGAACTGGGTATGTTAAAATACCCAGTTCCTGTGCTTTTTATAAGGTCAGATTAAATTATCTGTTATTTTGTACCGAAGATACGATCGCCTGCATCGCCAAGTCCCGGACAAATGTACGCATTCTCATTCAACTCACGGTCAAGGTGTCCAACATAGATCTGTACATCCGGATGTGCTTCATGCAGCTTCTGTACACCTTCTGGTGCAGCGATGATACACATAAACTTAATCTTCTTTCCGCCATGCGCCTTGATCTGTGTGATTGCATCCACAGCAGAACCACCTGTTGCAAGCATTGGATCTGTTACGACAATGATTCTCTCATCGATTGGATTTGGAAGCTTGCAGTAATACTCGTGTGGAATATGTGTCTCCTCATCACGATACATACCGATATGACCAACCTTTGCAGATGGTACAAGTGCGAGCACACCCGGTACCATACCAAGTCCTGCACGGAGGATTGGAACGATAGCAAGCTTACGACCGGAAATCATTGGTGTCATGCATTTCTCGATCGGAGTCTCAATCTCTACATCCTGCAATGGCAGATCGCCAAGTGCCTCAAATCCTTCGAGCATTGCGATCTCCTCTACGAGCTTACGGAACTCATTGGTTCCTGTATTCTTGTCACGCAGAATTGAAATCTTGTGCTGAATCAACGGATGCTCAAAAATCGTAATATTTTTCTCATTTTTAAAATCCATTTTGTAATCTCCTTTTTTCTAGTTTTTTGCTTTTGTTATTATATTTATTCCTTAGACTTTACAAAGACACCACGGCTCTGGTCACCATCCGGGTTTGCGCCAAACTGATAATCATTTCCCGGCAGAATCGCATTTAACAGAATACCTGCGATTGCTGCGATAGCAAGTGCTGTCAGTGTGATAGATGTCTCCCCGATCTTAAATGTAATACCATTTGAGAAACCAAGTCCGCAGACGAAGATAACACCTGCGATGATCAGGTTTCTGGAACGTGTCAGATCTACTCTGTTCTCAACGACATTACGAACACCGATAGCCGAAATCATACCATATAACATGAATGATACACCACCGATGATAGCAGATGGCATCGTAGAGATCACGGCTGCAAACTTCGGGATGAAGGAAAGTACGATTGCAAATACAGCTGCCAGACGGATAACCATTGGATCATACACCTTGGAAAGCTCCAACACACCAGTGTTTTCACCATATGTTGTATTGGCAGGTCCGCCAATCATTCCTGCAAACGATGTTGCGAGACCATCACCAATCAAAGTGCGATGCAACCCTGGATCCTGAATAAAATTCTTTCCAACCGTTGCTGAAATCGCCGACATATCTCCTACATGCTCCATCATCGCTGCGATCGCGATTGGTGCCATAACCAGAATCGTTGTGAGATCAAATTTCGCGAACTGGAACTGTGGTACACCGAAGAAGCTTGCGGATTTCACCGACTCAAATGCGATGATCGCACTGCCATCTGGATTCGTAAGTCCTGCCGCATTCATGATTACTGCTGCCACGTAAGAAATTACAACGCCCATCAGAATCGGGATAATCTTGAACATACCTTTACCCCAGATATTGAAGATAATGATAACTGCTAACGCAATGATTGCAAGCCACCAGTTTGTGCTGGCATTTGAGATTGCGGACGGTGCAAGTGAAAGTCCGATACAGATAATGATCGGTCCGGTTACAACTGGTGGAAGGAAACGCATAACGCGGTTTACACCAACCAGCTTGATGATCAATGCCATGATCAGATACAGGGCACCCGCAGCAACTACACCACCACAGGCATAGGCTACCTTGTCATTTGCTGCCATGTTAGCGAATTTACCAGTATCCAGATTGGCTACGGTTGAAAATCCACCTAAGAATGCAAACGATGATCCAAGGAACGCCGGTACCTTAAACTTGGAACATACATGGAAAAGCAATGTACCAAAACCTGCACAGAAAAGTGTGACCGATACGGTCAGGCCTCTCGTCAATGGTTCTCCACATGCATCTGCAAAATACCCGGACACTAAAATTGGGACCAGAATAGTTGCACCAAACATTGCAAACATATGCTGTAATCCCAAGATCAAAACCTTCGGTAATCCGAGCTTTTTCGCGTCTCTGACTGCTCCATCATTTGTGTCGCTCATAGTTTTTACCTCTTTCCCTCTCTTGATTTGTAAGAGAATTTATTTGTATTCTATTATGCACGAGTAGGGGAGATTTTGCAACAAGAAATCATAGGGATTTTTGTGAGCAGGGATTTTTGTGAGCAGGGATTTTTGTGAGATCATAAGCGTATGGATTATATCAATTGGTTTCTGTGTGGCAAGGTGTTTTTATGTGTCGCATGTGCCTTCTCAGGACTTTGGACGGCTTTGTTTGACAGGCTTGTTTGGGTGAATTGGGGAATTTTTAATTTTCCAAAAAAGTTCCCCAACCGCGGATAAATACACAGAAACGAATTGGGGAAATTTTTCGTATTTTCAAAAATCCCCCAATCACAAGTCTGGAAATTAAAGTCAATTGGGTAAGAAATGCACATATATGAATATTCCCCAACGATTTTGAAAAAAGAGCAGAAATTGTTGGGGAAATATATTGGAATACGCAAATATACCCAATAGAACACGAATATACCGGGACAAACTGGGGGAATTTTCATATTTTCAAGTAATACCCCAATATCATCCATGACATTGTGTTCCAATATAGCTTTTCACATAACGAAAAACCTCTATAAATCGAGTAGGAAGGGAAAATTAAATAAATTTCCCCGACCTCTCACACCACCGTGCGTACGGTTCCG
>CAVGQQ010000087.1:0-5639 GCA_963631525.1 bacterium
CTAAAATTCCGAAAAAATGACAGATTGGTGCTCTGGGAAGACATAACTATTTTTTAATTACATTTTGCGGAAACTCAAGTATAACTTGAAAAGGAATGCTGTAAAGCGATGATATACGAATTTTTCTATTTATTTTTGTATATCATGACAACTAAACAAATGTAAAGAGTAAGTTTGGAACATTTAGAAAAAGCCCGCAATTATGCGGGCTTTCAATGAAAATTTTTTTAATTATTTCTTAATGTATGGCTGTGTTTTCACACTGGTAATACCCTGATAACTTACCGCTGGTGCCTTACCATTCTTTGGCACAAGAACAATCTGAATTCCTTCAAGACGTTTTGCAAGTCCTGCGGTTCCGGCAGCCTCACCATTCTTCGCCCATCCGAGCCAGCCAAAGCTCTGAGCATGAACACGATAGTATACATCGTAATGCTCTGCCATCTCGCCAGTCAACGCGATACGGATTGCTTCGAGACGCTTCGCCTCTCCACTTGTACCAGACATAACGCCATTGCGTTTCCATGTATTTGGATCGTTCTCATTTCCCTGCCAGCCATAAGACTGTACATGTGTCGTATAGACAATGCTTCCACTATATGTCTGGTTTGTCAGCTTGATATTGATACCTTCGAGACGCTTTGCTAATCCAGACGTACCACTCATCTGTCCATTATACTTCCAGCCCTGCCAGCCGAAGCTCTGTACATGTGTACGATATGCAACATTGATTGCATTCTCACCGACCACAGATGGATTCGTATTGGAAGTTGCCGGATTTCCGACAACTGGTGAAGATCCAGCCTTTGCAATATAGCTTGCCAACTGTTTCGTAACATTTACACCCTTGAAGTTTGCACCCGGTGCAGATTCCCCCTTCTTTACAACTACAATCTGGATACCTTCCAGACGTTTTGCATAGCCTGCTGTTCCAGATGGTGCGCCATTCTTCACCCAGCCAAGCCAGCCGTAAGACTGTGCGTGCACTCTGTAATACACATCATATTTATCCTTATCTGCGCCTGTGAGCTGAATCTTGATTGCTTCGAGTCTCTTTGCCTCGCCCTCAGTTCCGTTCATCTCACCATTTGCAGACCAAGGCAGCCAGCCGTAACTCTGACAATGCGTCGTGTACTGAATACCGAGATTGGCTGTCTTTCCTGCTTCCGCAGAATTTACAACAATATTGATACCTTCCAGTCTCTTTGCTTTTCCACTTGTACCAGACATAGTACCGTTGGATTTCCATGTCTTGATATCATTTTCGTTTCCTTCCCAACCAAATGTCTGTACATGCGTACGGTAGGAAACTGTAATATTCGGAGCCGTTGTGGTTGTGCCCGTATTTCCACCATTGTTACCGCCTGTATTGCTTCCGTTGTTGCCTCCATTATTACCACCTGTGGTACCTCCAGTGTTACCACCTGTGTTACCGCCTGTATTTCCACCTGTATTTCCTCCGGTGTTTCCACCAGTCGAACCTCCGGTTGTCTCTTTGTCTGTGGTAACGGTGAGTCCTGCACTCTTATCGCTTTCCAGCCAATACCCCTTTGCCACCTTCTTTACATAAAATGTATAAGCTGTATCGGCTGTAAGTCCTGTAAATACATTGCTATCCTGCCAGTTCACACCATCTTTGGAGTATTTGCAGCCAGCAACACTGTTCAATGTAACAGATGTCGTTGGCTTAGATGCAAGTGTTGGTGCTAATGGTGTTTCATATTTCTTATATACTGAAAGCTTAACAGTATCTTTGTATCCACCCGATTTTGTAGTTACAGAAATCTCCGTATATCCAGGTGCAACCGCCGTAAGAACACCGGTTGTCGCATCAATTTTAGCAACCTCTGGATTGGAAGAGGTATATGTAATCGTCTTATCTGTAGCATTGGCAGGGGAAACCGTTGCCGGGAAGCTCCATGAAGCAGCATCTCCAATCGTTATAGATTTCTCGGAAGGCTGATTGTCAAACCGAACCCCTGTTACTTCTACGATCTTCTCCCCTTCCTGTGCGGTCTTTACTTTGATCGTTACAATTTCGCCCGCGCGAATGTTGTTATCTGCATCAGCTTTTACACGGATTTCAAATGTATATTCTGTATCCGGATCTAATCCCTCAAATACGTTGCTATCCTGCCATGTTCCATCTGGAGCAATGCGGTACTCGCAATCGTCATACGGTGTTAATGTGATCGTATTTGTCGTCGGTGTCTCACTTGTGCTTGGCGCCTGTGTCGGAACTTCCGGTGTCTTCCACACCGTAACTGCACAGGTTGCTTTCACATCTGATGTACTTCCGTTTGCTTTTGCTGTGATTGTTGCAGAACCTGCGCCAACCGCAGTTACCTTACCAGAAGCATTCACAGTTGCAACCTTGTTGTTCGAAGAAGTCCATGTCACGCTCTTATCCGTCGCATCATCCGGCGAAACAGTTGCAACAAGGGTTGTCTCTGTCACAGGATTCGTTCCTCCGATCTCGAAGCTCATCGTGTCTTTATTTAAAGCAACGCCTGTTGCTGCAACCTCCTTCGGTACATCTGGTGTAGAACTGCCACCAGATGAAAGATTTTTATCTATATACTGATGTTCTGTATCAGATGTGTATTTTTCATAGATTGCAGCCGCTGCAGCAACCAGAGTCGCATTATAATCTATGGCTACCTCATTACATATATAATCGCTTGCAGAATCAACATAGGAACCATCGATTTTCTGTCCGCCAACCAAAGCTCCAATCAATGTATTTTTCTGAGCGGTAGTTCCCTGATCACCACCCGTATATCCAGAAGCTGCTCTATGATGTGGATATTTTGGTCCATACGCATTATATCCGATGACAAAACATTGCTTCGCTGCATTGTTACCAAGCAGATATTTCATCTGTCCCTCTGACCAGCTTCGATATGTTTCTGTTGATGTCAATTTATCATACAATAATCCTGTGTACTGCATAGATGTATTATAACGGGCAGAACCCCAATTGCTGACACAGCGATAGCCACCATAGGTACTATTGCCATCTGAAATTCCCATAAGTGATGCTATTTTACTGGAATTTCCATCGTAATAAGCCACTGCCGGACCGACATTGTCCCAGCCAAGCGGCCAATATGGTTTCATAGCTGCATCTGCATTTTTATACTGATTGTATTCAGACAGATAACTTGTGTTTCCAGTAATTCGATACAACAAGAGCGCTGCCAGACAATAATCATCTTCCCAGTTAGAAGATACATAAAAGCTGCCAGACGTTGTACCAACAGACTTATTGTGATTCTTTGCATATGCAAAGAGCATTTCTGCTGTCTTTAAATATTTGTCACCGCCAAAGTTTTTATACTGCATGGCAAGTGCGGCTGCGGATAACGATACCACATCGGTATGTGGTGTAGAATCGCTGGAGAAGTATGCGGTACGATTGCTCTGTGGCTGAGCTTCCGGTGCTCCCCAATATCCATGATCGTAACCACCGCCACCATTTCCAACCTGTACACAGTACGCTTCCACAGAAGTTCCTGCGCTGTTTAATACAGCACATTTAGTCAGATAATCCGCAAAATGTGTCGTGATTGTCTGCAAATGATTCGTCTGTCCCGATGCTACATATGCAGATTTGTTCGTATCATAGCTCATACCAAGTACAAATGCAGCATATGCTTCTGGAAGACCAAACTTTACATGATCACCTGCGTCATGGAATCCGCCAGTCAGATCTACTGTAACAGTACTTCCATCGGTTCTTGTATAGGAATATTTATCATAAGTATGGCAATTTCCTCTCCAGTCAAGAAGTGACTTTGTACCTACCTCATCGCCACACATATTTGCATCATAAAAATACAAAGAGTACTGAAGCAGCTTTGCATAGTTGTAATCAATATCCGAATAATTATAATCTGTTACATTTCCGGCAGGAATTGTGACTGTGCCAGAGCCGCCGGAACTTCCACCAGAACCACCAGATGATGTAGAATCTGTCGAGAACTTGACAGAATTGATCTGGTATGTAACAGTAGAACCTTCCTGCAGGTTTGTAAACTGCACACCAATTTTACCAACTTCTGTGCTATTTCCCCAATCCAGACTTGAGAGATTCATGCTCATTTCCATCGTTCCTGATGTTGTCAGGTTTACATAATTTCCCTGATTCCATTTCCAGTCCTTTGACATGAACATCATCATAGCTCCCGGCGTACCCGTTGTACCCGCAGTGAAGCCTGAAACTGACAGACTCATGCTCAAACTCTTGATTCCTTTTGCTTCCCATTCGGATTTTTCATCCATATCGGTTGGCAAATTCAGTAAGAGTTCTGAAATCATAATCCCTTTGTTTTCGTCATTGTCTTTTGCAGCCTCTGTCGTTCCACTCATCGTAATATACGATGATAAATCCATTTCCGTTGCTGCCTGTGGTGTCAACGTTGGAATCGTCACCCCTGTTATCATGAATAACAGAGCAAATACAACTGCAAACACCCTCCTTGTCATTCGTTTTTTGCTCATTTGAACCCTCCTCTTAATGTTTTAATTGTTCTTTTTATCTTGCACGAGCTGTAACTGTGCCCGCAACTTTTCAATTTCTGCCTGCGCCGCTTGTAACTCCGCCTCTGTTTTACCCAATTTTTCTTCGGTTCTATCTAATTTTTCCTCTGTCTTCTCTAACTCTGCGACTGCCTGCTTCGTCTTCGCGCGTTCCTCCTGAATATTCATCGGTTCCATATTTTCAAACCAGTTTCCCATTTGACTGCCTCCGATCATTTTCTTCACACAATCTGTCGCTTCATTTACTGGCACCTGCATCTTCATAAACAATGCCCATAATGTATCCGCGATAATCTGAAGGATATTATTGGATGCCCGATCTACAATCCCCTGAATCTCTGCATGATTCGAGCTAATAAAATCCGAGAAATCCTGCGGTGTCTGTATCCGGTTAATCATCATCAAAAGCGACATTTCATCTTCATGGATCAACAACTGTTCATTTGTGTACTGATGTACGTTTACGAGGCGATATGTGAAATCGGGAATATAGGACGCAAAAATCTCATTCATAAATATACGATCCCCGACATGCATGGATACCGACCACTCCCCTGTACCCTCATAATAAACGATTGGAAATATCGGTGGATAGCGAAATTCCTTCGTTTCAGGATCGCCGAAATGTTCTTTTTTCATCGTCTTTGCGTAATCATCCCAAATACATACCATGTATCGAAGCAGTTGCATAGATACATTATAATCGACATTGCTTTTATGTTCAATAAGCGAAATCATATAAATCGGCATGTTTTCTTTCGAATTTGGCAATCGAATCCTCTTTACCGTATCCGATTCAAATTCGATTCCTAGATATGCATGATATTTGGCTGTTTCGTCCGTGATATCCTCAGGCTGGACATCCTTCAAGATCTCTAATCCGGCGTAATCGCGAAGAAACTGTGCACATAACACATGATTCTTAAACACCTGACGATTGTTCACATCACTGACATGTCCGATACGGATATTAACTTTCTTTTTCTGTTCCATACGCGTCTCCTTTGTGCATTTAAAATATATCTGACTGGGTAATTAAAATAGATCAAATGAAATATTACTTATGAGTGTTACAGATTGTTACCGAACTACGCCAG
>CAVGQQ010000087.1:5649-11548 GCA_963631525.1 bacterium
GAACAACGATTCTCGACAACAAAGAAAGCGTAACATAGACAAGTAGAAAATGTAAAGAGTAAGTTTGGAACATTTAGAAAAAGCCCGCAGTTATGCGGGCTTACAGGGATAATTTTTTTCAATTCAGTTATTTGTAGTACTCTCCCAGACTGATTCCATTGATACCAAGCGGAATTTTATGATCAAGTCCAATGAACTTCTCACCGTTGTTCCACAGAATTTCCTTGACAAATGCATACTTTTCTTCGTCCCATGTCGTGAAATCGTCTAAGACCATGCCACCGGTATCCCCGGAATTGGCATTGAAGCACCAGAATGTGTGATTCAGCTTGTTCTTCTGAATGAGCTCCCGCATGTAAGTCATCCATGTAATGTTCGGTTCTGCCATAAATCCGCCCCACTCGCCAATTAGAAGCGGCGCGATATTATCCTCATGGATATAAAACCAGTTGTCATGCCAGCAGTCCTTCATCAGGCTATCGTAGGTATAACTGCCCTGAAACCAAGGCTGTTCGTATACGGTCGGACCATAATCGTGCGGCGAATATACAAGCTTGTTCTGATATTTGCCGAGGTCAACCGGGTAATCAGCGACACCGCGCAGGTTTCCGCCCCACCAGTTGAAATAATAATCATCCTCATTTGTCGATGCATAATCACCATTTTTCTTGATATCAACCGGATAGATCTCAGTCCCTTCCACGAGCACGAGTACATTCGGATTCTTCGTCAGCACCGCATTTGCAGCACGCTCCGCCGTGTATTTCCAGTTGTTCTCAGATTTGGAATCGTTCCAGATTGCCGCGCCGTCTCCTTCGTTTGGCTTTCCATGTGGCTCATTCTTCAGGTCGTAGGCGATGATTGTATCATCGTTTTTGTAACGGTCAGCCATCCACGAAAGTGCATACAGATAATCGTCTGTGGATATCCGGTCCGTGTACCAGAGATTCACCATATGTCCGCTCGCATTCGTCTCCGCACAATGGATATCAATGATCAGCTTCAACCCATTTGCACGGCACTGCCCGATCACATACTCGAAGATCTGCAGGCTGTCCATTCCGACGAGATAATCATTGGTCGCCTGATTGAAATTCGCATCCGGATACTCACCGTTCGACCACTGTAAGATCAGCTCAGCCGAAAATGGCACACGAATCACATTGAATCCGTGGTTTGCAATTTCCTGAATCGACTGATTCAGGTCAGACGCCCATAACCCGTCAAATGTATTCGTCCCCGTATTGTAGCCAAACCAGTTGATGCCGGTCAGCCACACTTCGTTTCCATCCGCATCTACGATCTTGTTGCCATCAGCAAACAACCAGTCGTCGGTCGTTGGTTCCGGCACATCCATCGCACCATAGTCGACATCCCGGTCTACAGACACGTAATTGGTGGATGCTGTCTCGTTCGCAGAATCATCCGAAGTTTCGTTCGTAGCAGAATCATTGGTCGAAGTATCATTCTGATTGTCTGAATTTCCGTCTGTTTCCTCGTCAGTTTGATTCTCCACTGAATCGGAAGCCGACTTCTCATTTCCTGCTTTATCCCACTTTCCCTGTATCTGCATACCAAGCAGCATGCCGAGCAGAAAGACGATGATAATCAGTAATATGAATATTACAATTTTCAGATTTTTGTTCATATAGTTTTATTCCCCTCTGTTTTTCTTTCATTATACATGATGATGGGAAAGAAAGCGATAAAAAATCCCCTCTTTACCATTTTTATTCAGTAAAGAGGGGAATGTATTATATATTTGTCAAGTAGTTACCAAAATTATTGTTTTTCAAATCGGTAAGTATGTCCTCCGCCATTATTATACATAAAATATCCCTGCCTAATTTCTTCCATACTTAATGGCTTAAAAAAATTATATGATCCATCAACATATTCTCCATCGCCAATAAAAGTCCATGTACCATTATTTATACTTCCCTCATATGAATCAATATATGACCCATCTTCATAAAAAGTATATGACCAATCGAAGCCATCAACACATACCCATTCTCCAATTAAAGGATTTGTATTCGATGTTTTACCATTTTTATTTACCAATACAACAATACCAATTATAACTACACATATTACAGCTACACTGATAAAAATTTTTCTTTTATTCATTGTTTGTCTTCTCCTTATTCGTTTGTAATTTAATTAAAATAATTATTATTCAACATTAATCACTAAAAAACTTATTTTTTTATATATGCTTCTCTACGTACGGAACTGATTCCATTATAAGTATTGCTTGGTGCTGCGCCACCCTTCGGTACAAGCACGATCTGGATTCCTTCCAGACGTTTACCAAGTCCTGCTGTTCCAGATGGTGCGCCGTTTTTTGCCCAGCCAAGCCAGCCGTAAGACTGTGCATGGACACGATAGTATACATCATAATGCGATGCCATATTACCGGTCAGTGCAATTCGGATTGCTTCGAGACGTTTTGCCTCTCCACTTGTACCTGACATATCTCCATCTCGTTTCCATGTGTTTGGATTGTTCTCATTTCCCTGCCAGCCATAAGACTGCACATGGGTGGTATAAACGATACTTCCGCTGTAAGGCTTGTTCGTAAGCTTAATGTTGATGCCTTCCAGTCGTTTTGCCTGTCCGGAAGTACCACTCATCTGTCCGTTGTACTTCCATCCCTGCCAGCCAAATGTCTGTACATGTGTCCGATATGCAACATTTACATTTGCCTCACCTGCTACACTTGGGTTGGTATTAGACGTTGCCTGATTGCCAACCACTGGAGAAGAACCAGCCTTTGCTACATAGCTTGCTGTCTGATGTACACCAGATGCAGCATTCACACCTGCATAGTTTAATCCCGGTGCAGCATCTCCCTTTTTCACGACCACAACCTGAATACCTTCCAGGCGCTTTGCATAGCCTGCGGTTCCGGATGGTGCGCCATTCTTCGCCCAGCCAAGCCAGCCATAAGACTGTGCATGGACTCTGTAATATACGTCATATTTATTCTTATCCGCGCCTGTAAGCTGAATCTTGATCGCTTCTAATCGTTTTGCTTCACCCTCAGTACCATTCATTTCACCATTTGAAGACCAAGGTAACCAGCCATAGCTCTGGCAATGGGTTGTGTACTGGATTCCAACATTGCTATTTCCACTTACAGAGATCTTAATACCCTCCAAACGTTTTGACTTTCCTGAAGTACCAGCCATTCTGCCATTTGTGAACCACTTGCTTGTATTATTCTCGTCGCCCTGCCATCCATATGTCTGTACATGTGTCGTATATCGAACCGTTACATTCGGAATATCTGTATATACTCCTAATTTATAATATCTGCAAGCAATGTAAGTCGATGAAACCGTTGGCTCAGTATATAAATAATACGTTCCTTTTTTTGCATTATTCAATACAAAATACTGTTTTCCATCACTGGTATATTGCAATGGTGAAAGCCAGTTCCAATGTATATTTCCATCATCAAGTGTTCCATCGTCATAGCAGTAAAAAATATGTAATCCGTTCTCATCTATTGCAGAATTATAATTTTCTATATAAAATCTATAGCTTTTTCCGTCCTGCGGAACTGTGAACTTATAATAGTCTGAATCTGCAGATGCATATCCCAAATACATCTTATCAAATTCTATTGGTGTAGCGGTTCTTCTTGTATTATTCGGTTCCACTTCACAATAGTTTTCCTTTTGGAAACCATATTTTATATAGGAGTATTCGCCATATGGATTGATCGAAACAACACTATATTTCACATAATAAACGCCCTTATTTAAGCCAATATTAAATGTTGTATATGTTAAATCATCCAAATCTCCCGATGTCCGTGATTCATAGACAGTGTTATTTGATCCATCCATAACGGTAATTTTGACACCATCATACATATAACCTCGATCCGGTTTTGTCACCATAATCGACAGAATGCCCTTTTCATTCACTGTGACTTTATTCCAAAAATCACTATTATCACTCCAGTCCTTTTTGTACTGCGTTCCATATGAAACGACCAGTGAGCGGTTTTTGCTTGATCCGTCATTGGTAGCAGCCTTTGCAGAAACCTCAGGAACAATCAGCATTGTCAATAAAACAATGCATGTCATAATAATTGAAATTCCTTTTTTAATCATCTTCATAATGCCTTTCCTCCCTTTGCCTCTTTATTTTTTTATAAACGATTCTTTGCGCGCTGCACTGATACCATTATAGGTATTTGCAGGTGCCTTCCCTCCTTTCGGTACAAGCACAATCTGGATTCCTTCGAGACGCTTTGCATAGCCTGCGGTTCCAGCAGCCTCGCCGTTCTTTGCCCAGTTCAACCAGCCGTAAGACTGTGCATGTACTCTATAATAGATATCATAATGTTTTGCCATCTCTCCGGTTAATGCAATCCGGATTGCTTCAAGTCGCTTCGCCTCACCGCTTGTACCAGACATCTCTCCATCTCGCTTCCACGTGTTTGGATCATTCTCTTTTCCCTGCCAGCCATATGTTTGTACATGGGTGGTGTAAACAATGCTTCCGCTATATTGCTTGTTCGTCAGTTTAATGTTGATTCCTTCGAGGCGCTTCGCCTGTCCGGAAGTACCACTCATCTGTCCATTGTACTTCCAGCCCTGCCAGCCGTAAGTTTGTACATGTGTCCGGTATGCAACATTTACATTTGTCTCACCCGGAACACACGGATTCAAATTTGAAGTTGCTTGACTTCCAACAATCGGAGAAGAACCAGACTTTGCTATGTAACTTGCTGTCTGATGTACACCAGATGCAGCATTGACACCTGCATAATTTAATCCCGGTGCAGCCGCACCCTTCTTCACTACAACAACCTGAATTCCTTCGAGTCGCTTTGCATAGCCTGCTGTTCCAGATGGCGCACCATTCTTTACCCAGCCAAGCCAGCCATAAGACTGTGCATGCACTCTGTAATAAACATCATACTTATCTTTATCTTTGCCTGTGAGCTGGATCTTGATTGCTTCCAGTCTCTTTGCTTCACCCTCGGTTCCATTCATCTCACCGTTCGCCGACCAAGGTAACCAGCCGTAGGACTGACAATGAGTCGTATATTGTATACCTAAATCTACTTTTTTGCCATTCTCAGCAGGATTAACAACGATATTAATACCCTCAAGCCGCTTTGCCAAACCTGATGTTCCAGACATTTTTCCATTTGACTTCCATGTTTTTATATCATTATCTTTACCTTCCCACCCAAATGTCTGAATATGAGTTCGATAAGAAACTGAAATGGAAGGCGTCTCTTCCTGTTGTGGTTCCTGCGGAGACTCTTTTTTTTCTGCTATTTCAACTGTACACTCCGCATATATCGTTTCATCCGTATATAGTGTTGCACGTATTTTTACAGTTCCTTTTGACTTCGCATTAATTGTTCCATTTTCAGAAACACTTGCAATACTATTATCCGATGAACTCCATTTGAATTGTTCAAGCTCATCATCCTGATTCAGATCAGTTTTGGCATAAATCCTCTGACTGTCACCAACTGTCATTTGTAATTTCAATTGCGACATTGTTATTTCCTGAGGAACAAGCGAAGAATCGATAATACAGTTAATCGTTTTATTGCCTCGATATCTTCCGATACCTGTTATTTCAATCTCATATTCTCCCGGATTTGACGCATAACCTGGTTCAGAAACGACATAATCTTTTTCCCTTTCCAAAACAACTCCGTTCATCACTAAATCGAAATCCAGTTTCTGCTCATACCCTCTATACGGAAGTATATTACTTGCTACTTCTGCATTTTGAATATCTGTTTCATATCTTCCTATCAGGAACCAATCATGATATACAGGATTAAAATCAAAATATTTACGCTTTATTTTCACGGTTCCTGATTCATCTGCTTTTATTTGTATAGCATAATTTAAAT
>CAVGQQ010000088.1:0-11509 GCA_963631525.1 bacterium
CCCTTATCGCGCCGGTCTTCCAAAATTCTCCGGGGGTAAAATGCTCAAAATCATTTCAGACCATACAAGGGTTCATAAGTCGTTTCACGTCTTTTGATCTCCTTTCAACGACGAAATGATTAAAATGAACCCTTGTATGGTCTGAAATGGAGGGATAACATGAGTAGACCACCTGCAGTAACACCAGAAGCCAGAGAGAATCAGATGATCAATTTGGCAATTGATGTAGCAGAACAACAGCTGAGAGCTGGTACCGCGTCCTCTCAGGTATTGACCCATTTCTTAAAATTGGGCTGCGAACGCGAAAGACTGGAACGCGAAAGACTCGTTCACGAGAATGAGTTACTCAGGGCAAAGACCGAGGCCCTTGTTGCTGCTAAAAATACAGAAGAACTGTATAGAAACGCGATAAGAGCTATGACACATTACAACGGACGAGACGAGGAAGACTGTGAAAACATATACTGAACTATGTCAATATTCGACATATGAAGAGCGAATCCAGTATTTAATGCTTAAAGGAAAAGTTGGCATGGATACCTTTGGAGTCGACCGAGTATTTAATCAGATGTTCTATCACAGTAGAGAGTGGCAGATAGTGCGACCGCATGTGATCATGCGAGACGATGGATGTGATCTAGGAGTTGATGGGCACGAATATGTTGATAGTGAGCCAATAATCATACATCACATAAACCCCATAACTATGAACGATCTCAAAATAGGAAACCCTTGGATATTCAATCCAGAAAATCTTATAAGTTGTCGAGACTATACACATAAGATCATACATTATGCTTTAAAACCTCCTGAACTGTCTCCTATAATTCGATCAGCTAATGACACTTGTCCATGGAAAAAGTGAGGTGCAGTATGGATAACGAGAGTGTTCTTGATAGTGTAAAAAAACTGAGTCTTATAGACCCTGATGACATGAGCTTCGATCCTCAGATATGTGTATATATAAATTCTGTGTTCTCTACACTATATCAGATCGGAGCATTAACAAGTTTTGCACCCATAATGGACAACAAACCAGTATGGGGATCATACATCAGTGATCCATTACTGCTAAGTTTTGTAATTAGCTATGTGGGAGCAAAAGTCAAACTTAAGTTTGATCCTCCGGCTGGTTCGTCTGCTATGGATGCCCTTGTACAAATAATAGCGGAAGACGAATGGCGAATAAACTCGTATGTTGATTACAAACCAACTTCTGATGGAGAGGAGGATAACGATGACATCTGATATGCTTGAATCTAATTCTATATCAGCAGATGGACTTGCAATGGCTGAAGCATACCTTGAACATATAGGCGTAAAACGTAGATCTGGACGTTACAAATTCGGATCGGGAGAGCGCCCCTATCAAGGTTTATCTAAAGGTCAGATAAGGAAGATAAAGAAAGGCAAAGATCCCTACATAAAGCCTCAGAAACCCAAATCTATATCTGAGATGACCGATGAAGAATTACAAGCCGCCATAAACAGGTTACGGCTGGAACAGACTCTTCAGCAGCTGATGCCAAAAGAACCAACGCCAGCTCCCAAAGACCATAAGTTCAGGGACTGGAGCTTTAAGGTCGGAAAAGGTATACTTGAGAAATCCATGGATAACATCGGTACTCAGGGATTAACCTATGTTCTCGGAACAGCAATAAACAAAGCTGCTAATCAGCGTGATGAACATGGACGTCTCATTGAAATCGTAAATCCACGTAAAGGACAGAAAGATAAGTAATGCTGTCTAATACAGCCACTCCCAAATATTACGGTCAATTCCGAGATGCCGTAATACGAGGTGATATACCCATAAATCACTTAGTTGAGATGGAGATGAATCGCATTGACGATTTAATACGAAATCCTAACATATATTATAGTGATTACATGGTAGAAGGATGGATAGATTTCTGTGAATCTGAGCTGACTCTTACTGATGGATCTGATCTACACCTACTCGATTCTTTCAAACTCTGGGGAGAAGAAGTATTCGGATGGTATTATTTTGTAGATAAGAGTGTATACGTTCCTGGAGAGAACGGATCTGACGGACACTTTGAAAATCGTAGGATAAAAAAGCGGCTGACCAACAAACAGTATCTTATAGTTGGACGAGGAGCAGCTAAATCCCAATACGAGTCATATATACAGAATTACTATCTGAATGTTGATACCTCTACGACACGTGGTGTTCATACAGCACCCACAATGCGACAAGCAGAAGAAGTAACTCTTCCTATGAAAGTCGCTATAACCAGATCACGCGGTCCGTTGTTCCAATTTCTTACAGACGGATCGGTGCACAATACAAAAGGTAATATAGCTAATCAATGCCACTTGGCCTGTACCAAGAAAGGTATTGAGAACTTTGTTACAGGGTCAATTGTTGAGATACGACCGATGACCATTGACAAGCTTCAGGGACTCAACAGCCGAATAAATACAGTGGATGAGTGGCTCTCCGGTGATATAAGAGAAGACGTCATAGGTGCCCTTGAACAAGGAGCATCGAAGAATGATGATTATCTCATCGTTGCTGTTAGTTCGGAAGGTACAGTCCGTAATGGCCCGGGAGATACAATAAAAATGGAGCTTATGGATATACTTAAGGGAGAGTATATCAATCCCCATGTGAGCATATGGTGGTACAGACTTGACTCCATTGAAGAAGTCGGAAATCCAAGAATGTGGATAAAGGCACAACCGAATCTAGGAAAGACGGTTTCATATGAGGCATATCAACTCGACGTTGAGCGAGCAGAGAAGGCTCCTGCCACAAGAAACGATATACTTGCTAAGAGATTCGGTATACCGATGGAAGGTTATACATACTTCTTTACATATGAAGAGACACTTGCACATCCCCACAGAGAATTTTGGGGTATGCCATGTGCAATGGGTGGTGACCTTTCACTCGGAGATGATTTCTGTGCTTTCACATTCCTATTTCCAGTTTCGAGAGAGGCGTTCGGTATAAAAGTTCGAGCGTATATACACGAATTCGCTTTGCGTAAGTTACCATTAGCCATGCGCAATAAATATCAAGAGTTTATAAACGAAGGATCACTAATCGTAATGCCAGGAAGTATGCTTGACATGAATGATGTATACACAGATCTAGATCAGTTCATTGAACAATCCGGATATGATGTAAGATGTTTCGGATATGATCCTTATAATGCGCTTGAGTTCGTAAATAGATGGGTGGTCGAGAACGGTGAATATGGTGTTGAGAAAGTTATTCAAGGCGCCAAAACAGAATCAGTTCCTTTAGGTGAGTTGAAACATCTCTCCGAAGAACGACTGCTACTGTTTGACCAGTCTATAATGTCTTTCGCCATGGGTAATTGTATAACTCTTGAAGATACGAATGGTAACAGAAAGCTCATGAAATCTCGTAAAGATATGAAGATTGACCCTGTTGCTGCTATGATGGACGCATTTGTAGCGTTCAAACACAATCGAGACGCGTTCTAATATATTAGGAGGTAAATTCAAAATGGGACTAATTCAACGCGCTAAATATGCGTGGAATGCGTTCATGTCAAGGGCTCCTACTGAAGCCTATGATTATGGATACACAACATCCTATCAGTCCAACAAGCCAATATTCTATCCTGGATCTGAGAAAACTACAATAATGGCAGCATACAATAAAATTGCCATGGATGTTGCAACAGTTGACTTTAAACATGTAAAGGTCGACGAAAATGGTAGATTCTCTGAAGAGGTTGACTCACAGTTAAACTACTGCCTTACCCAAGAAGCAAACGTCGACCAGATACCCCGGGATTTTCTCCAGGATATAGTTCTCAGTGGATTCGCAAATGGAGTGGCTGCGGTTGTGCCTGTATATACTACGGCAAATCCCGAATATACTTCCTCTTATGACGTCTGCGCTATGCGTGTTGGACGAGTAACCGCATGGATGCCTCGCCACGTACGGGTCGATTTATACGACGATCGCGACGGACAGCATCATGAGATAGTGTTACCCAAATCGACAGTCGCTCTCATTCAGAACCCAATGTGGGCGATCATGAACGAGCCAAACTCTACAATGAGTAGACTCATGCGAAAATTAAGTTTACTTGACACCATCGATGAGCAAAGTTCTTCTGGAAAACTGGATCTTATAATACAGCTTCCATATGTTATAAGATCCGAGTCAAGAAAACAACAGGCGGAAAAGAGACGTAAAGACATAGAGATGCAACTCTCAGGTAGTAAATATGGAATCGCTTATACGGACGGAACTGAGAAAATAACTCAGTTGAACCGCCCGATCGAGAATAATCTCCAATCTCAGGTTGAATATCTTACAAATATGTTCTACTCACAGCTTGGTGTTACTACCGAGATTCTCAATGGAACAGCTGATGAAGCAACAATGACTAACTATTATAGTCGAATAATTGAACCTTGGCTGTGCGCCATCTCAGATGAGCTTACACGAAAGTTCCTGTCGAAGACAGCGAGAACCCAACATCAGAAGATAATGTTCTTCCGAAATCCGTTTAAGCTTGTTCCTGTAACGGCACTCCCTGATCTTGCTGATAAGCTTACTCGTAACGAGATAGTTACATCCAATGAGATCCGTCAGATCATAGGTCTTAAGCCGTCTGACGATCCTGATGCCGATGAACTCCGTAACAAGAACCTTAACAAATCGTCAGAGGAAATGAAACAGACAACACCTATAAATCTTAACAAGGAGGACGATAACAATGAATGATTGGCTTACTTATAAAGGTAGTGGATCGTCAAGAGCAGTAATTGCACATGCCGGAACGATCGACAGATTTAAACAGGGCTCTGGTTCGACAGTGAACGGATATGAACGATTCATGTCTCGAATTCAGCAGGTGGAAAATAAAGCGGCTTCGATTGTCGATCAGATACAGAAAGCAGCTAATCAGATAAATACTGGAGTAACAGCTTTAAAAACGGCTCAGGCTAATGTAAAGTCCGCTGCAACCAAGATGACATCACTGGAATCAGAGGCGAGATCTATCGAAGATGCTATAGAATCCAGTAATATGTCTGATATTCAGAAAAGTGCACTCAGAGCACGAATGAATAAAGCATCGAACAGTATCAATAGCCGGTTTGATAACCTGTCGGTTAGCTATGATACAGTTGGGGTCGTTGAAGATTCTCTGGCTAACGCACTTAGCAACTTCAAAGCCGTACGTTAAATACACTATGGAGGTAGACTCAAAATGTCATGCAGTTTTAATCTTGAAGATGCTGATTTTCATGGATACGCCACCAAGAACGATGTAAAATGCGCAGATGGTCGAACAATTCGACACAATGCGTTCGCCACTAATGATGGTCGTGAAGTTCCTCTTATGTGGGGACATAATCATGATAACATCGGTAACGTTCTCGGTCACGCATACCTTGAAAACAGAAATGACGGCGTTTACGCATATGGAAAGTTCAATGAAACGCCTAATGGACTTGCTGCGAAAGAAGCGGTCAAGAACGGCGATATCCGAGCAATGTCTATATATGCTCGAGGTATTCAGCAGGTCGGAATGGACGTGGTCCACGGAGATATTATTGAGGTGAGCCTTGTAACCGTTGGCGCTAACCCCGGAGCAGTAATTGATACTGTACTCAGTCACGGTGCCGATCTCGGTGAAGAAGGAACAATACTTTTCAATGAGCCGATCGAGCTTGGATGCATAGCCCATTCCGGCGAGGATAAAGGTAAGAAGACTGTGGCTGAAGTTCTCAGTACACTTACTGACGAACAGATGGACGCAGTATCAATTCTTCTTGCTGAAAAAATCGAAAATTCTGACGATAATGAGGATGACTCCTCAGATTCAGATGATGTAAAACACAGCGACGACTATAACGAAACGGAGGATTTCGAAATGCCTGCACACAATATCTTTGATCAGACACCTGATACTCAGGAAAACACACTTTCTCATGCCGATTTCGGACAGATTGTCGGCGATGCCGAGGGAATGTATGGCTCTCTCAAGAAGTCTGCCATCGCGCACGGTATCACACAGGTTGATTACCTCTTCCCTGACTACAAGTCCCTGAACACACCTCCCGAATTCATCAAGAGGGATACCGGCTGGGTTCAGAAGGTAATGAATGGTGTTCATCATACACCTTTCAGCCGCATTAAATCCATGTTCGCCAATATAAATGGCGACGAAGCGCGTGCGAGAGGTTACATAAAGGGTAAGCTTAAGAAGGAAGAGGTATTCACTCTCCTGAAGAGAACAACTGACCCTCAGACGGTATATAAGAAGCAGTCTATGGATCGTGATGATGTCATCGACATTACATCTTTCGACGTTATCGCATGGCTCAAGTCCGAGATGCGAATGATGCTTGATGAGGAACTCGCAAGAGCTTATCTTATTGGTGACGGAAGACTCCCTGATTCCGACGATAAGATCAGTACTACTCACATTCGCCCCATCGCTACTGATGCTGAACTCTACACCATTCAGAAGATCGTTTCCAGAACAGATACTGCTAAGGCGTTCATTACAACGGCTATCAAGGCACGTAAGGACTACAAGGGCTCCGGTGAACCTACACTCTTTACCACTGAAGATATGCTTACTGATATGCTGCTTATCGAGGACGCTATCGGCCGTGCACTTTATCCTGATGTCGCTGCTCTCGCAAGAAAGATCAGAGTTAAGGATATCGTGACTGTTCCTGTTATGGAAGGTGCTAAGGGTGCTGAAGATCGTGAACTTCTGGGTATCATCGTAAACCTTTCTGACTACAATGTCGGTGCAGACAAGGGCGGAGCTATCAATATGTTCGACGATTTCGATATCGATTACAACAAGCAGAAGTATCTTATCGAAACTCGTTGCAGTGGCGCGCTCATCAAGCCTTACAGCGCAATTGCACTTACCCTTGAAGCTGAGAAGAACCCCACAGATGACGACCAGACTGACGGCGACTGATAAGGAGATTCAAAATGGCGAAATTCAGCGGAATGATTGGATTCGCCACTCAGATTCAGACTAAACCTGGAATATGGGAAGAAGTCATTGAAGAACGGCATTATTATGGTGATGTGTATAGGAACCGTATACGTCACCTAAATAATGACCGTATAAATTCTGATACGGATATATCTAATGAAATTAGTATAATAGCCGACCCATATCTAAACCAAAATATAACCGCTATTCGGTATATTACATACATGGGCGTGAAATGGCTAGTTAATGACATTGATATAGATCCACCCAGGATGAATCTGACAATAGGCGGCGAATACCATGCGTAAACGAGCCGACTTCCAAAAAATATTGGAAGAAACTTTAGGTTCCACTAATGTTTACTATCAAGCGCCAGCTGGCGTGAGAATGAAGTACCCAGCAATAATATACGATATAACAACGGTACATAAAGATCCAGCTGACAACTACGCTTATAGTACGAGTATCGGATATCTTGTTACGCTTGTATCAAAGAATCCTGATGACCCAACATTCGAAAAATTGGTTCATTTACCGATGAGCCGGTTTGATAGACATTATCGTGTAGATGGACTCTACCACGATGTGTTTAAAATCTACTTTTAATTAAGGAGGAAACAATTATGGCAGTTCTTGAGTGGGATAAGACCGGCGAACACCTGTATGAAACTGGTGTCTCTAAGGGCGTACTTTATCCTTTCGGATCAGCTGAAACTCCCTATAACAAGGGTGTAGCATGGTCCGGTCTTACTTCTGTTTCTGAGAGCCCCTCAGGTGCAGATGCTACAAAGCTCTATGCCGATGATATCAAATATCTTGATATCAGAGCTGCGGAAGAGTTCGGAGCTACTATCGAGGCATATCAGTCTCCTGAAGAGTTCGACGAGTGTGACGGCACAACCTCTCTTCTTGATGGTGTATCCATCGGTCAGCAGGTTCGTAAGATGTTTGGCTTCTGCTACAGATCACAGATTGGTAACGATACCAATGGTACTGATCACGGTTATAAGCTTCATCTTATCTACGGCCTCACCGCTTCTCCCTCTGAGAGAAGTCACTCAACAATCAATGACTCTCCTGAGGCTGCGACACTGTCTTGGGAAGTATCTTCTACACCTGTTTCGGTAACAGGTCATAAGCCTACTTCTGTACTTACAATCGACTCTACCAGAATCGATCCTAAGGCTCTTGTTGCACTTGAGAAGGTACTTTACGGCGACACTTCTACCGATGCACGTCTCCCTCTTCCTGATGAGGTAAAGGAGATCTGCGAAACCGCCATTGCCGGCGAATAATACGACAATAAACATTCTTACCACCTAACCAACTAAATGTATATAGGGTGTCTAGAACAACGCGGTTTCTGGATGCCCTGATACATTTATACAAAGTGTAAAGGAGAATTTATAATGATTAAAAGAACCATAACATATACCGATTTCAACGGCATTTCCAGAACTGAAACATTCTGCTTCCACCTCTCTCAGGCCGAAACCATTGAGTTCGAGTGCTCTGAGTCCGGCGGCGTAACTAAACTCATCGAAAAAATCATTGCTACACAGGATACTGTAAAGCTTGTTGACATATTCAAAGATCTTATTCGTCGCTCATACGGCGAAATCTCGCCCGACGGCAGAAGATTCTGCAAGAAGGATGAAAACGGCAGACCTCTTTTCGATTCTTTTGCAGAGACCGAAGCATACAGCATGCTCTTTATGGAACTCGCAGCTGATGAAAAGAAAGCCACTGAATTTCTCAGAGGCATCATTCCCAATATCGATGCACCTACCGATACAAAGTCTTCTGCGCCGGCTATACAGATGACATCGGCTACATAAATGCTTACCATTGTCTTGCCAGCTTCTAACGGCGAAGTGTTCGATGAACAAACCAATGAATTTCTTTTCTATCCCGAAGTAATTCTCAAACTTGAGCACAGTCTCGTGTCAATTTCAAAATGGGAGTCTAAATTCCATAAGGCGTATATCGATCCA
This sequence comes from bacterium, assembly GCA_963631525.1. GTDB lineage: Bacteria > Bacillota > Clostridia > Lachnospirales > Lachnospiraceae > Coprococcus_C. The sequence continues at coordinate 8,975 of CAVGQQ010000088.1, forward strand.
CTGAATGAACAGCGCTCTATGGAAGAAACGATATATTACATTGAATGTATGACTTTAAATCCGGAAGAAGTTCCAGATGGTAGTTATAGAAGACTCACACAGAATGACATATTCACTATACAAGAATATATGAACGATCCAATGACGGCTACGGTAATCTCTAAAATGGGAGACAGTAGCCGAAAGCCAGCCAAAAAGATAACCAATGAGGAAATCTATCAGCTTATGATTGCTAATAATATTCCTGTAGAGTTCGAGGAATGGCATATAAATCGATTAATGACCTTAATTGAAGTGTGTCAGATAAAGGGTCAGCCTCAGAAAAAGATGGGAAAGAATGAAGCGCTCGAATATCAGAGGAAGTTAAACGCTCAACGCCGAAAGAAGCATTAAATGAAAGGAGAGTACTGATGATAAGAATGGTTAGTAAAGGTCAATTCCGAAAAACATTTCAGTATCTTGAAAGTGTTAAGAACCGATTATTTTTTAGTACTCTCGATAAATACGGTAGAATGGGAGTAGACGCACTTGCCTCAGCTACTCCCATAGACACCGGTGAAACCGCAAATTCATGGAGTTACGAGATAATCAGAACTGATGGTTGCGTTAAACTCGTGTTCAACAACTCTCACATCGAGAACTACGTTCCGATTGCGGTCATACTACAATACGGCCATGCAACACGTAATGGTGGTTGGGTTGAAGGAATCGACTACATAAACCCAGCTATAAAACCTGTTTTCGACGAGATAGTCGATAAATGCTGGAAGGAGGTTACCAGATGAGTACCAGCGTTGACCAGCGCGTTGTTGAGTTACAGTTTGACAACAGTAACTTCGAAAAGAACGCACAACAGTCTCTCTCTACACTTGAAAAGTTAAAAGAGAAACTCAGTTTCAAGAAGGCCGGTGAGGGCCTCGAAGAACTTAACCGTACAATAGTTAAGTTTACAATGAAACCTATCGAAGATGCCGTGATGGGGGTTTATAATAAATTCACTATTCTAGACAACTTCGTATGGAATTTCTATACAAGAATAAATGACAAACTCCTCGATATTGCGTCTAATACTGCTAAGGCGTTCACTATTGATCCTATAAAATCCGGTTTCGAGGAGTACGAAACTCAAATGGATGCAGTACAGACCATTTTGGCTAATACTCAGTCAAAGGGGTCTACACTTGACGATGTAAACAATGCTCTTAATGAGTTAAACCATTATGCCGATCTTACCATCTACAACTTTACACAGATGACTAAGAATATCGGTACATTTACTGCTGCTGGTGTCGGGCTGGAAGACGCTACTTCTGCAATTCAAGGTATCGCTAACCTTGCCGCGGTTTCTGGCTCAACTTCTCAGCAGGCCTCTGTAGCCATGTATCAGCTTTCACAGGCATTGTCTGCCGGTTCTCTTAAACTTCAGGACTGGAACTCCGTCGTGAATGCTGGTATGGGTGGCGAAGTATTTCAAAATGCCCTTAAACAGACTGCCAAAGAATACGGTGTGGCAGTAGATAAAATCATAGACAAAGCAGGCACATTCCGTGAATCTCTTAAGGAGGGTTGGATTACTTCTGAAATCCTTACAACAACCCTTCGTAAGATGACTGTTACCGGAGCAGATGAGTATCTTGCTAATCTTACGGGAATATCAAAAGACTATATATCTAAGGCACACCAGGCTGCCGCAGATTCCGCTGATATGAACATAGAGATGCATAAACTTGCTAAAGAGCTTGCTAATACCGGTAAGGTAACTGAAGATCAGGCATATCAGCTTCTTAACATGTCTACAACAGCACAGGATGCTGCTACTAAGGTAAAGACGTTCTCCCAGTTGATGGACACTCTTAAAGAAGCTGCGCAGTCTGGTTGGACACAAACCTGGAATCTCATCATCGGAGATTTCGAAGCCGCTAAAAAACTCTTTACTGAATTCTCTGATCTGTTCTCAGGTCTTATAAACGAATCAGCCGATTCTCGTAATGCTTTAGTCGCTGAAGCGATGGGATCTAGCTGGGAACAGTTATCTACAACCTTAACTGATGCTGGACTTTCTGTAGACCAGTTTAAGGAAACTCTTATAAAGAATGCTAAAGAATCCGGCATAGCCATCGATGAATGGATCGAGAAGGATGGAAGTTTTGAACAGACCCTTTCTCGAGGATGGCTTAAAGACACCGATATAATCAAGGCATTCGAAGATATGGCTAACGGTGTAGGGACAGCTACCATGTCTATGGAAGAATATCAGAAAGTTGTAACTGATGTTGTTCGCGGTGATTATGGTAATGGCGCTAAGAGAGTAAAGGAACTCACAGCGGCAAATTATGACTATGTCGAGGTTCAGGCTCAGGTAAACAAATGCTGGGACGGAGCAACTCTCGATCTTTCTAAGCTTGATGCATCTATGATAAAGAATCTTGGACTTACCGAAGAACAGATTCAGGCATATCAGAGATTAGCAGAAGAAGCCAAAGATCCAAACTCTGCTCTTAAACAGATGATAAGTGACATGTCTATGCCTAGTGG
>CAVGQQ010000089.1:0-10910 GCA_963631525.1 bacterium
ATTCATAGAATCGAACAATACTGCAAAATCAGGATTACCAATTACGATATCTGTTGTGATGCTCTGTGTAAACACACCATTTGCAGATGAACGATTGTATTCCTGCGTACGGCTTAACTTCAGATTCTTAATGATCTTACCAACCTTATTATTGTTTTCATCTTCATAATCTACAACCTGTATCCGGCTCGCATCCAATTTTACCGAATCATTTGTGATATAAGATGTCAACTTTACTGCCAAATCATCCAAGCTTACTTTAAAGAATGGATTATTTTGCAACTGACGGTAGAACTCTTTTGAGAACATCTCCTGAGCCTCGTCCTGTGTTTTCGTCACATAACGTCCCTTAATCAGATCATACTCAACCATATTCTCTACCGTATAAACATATGCATCCTGCAAGTCTTCCACTGTCTGTGAACCCACACCTGCATAAATTTCATTTAACGCCTGCTCTACATAATAGAAATTGTCCCGGTCATTCAGCTCCTGTAGTTTTAACCGATAAGACTGAACTGCAGCTGCTAACAACGCTCCAACAATAATTCCAATAAACGCAACAGAAACGACTACCATTACAATACTGGAGCCGGCATTACTTTTTAGTTTTTTCAACAGTTTTTTGAATTTTTTCAACTAATTAGCCCCCTTTGCTCCAGATAACCGAACTGTATTCAAACTCTCCTTGTCCGGTATTAATTTTACTGTAACTGTGTATAATCTTTCTGATTCTCGTGTATCTTCACTAAGCATATACAGAACCTTCATATCTCCAGTCGTTGTTGTTCCATCAGAAGATACTGTATTTGTAACATAAGAATTACCCAATGCATACTTGAGATAAACCGCATCCACTTCATTTTCTACAGAGCTTCTTGATTCTTTCTCTCCCTTTACATAATCAAACACTCCTGAAAATGCATCTGACTGGAACTGTGAATCATTATCTCCATCATAATAACCATTTGTATCAAGATTTGTAAAGATATATATACGTTTGTAGCCATCTGGATTTGTTGCCTTACCAGTGCTATCAAGTTCTACAGATGTATTGTTATTCTTACTTGCAAGATGTATCGTAACTTTTCTTGTCTGTGTTGAATCTGTATAATACGTATAATATTCTGCTTTCTTATCAGCAACGCCATCTCCATCTGAATCTATTGTATAGTAATCATCCAGACTTGCCTTGGCATTCTGCTGATCCTTATACGGTTTATAGAGATACAGCTTGCTTTCATCTACATTGTTATCAAATAAGATATAATCATCACTCTGATATACCGCATTCTCAGTATTTGCACCTGAAATGCAATATGGCTGATATTCAAAATAGATTTCCGGTGCCTGCTTTGTATAGAATTTCTGACTAAAAACCGTATAACTTACCATATCATGGTAGGAACTTGTCGCAGCACCATCAACAATCAAGCTATATGTATAATCATAATATACATCCGCTTTTACAATATAATAATCTTTTCCCGTTGAAGCATCTGTTGCCTTATCCGTATATATCTTGATCAATCTCTTTGAATTGTTCATACTATCCTGCGATAATATCGACTCATTATCAACATTCAACAATGCCTGTTGCCATGATTCATAATCCAATTCGCGAAGATGCTCCATTGCTTTGGAGAATAACGCTGAAAATGCCTCTGAGTCAAAGCTGGATGTACCACCCAATATAAGCGCAACCGAATTTTTATCAAGGTCATGCATATTACCCAGATTTACATCGTTTGGGTTTTGTACATAACTTACTGCCGATCCATCAGAATTGGTATCTGTACATACAACTGCTGATACAAAACCTTCATCATTATACTTTACAATCGAACCTTCATTGGTGAGTTCAAACCCTTCGCCAAAGGCTGCCAATTCTGTGCTTGTCAGATTATATGCAACTTTATAATGTTTTGGTGCACTCTCTCCACCATACGCACGTACTTTATTGGACAAGTCATCGAGTACTACAACATTTGAATACTTATCTCTCTTAGCTCCAATCTCGCTTTCCGGTAACTGATATTCATACGCAGAATATGTAAGATCCGCAGCAATTTCATTTGCCGATGTATCATACATGGTAACTGAAAGATCTGCATGTATCGTAGGATCTCCATATCGGTCATCCAAATCTTCTCTTGAAACTGTCTGGAATTCCTCCATCTCACTACCAGCCATCTCATTTACCTCCTGAAGAGCTTTTGCCTTCCGGCTTGTCTCCAGGGTATTGGCAAATTGTTTTAAAATCGGAGTTAAAAGGACTGACAATATGGCAACAGCTATGACGATTTCAATCAAAGTGAAACCTTTATTATTTGTTTTTGCCATAAATCCTCACCCTCTCTTAGTATACCTTAACAGTACCTGTCTTGCTGCCTAAGGCAAATCTAGGAGCGCTCTTGTCATCGTCTGCAACCTTCACATAAACCGGAACATCTGTTGAGTTGCTTACACTCAATGTAATTCCATTCTTGTCATCATTATCTACACGAGCAGATGACTCAACATAAATTGTTAAATCCTTATCTGTCAGCTCAAATGAGTAAGAATCGCTGCCCATTGCAACCTCGACCATATTCTTACCATCCTCATCTGTAATTGTAAGTGTAACCTTCTCTACATCGTTTGCTGTTGAGCTTACCTTGTTGCTTCCTGCACTTACAATAATACCATCTGAGCTGTCTCCATTTGCATTGTTCAAACCAATCAGGATATCATGATCACTCGCGATATCTTCACCCTGACCTGCATCATGGCTGGAAGTCTGTACAGATGCTGCACCAGAACCTCCAAGGAAGATATTAGATACACCTTCTGGCACATCTACATCTACACTGTCCGCTTCACGTCCACCACCTGTTATACAATATGCATTCAAAGAAATGCTTCCTGAATATACATCATCCTGTGAATTATATGCAATGTTGAAAGAAGAAATATTCATTCTGTACTTATATCCCATGATATAATCAATGAAATCCTTCAAGCCTTCATATGATCCTGTGTATGTAATAGGAAACGCTGCTGTCATACACTGATAATCACCAGATGCAGTAGCTGTTGTATCATCCTCAGTTGCTTCTTCTGTATCACTAGATACGCTTGCTGCTGCAGCACTTAAGCTGTAGAATGTCTCAGGCTGTCCAAGACCAACAGAGTTTACACCAAACTGTAAATTTCCCTCGTCCTTTTCAACACCCTTGATGAACATAACGGAAATTTCCTGATCCAGTGTTGCAGGGAAATATGCCAATCTGTCAGCAAAAAGCTTTTCATATTCAGCAGTCTTTTCCTCGTACATGTCACGATCTTTCTGTTTTGCATTTAATTCATCATAACGAGCCTGTAATGTGTCTACCTCTGACTGAATTGAATCTGCAGTGCTCATATTATCCTTAAATACATACAGATATGTAAGACCTAAAATTGCAACTGCTACGATAAATAAAATAATTTTAATATTACTTTTGCTTAATTTCATACTCTGCTCCCTCCCTTACTCAGCTTCTGCTTCTGTCGTTTCAGTATCCCCGGCATCATCGGTTGAAGCTTCAGGGTTTTCCATCATCGGTACATAGTTGACTGTGACAGTAAATTCATATGTGATTTCTCCGTCTGTATCCTTCTTGGAAATACTTGCTACATATGCATTATCTACACAATCAATCGTCTTCAACTGCATAATAAAATCTGCAATCGCATCGTAGCTTGTTGATACACATGGCATTGACACACCATTGTTATCGGATGAGAACGATGATACAACTATGCTTGTCGGAATTTTACTCTCTAATTCTGAGATAAACTGTCTTGCATTCTCATTCAACTGGTATGTTGTATAGTACATAGACTCCATATCTGTATACTTTGCTTCAGCTGCATCATATGCATCAATAATATCTTCAATATCACTGATTCTTGCAATATCTGACTCTAACTGATCCCGTTTTTCAGTTACAGTATTCTTCTTATTAATAGAATAGAACGCCATACCTGCCGCACCAATTGCAGCAACTGCGATCAATGCAATAAACGGAGCCAGACTTCCCTCTGCCTTTGTTGCGGATGCTGCCGCATCTGCAATTTCAAATCCCATCGGTGCAAAAGCCGCTCCGATTGGAGTAACAAGATATACCGGATTGTATACCTTCAAGTCGATACTTGGATCAAACTTGATATTATACAGTGTGTCCATAATGCGTGTGCTGACATTCAGCTGTACCTTAAAGAGTCCGTCAATGCCTCGGATTAAAGCGCCATCACCAGTCAGGAATACATCCTCGATTGGCTTGTCCGGGTTCTTTGATGCATAAAAGTCCATAACACGTCCGATGTTATTAATCAGGTAACGGAACGCACCGGTTACTTCGTTGTCATCAAAATCTACAGTGATCAAACGATCATTCTGAAGCAGTGTCATAGCAGTTGTTGCATCAACGCCCTTGTCGTCCATGACTACATTTACAACAGAGTTCGTACCATATGGAACCGTTCTCTGTAACAATAAGTTATCCCCCTGTACAATATTCAATACTGTACTCTCGCTACCTAACTGGATAACCATTGTTGTTGTGTTCTGATTTGTCTGTGTCTTAATGAGCTGGAGCATTGCGTTACCGATATAATCCAGTGCAACAACATTCAAACCAGCCATCTGACCTAAGTCATAATAAGACTTTACCATGTGCTCCGGCGCTGCGACTGCCAGTACGCGAAGCTGCTTGTTGTTTTCTTCATCTGTTACAGTCTCAAGCACAGAATGTGAAACAACATAATCTTCTATATTTACAGGGAAATACTCGGATGAGTTTGAATTGATAATTCCTCTGATCTTTTTCTCTGGAACAAACGGTATCATAACCTCTCTGTTTACAATCTTTGTCGATGAAAGAACGAAGATCGCATTCTTATTATTAATACCGCGAGCCATCAACTGCTGTGTAATTGCCTCTGCAATCTTCTCTGGCTCCTTTAATACACCATCTTCATAGGAATCTTCTGGTGTTTCAAAAATGATGATATTATGAATCATCGTCTGCTTTTTTGCTGAAGCAGTCAGCTCAATAATCGTAATACTTTCGTTTGTGATATCAATCGATAACACTTTATTGCTTTTTGCCATTCGTTATAGCCTCCCTCGCTAATCAGTGATTTTATATGTAGGACTTTCGTCCATATACTTATAGGTACCAGCTCACGAGCTGTTCACCCCATATCATTGCTATAAATATACCCATAGATAAATATGGGCCAAAAGCCAGCTTCCTGCCAGCTTTCTTAACAGCCATTCGTATGAGATGTACCACCGTTCCGATGATACATGCCATGATAAATGCTACCGTAATTAGTTTCCAGCCCATCAGTAAGCCGGTTGCCGCCATAAGCTTTATGTCACCGTGTCCTATGCCTCTCCCCTTTGTAACAAGATTAATGAGAAGTAAAAAAACGCTGACAGCAAACAAACCGATTACATACTGACTCCAATTACTTATATCTGTAAAGAGTCTAACCAGTCCCAAAATTAGTATAAAAATATTGAATCCCAAGGGGATTTCCTGTGTACGCCAATCTATGACGCTTAACGCTAGTAAGGCAGAAGCACACAGGCAATAAAGGAACGTCTCCAATGTGATCCCTTTTGCGAGGAAGATAACCACATATATGATTCCATTTGCAGCCTCCACAATCGGGTACTGTACTGAAATATGCGCCTTACAATGCCTGCACTTTCCGCCTAAAAATAAATAACTAAATAAAGGTATGAGTTCATACCATGACAAAGTGTGTCCACATGTCATACAATGAGACCGTTTTAAGGTTATACTTTCCTTTATTGGAAGTCGTAAAATCAGAACGTTCAAAAAACTCCCAATCACGATTCCATATAACGCAAAAAAAATGCTAAATACTATTGTTACTAACATTGTCCTAACCTTTCCGTCTCATTTTTTAAATAGATTCCGTCTGAAAAATCAGACGGAATCTATGCATTTATACAATAGACTATTCTACTGATATTCATCACAGATGTTTGGAGTAATCTGGTATCCTGTTCCATCAGCAATAACACCTACAGAATCATCTTCCTTAACTGTCATATTGCCTGCAGTTGTTCCAGAAACAAATACATATACCGTTCCCTTTCCAGAAATAACACCAACAAACTCAGTCGGAGTACCATTGCCAGCATCTTTCTTATATTTGAGTTTTGGTGTCTTTTCTCCAATGTTGGAACCGATAGTATCCTTTGCAATCACACCTAATTCAGTTGCACTCTTGCCATTGATGCTATCATTACCAGCATATGCACCCTTAATGCTGATGCAGCTCTGAGCTCCTGTAGTTGTTGAAGTTGTCTTCTCACCAGGTGTGATGTAAATATAGCAGAATTTAGATGAATCTGCTGCGTCACCTGTTGTCAAATACTCATACACGGACTCATTGCCAAGTGCTGTCTCAATAGCTGTCTTAATAGTCTTTGCAGAGCTGACATCATTTGACTTACGTGACTTATCAATGTACTTGATTAATGCAGGTGCAATAGCACCAGCAAGGATTGCCATGATAGCAATAACGATAATCAACTCTACGAGTGAGAAACCTTTGTTGTTTGTTTTCTTCATAAATTTACTCTCCTTTTCTTTATATAGTTTTTTCTATGATAAAACCGAAGTCCTCGCCCAACGGTTTGTATCCAATTTCACTTTAATAACTATCAACTGCGTCGTACATGCTAAGCATTGGACTGTAGATAGCCATAACAATACCACCGACAACAACACCCATGATTACGATGATGAGTGGTTCCATTGCTGCTGTAAGCGCATTCGTTGCATCGTTTACTTCCATCTCGTAGTAATCCGCAACCTTGTCCATCATATCCTCGATATTACCAGTTTCCTCACCAATCTTTGTCATCTGAGGAAGCATTGCCGGAAAAATACCGCAATCGCGAAGCGGTTTGGAAAGTGGAACACCCTTTGCAATCTGTGTCTTTGCATCTAAAAGTGCTTCCCGAATAATCCGGTTGTTAATCATCTTTGCAACCTGTTCTACTGCATCAATCAAGCTGATACCGGATGCCATCAACGTTGCCATCGTACGAGAGAATGTTGCTGCTGCGGACTTGACTGTCAGGTTACCAAACAGCGGCGCCTTCATGCCAATCTTAGCATACATCAGTGATCCAGGTTCTGTCTTGCCAAATGCTTTCAAGCCAAATATGATCGCTGCAACAACAATCACCAAGATATACCACTTATGTTGCAAGAAGTCACTTAAGTTTACAAGCATCTGTGTAGCTGCCGGAAGTTCTGATCCCAAATCATCAAACATCTGTGAGAACTGAGGGATAACACCAACTAACAACACTGCCACAACCGCTACAACGACAATCAGGATAACGATTGGATATGTAACCGCGCCTTTTACCTTGGAATGCAGTGCATTTGCTGTCTCAAAGTGTGTCGTCAGACGATCAAAACAGATTTCCAAATTACCGGACATCTCACCAGCCGCTGTCATGTTGATCATAATCGGCGGGAATACCTTTGGATTCAGTTTGAATGCATCCGCCAATGTACCACCCTTTTGCACATATGACTGTGCTTCCTGTAATGCGCGTTTCAAAGTTTTGTTTTCCAGCTGTTCTGACATCATTTCCAATGCACTGATGATCGTAACACCTGCATTCAGAACTGCCGAGAACTGTTTACAGAACACTGCCAAATCTTTGTCTTTGACTTTCTTGCCGCCTCCCTTTTTCCCGGCGCCCTGTTCTTTTATATCCTGGACAATCAGTCCTTCGGACTTCAGCTTTTCTTTTGCCTTGTCAAGGTTAATCGCCTCTATCGAGCCTTTTTTCGCCTTGCCGTTTTTGTCCATGGCTTTGTAATTGTATTGTGCCATTTTAACTCCTCCGACCTCTTATTTTTCTAAAAAATGAACATTTTATGAACAATTTATATATTGATACTACTCTATTTGATAGTTTTTTGCAATAAAGTTCAATAAAATAATTTAATTTTGTGAAACTTGCACAAATGTTACATCTGTTTCTTCATTGCAACCTGATCCTGTGCGTACACAAGTGCCATATCTCTGGTGATCGTTCCACTCTTATACAAATCCAAGATATAATCATCCAGTGTAATCATACCCTGTGCACGGCTTGTCTGAATCGTAGACTGGATCTGATGGTTCTTCTGCTCACGAATCAGGCTTCGGATTGCCGGGCTGGCAAGCATAACCTCGAACGCTGCTACTCGTCCATGCCCATCTGCTGTCGGAATCAGTGCCTGTGAGATAACACCTTCCAGAATCATCGCTAACTGGATACGTGTCTGCTGCTGCTGATGTGTCGGGAACACGTCGATGATACGGTCGATCGTAGATGCCGCACCAATTGTATGCAGTGTGGAGAATACCAGGTGTCCAGTCTCAGCAGCCGTAATCGCTGTAGAGATTGTCTCCAGGTCACGCATCTCTCCTACGAGGATGATATCCGGATCCTCACGGAGGGCTGCACGAAGTGCATTTGCATAAGAGAGTGTATCCATACCAACCTCTCGCTGGTTTACAACTGATTTTTTATGCTTGTGGATATACTCGATTGGGTCTTCCAGTGTAATGATGTGATCGGTCAGGTTCTCATTTGCTTTATTGATAATAGAAGCAAGTGTTGTTGACTTACCAGAACCAGTTGGTCCTGTTACAAGTACCAGGCCTCTTTTTTTCTTATATAACTGTACAACCGCTTCCGGAATTCCCAGCTGATCTGGTCTAGGAATAATGGTATCGACCTTTCTGTATGCAGCTGCCATATTTCCGCGATCCATAAATACGTTTACACGGAATCGACCAGTCTCTGGAGATGCGAAGGAAAAATCGACCTCGCCTCGTTCCTTTAAGATCTGCTTATGGCGATCATGCATCGTCGAGCCGATTGCTTCTGCAGCATCTGCAGGCGTCATTGCCGGAAGTTCTACCTCCGTCAACCGACCGTTGATACGAAGCTTCGGCGGGATACCTACCGCAATATGAATATCGGATGCATTCTGCTCCACTGCGAATGCCAGAAGTTCTTTCATGTCTATCATGTTCTTTTCTCTCCCTCTTTCACATTATAGTTTTAATATTCATCACCCGTCTCATATGTGATCTTCTTCATCTCACTAATCGACGTAATACCGTTCAATACATGCTGTGCTGCACCCATCTTCAAAGTAAGCATACCTTCTTTTAACGCCTGTTTCTCGATAACGTCTGCCGTAGCCCCCTTTGAGATAACTGCCTGCAATTCTTTCGATACTGGCATCATCTCATATACACCGATTCGTCCTGCATAGCCTGTCTCGCCACAGAGCGGACACCCAACCGGCTCATAGATAATCACATCATCATCCATATCTTCCGGTTTGACACCAAGAATCTTCTTTTCTTCTGGTTCCGCCAATCTTGCCTGTTTACAAGAGCTGCAAAGTCTACGAACAAGTCGCTGTGCGATAACGCCTACCAACGCGTCACCCGCTACATATGGCTCGATACCCATATCAATAATACGTGTAACCGTTGACGCAGCCGAGTTTGTATGCAGTGTAGATACTACCAAGTGTCCGGTGATAGCCGCCTGTACGGCAATCTGTGCTGTCTCACCGTCTCGAATCTCTCCGATCATAATAATATCCGGGTCCTGACGGAGGATAGAACGAAGGGCTGCCGCGAAGGTCATCTCTGCTTTTACATTTACCTGTACCTGATTGATACCGTCGATATTTGCCTCGACAGGATCTTCTACCGTGATGATATTTACATCTTCGGTATTTAACTCACTCAATGATGTATACAGTGTAGTTGATTTACCGGAACCTGTTGGGCCTGTTACAAGGATGATTCCATGTGGGTTACTCAGGATACCATCAAATACCTTTAATTCCTTTGGTCCAAATCCAAGAGCGCTCTTCGGTTTTGTCAGACCGTCCTTGGAAGTAAGTCTCATAACGGTTTTCTCACCATATACAGTTGGAAGGATAGATACACGGACATCGTACTCTCTTCGGTCAACCATGATTGTGATACGACCATCCTGTGGTTTACGTTTCTCTGCGATATCCATGCCACCAATGATCTTGATACGGGCACTGATACCTGCCAGAAGTCCAATATCGTATGTCATAACATGTTTCAACGCACCATCAATACGGTAACGAACTCGAACGCTGCTCTCCAGCGGTTCGATATGTATATCGGAAGCTCTCTGTCTGACACCGCCCTCGATAATCTGCTTTACCAGAAGTACGATTGGAGAATTCTCGATATCTTCATTCAGCGCCTCTTCATCCGCATCATTGACGCCGTTCTCCTGCATCTCCTTGCGGTACTGCTCAGCAGCTTCCATTGCCTGTGCATTACCATAATATTTACCGATTGCCTCCATGACATCATCTTCCATAGCAAGCAATGGTTCTACCTGTGTATTCGTCGCAATACCGATATCATCAATGGCATTCAAGTCCATTGGATCTACCATTGCCACTCGCAGGATATTCGGATTGGTCTCATCATATCCAATTGGGATTGCCTTGTATTTGTTGACTAAGTTTTCCGGTACCTGTTTCAACAAATCTTCATCCAGCTTGCAGGCTTTCAGCTCGATGTAATCAATTCCCATCTGTGTCGTCAATACTGTGATCAACAGTTCCTGGCTGATAAAGCCAAGCTCCATGATGACATTACCGATACGTCCACCATTTTCCTTCTGATAGGCAAGTGCCTCCTGAAGCTCTTCCTCTGTAATAGCCCCCGCTTCAACAAGCAAATCACCTATACGAATCTTCTTTCTTCCTCCAGTTATTCGCATAGCAATACCCTCTCATAAAATAAATATAGTATATAAA
>CAVGQQ010000090.1:0-10472 GCA_963631525.1 bacterium
TGGCTTTATGGGACTAGTTGGCTTTATGGGGTTAGTTGGCCTAGTTGGCTTTATGGGCCTAGTTGGCTTTATGGGCCTAGTTGGCTTTTGGCCTTAGTATCCCGATATTTCCTAGCCCTCCACCTAAGCAGAGGGCTATTGCCAAATGAATACTAATTTACTCCCATGTATACCAGAAAGCTACGCGTAAGCCTTTTCCATAATTAGTAGGTGTTTGATAATAAACGCCGTTATCCCCTACAGTTTCACCTTCGTTGTTTTTATGTGAACGCAACCACCAATCAGCGGCGGTACCGTTATACTTTGCAACTCTGTCTGACTCCTGTCCAAGGTACAACGTAACCTCAGCTTCAGAGAGAAGGAATACATAGTCTTCTTTTTCATCACCAACGTCTGAAAGATCAGCAACTAACATGTAGTCTGTTGAAAGATCGTAAGTCTTGATGAACCCATTGCTATCTGTACTGGTAAGGTATGCGCGAATATCAGAATCTTTATAATCGGTAGTACCACTACTGCTAGAAAACACTACTGAGTTCTCTAAAACATCCTGACTAATGAGTAGGGCTTTCTTTGCGTTGGTATCAACGTCAAGTGCTTCCCATGTTATTGCCTTACCATCTTTTGTTTTGCCAAGCTCAATAGTCTCTCCAATTTTGGAGATTGTTTTACTTGGGGTATTTTTGTCGGTATCTTTGTGATCCTTACACGATACAACCAGTATTGCAGAAAGCAGTACCATCATCAAAACAATAAAAGTTTTCTTCATCGATTGAATTACTCCTTCATCTTTTTTCCAAAGAATAAACCGCAACAATTCTTTTTGCAAGCGCCAACTGCTCCCCGCCAACACCCCGCCAGCCCGCGCCTCTATCCCGATATTTCCTAGCCCTCCATTATGTCGTGGACGAGTTTTTCCACTCCACATTTGTCGCCGTCGTAGATCCTGTCGCAGAGAACCATTTGCTGCTTCCGTCAGCAAGTGTTGAGTCTTCTTCCTTGTTAATATAGACAGTAACGGACTCGGGATTGAAGAGGCTGAATGCACACTCCCCTATACTTGTCACACTTCCCGGAAGCTCGAGTCTAGTTATGGATGTTATGTAATTCTCCCCCGAAGATTTGAAGGAATATCCTTCTATCGTTGTAAGCTTATTCGCTTCAAGATCGAATTTTATACTCGTAAGACCGTAGCAGTCTGCAAATGAATCCATACAGATTTTCTCCACGGATGAAGGAATTGAGATAGCCTCGAGAGCCGAACAGCCCTGGAACATAGCATTTGAAATCTCCTTTATATTTATTCCTTCTCCGAATGTCACACTCTCGAGTGAGGAACAGTATGCAAATACTGAAGAATCAATTGACGTGACAGTATTCGATATAGTGGCATCTGTGATACCGCAGGACTCGAATGCCATTCGACCAATTGTCGTGAGACTTGTGAGGTCCTTCAACACATCCCCCGTAAGAGACTCACATTCATAGAATGCTTGATTTCCTATTGTCACGACACCAGAAGGAAGATTGATTGAAGATAACTTTTTGCAGCCATCGAATGCACTCTCTCCAACTGTCGTGAGAGCGGTTCCCTTGAAGTTCACGCTTTCAAGTTTAGAACATTTCTTAAAGGCACTCTCTCCTATAGCAGTAACACCGCTAGGGATATCAACAGAAAGAAGGGCACTGCATCCGCTGAATGTCTCTGCTGCTATCTCAGTAATCTCATCATTGTCAGGAAGAACGACAGATTCAAGTCCTTCGCACCCTTTAAAGACGGAATTTCCCATTGCAGTTACACTGGACGGAATCGTGACCTCAGACAGCATTATGCAGGATGTGAATGCACCTTCTCCAATTGACACAACGGAGGAGGGAATCTCAACCTTCGCTAGGTATGTGCACGTTGCAAATGCATTCTTTCCAATTGAGGTAACAGTTGACGGAATCTCAATCTCCGCCAGGTACATGCAATAATAAAACGCACCTTCTCCAATTGACACGACAGATGACGGAAGCTCAACCTCCGTAAGTCCTGTGCAACCTGCAAATGCGTACGTTCCTATTGTCGTAATGGAGGAAGGAATTGTGACACCGGTAATATCTGCTTGATAGAATGCCTCATCGTCAATCTTCGTTACGGCCTTTCCATTATGTTCACTTGGAATCACGATGCTTCCCTTGAGGGATTGTGGAGATGATGCCTTGACAGAATATGTACCGTCATCTTGTTCTGTGTAGATAAAGGTATTGTCAACCCACTGTGCATACAGAGTGATATCCTCACTGAGTGTGCTACCGAACGTATACTCATTCTCTCCATCCGTATCCGTCGTCCACTTACTAAAGAGATAGTTGGTTCTGTACGGTTCTTCTGACGGCGCTGTTACAGTCGCATCAACATCAACGTAGACAACAGTATCTTCTTCCGTTTCACCGTCGTCATTGTAATTGTAGTTGTAGGTGACACTGTGTGAATCCTTCCACCTTATATTCTTAGGCTGACAGTCGGAATCGAACCACGCTGAAGTATTAAGAAGATCTCCGGATGTCGGCTTATTCATATCTATATAGAAGACCTCAAGACTGGTGAATTCATAGAATGCCTTGTCTCCTATGCTAGTCACTGTTCCGGGAATGCTTATAGTTTTCACATCGTAGTCTCTACTACCATTCGAACTGAATGCTTCAGAGCCTATCGTAGTGAGCTTGCCGTTCATGGCGAATTCAACCGAACTCAGGTCATCACAGCTGTAGAAAGCCTTCGTCTCTATTTCAGTAACGGATGCCGGAATCTCTATCTTAGAGAGTTTATAGCAGCCTTCAAATGCAGATTCAGTAATCTTTGTGATACTGCTCGTTCCCTCGAATGTCACATTCTCCATCTTGGAACAGCCGTAGAATGCCTTTGTTCCAATTGTAGTGACAGAGGACGGAATTGTGACTCCAAGAAGATCAGTACAACCGTTGAAGCCGTTCTCCTCTATTGTCGTCACAGGCTTCCCGTTGAATTCTGCAGGAATTTCAACTATTCCGGAAATGGATGTATCAAAAGCCTTGACAGAATAGTATGTTCCGTCGCTACTTAACGTATACGTGAGTCTGTTGTCCTCCCACTGAGCATATACCGTTATATCTCCGTCCCAAGTATTAGTGAATGTATAAGCATTATTTCCTTCCTTGTCCGTCGTCCAGCCAGAGAATGTGCAACCTCCCATTGTCGGATTAGATGGTTGAGTATATGTTGTCACGTCGGAATCGAGGTAGACTGTCTTATCTTCTGTCACGTCGTCGTTGTAGACATATGTGATAGAACGCGTATCCTTCCATACTATGTTGCCGTATGCTATGGAGGAGCTGGCAGAAGAAATAAGAGTAGCCGGAGCTTCACTCTTATTCGCGTCAATGTAGACGACTTTAAGCTGCGTCATTCCGCCGAATGCACTGCTACCTATACTCTTCACGCTTCCCGGAATGTTAATCCTCTTTAGCTCACTGCTACATTCGGAGAAAGCCTCCTCCCCAATTGTCTCAAGTTTACTGCCGCTCTCGAATTCGATTGTAACGATGCTATTGCACCCATAGAATGCCTCCGATGCTATTGTGACAACTGATTTAGGAATTGTGACCGATGTCAGCTTATAACAGTATTCGAAAGCTTCTTCAGGTATTGTATCCAGCTCTATTCCGCTGGCAAATTCAACACTCTCGAGTTCCGAACACGAAACGAAAGCCCCCTTACCAAGTTCCTTTACACTTGCAGGGATTGTCAGCTTACTGCCACCAAGCTCTCTGAAAGCCCTTTCCCCGACTGTCTCAAGAGACGTAAGATTCTCGAGTATATCGAGATTCATTCCTTCGCAGCCGTTGAAGGCATCCTTCCCAACGGTTTTGATAGTTGACGGAAGATTTATGCTTTCAATCGGACAACTTCGGAAGACACCTTCACCTATCGTCTCAAGAACACTGCCTTCTTCGAATACCACTGTCGTCAGAAGCTCACAGCAGTCAAATGCACCGTCTTCTATACTTTTGACAGATGCAGGAATAGTGACACTTGAAATCTTTGCTGCCCGCTTTTCCTCCCAGCTGAATGCATTCTCACCAATTGTCGTAACGGGCTTTCCCTTGTACACGGCAGGAATCACAATATCTCCCTTGATGCTGTACATCTTGTTGATATCTGCTTGGGTTGGATTTGCCGTGAAAGGTACAGAAGACACAACCGTCACTTCATCTCCCGTTATTGTAAAGGAGAGCTGCTCGTCCACCCAGTGGGCATAGAGAGTATCATTTCCGGTGACTGTATACTGATCCGAACTCAGGTAGCTGTCAGCTTTGAAATCCGGGTCCGTATACCAGCCGGCGAACACATATCCGTCACGCTCGTCCGGTGTCTTGAGGGTTATAGTATCCCCGATATCCGCTTCAACAGTCTCCGTCTTGTCTCCAAGTGAGTATGTGACGGGAACAGAGCCCTTAACTGTAATCTCGAATGTAAGTGTCTGGGACTTTATTCCGTCCTTCACGGCAAAGGCCTTGACTGTAACCTTCTTCTCCTTCTCGCTTGTGAGTGTTCCGGCAAGAGGTATGACACCGCCAGCTGCTTTATTTCCGTTTTCTGACGGCTCTGTACCGTCAAGAGTGTAGTAGACATCTGCCCCGTTATCTATTGAAGTAAGAGTCAAGCTTCCCTTGTCAGAATAGGTCTTCCCTTCTTCAGGAGTGAATACAGGCTTTCCAGGCTGTACACTGACCTTCACTTCGGCGGCTGCAGACGTCAAATTGTCCTTCACAATGACGGCCTTTACCGTGACGCTGCCGGAAAGTCCCGCAAGAGGAATACCGTCCTTATACTCGGTTCCAGTTGTTGATGTCGGAGCTGTACCATCTGTCGTGTAGTAGACCTTGGCTCCGGAAGGAACCGTGATGGTGATTGTTTCATTCTGCGTATAGGTCTTATTCTCATCGACTGTAACTGTAGGAGATGGAAGTTTCACTGTTATTTCGAGCGTCTTAATCTCTGATGAAATTCCGTCCTTAACAGCAAGGACCTTCACTGTTGTCTTTCCAAGAAGACCAGAAAGAGGAATTACCTTTCCCGTCGTCGTTGTAGATGTTGTTGGTTCATCTCCATTGGTTGTGTAGTAGACAGTGACCCCATCAGCAACGGAGAGCGTTATGCTCTCATCCTGACCGTACTGTGTCTTCTCTTCACCCGCAAGAGTTACTGCAGGCTGAACCTTAAGTGTGAACGAGGATACCTCAGATGCTGCTCCGTCCTTAACTGCCACGACATTGATGACTGCGTTGCCTGCGAGTCCGGTAAGAGGAATCTTTCCATCCTCAGCCTCCGTACTTGTCAGGGACGGAGTCGTTCCGTCTGTCGTATAGCGGATTACTGTTCCGGAAGATGGAGTAAGGGTAATGAAATCAGAGGCCGTGTAGGTCTTCTCTGTATTGACTGAAGTGACGTCGGGCTTATCTATGGCCGGTCCCCACACAGCCGTTATGATGATGTCTGCTCTTACAGACGCAATCTTCTCCCCCGGCTTTCTGAGATTCTCTTCGTCTCCGTTGACTGCCCAGCCAAGGAACCTGAGGTTCCCGCTCACGGGTGCGGAGGGAAGAATATAGTCCTCTCCGTCGCAGACTACATCATTTGTAATCGAATCATTGTTCTTGATTGTTACGTTATGAAAGAACGGATCCTCGCCGCATGATACAGCGAGAAACACAGCCAGAACGGCCGCAAGTAAAAGGAATGCTGTTTTCTTCATCTGATGACATCGCCTTATTTGTTAATTTTATAACAAAATACCTAGAAACTAAAACATTTTCAAGACTCATAAGGATTTTTCACCATTTCTGAGTCCTCTTATACGAATTCTTAGCCCAGCCACAGGCCTACACCACAAATCAAGCCCCATATCAAAAAAAAGGCGCAAGCCAACACCTCGTCAGCCCGCGCCTTTTCAAACTTATTGATGGTTTATTCCTTCACCTCATTACCTGATGCATCATAAACCTTTATATTCTCGTTATGTCCTCCTCTGGTATCATCACTCCACCTTACATCAAAATGGCTCATACTCTTTATATCTCCTGCAGACTTCTGTATGGTGACAGACGTTAGAGCATTGCATTTATAGAAAGCCTGCCAATTAATTGTTGTAACACCAGATCCCAATGTTACAGATTTAAGGTTGTTGCAATCATAGAAAACCTGATCACCTATTTTTGTTTCGTATGCTGCCGGTAAAGTAAAACTTTTAATAGCGGTATTACCCTCGAAAGCGCAGGAATCAACTAATTTTACAGAATCCGGAAGTACTAGCGCTCCCGTTGCCGGATCAGTAGTAATACAACAATCATGAAATGCATACTGTCCTATTTTCTCAAGGCCGGAAGGAAAATTGCAACTTGCAAGTTTTGCACAGTCCTTGAATGCCTTTTCGGATATCGACTTAATCGTATCAGGAAGCTTGATTGAAGTAATCACATCTTTTGCTGCCGTAAAATCTCCGACAACAGTCACCTTCTTTCCCTGATACCAGCCGGAAACCTTGTATGATTCAGCATTCGCTGAAGATTTTACTGTGACACTTGAATCTCCAGCAACCGTATAGGCAAGATTGCTGTCAAGCCAGTTTGCATAGAGCTTTGTGTTCTTTTTAACTACAAATTCAGCTCCACCTGCATAGTATGTTCTGTTTCCGTCTGAATCCTTTTCAGTATACCAGCCGTCAAATACGGCACCCTCTGGTGCTGTCAGCTCTGATGCAGTGGGAAGCGTTACATTCTCAACGCCTTCAACAACTGTCTTTGCTGAAGAATCCTTGAAGGCCCCTTCGAAATTCCCATCAAAATCAGAGAGGACATATGTCAGCTTGATTGCCAAAGAATCATCCCCTGGCTCCTTTTTACACGACACAAATAACAATGCAACCATCAAGGCTACCAACATCACCGTAAGAACTTTTTTCATACTTGTACTCCTCCGCAAGGTTTTAGGCCCTCGCAAACCCGATTTTCTTCAGACTACCCGCCCCAATCCCAACAGTCAACGAAATTTTCCAACCTTAACTAATTCCTAACCGCGCATTTCCTAATCGCGTCACGTCACTCACGGAGCTCACACCACTCACAGAGCTCACGCCACTCACGGAGCTCACGCTACTCACTGATTGACTACAGATTCTGAACCAGTCCTACTTTCATTAGTTGCCAGATAGTAGGCTTTATGGGGTTAGTTGGCTTAGTTGGCCTTGTCTGATTTCTTCAGTTCCATTTATCGGCAAGGAGAAAGTCTCTCACGTTCATGTGCTTTATACCATCCCTGCTCATATTGAATTCATCCATGGACACCACGTATTTGGGCCAGTTGTCGCCGACAAGACTGTAGACACCGAACTCCCTCTCTATCGTACTCTCCCCGGCAAGAAGATATGTCACCTGCACATAGATTTTCTCACTCTGCTTTGTCGCGATGAAGTCTATTTCCCTGTCGCCAACTCTTCCCGTATGGACAGTATAGCCCCGCCTCAGAAGTTCCATGAAGACGATGTTTTCGAGAACAAGCTCTACATCCTTCTCGTTGTTCCCGTACTTTGCCTCCCTCAGGCCCTGATCTGCAATGTAATACTTTTCGTTCGTGGAAAGGATTTCCTTTCCAGCCACATCCTCTCTCTTCACCTGATAGAAGAGAAAGGCTTCCATGCTGAACCTGATGTAATTGAGCAGAGTATCGACACTGACCTTTCTGAACTCCGACTTGAAATATTTGGATATTGATAGTGCAGAAAACGTACGGCCGATATTTCCCGCAAGATAAGCCATTACCCTCTCCAGAAGGTCTATGTCTCTTATGTTGTTTCTCTTCGCAATGTCCTTCAGCGCAATAGAAGTATATGTATCTTCCAGGTAAATCTTCGCTGCCTCGGCATTGTAGTTCAAAACCGACAGATACGGCATTCCCCCCAGAGTCATATACTTTCTGAAACACTCCGGGATATTCTCATCGGGAAATGAAAGACGATAAAGCGTCACGAACTCGCCGAAAGAGAACGGATATATGACGAACTCCACGTAACGTCCGGCAAGGTAGGTGCTGAGTTCACTTGAGAGAAGCTTTGCATTGGAACCCGTTATGTAGATATCACAGTCGATGGTGACACGGAGAGAATTTACTGTTTTCTCCCATTCCTTCACTTCCTGGATTTCATCAAAGAAGAGATAAACCTTTCCTCCCACAGTTTCTCTTCTTCTGAGTATTTCTTTATTCAACGCCTCGGCGGTGCATAAGGAAGAAAGCGACAAATCCTCGAAGTTATACGAGAATAAATTCGAGTCACTCACTCCCTGCTCTCTCAGCTCCTTCTTTACAAGCTCCAGCATGACGGACTTCCCGCTACGTCTGATTCCGGTCAGCACCTTGACGATATCCTTCCCGATAAACGGCCTTATACGGCTCATATACATCTCACGTTCAACCAGCATCTTAGTGAAATCTCCTTGGAGACATTATAATACAATTACGGTCGAAATTATAGCACAAAATAAATTTTTCTTCGACTATAATCGAAATTTTTTGATTATTATATGGAGAAATATAAAAAAGGCGCAAGCCAAATCTCGTCAACCTGCGCCTCTATCCCGATATTTCTTGGCTCCACCTAGACATTTAGTAGCCCATGAAACCTATTCCAGCACCTCTTCCTTCCACTCGGTTATGTTGCGTTCAACACTGCCAAAGTTGATACCCACAAGACGAATCTCATGATTCGGGCTATCCGTGCGCCATGCCAGATACCTATCTGTATAAGTCTTGTCCTTTAT
Source organism: bacterium (assembly GCA_963631525.1). GTDB lineage: Bacteria > Bacillota > Clostridia > Lachnospirales > Lachnospiraceae > Coprococcus_C. The sequence goes on from CAVGQQ010000090.1 coordinate 8,839, forward strand.
CTGCTTCAGGGCAGCCTCAGCACTCTCATCTCGTTTGAGTTCAATTACATATATGGTGCTCTTTGTTCTCAGAACTCCGTCAATACGGCCCTTGTTGGTTGCCACTTCTACATTGACATCTGCATCCACAGCCATGAGCATGCAGTGCAGCATCAGATGATAATCAGCTTCCACGCTCCTAGAAGAGAGATGATAGTCCAGAGAAGCGAAATACGAGCGGATGATAGTCATTGCCTTGTCCATATCCCGTTCTTCAAAGGCATTTCTAAGCCTAACCGAGTTCAGATTCGTTCTATTCTTCCCACCTGAATAGACACTCAGCATGATGGTTGCAAAAGCAGACTTTACTTCTCCGTTGGGATACCCCAGGAAAAGCGTATTTCCATCATCCTCCGTCCTCTTTATAGTCAGATATCCAGCCTGCAGAAGAAGGAACTTGTACTCCATAAGACTCACGGAAGCAGAAGCAATGTCAACAATGTCAAAGAAAGTCATGTCTTCCCGCGAAAGTGGCTCATCGAGGCTTGAATCAATATTGTAGTTCACCTTCTTCGCAGCCTCCATAAGGAGCTTCATACCACCAGTATCAATCCAGTAACCATTGAAAGCCTTTCCACCTGCATCAAAGAACGTACCAATCGACACGGGATTGTAGACAGTCTCTGCTCCGGGGACAAAGCGGTAGCCGTCATACATGTTCTTCAGCTCTTCCATGTACATCGCTCTGTCTTTCCCCGTGCTTTCGATTCCCTTTTCAATGTATGGACCGAAGTACTCCTCCAGTTCCTCCTGGGTATACCCGAAAGCAGTCGCATACTCCTCATCCATGGAATAATCCCTTACGTTGTTCATGGAAGAGAAAATGCTCACCTTGGAGTATTTGGTAACACCGGTAATAAAGACAAACCGAAGTAAATCGTTCTTTGCCTTGATAACTTCAAAGAATGCTCTCGTTACATCCCTTATGGCTTCTACCTCAGGATTGTAGATATTGTTCGATAGCATCTTGTCATATTCATCTATCAGGATGACAACCGGAGCTCTCTGCGAAAGGGCTGTAATAAGTCTGTCGAACTTCGTGTAGTAGAGCGCAGGAGCAAGTTCCAAGCCATATTCAGTTGCTATATCATCAAGTTTACCATTAATCCAGAGAGCACAGTCTTCTGCCGTCGTAGCCCCGCAGAGACCAAAGTCCACATGTATTACCGGGTATTCCTTCCAATCGTAATCTGTTGAATCTATGTAGAGACCTTTGAAGAGCTCTCTTTTCCCCTTAAAGATAGCATCCAGCGTACTGAGAGTCAGAGACTTCCCAAATCTCCTAGGGCGTGAGAGAAAAATCATCCTAGGCTTATAGGCAATCATCTGATAGATATACTTCGTTTTATCAACATAGAGGAAATTATTCTTTCTAATCAGTTCAAACGACGAATAAGCTGTGTTTATCTCTTGCATGCTCACATCATAACATAAAATCGATTGTTACTGAATAAAAAAAGGCGCAAGCCAACACCACGTCAGATTGCGCCTTCCTACTGAAAAATAAAATCGCGCAGCCACCAAACCGATGACTGCGTGATAAAGTGGTAATCAGTTTCTATCCCATATTGCGGATTTTCCTTACATTGGCGTTC
>CAVGQQ010000091.1:0-9974 GCA_963631525.1 bacterium
AATAATAAATATATTCATAAAAAATATCAATAGTTTTTCTTCCCTATCGGTGGGTACTGAATATAATTCTCTATATTACATATTTTTGTCGGCTCGAACTCAGATTTTGGTCCATCATACTTAAACCGACCAGCAACAAGCCCGATAGGGTATCTCAGTGTCTCACCTCTGAGATCGGCATTGCCAAGAATATTAAGCACACCATCACTTATGATCCAGTCAGAAGAGATCTTGCCTCTGTCCTGTAGGTCGTATGCCCAGGCAGCCATGCCTTTCACTACCGAGTCATCATCGATACCGAGGTTCTTCGCTACGTTATTTGAAATCATTTTATCAACAATTTTTTTGACTGCAAACTCCTGTCTGGTTTTCATATTTCTAAAATGTCTTATTTAATTAAATCAGATCTGAAACATGTATGTTATCAAAGAAGAAACGCACTGGATACTGATAACCACCTTGGTCACACCTAAAAACAACATGCGGTGTTTTCTTAGCACCTGGTATCTTCACTGCTACCTTTATCTGCTTACCCGTAGCGGAGATCTCTGCTGGTGTGTTAGTATCAACCTTTACATCATAGTCGCGGTCCCAAGGGACATAGATGACATCAGCCGGGTTAGGTGTTACGTACCAGTAATCACCACCTAAGATATATGAAAACAGATCACCAAGAAGGTCACTGTCATAGGACTCAAATTTTGCAGCAGTACCAGTATCATTTAAGTACCAGTTATAAATATCTTCCGGGTTGATGCCCATAAGCTTGAAAGCATTATTGAACTTAACCATATACGGTTCATCTTTGATATCGGCGTATGACCGTTTCTTTTCCAGTGCACTGCGGAAACCTGCATTTGACTGCATCACGTCAGTGACCTGAAGCGCGCTCAGCTGTGCGTGTCCGAGCTTCACAGAGATATTCACCGGTTCTTTGCCAGGCACCGTGATCTGGATATCGGCGATAATTCGCCCAGAGTCTTTCACCGTCTTACGTTTATTCGCGGTGTTCAGATTAAGGTCTTTATCAAAGATCTGACCAGACTTATTTCTTGTAGTGTTTATCTTTCCTGTCGGAAGTACAATATCATGAATATCCATCTGGTTCTTTTTTATGTACGCAATAGCGTCATCTAAGTCTCTAGCATCATATATTGGCTTCAGATTCTCTTTACCATCTGTAAACACTTTTTTCGGATCCATACCCGCGGCAAGATTACTTATGACTGATTTGATATTATCAAGTACCGTTTTCTCGTACTCTAATCCTGCCTGAGACGATGTTCTTCCAGCCGGGCTGCCATTACCCCAGATAAATCGGTAATTATTTATTTTTATTGCTGCGCCTGGAGTATTTTTATATTTGATACTAGCATCGTCAAGCCGCTTGAAAAACTCATTTGTCTCATAGCATCTGGCAATTTTTATATCTTTGCCATCTGTTCTGAACGGCGGATACTTATCATACTGTACTGCAGTCTCCCAATAATCATATATAAGATCTATGAATTCGTCTAGACCTTTGCCGGAGAGCACGTTTTTTGCTCCATCGCGAGACAAAACTGAAATAAACCCACCATTTGTAGTGCTTTCAATAATAAAATTAGATAATTGTTTCATAAAAAATAATAATTATTCTTTAGTTGTTTTAATAATATTTGTTATAATTGTATTTGTGTCTGTGATCACCCTTGATGCATAAAAATCATCAATATTGTTGATAGTTATCTCATAATCTGTTTCTGTGTTATAAAGCTTTTTATCAAATACACAACTTTTAGTGCTCTTATTTGTGTTGACACGAATCACAATACCAGAATGACGTCTAATGAACTCATACTCTGGCACCGTGCGGATATCAGTATAAACACGATAATCACTCACCGGCGGAAACTGTCTCACTGACATCTCCTCGCATTGGACCCAGACGGTATCAGATATGTATTTCTTACATATATAATGACCGAAGTAATTGGCAAAATCACATGCGGTCAGCCAGCCGTCGGTCAGTTCACCGGTCTTACGCTTTTCAAAGAGCTCAGACGGGGTAATGGTCGGCGGTATGCCAGTCCCGAACTCAAGCGTGTTAATATTTATAACGTATTCTTTCTTTTTTACTGGGTCATTAAGTATTTCATATGGGAGACCGGTCAACATAGACACAATCATATTCAACGGATGTACGAACTTCGCGTGATAGGTGTGTTTATTCTCTACCGTTTCGCCTACGCAGGCCTTAGTGTAATCTTGCAGTAAACCGTACTGCGAGTCATATATCTTTCCAAGCGTCGCGCAGAGGACCTTACCCATCCGCTCTGCGGTCTTGCTGTCATCACAGATGATACCTATGTATGTTGTCTGTCCCATCAGTCATTATTTATATATTTGAATATATCATCTTCTGATATCCCCAGCTTTGCTGCGTTCTTGCGCATCGTGTTTATCGCTGCCTGGACTATCTGCGTCACGCGCATCTGTGTGACCCCTTCGATCTCAGAGATCTCTTTTATGTTCATCGTCCTCGGGAGACCGATACCGAAACTGCGGAAAAGGATCCTGCGGTCGCGAAGTGACACACCTGCAAGAAGAAGCTCTATCTGTGATTTGAAGAATGACCGGTTAACCGGTGTATCGACATCGCTGTAGTGCTCATCGGTGACGGGAATATCGATATTATAAATGCCATCATTGTCATCTACTGGCTCGAGAGTGATCACATTCTCACGGATGTACTGCCCCGTCCGCGCATAGTCCTTATCAATGTCCGATTTTGGTTTTCTGACAATCCGGCTTGCATTATTGATTTCTTGTAAGATATATGCGCGAATCCATATCGCGGCGACCGAAGAGAACTTGGCATTCTTGATATGATTACTTATCCAATCAAACACCTCTGCCTTAGTGTACACCCTTTCAGCCGTGAAATCAGCTTTCAGTTCATCAATAAGTGAATCGCCGTATGAGATCGTTTTCTCAAATACAGACCGGATATAATCGACGCTCATCTCTTCTGGACTGTCAGCGAATGCCTCTGTAAGCACATCACGGAGTTTATTTTTCTCTGGGTTATATTTCTCCCAAGCAGTGACAAGACCAAGGTTACCTGCGCTGATAAGCTCTTCGAACGTAAGACCACGGTTCTGATATTTCTTCGCGATAGATACAACCAATTTTAAGTTCGAATTGATAATATCATCGTGATTCTCTGTTGTGTGTTCAAGCGGTTTCTTAGGCAGGTTATCGTATGTACTTTTAATATCATTAAAATAATCCTGTAGTGAAATAGATATTTCTTTATTACCCGAAAGGTCTGATTTGAGTGCTTTAATAATATCAAGATTATCATAATTGCCATTGCCATTGATAAGCAGCCTGTGCACACCAACGAAGAACTTATTCGGCGATACACCGGTAGTCATATATGATTTCCATAAACTATCAAGATCAGTCATAAGTGACCCACCAGTGATGCAATCATACTCTTCTATGTAATCTTGGTTCTTAGAAAGAAAAATCTTCCTCTCCTGCTCGTATGTTCTCATTAGAAAAATTAAATTATCTGTGTTAAATATAATCAGTAATTAAACAAAATTTATATTTTTTTTAATAATCAATAATGTATTTTGAAAGGTCATCACCATCGTTATCTGATATCTGTAATAACTTCGGTATCTTCTGCGGCTGATGCTCTTCCTCTTCCTCCTCTTCTTCACATCCATCAAACACATCATTAGTTATATCTGTGTTTACGACCGGCTGCAGCTCCTGTGTATCAGCAGTCATATCATATGTCTTTGTCTCGAAACCGTCAAGCAAATCACCCAAAATGAAGTCCCTCGCAATAGTGTCATTAAACATATTAATATCATCTTGCTTCTCTTGCCAGAGCAGCTCACACTTATGCAGTGTCATGGTGTTGTCTTTTCTCGGTCTTCCGACATCGACAAGACACTTGAACACGTCAGTGAGTGATTTCTTTATCTCCTCCATCGCAAGTGTCGAGCTGAGAATCGGTATCTCGTGACTCGAGTCATTGACCGCGTACTTGATAGCAAAATCATTTATGAAGTCCTCGATCTCTTTCTTAGTGACACCTTTCTCTTCGTTCTTGCTGACAAAATTATACACATCACTCATATAATCTTTTATCGGTATATCAAGCCGGTTGCGTTTCTCATTATACAAGATAGTCGCAAGCGTCTTTATCCTTCTGATCGCACTGAAATTATACACTTTCTTATGACAGTACTCGAAGATACTCCGGATATCATCCAAGTTAAAGATCCTGTACAGCGACAGGAATACTGGGACAACCTTTTCAAATACCTCTATGTTCTTGACTACCATAGTCTTATTGGCAAGATCCTCACTCCATTCGTTTCCTTTCACATATGAGTACCTACCGCGCCTGGCGTCCTGGTAGATACTCAGTCGGTCATCAGTAATAAGATTGATGAGCTCGTACGTGTCATTCGCGTTCTTGCCACGGATAATATCTGTCGTTGCTTTCTTTATGCTCAGTATCTCATCTGCCTTAACACCCTCTGGCAAGACCACCTTATGGTCTTCGGCAGAGTACTCATATCCGTAACAGATCATACCTTTGATGATGACCGGCAGCTGCTGGATAAAATCACGGTACTTGTCCTCGAACATAATAAGCTTATATGCAGTCTCATTAAGATAGTACTTATTCTCTACATCATCATACTGTACGTAATTGTTATTGTACATAAGACTTGAAATGATAGAGTTATATTTATACTCTACCGGTGAACGAGAAATAGCACCATTACAGATTTTCACTATCGCTTGGCAGGCTTTCAGCTCCTCTTCGTTAAGCCTGAGGTTAATGTCGTGGTACTGGAAGATTGGCTGCGGGTTACCATTCTCATCTTTCCGGTAGATATATAGGTAGATAATCAGGTCGTGGTTACGAAGTCTATTGGCGAACTGCTCAATCTCCTGCGGCATGAAGCACGAGTCAAAATAGATACAGAAATCGTATCTGTCATTGATATCAATACCTACAGACAAGAAGTTACTGCAACAAAGGATATCCGTATTGCCAACCGTCTGCTTCTGGTTGATGTCATCCATAAAAGTGTCTCCGGTATTTGATTTCTTATAATACCGTGCTATCACCGGCGTACCACCATCAGCATACCGGCAGTGAAACTCATTCTCACAGAAATACTGTACGGTAGCCGCTATCTGCTCTGCGCGCTGCGTGCCTCTATTTGTTGGAAAGAGTATCCTTCTGCCTTTGCTTATGTCCCTGGCCATGCTTCTGCACATATCGAGGAACATCGCGTTACTGTCTTCGGTCACTATGACGTGGAACTCCTTTTTACGTACATCCTCCTTGATGACATGTATATATGTCAGGTCCGGAAAGAATACCAGCTCGCCGGTCGGCGTACCGGACATCATGATAATCGGCACCTCACTGTGACGAATATTATCCACTGCCTTGGACATTATCGGACGATACTTAGATGAGAAAAGGAGATGACTCTCATCGACGAACACATAATCGAACCCCGCATCTTTCAGCTCTACAAGACTCAGCTTAGCAAACTTATCGACAGTGATGGCGACAGAGCGCGTCAGGTCGACCTTACGGTTGCCGTACGCGTACTGCCAGAACTTATCGTTCTCGATCTTAGATTTGATAGTCGACGTATATGGAAGGACAAGCAGCACTTTCTTTCCGTCGCGTACGATCTGCTTCACCATCTCTGTCTTACCGACACCAGCACCGGCCTCGATAAGCGTTATCTGACCGGTATGAACAAGAATCTTATCTTTTATATCAGAAAGAAACATGTCCTTGGTGATATAAAATTCTTGTGGGTCCTTAGGTGCTTTTATCATCAGCGGGTTCTCGATATTATCGATAGTGCTGTACAGCTTCGATATCTGTGGATCATTCTCCACATCACTGCTTGTCTTTATTTTGAACCCGTGATACTTATTCAGGCGTGTGACTGCCCACTGGTCTATTGGCTTATTATGTCTCGATGCAGTGAGACAGTCACCTTGGATCTCCTTATCTGTGGTATCATTTGTGCATATCATGCGCATATATTTATACCCCTGCTCCTTGCCATAGATCTGAACAAGGGTATTTGCGAGCTTCCATCTTTCGTTATGCTTGTAATGGTACTGGTGTGTGCCATCAGACGTGAGCGCCGGTGCGTCCTCAACGGTGATCTCCGGTGTGTTATCTGTGTCCTCAAACCACTCCCATCTTTTAAAGATTTTCTTCAGCGGAGGATATGACACCCAGTCAACATCCGGGTCACCCATATCCTCCACGCTGTCGAAACAGACATAAATAAAATCCTCGAAGAAGCGGGTTGACACAAGAGCCTCTTTGTCAAACGGTATGAACGCACCCTGCTGCGGACGGAACATACTCAGGTCCATCCATTTAAGAAGGTCGTCCTCGGTCTTGCCCAGTTCGCTGAGCACTTTCTTACAAGAAATATAAACAAACGAGTACTTATGCCTGAAATTAGTAAAATAAATCAGTTTCTTTTTTTTCAGATTATTCTCATCTGACTGCGGAACCTGTATCTTAGTATAAATATGCAGACCCTTGCCTGAGCTGGAAAACACAACACCAAGAAACCAGTTGAAACGCTTCAGGTCATTGAAGATATGTGTCTTAAGTTTCTCCGCAATCTCGCGGTCTTTGATATCCATATCTATGACCTGAAACCCATTCCAAAGAAGATACGCCTTATTGCCGACCGGACGCTCACCGTTAGACGTGCTGAAAACAACTTTCTTGTTTTTCTTGTCTACATTTGCGTATTTAGAATTACATATATTATTTATAAGCTCTCGGCCGTTGCAAACGGTTCCGTTCATCGCTTTAATATTATCCGCAATAGTGATGCTGAAGTCTAGTCTCTTGCCAAACTCTAGCCGCTCCTCTTTCGGGCACTCAAGCAGAGAGTCATTAGAAAGACTTGGCAGCATATCATATTTCCAAGACTGTGTCTGGTCAGTGCTCACCTGCCTGTACGCACGGATCGCCTGCTCAATCGATATCTGTCGTTCCTCTTGTTCCTGCTTACTCATTCTTCTTACTGTATATTACCATAAATCTACTTATGTAATATAAGAATAATACCGTAAAAATTTAATCACAGAAGCCCGCTGAAAAGGTCTACTTCTATAAACCCTTCTATATTTAATGCCGGCAATCCGATGACCGTTATGATGCGGTTTATCGGCTCGATGACCGTCTTTGTGAACATCGCGGCGTAATCGGGCGCCGGTGCCCAAGACGGATGCTTACCTGCACTGTAGGCGAAGAACACATCGTCACTCTTATAGCTCTGCTTCTTAGTGATGTAACACTTCACTTTCCCGCCATAGATATGATCATCCTTATAATGCCGTGTGTTTATATACCAGTTATATAACCCGAGGGCCTTCGTATTGAACGTCGCGCCGAGCTTGGTCTTCAGACCAGCCGGATCACTGTCGCTTTCAATCCCTTTCCAGTAATTATTGACCTTGATGTTTTCACAGATATCATCGATGTCCTGATGCTGGAACTGATTATAATATTGCATCACTTTCTTGTTTAGCTTATGTATGAATTCTTTCTCGTGTATGTCGTTCACAAGTAAGTACATCACCAGCTCCGTGAGCGCCGTTCTTGAGAATCCCGGATAACTACCTTTAATGACCTCAAGCCCTTTCACCTTCATCTTCGGCTCATCATAAAAACGGCCATCTTTCCACATAAGTGCCTGAGCATAACGTTTCTTCACGTTCAGCCAGATACCACCCATAGAGACAGTTTCAAGTTCGAAGAAATGGCGGTTCTTAACGTGCCGTGGGGTGAAGTAATTATCAAGTATGCTGAAAAAATAGTCATTCATATACCCTTCGGCAAACTTGACACAGAACTCACATTTCTGTCTTGGGGATGCATCCCTGAGCTCAAAAATACTATCTACTATCGGTCCTAGATTGACATAACTGCTATCCGTGTCCTGATAAATTGTTGATACACAATGCTGTATTTGTTCTGCCATTGTCTTGTCGACCGTAATGCCAAGCCGCTTATGCAGGTCGTCCATCTCTGTCCAGTGGTCGAACACCCACTGGGTCTTGTCTTCCATCATATGTATAAGTGCGCGGGACTCACCGGTGATATCAGCAGCCATATCCATATTATACCAATAAAAATTTGGGTGACTGGATCCTCCGTAGCAACTATTACCGAGCAGCTTGAATGACTGCTCACGCGAGACCATATTATCGATATCCGTATGCACTTTAAATTTCAAGTCTTGTAGGTCCGGGTAGTCAGCCACACCGTGTTTGTCGGTGATGCCATATGTCTTTTCCATCCACCCCCGTACATCATCACTGAACGGACTCCAGTCGTTATTCTTATGTGTCTTAAGTACGCGGTCGATGACCGACATCACCTGTGCGTCAAGCTCCTTAGCAAGGTACTTTGTCTTGTTTCGGTTTGCTTTCAGGTCCTGCTGTATCTCCCTGAACGCATAATCCCGGTCGTTCTTGTACACGTTCCCGTTGACGCTGACGAAGTAATCCTTATCAGCCTTGTACATCTCTAGTTCTTCATCGGACCACTTACCGTGTGGTGGCGTGAGGAAGTTCTCAACCGAAAGGTTACACGTCATCACTTGTGTCGGATAAAGGGATGCGAAGTCAAAACAACACGCCCAGGCGTACTGTCCTGCGACAGGCTCCTTGACATAGGCACCAGGCAGCTCACCTCTCTCTACATGCCGGTCAGGATAATAGACAATCTTAAGTCCTTTGTTATGAAAATTCTGAAAGAACAAAGCCTCTGCGGGAAGTATCTTACCGAAACACTGTCCTACAGGAAGATGTGTCGTGTTGGCGTAATTGAAGATGAGGTTCAGCGTCCTGAATTTCTTGTGTATCAGCTGTACGAGCACGGAGTCTATTGCGTTGTAAAAATAGAATTTCTCCGGGTCATTCTCAAGGAGCTGGTTAAGGTCACCATCATAGTCGATCTTCTCCGCACCAAGACTCGCCTTAGATATCCAGTTGAGTGTCATCGACTCTTTGATTGGCAGGATAGTATAGTCGTGTTTCTCTATCACATCCATCATATCTACAAGCAAGGTGTGTCTCGGTGACGAGATACGCGTATCAAGCTCGGGATTATACGGATTCGTGATTTTCTTTGTCTGAAGAGTCAGCTTACAAGACATCTCATGCAGGGAGATAGTCTCATAATAATTTTTTATACGGTTGACAAGATACTGCTGGTCGAAATTATCACTGTTCCATCCTGCGAGTATCGGTACCTTAGCGACGATGTTATTGACAAACCATCTCAGCATAGCGTACTCAGAACTGAATTTCTTATATATAAACTCGCCGGTGATCTTCGATTCCTTGCAGAACTCGATCTCACTGAGATAGTTATTCAGTTTCTTCGTGATAGACGCTATCTGGCTCTCAGTCAGCTCTTCTAGTCCGAGCACCATCACCTTCATCTCCGGGCTGACGACAGAGATCGCAGTTATAGGGAACTTCGCAGTCTCGGGGTGTGGTTTCTCTGCCGGATCATACGCGGTCTCGATATCCCAAGTATAGACCTTAGGTATATTATTCTCATTAAAAAGATCGTCCTTTATCTCCGGGCTGAGGTCCTCTACAAAATCCATCAGATCGAACTTACTCGGTCGGTCGGTGTACTTCAAGTCGCATTTTGTTCCGTCCCAGTTAGTGTACTTACCCGTCGGGCTCGCGAAATATGTCTTGAACCTCTGTATATTAAACTCGTAAAACGACTTTGTCCCACGTGAATTGATATAAGATATTGTAAACTTGTGTTCTTTCTGCAGATATTCGTAGTCAAGGATCATAATATATTTTTTTTAATATAAAATAATATAAATAAACTGCAATAGAAATTAATCTATTGCAGCGATAATTCTTAT
>CAVGQQ010000092.1:0-9303 GCA_963631525.1 bacterium
TGTATTCCTTTATGAGCATCTGTCCGCCAGTGCGCGCCCTGACTAACAAATGTGTTTTCTTATTCTATAATCGTGGTGAGGTTATCAATCAATCACACCGTCAGCGGTGTCAGCATAGCAGTTGTCAGTTTCATCGCCGTTTCCGGTATACCTGCGGAATCCTGCCGCAGTGAACACAAGTACCGGAATGTTCAGGCACTGTGCGAGATGTATCTCCTGACTCATCCCAGCGGATATTCTTGGGCTTATGATCCAAAGCTGCGTACACTGTCTGAGCAGCGATTTTCCCATATCCAAGCCGAGGTTTCTCTCCGCAGACACATCATCGCTGAGAAACTGTGGGAAATAGAGGTGCGGTGCGACAGGGAGAAATCCGTGGTACACGGCAAGCGTGCAGGCATCACGGGCGAGAGCTATATTGTTGTTCAGTTCAGCTTCTCTCTCGACGGCATCAATAGATACTGGGCGGAGGGGCGAGCAGATATAGACAAGTTTATAATTGATAATAAGTAACGCTCCTTAAAGTGGTGTAGTGTGTGTACATCGAGATACCGCGGCATAAAAATAGCCGGATGCACACAGGGATAGTTCATACAGCTATATCTTGCACTTGTAGGTATAGTTATGGCGTATCCCCACAAGATGTAGCAGTTTGTATGAACATCCGCTTACCGTATGCATCCGGCAATAGTGTTGTTTTGAGCCTCGGGAGCGACATTCGTTCCTTTGACTGTATCTATATTTTAGCAGAATCCTCCTGATAGCTGAATAGATGAAACTTGGGTGCTGTTTTTTGTACGCTATATTGAATGGTGAGCGTATTTATATCGTTTTATAGTGAATATTCAATAAATTGAGTGTGTGTTATGTGTATGCAAAGTGATGAAAACGTGTAATATGTGCAAAAAGCACCCAAGTTTGTTGGGTGCTGTAGAAAAATATTTTTCGGCAGGCTGGTATGCGTCTGAAAACTGTAATATTAAACCATTAGGGCATAAAAAAGGAGGCTCGAAAGCCTCCTAAATTCATTTCACTTACGCCAGAATCGTCGTAAGTTCGTAATTCATATTAAATTGTCGGTTATTATGAAGCAACGCTAACATCTGATCCTGCTGTATTGTATTTCTTCTTGCTGTATCTCTTAGACTGCTGACGCTCCTTTGTCCACGGTTTAACATCTGCTGCCTCACACATCTGGTTATACTGGAACACATTTGCATCCGGGCACAGTTTCAGGATTGTCTGATAGAACCGATGTGCCTTACTCTTAGTACTGAATCTTACATCTGCTTTCTCCATCAAATCGGTTCGGAATGCCTCCTCCAGCTCAAGAGCCACGCAGAATGCCAGAACCGATTCCAGCCGCACTTTCTTCCCGCTTCTCATATTGGATATTGTGTTTATGCCCAGTCCGCTGCGATCCGCAACATCATCTTCGGTAACACCGCATCTCTCCATATGAAACTGAACAGCCTGTCCAAAAGCATTGATAGTCGGTGTTTTGCACAACTTCATATTATCATCCTCTACCTCATTAAATACCGTTAATACACGTTTCAGCTCTGCCTCACTCAATTCTCTTTTTTCGATAGGAGCTAAATCATCCTTGTGCAGCTCACCGAAAGTGTACTCATAATCCGGATTTTCGTAGTCTCTTTTAAAGTCCAGACAACACTCAGACATATGTCGCCTGGCGTACTCGGTCAGTTTCATTGCGTGACCGTTAAAACGCTCTACATATTTATCGCTGTTCAAAACGACATGACCGTCCAGATAAATAAAATGCCCTGTATTTACAAGCTCTTCAAATTCTTCGCTTATCTCCATGATTTCAGATACATGACGCAGCGTCAGCGTATAGGTGTGATCCTCCGGGAAACTGTAATCTACATCGTAATCTTCAACATAGCCTGCGATATTATAGACATACGCACCACGAATTTCTTTCCAGCCCAGTTCCACAGCCATCCTTTTAGCTGCGTTTCTTGCTGTTCCGAACTTACCCTTGATGTGGTCTATAAGATGTCTGTAATCCTCCCAGTCGGGCTCACCGGCCAATCTGTCAAAGAAATCAAGGATCACTTCTTCAGTCTGCTCCGGCGGCATCTGAATGTATCGCGGGATAGCATTTGCCTGTACTTCCATCCATTTTACGGACGTTCTCTGCGTTTTGGAGTAATTGTAGTCATTGAATTCAGGAATCTTAACATTCACCATGCGGCGGTAGTGGCTCTGAAGCTCGTAGAACAGGTTGTGAAGATATGCATGAACACATTCGTGAACAATGGCGTTGTACTCCTCGACCTTACCCTTGATTGATTCATCGACAAATATGGTCGGTTTTGTTACAGCGATTATCTTTTCATTGCCATATTCGTCATATACAGTAATGTCACGGCTGTCGAAGATAAGCTTTGATCTCACCTTGACCTTGATGTTTTTCGACAGGTGTGCATATCTGATATCCAGCTCCATAGCCTTGGCAAGCGTGTAGACATTGATCCGATGTGGTGAAGTGATCTCAAAGGGATAGAATTCCTCCAATATCTTCTTTGCAATATTTCGGAATTTCTTCTTTCCCATTTTCGGAACAAGGCACTCGTCAAGCGGATTTTTGAGCTTTATGTTTGATCCATCATATATCTCTATGCCCCTTAAAAAGTTGGAACCGCCGCCGGAGATATATCTGCCGTGAACAATGTATTCCTGACACACACAGTATCCGTTTACGACAAAGTAAACCTCGCAGATAACCCGCATATCAAAGGAAAACTGATCTATACGGTCATAATAGCCTTCAGTGATTATGACTGTTTTGATTTTGGCATTGCTTGGAATACCATATGGCAGCGGAAGAATACCATACTCGTGAGATTCACGGATATACCTGCCATAATCGAGAGTGTAATTCCATTTCAGGAACTCTGTGAAGCTGATGATATCCGGCAGTTCACCGTCCCAGTCAGGATTCTTGACCATTTTATATTCTCCCGGACGGCAGGTGTCAGGGATATAGATAAAAGGTCCTCTGTTTACATTGATTACCATTTATGCCCTCCTTATTTTCGCAGCTAACATGATTGAGCTTATACTCCGTTCTTTGTTCATCTATATTTCTGTGGCGAAGTTGGGTTGATGGCGAAGTGGAGGTATTCACGCTGCTTGTCCTGCCGCACACCGATGGCAGACACAATGAGGTATCATTTTCTTGTAGACGGAATACCAACAAAGCTATTATATCACACTCTTAAACGAATTGCAAGTTATAATTTACATTGACAAAACAGTGATTGTGTGCTATAATGTAATCAAAGATGCAATGCCTACGGCACTTTTCGCAATTCTAACATTTTCAGCGTTGAAAAGTCTTTGATAAAATTTGTAGGGTTGCACATTTTTAAATAAGAATATTTGTTCGATTTGATAATTGACAATCTCAGGTTTTGTTAAAAGGGAGAGACTTGTAATGAAACAGTGCAAAAAATCAAACATCATAGTCCCGCAGAGTGGCAAGGAGATGGCAGGGAAGAAGAGTAACATTTCGGATCCTGCGCATCGTAAGGACGCTCATGCAGTCGGCGGACGTATCAAATACTACAGGGAGTGTAAGAGAAAGGAGCAGAAGGAGATAGCTGAGAAGATCGGAGTTACCTCTAATGCTATCAGTAACTGGGAAAACGGAAGAACACGTCCGGATTTCAGCGTTGTTCCCAAGCTGTGCGAGGCTCTCGGTATTACGCTTTATGAGCTATACGGCATTGATGACAAGCGAGATGCCTATACAGATAAGGAAAAATCTATGATTGGAAGATACCGTAGCCTATCGCATCCGCATCAGATCGCTATTGATCGTATGATGTCATCATTGGAAGAGGCAGAAACTGTAGGCAGTTTCCCTGAGATCATTAAGTTGGTATGCTGCGACAAAGGACTTGCAGCAGGCTTTGACACCGGAGCAGAGTTCGAGGACGCCGGAAAGCCGATTTATCTGTATCCGAATACAAACACAGTAATACGGCAAGCAGACCTTGTATTTCCTGTCAACGGTGACAGCATGGAGCCGGAATATCATGACGGCGACCTTGTTCTCGTAGAGAGATACCCCGGCTGTTCGGAGCTGCAATACGGTGAGGTCGGTGCCTTTAATATCGGAAACAGTACATACATTAAGGTGTATGAAGAGGAAGGTCTGGTATCGTTTAATGAAAACTACGATATTATGACGTTTTCAGAAAATGATAATGTCACTCTGATTGGACGGGTGCTTGGTATCCTTGAGCCTTCGTCCATTGCGA
Source organism: bacterium (assembly GCA_963631525.1). Classification (GTDB taxonomy): domain Bacteria; phylum Bacillota; class Clostridia; order Lachnospirales; family Lachnospiraceae; genus Coprococcus_C. The sequence goes on from CAVGQQ010000092.1 coordinate 4,296, forward strand.
GTGAGAAGGATGCTGAGCGATATGAGGCTATGCATGAGGATGAAGCAGAAGCTGGAGCTGGCGAATAGTGGCTCTGTAAGAGGTATGTTGTTTACTTTCACAGCGCCTAAAATTTTGATATTTACTGCTTGAAAACAAAATGCAAGTATGATATAATGGTTAAAATTACTATCCTCGGAAATAAGGAGCGTGAACACAATATGTACGATGTAAAGGAACCCGACTGGAAGCTGTACCGCAGCAGAATAGCCGATTGGCAAGAGAATTATATGGAACGGTTATGCAAAGAGTATATTAGGTTGTTGGCATCAAATAAAAATGCCTCAGACGGATTCTGGGAACTTAATGCCGAATCAAAGAGGATAGTAATAGAACGGGTGTGATTTCGAGAAACGCACGCTCGTCTATGGTTGGCAACCTTGTCCATTTACTGCAAGAGGGCGCAATAATAGAAGCTGATTTGGTTGGATTCAGTGATGAACTGATTGAACGGGCAAAATTCTTGGCATATAATGGATGGAAGGAGCCGCACTATTATTATGAACCCACAACGAGATATAAACCTGACATTCATCTCTTCCAAGGGATTTGACATATACACAGCAGATGGTCTATACAAAGCCCTCAAGTGGCTCCAAACCGTATCGCCAGATAATCTCATGTACGGCGAGCCGTCCGGAGATGAATTTGACATCATGGTCGGCGAGATGCGCAGACCGATGCTTATAAACAGCGTAGAGGCTGCGATAGCAGAACTTAGCCTGTCATAAGGAGAATTATGCATCTACTATTTTTATGCAGCCAGAACAAAAGACGGTCTCTAACCGCAGAGAAGCTGTTTGACGGACAAAACGGACATCAGGCTCGTTCTGCCGGTACAGAGAACAATGCGCGTATTAAGCTGACTCCCGGACTAGTCGGCTGGGCAGACATCATCTTCTGTATGGAGAAAAAACATGTCCGGAGGCTGAAAGAGAAATATTCAGATATCATAGCCGATAAAATCGTCATCTGCCTGAATATTCCCGATGATTATTCTTACATGGACGATGACCTGTGTGAGCTGTTTGAGAGTGTTGTTCCAGAGTATCTTTGAGTTTTTAACATTCGCCAACGGCTTTTCCACAAAGTTTTAAACACGGGCATATGATCTTTCACAGAAGGGAAGTATAAATGAACACAGACAATAATGAGGTTGAGCAGATATTAGACCGCGACACATACCGTCGTATCAAGAAAATGGACAGAGCCACGCTTGAAGGGCTTATACAGGACATATTTGAGCGAGGACGGAAGAAGGGACTTGCTGAGGCTGGGGTGATGGTTGATGAGAGCATGGCTGACGACAGAGGTGGAACTTTAGACCTGCGTAAAGTAGAGTCGGAAATCAGAGCTATCCGAGGTATCGGTGAAAAGAGAGCTGAGGAGATAATGCTGATCTTTGAGAAGCATCTTGGTATTCTTGATGAGGAAGGACAGTGATTTACGATGAAAAGAGTCCTTGTCAAATCCGTTCACGGAGCGTTTGGCTATGTTATGGAGCATTACTATCCATTCGGCATGGCTGCCGAAGCTGCGGAGCAGGGAGCGTTGACGGATGCTTATGCTGTGATTTCCATACAGGACAGCCACACAGGCGGTTTCGGAGTGACGTTTGCTGAGAATCAGTTCTGTAAAGGTGTTCTGACGCTGTATTTCGATGATATCGTTACGGAGGTGGACGGAGCTGTTCTGTTTGATGATGACATGGCGGATCAAATTATCGACTTCATAGAGGAAAAGAAAGCAGAAGTAGATACACTGATAGTGCATTGTTACGCCGGTCAGTCAAGATCACGGGCTGTCGGTGCATTCGCTGTTGAAATACTCGGCGGCGACAATAGCAGATATTTTGAAGAAGGTACGCCTAATCAGTATATCTATGATGTGCTGGAGAGTGCTTGGATTAGAAGACAGTTGAATATGCTTTCAGAAGAATAGTTGACGGATAATTTCCGTTATAGCGGTTGTGGAGTGATTTCCATAGTCGCTTTTCTATTTGATAGTTATTATCCATTTTAGGTATGGCAACGGTTGTTGCCGATGGACACTTAATGTTGAAGTGAATGCGTATTTTCAGGAGTCGCCGTATTATCACCAGTGATTGAGGTTCTCTTTCCATCAAAATCTGGTGGTTGGAAGCCGTGGCCCCCTTCACTCTGTGCAAGATGCAACGATGCAACTCTGAAACAGTTTTGCACGGTTAAAGTGCAGAACCCCTGTATTCTGATGATAGATTGCTTGAATGTGCTTAATGCATTATTCTTTGATATGCGCGATGGCGGATAATAACGTTCATTTTCCGACGGCCTTTTTACAGTTGGCCACTTTTGAATCATGGTGAACAGCTTTCTGCAGGTAAAGATTCATTATGACTTCTTTTATTATTCTCCTTGCTGTTGATTTTAGACCAAATTCAATCCAAAGTATAGAAATGTGTATGTCGATGCCAGAACCGCACTGACACGGACTTAGAACCGCACTTTACCGATCATTGACCGCGCTCCGAACCTACTGATATAATATTTACAGCACACAGAAATGTGTGACTTTTGTATCAGGAGGTTCGAATATGACGAACTATCGGAAAATCTTGGAGTTGAACACTCAAGGGATCAGCCAAAGAAGCATTGAAGCCAGCGTTCACAGTTCGCATCAGACTGTCAAAGTAGCACTCGATCGGGTTCAGGAATTGCACATCACATGGCCGCTCGACGATGATGTGACGAACGAGATGCTGGATGAGCTGTTCTACGGCAAACAAAGCGGCAGCGCTGTTACTTACGCAGTCATCAACTACGAGTACATCCACCGTGAACTGTCCAAGAAGGGTGTCACGCTCACGCTGCTCTGGCAACAAGTACGGCATTACCAGCGGCGCATCCTATTGGAAGAAGGGCGGTGGCGGTCATGCTGAATAACACGCTGGAACATTTGCACGTCATGAAACTGAGTGCTTTTGCATCTGAACTGGAGTGTCAGATGGAGGATGCAGGAAGTTACGACCAGCTTGGCTTTGAAGACAGACTGACACTGCTGGTTGACAGCGAGTGGAACCATCGACAAAACAACAAATTAAAAGCTCTCATCAGCAAGGCAAAGCTTTCCGATTCCAGTGCTACGATAGAAGGCATCGAATACATTGAGGACAGGCATCTTGACAAAGGCAGAATGCTGCGCTTTGCAACCTGTCGGTATGTAGACGAGGGCCGTCATATTATCCTGAAAGGAGCATCCGGCACGGGAAAGACCTACATTGCCTGTGCGCTCGGGAACGCTGCCTGCCGCAAGTTTAAAAAGGTACGATATATCCGGATGCCTGAACTTCTTGATGAGCTTGACATTGCAAAAGCAAACGGAGATCTGCGGAAGGTCATCGCTGCATACAAGAAAGTGGATCTGCTGATCCTTGACGCATGGCTGATTCGGTGTCTGACGCCGAATGAGACATATAATCTGCTGGAGATTATTGAAGCGCGGATAGAGCGCTCTATGATTTTCTGTACGCAATACCATGCTGAGGGATGGTACGAGCGATTGAATCCGGATACCGAAAACGGCAGTCCGATTTGTGACGTAATTATGGACCAGATAACAAATAACGCATATCCTGTCATGATAGACGGGGAAGTCTCAATGCGGAAAAGGCACGGTCTTCCGGAAGGGGCCGAGCCATGACGCTGACAAGGAAAGAACTGGACACGGAATGGCGGACAATGTTCCAGCGCTGCAAAGACCCTGAAGCTGCTAAGGCCGAAATCCTCACGCTATTCTCAGAAGAACCTGATGATGAACATCAGTGGACGGAACAGGATATCTACGAGCAGTCGCGGAAGATCATCCGCAAATACGAATAAAAGAATCCATATGAGCGTGCCTGTTTGACATTCTCTCGGACAGGCTTCCACTCAAGTGCGGTTCTAAGTCCGGCAAGGTGCGGTCGAAAGTCCGTGTCAGTGCGGTTCTGGCGCCAGCATACACATGGACTTGTTGATTTTTTATAATATCCCTGTTTAGACACTCCTCTCTTAATAGCAGAAAGCTTTTGAAAACAGACATAACTTGTGCTATAATAGACATAATGATCACACAAGGGGGCACCTTGCTGCGGCGGTGACACCTTTTTCTCTGCATACTTAATTACGGCTTGACGGCGAGTGGTTATCTGTGTTATGGTATTCATAGCGGATCAGCTTGACATCCTGTTGCTTTTATCTTTGCAACTTAACTGTAACACAGGTCGTTGCTGCTCCGCTACCTTTTTTCTAAATTGTCTCACATCTATTGTAATCCTACAAGCCATATTGTCTATTGACAAAGTGCTATCAAATTGGTACAATAAACATAACGCTTAATTTGCATCATCTTTCTGTATGGATTTAAGCGTAATATTATTTAGGAGGGCGATTATGAAGCCTATTTTCAAAAGTATGCTTTCAGGTATGCTTAGTGCAGTAATTGCGCTAAGTGCTACGCCAATTGTTTCTGCATATGCTGAGAAGAGCAAAGAACACTTCACTTACAGCACAGATGATTACACAGTCACATATAGTGTGACTAATAATTGGAGCAGCAACTACCAAGGAAACGTAAAAATCTTTAATAATAGTGACAGAATTATTCACGACTGGAGTCTGGCATATGTAAATGATTTGGAAACAACTCAATTATGGAACGCTAGTGCAGAAGTTTACAACTCAGTTAAATTTGTACGAAACGCAGGATATAATCAAGATATACTGCCAAATGATAGCGTAGAGTTTGGCTTTATAGGCACTTCTGATGATATGAAAATTCCAGAGAAGTTCCAGTTGATAACCGCTCCTTCTTATGTTGAACCTAGTGACTTTTCAGCTTCATTTAATATTCTAAATGACTGGGGAACAGGTTATACAGCTGCATTAACTCTTACCAATGAGACGAACAGAATAATTGAAGATTGGTTTATAGACTTTGAATGGGATTCCAC
>CAVGQQ010000093.1:0-9253 GCA_963631525.1 bacterium
GAAAAAACATTTAGGCATGTATTTACTACAAAATATATGAACTTTTCAAGGTACTATAGAGGAGCTTTTGACCCCAACATCATATGATATAATTAGTTCAGTTAATAAATCAGCCGCCGTATTCGTTCGGGCTACGCACCATTTTCAGCGGAGTATGCAGGAATACAAAGCAAAAAATAAGTTTTTTTGAATCAGGAAAGGAGCATCATTATGCCAAGAGAAAGTCAGAACCTACAAAATGTCCAGGCACAACAGCAGGCACTTAATTTTCAACAGCCACATAGACAAACTCAGGAAGAAGCCTTAAGAAACGGTCTTACCTTAGAGGAGTTTCAACAGCTGGAGGAAATACGTATCGAAAAAGAAAACGAGTTTTTCCGGAAGCTTCTTGAAAATGAAAAATATGCGAAGCTGAAGGAATTACATGATTATGTAAACGCAAGAAATAAGAAGAACTATACCCAGAGCTTTGACGAATGTGGAAAAAGAGCTGCCGAAATTGATACAAAATTCCGAAATCTGTATTTAAAACATATCAAAGAACAAAACTGGGAAGAAGGAAATGCGGAGCTTGCCGAACTAAACGAAGAGGCTCAGAGTATTATCGATATTATGAAACAGCGGGATCATACTCAGGAAGAGATTCGCAACGTCACAACATTTACCTCATTTAACGCGGAAATCAAGGATCTGATCAAGTCCTCCCGCCTTACTGATTCCGATGCTTATGATGCCATTATTAAAGTCGCAAAGGAATACGACAAAATGACTAAGGATTTGTCCAAGCAGATGGAGCTTATCTGGAGATTGCAGGCATGTCTGAAGGAGTATGCAAAGCTTCGTTACAAAACATCCTATGGGCTGCCAAAGGGACGGGAACGTATGGCCCGTGTCACAAGATTATTAGCCATGTCGGATAAATTACTTGAATATCAGGATATGTTTGCATGGAAGGAAGATAATGATCGTGCACGGCATTTCCTTGAAAACGAAGCCCAAACCTACGAAAAGGATGAGTTTAACGAATGCATCGAGGAATTCAACAAAGCGAAAATAACACAGTTCCAACTTGATGAACGATGGCCGCAGGCTCTGCTTCCATATAAGCGGGATAAACAGAATAAAAATAAAATTACAGACGAAACCAGAGAAAATTATGAGATAGACAGAAAGCTTTTAAGAGCATTTCAGGAAACGAATACACAAAAACAAATTGCTGCAATAGCCAGAATTTATCTAAAGCAGAGTCTTCCCGAATTTACAGAGGAAGACCTCTCAAAAGAAAATATTTTTAAATTCCGAAAAGACTTGTACAGCAAAAACGCCCTTTTATCGAACAGATCGGTTTTATGTGACCTTATTTCGGAAGTGACAGCTCGGATGGGTGATCATCCGGATCCATTGCTTCGTTATATGTCTCGCCGGCTTGCCGACCCATGCCGTTCGCTAATGAACACTGCTTATGAGTTACACATGCAGTCTTTAGGTATTGACATTAAGAGTGATTGCAAATTCACCAAGGATATTCCTGAGGCTATGATAGATGCTCAGATTCTATCAGCTAAGGCTGCCTACGCAACCCGTACTCCATTGAATGAAGAGCTTGAGAAGCAGCTTCGCAAGTTAATTCAGGACGTGGATGCGGCAGAAGAGAAAGAGCTGGCTGATCCAACCAGTCATGTATACGCAAGAGAGACTGCCAGATTACTGCGTCTGCATTCACAAGCAGCAGACAAGGTCAACGAGCTGTTCTGCAAGCAGCATGCTGAATATGTTACCGGTCCAAACGAATATTGGAAACAAAATGAGCGTCTCGCTTCCCTTATGCTTCCTTATGCGCTGGATAAAGGACAGGTTCTCGAGAAATATACGAAAAATTTTGAGTATAATGAGAAAATGGTGACGCTTCTTCATAGCGCTGAAGCAGAGGATCGAATTGCAGCTCTTGCTTCCGTTTATCTTAGAATACACAAATTTGCATGGAAGAACGAGGCTCCTAACGAGAAGGAAGTGGCTGAGTATTGCCGTAAAATGGTTGAAACTCCCGGCTTCTATAATCAGTATCTTACGTTGAAGGATTACTTAAATGTAGAAAACGAAAGAACACCTAATCATCCGTTGATTACATATATGCTAAATATAATTGACAGACCTGCTGACACATATCTCTCTCTCCTGCAAAGATTTTATCGTGCCAGCCACGGCTATGGTCATGACGGAGAATATCTGGAAAATGATGATGCCGTCGGAGATGCAATTCCGGTTAAAGATGCTGCAAAGGAAAGTTATGCTTCGACATTAACCATACTGGTTGAAGAGATGAATAAAGAAAAAGCAGCAAATAACGGCTCGATGTTCCAGATGAACCAGGGAATTGAGGAGCAATTAAAGCAGCTGTGCCAGGGCAAAGGACTTATATAAATATTAAAATGGCTACAATCCCTGTAAACATAGGGATGTAGCCATTTTCTTTTTCGGCAGCATCTGCGATTTTAATGTTCGTGTTCTGCGTCAAAGATTTCATCCAGCACCTTTGCGATTGCCGTAATACTGACCGGCTTGCTAATATACCCATCCATACCTGCCTCATACGATTTTCTCTTATCTTCTTCAAAGGCATTGGCTGTCATAGCCACTATCGGAATGGCCGCTTTTTTATTATCCGGGAGAGTTCTGATCTCTCTGGTGGCGGTATAACCATCCATCTTCGGCATCTGAATATCCATAAAAATCAAATCATATTTATCCGATGGCTGCTGATTGATGGTTGAAACCGCAACATCGCCATCATTTACACTGTCTACGAGCATGCCGGTTTCTTCCAGAAGTGAAATGGCAATCTCCCGGTTTAATTCATTATCTTCAACCAAAAGCGCTCTCCTGCCACTATAATCATATGTCTTTTTCTTCTCTTTTTCACCCGGCAGTGCCGCAGCCGGCTCATTCTTGACAATTTCACCAGCAAGCCGCAGGTTCATTGTAACTGTAAACAAAGAGCCTTTTCCTTCTTCACTTTCCACTCGTATATCACCGCCCATCATATCCACGATATTCCTGGTAATTGCCATACCAAGTCCCGAGCCCTGAATACCGCTGACCGTAGAACTATGTTCTCTGGAAAACGTCTCGAAAATGTGTTCGAGGTATTCCTGTGTCATACCAATACCATTATCCCTTACAGAAAACTCATAGGTTGCATAATTTTTCAAGCTACAGGGCTTCTCTATAAAGCGAATGATGATATCTCCGCCGGATTGTGTAAATTTGATCGCATTTCCAACGATATTAAGTAGCACCTGATTCAGTCGAATCTTGTCCGTGAGTACATCTTCATGAATCACCTTCAGCGTATCAACAGAAAGCTTCTGGTTCTTAGAATTAACAAGTCCTTGGAGCATGGTGCATAAATCATGCAACAAACCGGGAATATGAACAGCCGTCTCCTTCAGCTTCACCTTGCCGCTCTCTATGTGGCTCATATCAAGGATATCATTAATCAAACCCAGCAGGTGTGTGCTGGAGGTATTGATCTTATCAAGGTAATCTTGTACCTGTATCTGATCATCAATGTGTGTCTGTGCCAAAGCCGTAAATCCGATGATAGCATTCATCGGTGTACGTATATCATGGGACATATTATTAAGGAACGTAGTCTTCGCCTTGCTTGCCTGCTGTGCTGCTACCAAAGCATTTGTCAGTGCCTCCTGTTGTTCCAGATCCCGCACCTTCTCTTCTGTGACATCACGGGCAACATAAAGAATTTCCCTTGCAACACCCTCGTTATCTCTTCGCTTTACAACAATGCGCGCCTGTATCCACTGTCCCGCAGGAGCTTTATAGTCCATCGTTATTGTATTAACATCTTTAAGACGTTCCGAAAGCGTATTGAAATCCAAAAATGCACGCATCGAATCACGAAATTCCGGTTCGATAAAGGATGCAATAATCTCATCCTTTACATCATCAAAATTACCGCTTGCCGCTACCACCTTTCTCATAAGAGGCACACAGGTTAATATATCATACCTGCTGGTATCAATATCCGCTCTGAATATCGTAGAATAAATGGTTGACAACGAGGACATAACCTCGCTGTGCTCCTTTTCTTCTCTCAGGTTCGCTTCTATCAGTTCTTTTTCCTTCTTTTCCCGTGCAATCTGTTCCTCTACGATCGCATCAATGAGCCGGAAGCCTGCAACAATATTTTCCGTATCTCCGACTCGCCTAAAGTCATACTGATAATAATGCTGTACTCCGTCCTCGATATTCCGATATGTACCTACATACTGCTTTTGCTCAGAGAATATTTTCCTAAGATTCTCCATATTAATGGTGCTTTTTATTCTTTCCTTATCATCCGGATGCACCGTTTCACGCACCCATCTATCCACAACATCATCAAACGGAAATATTATTTCAGCAACATCTCTGATTACCCTCACATTGTAGCTGTCTGCAAGCCTTATAACCTTTGCTGTTCCATCTTCCAGATTCGCAACATAGACATTTCTGAAGCTCTGGGATAATGCATTGATAATCGCGACCTGCTCTGCCAGTTCCTCGTCCTTTTTCTTTTGCTCACGGACAATGTCATCAACATCATAGTGATATCCCCGGAGCACAAATCCGCCCTTCACCGGTTTTGCCGTGCCGCTGCAGCGTACATATCTCTCACCCAGAACAGGATGCTTCCAGAGATACGTGTTCTCATCGCTGCCTTTCTTTTTCATTTTCTCAATGCTGTTCACAACTGACTGCCGCGCAGACGGAACGATATTTGAAAACCATACATCATAGACCTCTTCCGGTGTCAGATTTCTATCTGTAATACCAAGGAACTCCAGCATCAGATCATCCACTTCCAGCCTTGGTGCTTTTCCATCTGACAAAATTATGCTCCATGTTGCCATCCGGAATGTTGCAAGAAGCTCATGCATTTCCTCCAGCTTTTTATCTTTTTCTCTTGCCATTTTCTGCAGCTGTTCCTTATCCGAAACGGAATGATCTGCCATATGTGGTTCTTTCGCCATAATGCATACCCCCACAAGTTTCTGTCGTTGCTTAACAAGCTCCTCTATCTCCCGACCCGGCTCTCTTACGATTTAATATCTTCTTTTTTACCGATAACCATTATGCTGACGGCGCCGCCGCTGAGAAGCAAGAATGTCAGCCATAAAGCAAGTTTGCTGCTGTCTCCGGTCTGCGGGGACTTCGCACTGTCATTCACGATAGATGTATTCGTTGTATTTGGCGAGTTCGAGGTCTCCGTCGTCACAGTGAATTTCGCTGTCGCCGTTCCATTCTGAGAGACGATGCCCAAGGTATGCTCACCGACCGAAAGAGTAGCCACATAATCGGCGCTCAGCGTGACGATGGTGCTACCGGATGCAACCGTATAGTTGCTTTTATCCACTTCTTTTCCGTCCACCTCGACCCGAAGAAAATCTGCAAATTCCGCATCCGAGGTAAAGGACAAGGAAGCCTTCGTGCCCTGTGTAAGCTTTGCATTGTCGCCCTTGATGATGACAGGAGGTCTCTTCCCTGCAGGATCGTCCTTCCTGTTCACGGTCACAGTAAGCGTCGTGCTGTTACCCGCCTTGTCAGTTGCAACGATCGTCTGCGCGCCCTCTGCCGGCTGCAAGGTCAGTTTGCCATACTCCAAAGTGACGATCTCGCCGTTCAGGCTAACCTTATCAAGATAACTGTCCGTAATCGTCAGCGTCATGGCATCGTAGTAGGTCTTGCCGTCGTCTGCGCCTGCTATCACGGGAGCGGAAGTATCATAGATTGCGCCATCGGTAGAGAGATACGTCTTGTTGCCTGCCTCGTCAGTAATACGAATGTAAACGATAAACCGTCTGCCATCATCCGGCGTAATACAGATACTGTTATCCTCTAGCTTCGTCCACCTGGATGCTGCCTTGACCTCATCCAGGGAAAGGGCAGTTCCGGATTCAATATACTCGATCGTATAAACTCCGGAGAGATTATCCTCCGCAGTGACGAAAACTGTCTGTGCTTCCTTGAAGAACCGTTCAAAGGTAATCTTATCCCCAAAACCGGTCCAGGTATTTTCAGCCATTGTAACCTTTCCCGTCGGAGGAAGGGTGTCCTTCACAGTTACCACAACCTTTCCGGTGACTGTCTTGTAATTGGAGCTCGCAGGAACAAAGGTATATGTAATCTCATTCTTACCAAGCCCGAGCTTCTGTTCGGTGTCCACAGTCAGCGCACCCTCTACGTCCTCATTGTACCGGTTCAATACGATGGCTGAAATATCCAGCGTGTTATAAACCACATCTGCGGATACTTCGCCAATCTCGGGATCCTTCTTGTTAATCTCATAGGTCTTGGTAACCGTGCCGATATATCCGCCCTTACCGGTAATCTTCATGGTAATCGTGCCTGCATCCCAAAAGCCGCTTCCGCTTTTCCCGTCGGACCGGCTGAGGCTGACGCTATAATCGGTATCCTTGATCAGGAGGGTTCCGTTGTACGCTACACCCACGTCAGAGGCTTCGCCATAAGCAAAACCACCATCGGGAATACCAGTGAGCGACACGGTACTATTGGTTAGGGCAGTCTTGCCGGAAACCGTAACGCCGTCCAGCGTCAACCCCTTATCGATAATCGTGCCGTTATTAGTGATTTCCACTGTGTGCCACTCCCAATCGTTTTTTACAGTTACATTCTCGAAGGTAATCACTGCATTTTCTGCAATGGAAGCGTTAAATAACAGCCGAATGGTACCGTTTTTGATGGTCAGGCTATTCTGCAGATATAAATCACCAGCGCTTATGCTATGTCCATTCAGGTTCAGTACACTGTTCTGCGGAATACTGCCACGATCCAAATTAAAATTATCGTTATATATAGTCAGTGTTCCGCCGGAGCTTTGCCAGGCATCCATCGCCTTGTCTCTCTCACTATAGTATGTTACCTTATCGTCTGCACCAGTGATAGACGCTACGATATCTGCATAATTGGCAGTCACGGTAACGCAGCCAGCCGGCATAGTAAAGGTCGTCTTCGACTGGGATTGATCTGCCAATTCGACAGAACCCAGCTCCACGCTCCAGCCGGCAAACAGCTTTCCGCTTTCCGGTTCCGCTGCCTTAATCTGAACAGTAACGCCCTCTGCATAAATGCCTGTGCCACTTCCACCATTCACTGTCACATACTGCTCATATTTCTTGCCTGTACCGCTTATATCGGAAGGCAGTCCGCCCTTGTTGTAGATCGTGCCCTCGTTCACCACCGTGCCGGAGATCGTGCCGTCATTCACTAAGATACCCTCGTTGGTCAGGGTCGTTCCCTCTGTAAGTGTCAGGGTGGCGCCATTCTTCACGGTCAGAGTTCCATCGTTTGCAATGTTCAGATTCTGACTCAGACTATAATTACTGTAGACCGTATAATTCTTCCCTCCATCGGTAGATACCAGACCTCCGGTAGGGGTACTGCCACTGCAAGAATTGGCAACCACCATACCGCCTTTGATATCTGCATTTCCCGATCCTCCATAGCTGTTGGCTCCAATACCGGGTTTTCCGTTCGCCCTGATATTACCATCATTAATCACAATGTTCCATGTCGACCCCCCTTCAGAGGCTCCGATTCCTGCGGCATTCCAGGTACCGGCGGCATCGATATTGCCTCCATTGATGGTGATGTTGTGGACATCTCCGCGACTACCACCTCCACCAATAGCTGCAGCATCTGGCCCGCCAACTACCTTCAGAGATCCGCTGCCGTTGATGATCAAATTCGCCGCCTGGGAGCTGTCTGCCTGCTGCCCTCTTGTTTTATGAATGGCTGCCTTTTTGGCGGTGTTGGAAATCAGAGTGTTACTGCCGCTTAAGGTAAGTGTCACCGTAGTGTCGCTATAATCACGAATCTCAATAGGTGCCCCGGCACCGGTAGAGATATTTACCCCATCCAGTATCACGGTTGCCACGCCTTGAATGTAAATCCGCTGGGAAGTGGCAGTATCCCTGTCTTTGTTGGATACTGTGACAGTTCCTCCGGTGATGGTTAGAACCCCACTTGTCTCATCCCATGAATAGGTCGCATCGTTACTTGTTACATTAAAATCACAGGTGCTCATAGAATCCGCGCCTTCCTCCCCGTCCGTCTGAGCAAAAGCATTCACGGGCATTAGCCCCAGCACCATGACCATCGCGAGAAGAATGCTCATTCCAAGCTTTTTCATTCCTTTCATCATTTCCCTCCATAGCTTCATTTTTGTCCAAAAAACCTCTTTTGTCCAATTATATTTTATTGGAAACGAAAAAGCAACCCTTACGGCGCCTCCGGTTCGACCATTATATTTCAGAATATTCTCCTACGATAGACATTTCCTGATAATCTGCGTATTTCCTAAGCTTGTCCTTCTGTGCATCAAGACTGTAGCCTTCTACCTGCATGGAAGTTGACACTCTTGTGTATATATAGCATTTCTGCTGTTTTTTCATAGTTTTTCATCTCCTGTGTCTAAAAATCTGTCTATTTCCGTTGTCCATAATTCCATACAACTGGATTGTATGATATGCTTTGTTATTCATCCATACCTTCTTTATCGTTTTCAGACAATGCCAGATGCTGCATATAAAATATTTCTTTCTGTCTCTGCTTTCAGCTGCTCTTTTGTTGGCAGATATGTGAGATATTTCGACATAAAAAGTCTATCATTATCATGTAGCACAGAATACCTTGCTATATCCTCATCTGTTTCCGCACAAAGTAATATACCAAGTGTAGGATTATCTCCCTCCTTACATTTCAGTTCATCATACATCCGAACATACATATCAATCTGTCCCACATCCTGATGAGCGATTTTCCCATCTCCATAAGAAAGTCCCTGATATGTGTTAAAATAGCTGATTCCAAATCACTTTCAATATAAGAATCTTCATTTTTGAAGCCAAGAAACTCTGCAACAATCGGACTTTTTAGGAGTTCAAATTTATTCCTTTGATTTTCCACTGTTTTCTGCAGCATTTCATTCATGACAGCATCTTTCTTTTCCTGCCTGTTCCTGTTCCACAACCCGCTTACCTACATGCCAATATGTAATCACCATAGCTTTATTTGCTGCATTATAAACCACTTCACGACCAGATGAAATAATTCCCCTTTATGTCAGTAATCACATCCTGATAATTAACGATATCATTTGCCATATCAACTTACCTCACTATCCAGCTCTCTATAAATTCTTACTCTTTTCTACTCTGATAGCTTTGCTCTATTT
>CAVGQQ010000094.1:0-9155 GCA_963631525.1 bacterium
CTAGCGCGCCAGATTGTGGCTCTGGAGGCCGAGGGTTCGAGTCCCTCTATCCACCCTCTTCTTTTAGATTGCAGGCTTTGCAAGAGCAGGTTTTTAATGGGCTATCGCCAAGCGGTAAGGCACAGGACTTTGACTCCTGCATTCGTTGGTTCGAATCCAACTAGCCCAGCTTTTTTATTTTATACGGGCCACTAGCTCAGTCGGTAGAGCACTTGACTTTTAATCAAGTTGTCGGGGGTTCGATTCCCCCGTGGCTCACTCTTTGGCAGATGAAATCATCTGCTAATTTTTTATTAAGGCGACAAGCCCGTGACTGAAGTAAGCGCAGCTTACGGAGGGGCATGGATTTAGCTTTCGTTCTTTCATATTATAATATAGTAATTTCACAATCCATATGCGGGTGTGGCGGAATTGGCAGACGCGCTAGATTTAGGTTCTAGTGGGCAACCCCGTGCAGGTTCAAGTCCTGTTACCCGCACTAAAAAACAGCAATCTATCGATTGCTGTTTTTATATTGCCATTCACATCGCGCTCTTCAAAGAATCATACGGATAGCTTTCCTGATAAACAGTTTCTGGTGCTATATCTATTTCACCATCCATCCATGTAATAACGCCGTGAAAAACACTCATATTTTTCAATACTTCCTCATCTTTTAACGGTTCAAATGCACTTCCTGTTAACAATGTCGTATCAAACAATCTTTTTTCACCATTTGAAAATGTAACAAGAATCATTCCTCCGCGAAGCAATGTTGCATCTTTTACTTTTATTTCTTTTGCTTCACTTGCTGCATAACAAACTCCATCTACAACATACATCATGAAGCACCTCCTTACATAGAGTTATAGTTCTATCCTCGAAATACCCCTCTCACCGCAGCCAGATACTCCTCCGGTCTATCCGCTTTCTTTGCCTTCTTCAGCTCCCGCTCTGCTTCCGGGAACATCTTACCCAGATAGAACCACACTTCCTTCATCTTGAAGAGCGCATCCCGCTCGCAGTCCATCTCTTCCCGATATCCGGCATACAACCGGTCATGATATTCCTTCAACTCTGCCGTTGTTACCGGCTGTCTTCCCATTTCCTCAAACACCGTATCAAAGAACCGGTCTAACCAGTCTGGTTCCTCTAAGAATCCGCTTCCCTTTTTCTTGGATACAACCGTTGCCATCGGACAGCCCAGATTCAAATTCACTTCCCGATAACCAAGCTCTGACAAGGTGTTGCATGTCACAAGAAATTGTTCCGCATCATTCGTCAGAATCTGTGGCACGACATACATGCCCTGATTATGCTCCGGCGCCACATCCTTCCGCTCTCTCGTCTTCAATATTTTCTTCTTCGATGGTGCGATAAACGGCGTTACATACTTATCCATATCGCCAAACATCGCCTGATACACAGTTCGATATACATATCCTGTCACTGATTCCATCGGTGCCAGATAAAACTGTATCGAATTGGATTCTATATGATTCACTATAACTCTCCTTTATCATTCACATTTTCTACGATATGTTTCGGGCGGAATATATACAGCAAGATTGCTTTACATATATTATCCGCAATCATACAAAGCCAGGCTGCCTTTAACCCCAGATGGTAAATGCATATAGTATTGATTGTCCAGCCAGCCAATCGTTGTCGTTGTACTGACCGCTGCCGTCGCTTTCTCGCCCAGATGTCCGACCATCGCGGTATCGACATATTGGAGTAATGTCGACAAAACTTCCTCCAAGATTGTCGGGATTGACAAACCAATCAAAGACCGCAGGGCAGTTTTATAATATGTTTGTTTCATCGATTCTAAATCCTTCTGTTGACTTAAAAGAAGGGCTTATAGAAAGCCCTTCTTCGTAAAACTTATTTACTTATCGCTTCGTTTCTTTTGGGAAACGCCCAGAATGATTATTCCAACAGCCGCAACTATCATTATAATGGTAATTGGCGCAATCGGCGCTGTATCGCCTGTTTTCTTCACTGTATTGGAAGATGTCGTAGTAGTTGTCGTCGTGGTTGTCGTACTCGTAGTACTTGTCTCAGTCGTCGTAATCTCTGTGGTTGTATCTGTTGTTTCTGTTGTTTCTGTGGTTTCAGTCGTTTCCGTTGTTTCAGTTGTCTCAGTCGTTATCTTGTCATACGTATTTGTATATGCAACATTTGCTGTCGCATGATCTCCGATTACAACCGAAGCCGTTTTGCCCTCCACTGCAGTCTGCGCGTCTACCACATATGTGATCTTACTCAATGTATAGCCATCCACATCTGAAGCAATCTCATTGACTGTATAGCTGCCTGCATTGCAACTGATTTTCTTCGTCCATGTCTTACTTGCTGTATCATAAGTAAAATCTGCAAGACTATAGGTTGTCTTTGTACCAGTTGCATCCTCGACAACCTCAAAACGGATTGTCTTCTCAGCATCTGCCTTTGATACACCACCTGCTATCGTCTTTGTCAGTACAAGCTTCGCTGGAGCATATGTATTCGTTACAACAATTGTCTCTCCAATGCTTCCGCTTGCTGGTGCATACGAAGTCACATAATTTGCAACATCTGCCTCTTTCACACTATACGATATCTCAACGCCATTCTCGTATTTGTCAAGATCTGTAAATGTACCCTTCCAGTTATTTGTCTTATCCAACTGTAAAGTCTTTGTCGTTGCAACACCATTCTTATAAAGCGTGACTGTGATTGCACTATGGTCGTCTGCTGTTAAGTTGTCGCCAACCCACTTCTTTTCAACCTCGATGTCGCCCTTTTGTGTTGTATATGAATTCCGAACTTCAAATACACCGTTTTCTCCAGCATCGTCTGCTGTCACAGTTGTACCGGAAGCATTCTTCTTCACATAACTTACAATATATCCGGCTACATCGACTTCTTTTACTGTATATACATATTCTATACTTGCTGCTACATCACTGTACTTCGGAAGCTCTGTCCATGTATAAGTCCAATGATTTGTTTCACTCAAAGTAACGGTGTCATATACATTTCCATCATACATTAACTGTACCTGTATGCTGGTTGGTCGTTTCCGATCATTATTATTCTGATCATCCCATACCTTTGTCACGGTTCTTGTCGTCGACGGATATGAGTTTGTAACCGTAATAGAGCCATTTCCTGTTGTCGTATCAACGGTCATTGGACTGTAAGATACGCCATAGCCCTGTGGCACAGCTACCTCCTTAACCATATACACAATCTCCTGTCCAGCCTCATTATATGGAAGGTCATTCCATGTATAAGTCCAGTTATTTGCATCATTCAGTGTTACAGCGGCTCCAACCGCGGAACCATTTGCATATAATTGAACATCTACACTCGTCGGACGGGATGTAGCATTATTATCCGCCCATACTTTATTGACTGTGATATCTCTTGTACGAACTGTATGTGTATTCGTGATCGTTGTGGCTGATCCTGCTGATACAGTAGCCTTTGTATAGCCTGTGACTGTACCAACTTCTTCGACCGTATACACGATATTGTTTCCTCTTGCATCCTGCTTATTCAGATCATTCCATGTGTATGTCCAATGATTGGTCTCATTCAATTCCTGCGTTGCATTTGGATCTGTTACAGCCACGTCATCTGCCATAAGCCGTACCGTAATTGGTGTCCGCAAACCATCGCGGTTGCTGTCATCTTCCCATACCTTTGTCACTGTATGACTGACTTTATCCATCGAATACTGGTTTGTGATAACCGCCAGATACGTTCCATCGCTCTGCTTCTGGATTACAGATGACTTCTGTGAATATCCAGCCGGCATACTTGCGGTATCCTCAACAACCGAATACTGAATCTCTACACCGTTCTTATAAACTGGCAGATTGTCCCAGCTTGCTGTCCAGTTATTCGCCACCTTCAATGTAATGTCCCTCGACAGGGAAACTCCATTTTCCATTAAGGAAACCTTAAGATTCTGTGGTCTGTTTTCATCTGCGTCATTATTATCATCCCAATCCTTACGGATCGACACCTTCGTTGTCTGTAAGGTATTCGTGATATCATAGCCATTTGTTGCATATGCCGTCGTATATCCAAGAACCGCTGTCTCTTCTACCTTATACTGGATTTCCTCATTCGTACCTGCATAGTATTTATCCAGATTGTCAAAGGTAAAGCTCTTCGTCGTTTCCGTCGTACTCAGACTCTTTGTAGCTACATACTCCCAATCTGCTGTCGTACCGTTCTTCAATCGATACAGCTTCAATTCAATGCTGGATGGACGATACGCTTCATATCCCGTATCTACCCATTTCTTGGTTCCCGATACAGATGTCTTTTCCGTTGTATTCTCAAAGATGACTGTATCTAAGCTTGTTCCTTCACTGCCGCTCGCAACTCCATTCACATATTTCTGTACAGAAGTAACTGCAACATCTAACTTGTTGCTTGTGGTATTCTTTGTCACATTTACCTTGACTACATAATACGTTTCATCTTTTGTAACACCTGTATAACCAGATTCTTTTTCATAAATCTTGTAAATATGCTCTCCGACATCTCCTGTCACTGCAGAATCATATGTCAGTGGTGTAAATGTCGCGGTTCCATTTGTACTTCCCTTGGTTGTTCCCGTAGCAACATCTGCTGTCTTTGTTGACAGATCTGCATTCAGTTCATCCACTGCAAATCCCGCAAATATATAGTTGGCTGAATAGTTCGTTGCATTATCCAGCTTCTTTAATGCGGTAAATGTAATGCTGCCGGATGTCTGAATCAATGTATTCACGATATTATAAGTACCTGCAGGGTAACTTGTCGTATATCCAGCGACCGCTGTCTCTACTATCTTATATGGAATCTCAGTAGCCGTTCCCGGATAATACTTTGGCAGTGTTTCAAATGAATACTTCCATGCACTTGCTGCATCTACGGTCCTGACTGCTCCGACCTGTTCCCAATCGGCATCGTCATTCTCGTTTCCACCTTGCTTCAACTTATATAACTTTACCTGAATGCTAACCGGACGATCTGCTGTGGTATCGCCAACCCATGATTTTGTACCCTGAATCGTCGTAGTCACGGTCGTATTATTAAATACAACATTTGAAGCCGTGGTACCGGTTCCTGCACTGTTATACTTCGTAATATTACTGCATGTTGCAACCAGCTTTGTCGGATTTGCAGCATCATCCAATGCAACATCTACCGTCAGAATATAATAGTTCGTATCCGTCGTTACATCTGTATATCCAGAGCTTGTCTCATACACCTTGTAGTAATGTGTTCCTACATCTCCTGCTGTTGCATAACTATAACTTGCCTTACCTGCAAATGTAATTGCTCCTGTTGTATTTCCAGCAGTTGTTCCGGTCGTAATATCCTTTACCTTGATAGCATTTGCAGCATCTGCTGATACCTCTTCCACTGCAAAATTCTTAAAGGTATAGGTATTTCCAGTTGCGTAATCGGTTGTACCATCCAACTGCTTTGTAGCTGAAAAGTCGTAGGAACCTGTATAGTACTCAGACTTTTCATTTTCATATGGAAGATTATATCCCGTATCATTTGTAAACGTCTTTCCTTCGTATCCATTCGGAATCGTTATATTTGATGACTTTTGAAGTACAAAGTAGAACGAATCTGCCCGAACATCAAATCCCTCTGCAGCAGATACTTCCACCAACTCATAAATCTGATCATAATTCAATCGATCAATTGTCAGCTTACCAGCAACCTCATCGGTTACTTTCAACACATCTGTATCCCGTACCAAGTTACCTCGCGTCATGGTTCCCGTCGCAGAATCATAGGTTGCTTCATACAAACAGAATGTAGAATCTTTCAGTGCATGTGCCGTTCCTGCCGCATCGGTCCAATATTTATATAACTCAATCGATCCATAATTGGATTCTGCCTCATGCTGTCCTTTGGTAAACACCTGTCCCTGGAACGTTTTCGATCCACCCTGATCTGGCTGATACCCATTTAATGTAAACGTATTGGAAGACTGTTCATCTGTCAATGTTATCGAACTATTTCCTTCCATAAACTTCAGATTACACTTCGTTGTATAGGTTATCTTCAAATACTTGCTATCCGGTAATTCAAATTTCAGTGAATTTGAAGATCCATCATAGCTGACTGTATAATCGGTTCCGCTTGTCAATAATGTTTCTGTACTACCATTCACTTCGTATACCTTGATACTCTGCATATTATAAGAAAATGCAGTACCAAGCTTATCATACGCTATTAATTTCCCATCTCCTGATACCAGATCATAAGCACCCTTGTTGACTTCGATCGTATACTCGGCTGTATTATATTTACTGTTATCTGCCCCTGTCGTGTTATCATAGGTACCGTAAAATACTCCATCTTTCGATACCAATGCTGGTGCCGCCAATGTCGTTGTCGTCGATACTGGTGTTCCAACATTCGTACTATCTATCTTTAACTGTGCAGAATTCGTAAAAGTTTCCGTTCCCTTCTTTGCGAAATCCTCCAAGCTCGTTACTTCTGTCGTATATTCAATCCGGACATGTGTCTCTGTTCCCACTGAAGCCGCACGATTTCCAATGGCATTCACCAATGTAATATAATCTTGAGTAATTGGAATCGTAAAACTTGCAATTCCATTTTCTTCGCTTGTCTGAAGATCAATATTCGGTATCGTTGCCCCATCTGCATAATACGACATATCCGCTAACTTACCCGCTGTATTATACGCTACATCCCTGACATAGAAGTATACAGTTATCGTGCTGGAAGATAATTTCATATCCGTTGGTAATGTATCCGCAATCGTAACAGATTCTCCACCTGAAAGTGTCATGGATGTCAAAGATACATCCAACATATAACTGATCTTACCTGTTTCATCTACTTTTGCAGTGACTGTCTTATTCAAAGGTGGCAATGGGTTTGTATATACATCATCATCACTTTTTTTCTCTTCCTTGCCATTTGCAGAATAATAAATGGTTGCTTCGTTTTTATAATTTCTCTGTACCTGATTCAAATCAGTATCCAAAATCTTAGTCTTGTATTCTAATGTTATTTCCTTTACCGGATTCGATCCTGTAAAGAGACTATCTTTAAACACAAACTTATAATCATATCCTTGATTATTTCCTGCAGTGTCTGGTGTATATGTCACATATTCATTGTCAATATTGGCATCATTTGAATCAGTCGCATCTACATCAAACGATGAATTATCTTTTCCTGTAAATGTAATCTTTGTGTTATATATGCCTGACATGCTTCCCGGATTATTCCAGTATTTTTGCATATTATCTTTGATATACACATTTGTCAGATTTTCTGGAATATCTTTCACAGAAACCGTCCAATAAATATATCCATCCTGCATTTTCACAGCATGCTTTTCAATAGACCATTCTTTTCCCGGCGTCTGCACAGTTCCAGTTCCCGTATATTTATAACCCTTATCTGTTGTAAGAGTTACATCATTTTTCACATCCAGTTTGGTCGCAGAATCCATATAATCATCTGTTACCTTTGTATAAACAGTTGCCGTATATACACCGTTGTTCCCCGTAAAATCAGTAGCGCGCAGTGTCTGCTTTGTATCTACCAGCAAATTGCCATCCTTATCACACAGCGCAGATCCGATCTCTGGCATATCCTCAATTGTGCCAGAACCAAGCAACGCATCCAAAGAATCATACTCTCCTGCATAATCCTTCAGATCAACCGTAATCGTCCATGTCACAACCTTGGAAGTTTCATCCAACGAACCTGTTTTCTTTACTTCTGGTCTTGTCACATCGTAAGTTGCTGATGTAGTTCCCGTTTTTGTTTCCTTTTTATTATTCTTATATGTATAATTGACTGTATTCTTATAAGAATCATTATTTGCATTATCTGGATTAAAAATACCCTCATCCGTCTGTACATCATAAGTAACTTCCACAGTTGTGGTACTGCCATCCGATGAACCAAGTTTGTTCAAAGCATTTGCCAGATCAACAAAGCTTCCATATGTGGTATTTGCAGTGACATTTGAATCATTGCTGTTTGCAATCTTGATATTGGAAATATTTGTTAAGTTTGCACCTAAACTATCTGCCAAAGATACCCCTGACACAGAGCCAGTCGTTTTTAACGTCAGTTTATATGACTGTTTCCATGTCTTTGTACCCGGATCATAAGTAGCTTTTCCATCGGTTGTCTTCTGAACCGTCATAGTACTTATTGCCGATCCGTCATCGTAAGTCACACCTGAAACTTTTATCTGTGCAGTTCCAATCGTTATTTTATCTCCAGATTCCTTACCGTGTTCCGTCAACTTTACATTTCCGTATATTGTTCCATCTCCCTTTCTTGTGTTTTCCTGCAAGAAAGTCTCATTGTCCAGGCAAATGTATGCATAACCACCACTAATATAAATATAACCTACTCTGTTTCCTTCAAGCAGAATATCCTGCTTTTCAGAAATCAGCTCAAGATTATTCAGATCGTTAAAATTGACCTTGATATAAACAGGGTTTCCATTTCTTGGAATGACACTGTTATCTAACTCCCATTTATATTTTAAATTAAACTCATCACCTTCGTATACTTTTGTTACCTGATCTAAATCTGTCTCCTGGCCATTATGTTTAACACTGGCAGTGAAACTCATCGTTATTCCATCTGATGTATCTGTATATGCGTTGTTCCAAAGAGAAAGGTCTATGGAATCATCTGCCACATTTTGTGAAGCTTCATTCAAATTCTCTTCTTCTAAAGAAACACCATTTTGATTTTCTTGTGTTTCTAAACTTTGTTGTCCTGTTTCGAAATTTGCATCACTTCCCGTTGCGACACTCTCTGTCTCTCCGCCTTCTGCAATCGGTGTATAGCTGATGTTCTGGAATAATGAAATTAACATCAACATAGAAAGCAGAAATGCAATCACTTTTTTCTTGTTTTTTTGTTTGTTCATAAACTCCATCCTCCATTTTCTTTTTTCCTAATGCATCCTCGCATTTATGCATTGGAACCATCTATGATAAACTCTGACATCCCTCTGTGCAGAGTAAAGTTAAGTTATGAATTATTACTGTTCAATTTTTATATCGACAGTAACCCACTATCGCATAATATTTTACATGAAAGTGCTTGTATTTTCAACACATCACACTTATAAATTTGTGCTTTTTTTGACTATTAAATATAAG
>CAVGQQ010000095.1:0-9075 GCA_963631525.1 bacterium
GTGGTGCAGACCACAGGGCACAGTATGACAGGATGATGCAGGGAGAGGCAGCAGGCAGGAAACCGATTTACCAGATGTTTCTTGATAAGCAGGAGGAGATTCGTAAGAACCGGGAGGAAACCAGACAGAGGGCACTTGCGAATGGATGGGAAGTGGCAGATGAAGGTAAGGAAGAGAAGAAAATCAATTTTCATTACAATCTTGTGGAAGTTCCGAAAGGCGGAGCCAAGACAAGATTTGGATGGAATGTTGACGCAATTAAGACCCTGAAGCAGATCGAGCAGGAAGGAAGGCTTGCTACCAGAGAGGAACAGAAGATACTGTCGAAATATGTCGGCTGGGGCGGATTATCCCAAGCCTTTGATGAGCGTAATGCATCATGGGAGAAGGAGTATTCCGAATTAAAGGAGCTTCTTACGGAGGATGAATATGCTGCGGCAAGAGCTTCCGTAAACAATGCGTTTTATACCTCACCGGAGATTGCCATGTGTATTAACAGTGCACTGGTGCAGTTTGGCTTCCGAGGAGGAAATGTATTGGAGCCTTCCATGGGTGTGGGGAACTTCTTTGGCAGTATGCCGGCGCCGATGCAGCGAAGCAGTCTGTATGGTGTAGAGCTTGACAGTATTTCGGGCAGAATTGCAAAACAGCTTTACCAGAATGCCAACATCAGTATTACGGGCTTTGAAAAGACCAATTTCCCGGATAACTTCTTTGATGTCGTGGTGGGTAATGTGCCATTCGGTGACTATAAGGTGTTTGACCCGAAGTATAACAAGTACAACTTCCGTATCCACGATTATTTTATTGCAAAGGCGCTGGATCAGGTCAGACCGGGAGGCATCGTTGCGGTCATTACCACGAAGGGAACGCTTGATAAAAGTAATCCTACCATTCGTAAGTATATCGCAGAACGGGCAGAATTAGTCGGAGCGGTCAGACTGCCGAATACAGCCTTTAAGGAGAATGCAGGAACGGAAGTCACATCGGACATTCTTTTCTTACAGAAGAGAGAGCGGAAGATGGAGGTCGAACCGGACTGGGTGCATCTTGGCTATACGGAGAATGGGATTGCAGTCAATTCCTACTTTGTGGAGCACCCGGAAATGATGCTGGGGACTATGGAGTACGACACAAGGATTTACGGACAGGACTCAAGGTACACGGTCTGTGTCAATCATGACGAGAACTTCAATATGTACGATGCCTTAAACAATGCCATTCACAATATCCGTGCGGAAATGACAGATTTCGATAGACTGACAGAAGAGGAGGAAGTGAGTGCAGATGTTATTCCGGCAGACCCGGATGTGAGAAACTTTACCTATACCTTTTATGACGGAAAACTCTATTACCGGGAAAATTCCCAGATGGTAAGACAGGATGTGTCAGCAAACACAGAAGAGCGTATCAGACAGCTGGATGAAATCAGAACCATTACAAGGGAACTGATTGATATTCAGATGGAAGGGTGTTCCGAGGAAGAGCTTGCTGATAAGCAGGCACTCTTAAATGCGAAGTATGACAAGTTCGTGGAAAAATACGGGTATATTACAGGTAAAAGCAATAAGATGGCATTCCGTGACGACAGCGATTACCCGCTTCTCTGCTCTTTGGAGGAAGTAAACGAGGATGGAGAGGTGAAAAAAGCGGACATGTTTTACAAACAGACCATAAAAGCAAAGACTGTTATTGAAAGGGTGGAGACAGCGGTGGAGGCACTGAATCTTTCCATCAATGAATTTGGAGCAGTCAATCTTCCCTATATGCTTTCCATTTATGAACCGGATATGGAGGCAGTCAGGGAGGAAGTCAGGGAAAAGACCGGGGAGAGTGAGGTAAGCTTTTCCGAGGAACTTACCGGGGAGTTAAAGCAGGCAGCACTTGTAAAGGAGCTTGAAGGACTTATCTATCTAAATCCGGCACTTGCCAACGAGAATAATCCTGCAGCAGGATATGAAACAGCGGATGAGTACCTGTCCGGCAATGTCAGGGAAAAGCTTCGTGTGGCAAAAGCAGCAGCTATGGAGAATCCTGCATATGGAATCAATGTGGAGGCACTGGAAAAGGTACAGCCCGAGCGCATTGAAGCCAGCGATATTGATGTCAGAATCGGCACTACCTGGATTGACCCGAAAGACTATGAACAGTTCATCTATGAGCTTCTTAATACACCGAGAATAGCGAGGGCTGTAAGAAGTGAATGGTACAATTCCGGTATTCAGGTACACCTTAACAAAATAACGATGGAGTGGTTCATTGAGAACAAATCCATGGATAAGCGTTCAGTTGCAGCAACCAAGACTTATGGTACAAGCCGCATGGACGCTTATTCTATTTTTGAGGAGACCTTGAACTTAAAGACCGTTACCGTTCGTGACAGGGTGGATGACGGAGACGGAAAGTACCACTATGTGGTCAATAAGAATGAGACCATGCTCGCAAGGGAAAAGCAGAACCAGATGAAGGAGAAGTTTAAGGAGTGGCTGTTTGCTGACCCGGAACGAAGGTCGAAGTATGTGGACTATTACAATGAGACCTTCAACAATATCAGACTTCGTGAGTATGACGGAAGCCACTTGCAGTTCCCGGGCATGAATCCTGAGATTGAGTTAAAGCCCCATCAGAAGAATGCTATTGCGAGAATCCTGCTTGGCGGGAATACGCTTCTTGCACACTGCGTAGGAGCCGGAAAGAGTTTTGAGATGATGGCTGCCTGCATGGAGCAGAAGCGTCTCGGACTTGCCAATAAGACAGTTATGGTTGTACCAAAGCCGCTCATTGGTCAGACCGCATCGGAGTTTTTGAGATTATATCCTTCTGCCAATATTCTGATAGCAACGGAGCGGGATTTTGAGAAGAACCGGAGAAAGCAGTTTATTTCAAGGATAGCAACCGGAGATTATGACTGTATCATTATGAGCCATTCGCAGTTTGAGAAGATACCGATTTCTGCGGAACGAAAAGAGCGTATGCTTCAGGCACAGATTGATGAGATTGCTTATGCGATTGATGACATGAAGAGCCAGAACGGGGAGCAGTGGACGATTAAGCAGATGGAGAGTCAGAGAAAGAAGATGCAGGAACAGATGGAGGCACTTTCGGATGAGAGCAGAAAGGATGACCTGATTACTTTCGAGGAGCTGGGGATTGATTCCATCATGGTAGACGAGGCACATGCGTTTAAGAACCTTGCGATTTTCTCCAAGATGAATAATGTATCGGGTATCAGTTCATCCGGTGCGAAGAAAGCCACGGATATGCAGCTTAAGTGCCAGTATATCAGTGAAATAAACGGAAACAGAGGTATTGTTTTTGCAACGGGAACACCGATTTCCAACACGATGTGCGAGATGTATGTCATGCAGCTGTATTTGCAGAAGCCGGCATTGGAGCAGATGGGGATATACCATTTTGATTCATGGGCGGCAAACTTCGGTGAAGTGACAACTGCACTGGAGCTTACGGTGGAAGGCAGTGGATTCCGTTTTAAGAGCAGGTTCAATAAGTTTACCAATCTGCCGGAGCTTATGAATATCTACCGTGAGGTGGCGGATGTCCAGACAGCGGATATGCTTGATTTGGATGTGCCTGCCCTTCGGGGAGGCAAGGCGATTATTGTGGAGTCGGAGCCTGACTGGTATGTAAAACAGGTCATGGAAGACTTCGTGGTAAGAGCGGAGCGAATCCGTAATGGCGGTGTGGACCCTTCCGTTGATAATTTCCTTAAGATTACCCATGAGGCGAGACTGCTTGGAACGGATGCAAGACTGATTGATAAGGATGCACCAAATAATCCGGACGGAAAGCTGAACAAGGTGGCAGAAAACGTATGGAATGAGTATCAGGCAAACAACAAGGATGGAAAGATTGGTTGTCAGCTGATTTTCTCCGATATTGGTACGCCGGGAGCAGATAAGGACTTTACGGTATATCAGTATCTGAAGGATGCACTGATACAGTACGGGATTCCGGAGGATGAGATAGCCTTTATTCATGATGCCAAGACTGATGCCCAGAGGGATGTGCTTTTCAAGGAAATGAGAACCGGGAAGAAGAAAGTCTTAATTGGTTCCACTGATAAGTGCGGTACGGGTGTAAATGTGCAGACACATCTTGTTGCATTACACCATGTGGACTGTCCTTGGAAGCCTTCATCCATTGAACAGAGAGAAGGTCGTGGTATCAGACAAGGTAATGAGAATGACGAGATTGCTGTATACCGATATGTAACGAAGTCAACATTCGACGCATACAACTGGAGTCTGGTTGAGAATAAACAGCGATTTATTAGTCAGGTTACAACCAGTAAGGCAGTGAGCCGAACCTGCGAGGATATAGATGAGGCAACTCTTTCCTACGCAGAAATTAAGGCAGTAGCTACCGGAAATCCGCTGATTAAGGAGAAGATGGAGATTGACAATGATGTGCAGAGACTGAAACTGTTAAAAGCATCCTATGATAACCAGCGGTATGCATTGCAGGATAATTTCATGATTCGCTATCCGAAGCTGATTAAGGCAGCAAATGAGAAGCTTTCCTGTGTCAGGGAAGACATTAAGCGCAGGGATAGGGAGTTACTGGAGCATCCGGACTTTGCAATCACAGTGGGTAAGTTTACTTATACGGAAAGGGCAGATGGCGGTGCTGTTATGCTGGAGGCGGTAAGTAAATGTAAGACCGGGGATACGACTGCACTTGGAAGCTTCCATGGGTTTGAGCTTCTTGTGGAGAAGAATTTCATGGGAGTAAATTACTTAATCCTTCGTGGAAAGACAGAGTATAAGGTAGAGCTTTCTACCAGCCCGGTGGGCAATATGGTAAAGCTTGAGAACTGTTTTAACGGTATTCACGAGAATGAGGAATATCTTTTAAAAAAGATAGAGCAGTACGAAAACGATCTGGCTGCATCAAAGGAAGAGTATGAGAAACCATTCATGCACGAAGAAGAACTTCAGCAGAAGCTTGCAAGGCAGTTTGAACTAAATGCCCAGCTCGACCTTGAGAACGAAAAGGTTGCGGACGCAGACCTTGGAGGGATTGAGGAAGAAAAGAGCATGAATGTAGCAGAAAACCAGTTGCCTTATCAGACAAGGCAAGACAAACCAAGATAAAGAAGTGCCCTGCCAATGGCGGGGCATTTCTAATGGGAGGAATTTTTATGAGCGGAAGAAAAGTGTTTGCATCACTACTTATAGTGGTGGGTATTTTGTTTTTTGTTATTCCGATTGTATACCACTACACCGGGATTAGGGAGACAGAGAAGCTTACGCAGGAATTTGAGCAGAATTTGGAGGAAGTGCAGGAAGATGAGACAGAGATGGAAGAAACCGGGGAGGAGGAAACCGAAGCCGCCATTAGTGAAGCGGATGCAGCCATATTTGCAGAGGGGGATGTTATCGCCATTCTTGAAATTGAGGCATTAGACATACGCTATCCGGTAGTGGAGGGATGTTCCTCCTCAAACTTAAATAAGGCGATCGGGCACATGAGTGAGACTGGGCGAATCGGAGAGAAGGGAAACTGTGTGTTATGTGGTCATAATGGCAGCAGATACGGAGAGTTTTTTACCAATCTTAACAAGGTTTCCATTGGGGATATCGTAACCCTTCTTGATACAGAAGGGATGCTCCATTCTTATGAGATTACGGAAACCTTTGTGGTAGGTTCTTTCGATCATTCGATTCGTACACAGGGAGAAAGGGAAGAATTAACCCTTTTTACCTGTGCGGAAAAAGGAACCAAGCGGTTTGTGGTAAAGTGTGTTCCCGCCAGTGAGGAGGGTGCTTATGAAGAATAAGACAAAATACCGTCTCGGAGAAGTGGAAGAGGCTGTTTCTGAGATGGAATTTGAAGACAGATGCGATGAGATTGTGGAAGTGGATGATGACTTGCAGCTGTTAATCAGTGGGTGGTATGTCTTTATCCCTAGTCTGTCGCTGTATCTTCGGGCAGGTGTTGCCTGTGTATTTGATGAAGAAGTAGGTATGTATATGCCTGACTTTGATGTGACTGTCCTGTATGAAGAAGAGCTTGACACAGAGCAG
Organism: bacterium; assembly: GCA_963631525.1. Lineage (GTDB taxonomy): Bacteria > Bacillota > Clostridia > Lachnospirales > Lachnospiraceae > Coprococcus_C. Next base: position 6,048 of record CAVGQQ010000095.1, read on the forward strand.
TGGATTTACTATGAGCAGGACGGATTTGTGGTTACTTTAGGCAACTGGCTGAATGGTCGTCTGCCTATCAGTAATATAGAAACTTTAGAGTGTCATCTGGTAATGCCGGATGAGGATGAACCGGGTCGGGCGGTTCCCGACAGAAAGTGAGGAATTTATGAAGTATTCAATTCATGTAACAGAAGCTAAGAATCAGGAAGGAAATGTAAGGGGTTTTGCCAATCTGGTGTTTGGAGACTCCTTCAAGATTACCAACATTGCCATTCTGGAGAATAAAGAGAAGGGTACTCTTTTTGTATCCATGCCGAGATACAAGTCCAGCGAGCGTGACGAGAATGGCGGTGTTGTCTACAAGGATGTCTGCAATCCGATTACCGCAGAGTTTCGTGAGGAGCTGTATGGGAATATCCTTGAAGCATTTGAACAGGAGAAGTCTGCTGACAAGTCGCAGGCAGGCAATGCAAGAGGTGAGGCAGAGATGCCGCAGTTTTCCGTTACGGTAACACCGTATGAGAGAGAGGGCAGTAATATCCGTGGTCTTGCCCGCATCTACTTTGATGACAGTTTCATCGTGAATAATGTGAGCATCCTTCAGGGCAAGGATAAGGTGTTTGTGGCAATGCCTTCCTACAAGACAAAGCAGACAGACGAGAATGGAAAAGCTGTATATCAGGATGTGTGTTATCCAGTAACGAAGGAATTTCGTGAGAAGCTTTATTCCGAGATTGTGAGCCAGTATGAAAAGGCAAAGGAGCAGAGCGAGAATAAGGCAAAGGAAGCGGCACAGACACAGGCACAGCAGTCGAAAGACCAGTATATGAAGGTGGATGGTAAGGAATTGCCCTTTCGCTAATGACAATTAATAATAAGGCAGAGTGGCCGGAAAGCTGCTCTGCCGGAAATGGAGGGAACGATAATGGAAGATAAACCAATGACTGGAGAAGAGGTATTACAGCAAATCTTAGGAGCACTGAACGGAAACGGAATGCAGCAGGCGGCAAACGGGCTTTATGAGCTTTGTGCTTATGTGGACATTATGACCCATAAGGTGGAAGACATGACAGATGAGATTGCAAGACTGCGTGAAGATATCCAGAAGATGCAGGATGATACCTTTACAAACAGACTTAAGAAGTCGTTATCGGAAGCTGCTGACCGTCTTGAGAAGCGTTGCGAAGAGATAAAGCAGCAGATCTTTGAGGTAAAGGAGAGCATTAAGAATAAAGCAGGGGAAATCATGGCAGATTTCAAAATGCGTGGTAAGGCAGCACTTAACCGGGTATCTGAGTTTATCGGTCTGAAAGATAAACTTGTAGGTATCCGAAACAGGGTCAAAGAAGGTATTGCTGATACCAATCGCACAATTGCCAAGATTGATTCCTTTGGAAAAGGCATGCGTGAAGCAGGACAGAAGGTAGCCAATACGTTCAGAACCTTTGCTGACAAGGAAGAGGTAGATTACTCTGACAAGGAAAAGAAGTTCTCTAAGACAGAGCTTGTAAAGAAGCCATGGCAGTGGCAGAAAAAGGTCTATGAATCTATGGTGCTTCATCTGGACGCAGCCATTGATAAGGTTGAGGATTTATCGAGGAATGTGGAATTAGACAGAATGGATAAGAAACAGATTGATACACCGGAGCAGGTGACAGATATCCGGGATGCAATCGCACCGGTATCTTCTGTGGCAGAACCGACGGAGTATCAGTATGGGGCAGAGGCATTTGAGGCAGCATATCCTAAAACGGATCTGTCATCAAGTCAGATGAAAAAGCACCTTCCGTTCCTAAAACCAGGAAGGTGAGGTAGAGGCTTATGACGGATAAGGAGGAAAGGTACTGGGCATATTTCCTGAATGTGCATGGCAAGATGGAATACTATGGGCAGTGTAAGAAATGTGTTCATACTTGTAAGCAGAGCTTTCGGATAACCGGACTTCAATGTAAGAAATATAAGCAGGCTGATTAGTGTAGAGGCGTGTCACTGTATCGAAAGGTATGGTGGCATGTCTTTTTTGTTAATAAAAATTTCGGATGATTGATAACAGTTGATATGATAAAATATATGTGATATGAGCCAATATATAGTCAAGCGTAATTTAGCTGTTGAGGTTAGTAAAAAAGAGAAAACCCTTATGGAGGCATGGCATGGAAGATATATTTGAAAAAACAATAGATCAAATTCGAATAATGTTTGAAAAGGGAATAATCAAGAATAGATTATCACAAATAAAAGTTCACAGTTTTAGAAAATTTGCCACAGATTCTGAAATTAATTTTTCATTTCCTTTGACTGTAATAGTTGGAAAGAATGGCAGTGGCAAAACGACTATTATGAAAGCAATTAAACTTCTCTCTGGGAAAGAAATACCTCAAGTGGAATTTTTTGAAACCGAAATTGACGATGGAGGATTGAATAACGCAAATATTTCTTATACTTTAGATGGTGAGCAATTTCAATACAAGCGAATACGGCAGAATGAATGGGGAAGAGAAGGAAATATACCCGATAAATTTAATGTAACATACATTCAGACCAAAACAATGGTTGGTGCAATTGATAAAAGTTTTCTGTACGATAACATAGGTAAAAATACATCACGAATACAAAAAGTCGAGTATGTGATTAAACAGTCTAGAAAAATTATGCAAAATCCCAGAAGCAATAGTGAGAGAAAACAACGTCATTTTATTAGTGAGAGTGCAGTGAATGATATTAACTATATTTTACAAGAAGACATTAAGACAATTGAAGTGATTCGACATAAATATTATAGTGGGACATGGGGAACTAGTATAATATTTAATGACGGAAAACAATATTCAGAATATAACTCTGGAAGTGGAGAATTTGTTATTGCGTCTATGGTTGATAAGATTCAAAGTGTACCGTCAGGTGGACTGCTGTTGTTAGATGAGCCAGAGGTATCATTACATCCAGGAGCTCAGAAAAGATTGATTTGTTATATTTTGGAGATGATAAAAAAGAAGAAAATACAGGTTATTATAACAACACATTCAACGAGTATTGT
>CAVGQQ010000096.1:0-8488 GCA_963631525.1 bacterium
TTTATATATATTATAATAACTAAATGCGGACACTTTTTCAGCACATAAATGAAGGTCTTTATGGTAATCTCGGTATTGATACAGAGATTGATAAAGAAGCACTTAGAGATTGGCTCTTGAGATACAGCAGTTCATTTGGTACTGCTGGTGACCGGATCCTCACACAGAGAGATGGGGTTGTATCCATAGTCCCGACAACGGATATAAAGGATTTTGTTATTAGGACTGAGCCTGAGAGGGACTTAGTACCGGACGGCGTACTACCTGAGTACTGTAAGAATATAACATTCACAAAGGACCCGTGGAGCATCGCAATATGGAGCGACTCAAGAAACCCACTCAGGTCGCTTGATAATATTCCTGAGCAGATACTTAAGCAACAACGGACAACATTCAGTATAAACATAGAAAAGGGAGTGGTTAACGACCTTGATTTCAGTGCGATAGGTAATACTGAGCTTGACCTTACCGTCAACCTCACCCAGGCAAAGGTGCTCGGGCAACTGAAAAATATCGGCTGCTTGTACCGGCTGACCATCATATACGATGACCTTAATGATGTAGTCAGGCTGTATAATTCATTCAAGAATGTTAAGACTACGAAAAAGTTCTATGTACGGTTGAATAATCCTAATAAACCTAATGGATTCTATAAGGTATCCGGAGACGTACTTAGCGATTACGTCACTGCGATCACAAAAGCAAAGATGTATGAGATCAATCCGAATATCATTAGATATTATAAAGACTGGGACTCGAGCCGTGGCTGGGGAGTCAAGCCCAAGAGTATACTCGGGTTTGATTATTTTGCCGTCGGTGATCTGAAGTTCCTCAAGTATGTGGACCCGAAGAAAATAAATGTGGTCAATATATTAATGCCAGAGAAAACGTATCCCATCGACGAGCTGCGGTTACTGCCAAAGGGTGTGATGCTTTTAATAGGTACATTTATAAAAGAATACTATCCGGATGTAGATTATTTCACCAGCCTTTCACCGAATGAGTTTATTGTAGAAACCACCGATGCAAGCATACTTATAGTAAAGAAATAATGAAATCCCTTAATAAATATATATCTGAAGAAATTTTCGGTAATCTGGGGATTAGTGACGACATCGATAGTACCGTTACTAGCGATTGGGTAGACACATATAACAAAATGATTAAACGCGTATCTGAACGAGCAACGATTATTGAAAACAACGTCGTTCTTATTAAAAATACACTTTATATTACTGACAGCCAGCTTGAGAACGGTCGACTACCGGAGTACATAAAATTTCGTTTTGAATGTGATTATTGTCTTAATTTTCATGTTAATGTCAATGCGAAGACGTTCTGCTCGACAGATGGGTTTCCGGTGATCACCGGCCGGAATCAAAGGTGGTCGAGATATTGTTTCTTTATCGACGCATCGGCTGACACCGTTGATTTCAGCCATCTGCCGGTTGATCTCGCAAAGGTATGTATATATAACGCGAATCTCGGGCCGAAAGATTTGTCATCCCTACCAAAAACATTATCGTTAATCAAAATTCAAGGTCTGACTAAGAATAACTGTAAGGTGATCACTACGATCCCAAAGAACTTATATCTTTATTCAGATGTTCCTGCATGCACGTATGTTGATCTTAAAGGTGATATGCGGGGATGCGAATGGATGCTTGCCGATTTTTTTAAGAATACTGCTATCGACTCAAAGACGCATAACGGTTATGTAGATATTAGAGATCTGACCATATCTAATTTTGATTTTTTGGCTGACTGTAAGGCGTCATCAAGCTTTGTTTTGAATACTGGCATTGCTTCAGATAAATATAATACTCTTATGATTGACACCAATGCATGTGACGCGTTTTTCAAGCCTCTCGAAACTAATAATGCAATTAAGAGTATTCGGTTTGTGCGGTCTGATAGTAATTCAGATAATCTTTCATCAAAAATGATGAATAAATTAGCTAATAAAATTATATCAAAACGAGGATATTTTTTACATAAAAAATACGAGATATGGTAGATAAGAATATAACTGAAAAATTACTCGAGCCAGTGAATGTCATCGTCGGGCGGTTCCAGCCGTTCACCCTCGGACATATCAAAGGTGCGGAGCAGGTGTACGGCGATAGGCATAACTTTACCGGTGGCAAGAGCATCAGGACCGTGTTCCTCGTCATCGATACGCCGGAGTCGAAGACCGATGCCAGGCATCCGTTCACTTCAGATAGGATTATCAAAGACAACTCCGTTTGCGCTGAGCCGTGGTTCGCGGGTATGTACACCATCAAGAACGCGGATATCGGCAAGATAGCATCTATCTGTAGGGATAACGGCTTCGAGCCCGTCATGTGGACCTGTGGTACTGATAGATATAGCCAGTACTCACGGCAGGCTGTACCGAAATACATAGATATGTATAACCTCTCTAAGGAATTCAAGGTCAATGAGATTGCGCGGACGGATGAAGATATCTCTGCCAGTGCGGTGCGCAAGGCACTGAAAGAAGACGACCGGATGGCTTTTGAGAAGATGATGCCTAAGTGGGTCTGGGATAAGTACGATGAATATAAAGGTATCGTGGTCTCGGTAAAAGAATGTCAAAGGACGCTTACGGCATACATCAAGGAGAACCTCTACGGCAATCTGGGTATTGATGCCGGTATTAATAGAGAGATTGGCGCCGACTGGGTGAAGAAGTTCAACAAGTCACTTATTAAGCACAATATTACACCTAAGGCATATGAAGCTAAGGTTGTTGACAACGCTGTCTATTTGCCTGCTGATTTATATATATGTGATGACACCATTCTCGAGGATGGTCATCTGCCTAATGGATTTGATTACCGATGGAGCAACAGTTATTGGGGCACTGCAGTGAAAGGTGCGGCAATACATATTTACACCCCGAAATTCAAGTCGTTTAAGAATATTCCTGCTATTGATACACTTAGGATAAGTATTGATTTTGAAGGCGACGACACCCCATGTGGAATCACTGATTGGTCAACTGATTTCAATACAGTGATACAAAAACTAGCGATCAAAGCAAATCTGAAAAGCATTAAGGGATTGGATAAGAAAATTGGATCGTTATCACTACATGAACTGAATAAGTACAGAGATAATCTTAAGTTATTTAAAAATTTTGTTTTCCAGAGTATAGGTCTTTACGGTGATATGTCTGGCGATGAAGACCGTCTAAGAGCATTCTTTAAGAATAACGTGGTCAAGCTGCTTGGTGGTGCATACGGAGCCGGCGAGGCGACGGTTACGATAACGCATCTCAGGTACGACAGTCTTGATTTTCTTAATGAGATAACATATGATACCCGGCTTGTTTTCTGGCCGCACGAACATGATAACACCACGGTTGACACCTATTACGCCCCACTTAAGAATAAATACTTATATAAAATCTTATGGCAGAAACCGGTCTATTTTATTCATGATACGCTCTTGAAAGGTGATGCAGAAAAAGAAAGAAAACAACTGGAAAAGATAGATAAGAATCTTATAAAAAAATTCGAAGTGGATTAAAATAATATGAAATCACTTAATACATACATACATAACAGAGAACCTTTATGGCAATCTTGGTATTGACCGCGGCGTTGATCTTGCGTTAACAAAAGATTGGGTCGACCTTTATAACTCTATACCCAAAGACCGAAGTCATGGAGTAGCTACGGTAGATGATGACGGGAATGTTGTGTTATCAAAGCCGTACTTTGACCTTATTGATAACCGTCTGCTTGTTAAAGGGCGGATACCTGATTATGTGCATCTGTACATCGCCTCTGCGTTTGAGTGCCATATGCATATCTGTGCGAGTGATCTTATATCTCTCGAAGGAATTCCTATCAAGAACAGCCCGCGATATAACAGTACGGGCGCACATTATAATATACACATTACTGACGCACCTAAGCTCACGGATTGGACTGCGTTGAACAACATTAAGAACTGCAGCCTCGCGCTTGACATCGTCCTTCCTGGAGGCCCGAAGACATTCAATGGATTACTCACAAATATCGATACGCTTAAGGTCTATGTTGATTCATCGAGCGTATCTGTATTGAATACCATTCAAGGCTGTGTGTTCACCAATGTCATCATCTCCGGTGACGTCACTGGAGCTGAAAACCGATTCACTGATTTCTTTAAGAATAATCTGATTAAGAAAACTAGTAATAGCGGTACATTTGACAGTATAATCAATGTATCTAAGCTTAAACTCAAGTCGTTTGATTTCCTTAATTCCCTCAACTCAAGAACCGACACCAATCTTATTACTTGGCCAGTGAAGGGCGCGTGGTGGAGCCGGCCGGAGGACGTTGCCGCTTTATATAGACCGTTACTCGATATACCGGAATTGAAAGAAATCCGGTTCGTCTCCGGAGGAAGTGAGTGGTCTCTCGGGTTCAGTGATTTCAAAAAACAATATCAGGAATATAAAGATAAAAGGATCCTGCCGCCGAACACGGTGTTCCCAAGATAGAAACAATAGAAAAAGAGAATCTTTAGAGGTTCTCTTTTTTATTATATAATATATATTATTTTATGTATAATGAGTGTTTGTAATCTATATAAGAAACTTTGGGATAATGAAACCAATACTTTCTATTGCTTCACTGAGTACTCAGACGCTTTGGCTGGGGTGATCACCAATGACGGTGGAGTCAAAGTAGACCCATCGCGGTTCCTTCTGCTTAATATTAAAGGGCTTGATGATGAAGCAAAACAAACTGAGCTCGGTAAGTTATTACAGAACTATTATGATAATGCGACGTGCGTGCTTAGAGACGACTCAAGTGCCAACTATCGGTATATGTATCTTGGTGGGCTGATGAAAAAACTTGAAACCTCAGGGTTTATTGATACTATTTCTGGCTCAAAATACGCCGGCGGTGATATTGATATCGTCTCTACGCGCACGGTTGACGGTTGCGCATACACTGAGTGGATGTGTTATGTGACGCCAACGACAAAGCGGCAGTTTACAGTTACCATATATTCAACGACAAAAAAGACAATTACCGATACTAAGACTAATATCCGCGGATATGAGAACAGTAGTATTGATACTCCATACGGGCTTACCAGTGATGCCAATGGTGCGGAGTTTTATCAGACAAGCGTGACCGATACCGGGAGCGGGGTCTCTGGAGAGACGGCATTCGACTTCAACGCGGTCCTTGTGTTGATGGATATCACTATCGGCAGTGTTAAGCGCACGAATGTCCCTATGGGTATCTGTCTGCTTAAGAACCCAGTCACAAAGACGATAAGCGACAGCACCGTCTATGGGCAAGGCACTAGTTGGGGTCTTAAGGTCGCGATGCGGTTTGCAAACACAAAAGATGGGACAAATAGCATCACCGTTGAAGACAACGGAAGCGCGAGTTTCCTTGCCTGTATCGACAGGCTCAACACCGCTATCGACACGATGAACGCGATGACAGCGAAGTTCGCCGAGTTTTATGATGACGTACGAAATCTCGCTTGGAGTCATACTGCATAAAAAAAAGAAACAGTAATTATGGAGACTATCAATAATAATGCAATAGATATAGAGACGGTCGATGTGATGTTCATCCAGCGGGTCCTTAACGAGGTCCAGGTATCCTGCGCACTACCTTTGCAGATACCTATCCAGTCGGTGCAGTCATACATCGTCCAGGCGGCGCAGTGGTTTTGGGAGATGGACGACAGCGCGTGCGAGGAGCGAAGCTATGAGATCTATAACGGTGATATACATAAGTGCGACAAGCTGAACAAGATTATCAAGCTACCGCCACAGATAGTCGGCGTACACGGGGTCTTCAAGACGTCATCGAAATACGGCGGTGTGATGGGCGATTTCTCCCTCGAGCGTATCATGATGAGTAATTACACATTTTCTTACGGCTCCGTCTACGGCGGGTCGATGTACGCCGGGTCATCGGGTTGGAACCTCACCGACGTCACGTCTAATCTTTATGAGTTATCTACTTACGACCAGCTGCTCGATACCCCGCTGACGTATAACTACAACCGATACAGTAACGAGCTCGTCCTCCTCGGTGATCTGGGTAACAGTAACCTCGTTATCAACGTAATGCAAAAATGCAAGATAAGAGATCTATATAAGAATTACTGGTTTTTTAGATATTGTGTCTGTCTTGTCAAGCGTGGGCTGAGCACTATCTACGGCACGTTCGAGTTTAAACTCCCAGGCGGCGTGACAATAAACTACGATAAGTTCGCCAGTGACGCGAAAGATGAGATGGATGAGATAAAAGAATATATGGAGAAGAACCGCGCGGCGGATTACTTTTTTATGTCCGGCACGAATTGATAATATGAAGGCACTATATAATATGAAGACACTATCATCACATATAACAGAATCTCTTTTCGGTAATCTCGGTATCGGCACCACGGCTTTGCGCACTGAGTGGATTAACAAATACAACGGATCCCTTTCTACGGTCTCACGGGTCTTCGACTGCGGTGCCCATGCCGGTGACGGTGATGATGATATCGTTATTGAAGGGCCGTTCTATATCACTGACTGTATACTTGAGAATGGACATTTACCTGTGCACTTCAATTTTATATTCACTCCGGCCCGCAGCGAGAAAGACAAATATATTCTCGAGCAGACGGTCATAGTGCATTCTCGGGATTTCACATCATTCGAAGGCATAACTCCGATGGATAAAGCAAAAATCTTTTTTATCGATCTGAGCTATGATAATCTGAATGACAATATTGACTTGAGCACTGTACCGGCGCTTCCTGCCGACGCCGCGGTTGATATACGGGTTTACACTCAGCATAACTTCAGGCTTGACCTTAATAAGCTTAAGCAGCCGATACGTAATTTTGGTATCTCGTCGTATCAAACACCTGAGGACCTTATTGACGGCGTTAAGGGTCTGAATTTTGTCAAGGTCGGTAATACGTATCCATCGTTTGGGATTTATACATCCAAGGGACTTTATAATGACACCAAGTGGCTCAGTAGGTTTTTTAAGAACAATAAATTCACAACTGGCACCAATGTTCAGCTTGCTGCACTCAAGGCGATTGATTATGATTTTATAAAGAACATCAATTTTAAAGTAAACACTCTATCATTGCCGTTTATTAACCCGCGGACGGATGGCCCGGTTGTTAGCAGCCCCGAGTACGCGCCGCTTATCGGCATGCGCCTCAAGCCGGAGACACTTTTATTATATACCGATAACAACACACTTAATACATCACAGAAAACCCGGGTTGTCAAAGGCTTCAGGAAAAAGGGGTTTATTACTGAAGTACTGTAGATACATATATTGATTAAAAATAAAAATGTTTTTATGAAAGACTGGATAAAGAAAAATATATTAGTAATCGGACTTATATTATTAAATATAATTATAATTGCGATATCTGTTTGCAGAATTTCTTATCTTAAGAAAGAGAACAGCATCAACAAACATAATTATGAGACTGCCGTTAGTGATATGGAAATACTCAGGACTAAGAACGGCGTTCTTGTCGCTGAGAGAGACTCGTATGTGGCTACGGTTAAAGACCTCGAGAGACTGAACATATCCTCACAGGCGGAGATACGTGAACTGAAGAAAGCTCTTGATAAGGATATTGCATACATATCCAAGCTTGAGAGCCAGATAAAGATAACGCCGGTTGAAGTGCATGACACCGTATATGTCAGTGATGGTATCCTGACCTCGAGATGGGGTGCCGGTGATGAGTGGTACACCCTTACTGGCGTGACTACAGTCAAGGACAGTACCGTATTCACATCGGTCAATAGAATTGATGTCGATGTGCCTCTCTCGGTCGGCCTTACAGATACCTGGAGTATTTTTGTTACGACCCCGAACCCATACATCAATTTTTCCGATATCGAAGGTGCGGTGCTCGACAAGAGTCTTTACACTGGCACGACAACGCCTAAGAGATGGGGAGCATGCGTCAGTGCGGGGTTCGGCTTCGGATACGACCTCATAGGTAACGGTTTTTATGCTGGCCCTGGAGTTCAGGTTGGGTTCTATTATAGATTATTTTAGAGAGTGAAGAAAGGCGGATGCTAAGTTTCTTCAATAGATGAAATCTCAGTTCACTCCTTTTAGAATCCCATTTTAATATTATCGTTTTGTTTTCAAACACCTCGGTCCAACTGTGTTCTGAGGTGATTTTTTGTATTCTTCTCTGAAGACCTTTAAGGAGTCTCAATCTTTGTCTTTCTAGAAAGCCCAGAAACATATTTTATTTTGATTTATAAAGTAAAAATATATAATTTATTGTCTTTGGTCTATAAGTTAAAATAAATATGGTTTCTGAGCTTTCTATGTAGGTGTTTTAAATCAAAGATTCTCCCATCTTTCAGTCATTGCTGTGCGTATGTCATCTAGAGTCCCTACACCAAGACTATCAGTGGTGAATACAAATTTATCGGTGAAAGTGACACCGTCATATTTTTCATAGATATCCTTTATAA
>CAVGQQ010000097.1:0-8285 GCA_963631525.1 bacterium
CATATAGCCTCTCCAATGATTGATGCATAACTATGGATCACCGAAAAAGCAATTATATTACATATTGCTGCGAGAACAGTTCCCATGCGAATACCCTGTTCGTGCAGAAAAATAACAGCAAACAAGTTGATCAATCCAGAAAGACAAAACATGATCGTAGAGATTCCTGTGAATGCAGCTCCATACATAACAACCAATAGAATCATCATTATTGTAAATCCCGCCAGTTTAGCATTTCTTTGGCAGTTCATAAGTTTTTGTCCAACGATATTTCGGATTATTCCATATAATGTATGTTCTATACTGTTTACTGATTTTAATAAAATATATCCAATTATGGAGCATATACGGGATAAGTTATCTGTTATTAAAATATTTTTCTTGTTTTTTCTAAATCTTGATATTATAAAAACCGAATATCCAATAAGAATAAATCCCTGTGATATTCCATATACCATAAATTATTTCCTTTCCATGATATCTGCTTTACAGATGAAAAAGAGACCTGCCTGAGCAGGTCCCTTAAATTCAATTATTTCTTTTTCTTGAAAAGAACTGCTGCGATACCAAACAATCCGACTACTCCAAGACCTGCAAATACCCATAACAGGAAATCCCCTGTCTTAGGCTGGTCACTGAACACAATCGTCTGGTCTGTGCATTCGTAATCTCGGTGACTGCATACAATTACGCCCTTATAATAGATGTCTTCAAATACAACAGTAGTTTTATTTGCAAGAGATGTGGCATTTAATGTGATTTCCACATCAGCATACCCGCTTTCACTCTCTGCAATAAACGTTGCTTCTCCAACAACTTCTTTATCGTCTACCGACACTGCACTCTTTGCATCATAGTCCTGCAAAATTCCACGCGCAGAATACTCTTCACCTGCAACAAGATTCTCATAATATACGCGATCATTGATCGTTACATCTTCATCCGGCTTCGCGATATGAGTTCCATCTGCTGCATTGGTAGCTGTCGTATGACATGATGGATATTTCACGGACTGTGAACTATCTGTTATGTCACTGTGCGTACAGATTTTTTTGCCATTGTAATAAACATCTTCAAAACATGTTACGGTCTTTCCAGCCAGTAACGCCGATGAAAATTCAAAGTGGACAATAACTTCTCCATCTGCTTCCTCTACAACTGCTTTAGTCTTAGCTGTAACCGGAACTCCATTTTCATCTGTCAAAGGTTCTAACTCGATAATATCTGCATCTGAAGCGGTTGCTGTATCTCCAGCATACTCTCCATTGATATAGATGTTTCCTTGTTCATCCTTATATATGGCTGTCCCGATCAACTCCTCCGGCTGAATATATAATCTTCCTACGAACTCATACTCTTTGCCCGGAATGAGACCTTTGTATTTAACAACATCGTCAGTAGTTGCCTTATCTCCTACCACGCCTACGTGCGTACCTGTGACGCCATCTGTGGCTGTTGTATGAATTTCCGGAGGTGTAACAGTCTGATCTACATTATCAATAGACTTCTCTTCTGCAACGACAGTATTTACATCCATTGCGTCGTGATCCTTTACATACTGTTCTTTTGTTTCTGCATCATGATGAACTGTTTCAATTACAACATCTTTGGCTTCATAGCCATTTTCATGTGCTTTTTTATCACAATGATCTTTTGCTTCCTCTTCCGTGTTGAATGAATCGTCACAATCCAGACAGAAATACTTTGTCTGAGACACCTCTTCATCGTACTCAGGAATTGTCACCGTTTCGTAATGACCTTCCTCATCAATGTGAGCATTTACGATCACTTCCTCAAAACAGGTGATTGGTGACATTGATCCATCTTTTTTGATCAGATCTGTCTTGGTCGCATCGAAATGGAAACCAACATCAACCTTTCCTACCCCGTTCTTAACCGTAAACGGCTGATCAGTTGTGATTTTCTTTTCACCCTCTGCCAATGCCTTTTCAGTATCCTTGTTCATTGGTGTTCCGCGCATGATATACTCACCATCCGGCAGATTTTCATATGATACCTCATCAATCAGGAATACATCATCTGTATAAAGTACATTTTTCGATCCAGTCTCGCCTTCACGAAGCGTCGTCGTGATCTTAGGCACCCAGATTGTCTGTGGTTTGCTGTCCAAAGATGCATGTGTCGCAATTTTTACTCCATTATGGTAGATATCTTCAAAAATTACGTAGGTCTCTCCTGCTGGAGCATCAAATGTAAAATCCATATATGTGACACCGCTTTCTGCCGCAGCCACATACGATACATTTGACTTCACTTCTGTTCCATCTTCATTTTTATGGACTTCTCCAGTACGCTGGTTTACAACTGTACCCTCAATGTCATAAGTTTCTCCCGGAACAAGTCCGCCGAATGTAATCTTATCTGTTACATTTATTTTTCCAGCCTTAACTACCTGAAGCCCGGTTTCAGTTTCAGATGCACTCGTACCGATCTCCGGGATGTATACGGTCTGTTTCTTATTATTGATATCTGTTTCGCTTGCATAAACAACACCATTCAGACTGATCTCTTCATATACCGTTACACCCTTTGTGATCATCTTACCATCTTCGTCAAGAAGCTGCGTTCCATCAAATTCCGGAAGATCTACCTTAATAGTTCCGATTCCTTCCTCTGTTTTATAAGTAGTAGTAATCGACAAATCATTGTCTTCCTTATCCTTGACTGGATACTCCTTGCCATCGCGGATATCCTCATACATAAGCCATGTCTTGATGTCATATTCAACACCATCATTAAGACCTGTGTAATTAATCTTGTCAGATACCTTCATGGAATCAGTAAGAAGCAGCATATTATCTTCTGTTTCGGTTGCAAATGCCTCAGTCTCGATATCCGGGAATAAACCGATCTGATCGATATCTGTTTCGTCTGTATGCTTCACAGTGATCTTATCCGGAATGGATGTATCATCACTGTTATCTACTTTAAATTCCAGAACGCCAGTTTCATCGATTGTTCCATCTTCATTAACTGGAATCAGTTCATCACTTGTGCCGGCAAAAAGGTATTCGAATATGACAAATTCCTTGCCCTTTAAATCTGTTCCCGTAAATGAAAATTCAACATCTTCTGATCCGCATTTTTCCTGTTTACTCTTGGTGTATGACGAATCAACTGTAAACGCCTTGTTTGCCCGGATATAATTACCATCTGCATCAAGCAGAGGTCCCTTTAACTTACCATCTGCATTAAGCTCCATAAGGATACCCTTATATGTGTATTTCTCTCCGGCAGTCAGATACTTGTATGTTACAGTATCCATGATATTGTTTACTTCTCCCTCACGGAAGATTGAAATATGCGACTTTGTATCTTTGTCCCATTCCTGTGTCTTGATCGATGGAGTCGGAACATTTGAAATCACACCAAGGAACTGCGTGCCATTTTCAACTGTTGCAGAGAACTCTTCCGGCACAATCATCTGATATCCCTTATTGTTCTTGCCAATTTCCTCGGTAAGCACATATTTCTCATCATATCTGAGTGCTCCCTTATCATCCTTGACCATTTCGGCTTTCCACTCTGACTGGTCATTTGTTCCATAAAACCACAGACCACAATCAAGATCGCCAATGTAGGTCTTTGTTCCATCTACATCAATATAGTCATTTTCCTTATCATCGTCGAAAAGGCGATCATAGTAATTTGTATACTGTGTATTTGGTGTTTTGTCAGAAGCATATTGTCCGTCTTTGTTTGTCTTAACATAGTGAGCCTCACCCGTGGATGAAGTAATCTTGAAGAAGATGTCAGCCATCTCCACGCCAGTCTCGTAATTTACCTTCACAAATGAAATATCTGTACGCTTCACCTGCTCGGCAATAGCAAGGTCAGAACCATCCGCAGCCTTATTGTTTACCTTGATCGTCTCATTCTCTGCATTCTTGATATAAGATCCTGATCCATCATCAATATACATTTCTGCATATCCATCTTTTTCAATTACCTGACCAATGAATACTTCGTTGTCACACTTCTGTCCTGCAACTGTCATGCTGCTTTCATCGATCTTATAACCATTCGAGGCTTTTTCCTCTGTGATCACAACGGTTCCAAGAGGGAAGTTTGGCTGCCCGCTTGAATCAAGATAAAAATCCGAACTTGCATATCCAGATGTTAAAAATTCCGCATTTAATTTAGCTTCAAAACGATTTTTTTGTTTATTATATTTTGTATGAATATACCACACTCTTTCTGGATTCTTACCCTTGTAGGTGTCTTTATCATAATAATCATTGTAATATGCCACCTTAAATACGGCACCTTCCAGAGTTGCACCACCTACGTCTGAAGGATCAATCATGATACCCTCAGAGTCAATCTTGTTTAGCTCAATACGAACAGGGTCAAGAATTGGTTCATCTGTGGCATTGATCGTATATGTGGTATTGACATTCACATTTACAAGCGGAACCCGGATCGGATTCGGATTCTTCTTGTAGCCCTTACCTGCTACTGTTTCCTTTGCGTAATAAACACCCGGAAGCATATACAGGGTATTTGAATTTCCATCATTATCCTTTACAACAAACTTAGCTGCTGTCTTTCCCGAATATTCTCCTGTTGTACTTGAATACTGAGTATAACCATAAGCCTTTGTCGTGCAGGCTGCATCCTTATATAATTCGTAAGTCGTACCGATCAGACTGTATAAAGGACTGCCTGTTACACATGTCGTATTGGTGATTGACTTCTTTAGAGTGACCGGATTCCAGATTGCCTCATCAATCAGTCCGTCTGCTCCATGATTTGATCCTTCGACAACGGTTGGATTGGTAATATAAGCCCCCGGCTGTGTCTGCTCCAGATTTAATACATTTCCATTCTTGTCCATCGGCACACCAATCGTATGTCTGCCCTTGGTAAGATCTAAATTGAAAGAATAGATATTATCCGACAGCCGGATCAGATTGCTATCCGGTTTTTTTACCTCACGCAGATAATATGTACCTCCCTGCTGAAGCATTACCTCTTCACTGTTTAGATCCTGTGTTTTTCTTAAATTAGATGACACATTATCTTCATCATCATCCTGAATGCAGTATCCTACTGCATTTACTTTGTTTTCAGCATCTGATTTTGTTTTATATAATCCATAAACGGCACCCTTCACAGATGCATATTTAGGATTTGCTGATATTACATCGCTTCTTGTTTCTGCTCCATAGTATGCGGTCTTACATACACGTACTGTCACACTGGCAGACTCAATTTCAAAATTCAGGCTGGCCATCTTTCCAACAGGTGCAACCATCTGCTGAACTGAAAGGTCACCAGACGATGAATTTGCTTTTGACAGTGGAACCAAAATATATACTGAATCAACATACCATCCGGCAGAGTTTGTCGCTACCGTTGCTTTTCCAGTGTAGGTATTTGTATAAAAATATCCCTCTGTACCATCCGGGACATCTACATGCGTGCCTCCTGCTGCGTCATATTCGCCACCATCTATATAATAGTGAAATGTGAAACCCGTAGGCACGTTTACTGTTGCGCCAAAATATCCTGTTCCAGTGCTAAACTGTAAACGATCCGTTCTTAAAACACCATTATCTGATTTTGTTTTAAGGTTTGTGCCGGCAGTAACATAATTTCCTGTTTCCAGATCTTTTACCTTATAATTGCTGCTTGTCGGTGCTCCTGCATCCGTTGCTGGTGAGAATGTATGATTATCATATACAACGGTATTATTCTCCAGCAAGGTTCCTAATGCGTTATGAAATGTATAGGTTGGAACAGTAGCCGTATTCGGATTTGCTCCTTTATAATACACATAATACATATGTCTCGCTCCTGGTACAGCTACCGCAAATCGCCATCCAATCGCTTCAATCGAAGATCTGTCAAAATGGAAAGGTGAATTATAATTTGTATTTGCATTTCCACACATCCAATATAATCCTTCCATCTCTCCATACGGAGGATTGGAACCTGATGCCTGGTTACCACCCGGAGCGATACAGGTCATATAATGCTTTCCATTCGCCATAATAGATGTATTATCGGAACTTGTAATGTTCAGGTTAAATCCACCATTATTGTAACTTGCATCCTGCACTTCAAAGAGATTGTCAATCAATCTCTTAATATCCCATTTTGATCCATCTGCATCGGTTCTGGTAGAAACCTCAGTTGTCTCGACTGTTGTATCAGCTGCGTTATCCTCTGTCGTTAAAGATTCGCTGGTTGCAGATTCTTCTCTTTCAGTGGTTGCACTTTCTGTCGCCTCTGTTGTGACTGTTTCTGTGGTCAACGTCTCTGAAGCTTCCGTCGTCTTTTCCGCATCCGTGGATGTAGCCACGACATAATCTGTCGCGAAAATTTTTTCCTCATTGATTTTTAATCCATCCATACCATCTTTTGAAACAATACCAGAAAATCTTGCTGCCGCTTCTGATGTAGATGATGCTGTCACATTGAAATCTACCGACTGTCCAAAATTGGATATCTTTATTTTTTCTCCATTTTCATCACATGCTCCAACGATCACAGCCTCGTCGATTTTACCTGGAACATAAAATTTTGCATCTCTTCCAGCATTGCCCGCTGCACCAACCACGGTAATTCCCTTATTTACCGCATCTTTGATTGCATCCTCAACAATTGCTGAATCTCTGGTTGCCATTGCAGATATAGACAGATTGATAATATCTGCTTTGTTATCAACTGCATAAGTGATTGCAGCATAAATATCTGATACCTGCGCCTTACCATCCTTATCCAGAGCCTTGATAGATAAGATTTCTGCATCAGGGTTCTCCTCTACAATCACATCATACATTCTTGTTCCATGTCCATTATCGTCCTTTGATTCGCCGCCAAGGACCGATACGGACTGCGTTACATTTGTTCCTTCGCAACCTGTGTCCACCAGTGCGATAGTGTTCTTCTTCAGATCAACATCTGGAAGCGCACTTGCTTCAGATAAAGCGTCATCGCCCTGATTCAGATCTGATAAATCAGCCTGCACCTCTTCGTAATGCTCATCGTCTGAAGTCTGAAAGATAACTGCATTGATATCAATCAGCTCTGCCTTGTCATAATAATATGAATAGGCATACATTGCTTCTTCTGGTGAACTAAAGCGAAGTAAATACACACCATTGTACGCTGATAACACCGTTGTATTCTTTGTGAAGATAATAGGATCAGCCGCAACAAGCAGCTCGCAGGAACTAAAATCCTTGGACTGCAGCGTTGCAGGCAAAATTCCGGTGTCATAAAAATGATCAAACAAAACATCTTCACTTGGAGCGGCCTGTACTTCGGTTGTAACCGGAACTTCGGTCGTAGTCTCCGTCGATGCAGACTCGGTTGTAGCCTGCGTGGTTGGTTCTGATGTCTCGGCGGCGCGGCTTGTTACTGGGGATATAAGGGTTATCCCCATCGCAAGGCAAAGAACACCAGATACTAGTCTCTGAGTTACTTTCTTTCTCATAACTCTTCTCTCCTTTTCTTGTTTTTCCCCGCTTTTTCAGGGGTGCTGCCTCTTAAATATGTTTTTGGGAATTATCTCCTCTATACCTAGAATGTCACAGAAAAAAATTTTTAAAAAATAAAAAAACTCCCCTTCAAAAGGGAAGTTTTTTAAAATTATTTATTATATTTTACTTTATTCTCAATGGTATGCTACCATTCTTCTTATTATATGATTCAATAATGTGCTACCATTGGTAACAATATCAATATTTAACATATTAATTTGTATATTCAGCGTCTTCCAAAAAAATTCTTTTGATTAGAAATAAATTCAAGTATTTCTGAAGTTGATGCATTGGGGTTTTTATCCTCCATTTATACCTTTCTACTAATTTCTGCAAAGAAATCGACACTCACATATTTAATCTCCGTTATGAATGTAAAATTCATTACCTTTTCTATACCATATTCTTTTACAATTCTACTAAGTCATGAAATAGCGCTAAATCTTTCCCTACATTTTCATGATATCCACAATCAGAAGCAAATTCTCCAAGATAACTCATGTGCTCTGATCTCTGTTTTAAATACCGTTCTTCACTCATCTTTCTAACATTTTCATTCCGCTCTGTAGTTATACTTCCATTCCTCGTAAAGATCCATACTCTGTCGTCACTCCTTCTAACAGTGTCATTTTCTTCAATGACATGACATGGATACCAATTACCACAAAGTTTAAATTCATACATGTGATTCCAATTTCCATTACATTCTTCTATTGGCATAGCTCTCCTCCTGAAAGTTAAATTTCAAAGTATTTTAAATCTGATATTCAGATG
>CAVGQQ010000098.1:0-7946 GCA_963631525.1 bacterium
GATGTAATGGTTTTGTTTGGTGGGAGCATATTAGAAGGTGGTGATGTACTGGCAAGTGCAATTCGCAATCATATTGCAAATAAATTCCTGATAGTTGGCGGTGAGGGACACACGACAGAAACACTTCGTAAAATAGTTCATAATGAATATCCCCATATTGAAACAGGTGGTTTGTCAGAAGCTGAGGTTTTTCAGTCTTATTTGAAAAATAAATACAATGAATCTGCTGACTTCATTGAGACAAAATCTACTAACTGCGGGAATAATATTACTTATTTACTTGAACTTATAAAGACAGAAGCAATAGTTTGTCACAGTATTATTCTTTGTCAGGATGCAACAATGCAGTGCCGCATGGATGCAGGATTGAGAAAGTATATGCCAAAAGACTTGTGTATCATTAATTATGCGTCTTATCAGGTAGAAGTAATAGGAATAGAAAACATGCTGGAATATAGAAGTATGCCTCATGGAATGTGGAGTATAGACAGATATGTAAATCTGCTTATGGGGGAAATCCCAAGATTGTTAGATGATGAAAATGGATATGGTCCAAATGGGAAGGACTTTATTGCACATGTAGATATACCGGAAGATGTAAAAAGTGCACTTAATGAATTGAAGAAGATATATGGAAACGAGGTAAGAAATGCCAATCCTTTATATGCTACGAAGGAAAATCTTTCATTCATGTAAATACTAAATTACATCATGATAGAAACTATAATAGTATGGAGTAACTCTGAAAATAAGCTTCTATACTAAAACGGGGAGTATCCCAAAGTTTGTGTAAACCTTCAAACTGATGTAAGATAGAATTACTCAGTTTGGAGGTTTATTTTATGGCAAGAAAAAAGGATTCACCACAAAAGGCAGCTCTTAGAGAACTCATGGGCAACTACCTGAAAGAAAACAATGTAAAAGTAAAAGATGGAACAGATGTTAATTCCATTATGCGGGATATGATGTCTATCATCCTGGAAGGTGCCCTTGATCAGGAACTGGATGAAGAACTGGGATATTCCAAGTATGATTATCGGAATAAGGAAACCTATAATTCCAGGAATGGACATTCCCAGAAAACGTTACATACCAGTTACGGAGATATGGAAATTGATATTCCCAGGGATCGAAAAGGTGACTTCGAACCACAGGTTGTAAAGAAATATCAGAATTCTATTACGCAGGACATGGAAGAAAAGATCATTTCCATGTATGCCAAAGGAATGACGACTGCTGATATAGAAAGTCACATGCGTGAATTATACGATATTGAGATCTCCGACAGTACTGTCAGCCGGATCACAGACAAGATCCTGCCAATAGTAAAAGAATGGCAGGAAAGGCCATTAGAAAGTGTATACGCTGTTGTATTTATGGACGCAATTCACTTCCATGCCCGTAATGAGGGCCGGATCGTAAAACGTGCTGTTTACATTGCAATTGGGATTGATATGGAAGGACGTAAGGATGTTCTTGGAATGTACGTTGGTCAAAATGAAAGTGCCAAGTTCTGGCTTTCCATTCTGAATGGCCTGAAAAACCGAGGTGTAGAAGATATATTGATTGCGTGTGTGGATGGGCTGACCGGTTTTCCACAGGCAATCGAAGCAATATTTCCCCAGACCGAGATCCAGCAGTGCATCATTCATCAGATCAGGAACACCACGAAATTCGTTTCTTACAAAGAGATCAAACCGCTTATGGCAGATCTGAAGCGTGTATATGCAGCTCCTACAGAAGAAGTTGCATTGGCAGAACTGGACAGCTTTGATGAAAAATGGAGCGGGAAATACCCTAAGATTGCAAAGTCATGGAAAGATAACTGGGCAAATCTTTCAACGTATTTTAAGTATCCGGAAGCTGTCAGACGTCTGATCTATACCACGAATACGATTGAAGGATTTAACCGCCAGCTCCGGAAAGTCACCAAATCCAAGACGGTATTTCCATCCGATGACAGTCTCCTGAAAATGCTGTATCTGGCCATGATAGATATCACCAAGAAATGGACGGGACACCGTCAGGATTGGGGGCAGATCCATTCTCATGTTTATGATACATTAAAATTACCAGAAAAAAGCGTCAGAATTCCCTAAAATCAGCAAGGGATTTTCCTCAAAAAAGGCGGGACATATTGTATCCCCTTCATAATACAGATATCCTTTGGGTAGAGACCAATCTATTCAAAGGAGGAAAGGAAGATGTACACTATGTCCCAGATCAATCATATCAAAGATTTGAGCAATTGTGGATACCGAATTAGTGAAATTTCAAAGAAAACTGGTGCTGATCCTAAAACGATCCGCAAATATCTCTCCCAGGAGGACTTCTCTCCGGTACCGCCGGTCGTTCAGACACAGCCCTCCAAGCTGGATCCGTTTAAACCTGTTATCCAGGAGTGGATTGCTGAGGACAAAAAACACTGGCGGAAACAGCATCACACTGCACAGCGCATATATGAACGCCTGGCTGAAGAGTATGGATACACCGGCAACTACAGCGTTGTTCAGCGGTATCTGAAAAAATGCCGTTCCATCCAAACAGAAAAAGCAAACCTTGAACTGATATGGGATCCTGGTCCTGCCCAGGTTGACTTTGGAGAGGCAGATTTCTATGAATGTGGAAAGCTGACCCGAAAGAAATATCTCACTGTATCGTTTCCTTACAGCAACGATGGATACAGTCAGGTATTCGGTGGCGAAACGGCTGAATGTGTCTGCCAGGGGCTGCTTGATATCTTTGAATTCATTGGAGGTGTCCCTCCACTGCTGATCTTTGATAATGCTACTGGTGTTGGACGAAGGATTGGTGATGTGGTTCACGAAACAGAACTTTTTTCCCGCTTTCGTGCCCATTATCATTTCCGTGTCCGGTTCTGCAACCCTTATTCCGGATGGGAAAAGGGAAATGTAGAACGTAAAGTGAATTATAACAGGGCAAATCTTTTTGTACCCGTTCCGCATTTTTCAGATGTTACCCAGTATAATCATAAGCTGCTTTTAAAACATGAGCGTAAATCTTTGGAACCCCATTATAAAAAACAGGTTCCAATCGGTGAACTCTTTGAGGAAGACCGGAAAGCACTGCTGATGCTGCCGCCCAAATCTTTTAATGTATGCAGATATGAATGGCTGAAAGCAGACGGCTATGGCAAGGTCTGCATGGATGGAAAACATTTTTATTCAACAAGACCGGAAAACGCCAATCAGAAGGTACTGGTTGGGATCCGTGCTCATACAATTGATATCCTTACGGAAAGCGGACAGGTTATCACCACCCATAAACGTGTATTCGGCGATACCAGGAGCGATGTCAGTGATTATACAACCACGCTTGCCGTCCTTATGAAAAACTCTGGTGCCTGGGGAAACAGCGGACTCCGGCAGGAAACCCCGAATATCCTGCGTACATACATGGATGCACAGCCGAAAGAGAAACTGAAAGACTGTCTGCGGATTATGAATGAACTCACGAATCAGTATGGTTTCCAGGCTGCTGCTTCGGCAATGGAAATGGCATGTGCCAGAGGAAATATCAATATCTGTGATGCCTCTGTATTAGCTGCACGGATCACCGGATATGGAATCAGTACGCCTCCGGAATCAGGTCCATCATTGGAAATCTATGATGAAGCTTTTCTGAAAGGAGGCAGTAAAGCATTATGATGACGCCCAAAATGAAAGAAGATATCTGCACGCAGATCCTTCATGCCAGCAAACAGCTGTTCCTCTCATCAAAGATCTCTGAAGTCTGTCAGGAAAAAGGAACCCAGAAACAGCTGGAGTTTGTTCTGGAACTTATGAATGAAGAACTCACCCTGCGTGATGAAAACCGCCGGAAACGTCTGATCAAACGAGCCGGATTTCCAACATACAAAACCTTTGAAGGATACAGTTACCAGAATGTAAAGCTTCCTCCCGCTTTTAGCAGGGAGGAGCTGGAATCACTGGAGTTTGTGCCAGGGCAAAAAAATCTTGTACTGTATGGCCCTGTTGGTGTAGGAAAAACCCATATGGCAATCGCAGCTGGTGTAAAAGCCTGCAATCTGGGATATAAAACAAAGTTTTACACCGTAACGGAACTAGTCCTGAAACTGGCAGAATCCCGCAAAAGCGGGACGCTGGAGAGGCTTCTCCGGGATTTACGCAGCCTGGATCTGCTGATCCTTGATGAATAGGGATATGTACCAGTGGATAAAGACGGCTCTCAGCTGTTGTTTCGGGTAATATCCGACAGCTACGAGAGTAAAAGCCTGATATTGACAACCAATCTGGAATTTTCCAAGTGGGGAGGAATATTCACTGACGATCAGATGGCTGCTGCTATGATCGACAGACTGGTTCATCATGGGCACCTACTGATCTTTGAGGGAAAAAGCTACCGTATGGAGCATGCCCTCATGCGTCAGGATGCATAAAACGTCCCGCTTAAAGCAAGGAAAATCCCTTGCTAAAAACAGGGAATTCTGACGCTTTTTTTAGGGAAAAGTACTTGACAAAAAACATTCTCAGCTGGAGATTTTCTTTGAAGAAAGATTGGAGCGGTTATAAGCAGAAGGCAGGTTAGACAGGGCTGGCACAGCCAGTCCTGCTTGACATGCCCTAAAACTGCATTATAATACAAACAAGGACAGAGACCTGAAAAACAGGTTCTGCCCTTGCTAACTAATGACATATCTTATATCAGTTTTTTCTGTTTACACAAAACTTGAAACGCTCTCCTAAAACGTGTTAGATACGATTTCTCATCCTCTCATGTCCTGAATTTGTAGGGAGGGCGTCTTGTCTGACACGTTTTTGTATTTTATTTAGATTTCTAATAAGCCTGCAATGATCGACATCTGCATATTCCATCGGTTCATCAATGGCAAGTGGAGTGCCTAATGCACAAGCTGATCTGGGAGTGGTTTTAAGTCCTTCTCAGCTTCCCAACAGTCAATGCGGAGCATATAGCCAGCAGAGGTGTAAACATCAATACTATTGCGCTGTGGATTGTATTCTGCAAATATTGTTCTCATCGTATCTTATCTCCTTATCGTCCAATCAATCATTCGTTATAAAAATCAGAAGCATTTCAATCAGTTCACCATGTCACTTTCAGTTTGTGTTATACTGTTTTATAGATTTTTCTTGCCCTTGTATTTGCCCTTATCAGAGTTCGTAAACACTGACGGGATGATATAACACAAGGGAAACAATAAGGGAAAGCCCACCTGCGATAAATCCAGTGTTTTCAAGGGGGTGCGGAGAATTTAATAACAAAATATAACAGTTATTAAATCTCTTAAAACAGGTGAAATCTCAATCGGAATTTGAGGAGAAAATATGGCATCAAGCAAGGAATACTTAGAATTTATTTTAGGACAGCTATCTGAGTTAGAAGAAGTTGCTTATCGAGCTATGATGGGAGAATTTATTATTTATTATCGGGGCAAGATTGTAGGCGGTATCTATGATGATAGATTGCTTGTTAAACCGGTAAAATCAGCAATTAGTTATATGCCGACGGCTCCGTATGAATTACCATATGGAGGAGCAAAAGAGATGTTGCTGGTAAATGAAGTTGATAATAAGGAATTTTTGACAGGCTTGTTTCATGCAATGTATGATGAACTGCCAGTTCCAAAACCGAAAAAGAAGAAGTAAACAATTTCCAGTTTGTCGAGATGTTGCAAAATTTGGAATCAGGAGAAAATAAGAGTGATTAACAATTTGATGTACATTGAATTAAAAACGAGATATTCTGATGATGGTCCGGCATGGATTGGATATGTCAAAACTTCAAAAAGAAAAAATTTTGACATTTTCACAGATGCGTGCTAATATGATTATAGAAAAAGAGTGCTACCGATAGACGGTTAGCCCGTTTTACTATTTAGAATATCTATCAAAGATAACCGCTTAGTTTGCAGACAGGGCGGTTATTTTTGTGGCTTATTATTATCCTTGCCAAAGGTATATCCAAGACCAAAGCAGGTTAAGCCGAAGCTTACCACCGCTATGAAGTCAACAATACTCATGGCTTAGCCCTCCTTTCCAGTGGATTCCCTTTCGGGTTTCTATGTAATCAGAGGGTCACAGTCCCTCTGTTGAAGGACTAACCGCCTACCGTTATGGTAGCACCCATGTTCTGATTATAACAGCAGGATACTGTCGATGCAATATGAAGTTGACAGAAGAGAGTAGAGCAACTGTAGCAGAGAATTTTTTTGACTATGTCCGGTGCCAAAACGGTGCCAAGAAATCAGGCAAATAAAAATAAATGGTGCAAATCAGCCGTTTTTCACTGTATTTTGGAGAAAAAACCATAAAAAATATGAGGTAAAACGGGATTAAAGTATCGTGAGGGTGGTAGAACTGTAGGTTCAGGCCGTGTGGCTACAATTATCGAGTAATTAAATACTTTAAGAGTATGAATTGACTTAATTGGCTCAGCCCTTTGTTTACAAGGGGTTGAGCCTTTTTATGTGCGTCGGTTGAAGCTGGCGCATGGGCTTAAGTCGTTTTCGTGGACTTGTTGTGGGCTTATTTTATTCTTTGGACTTACGACTTTGAACCTTTTGTCCTGTGGTATTGCTATTTCCGATGCTTCTGCCAGGGCAGTTAAATCGGATGTTGCCGTATCCTTTTTATGCTGGTTTTGTATCATATCCACCACTTCCGGATGCTTGTTCGGATACAGGTGGGAGTAGGTGCTTAAGGTGGCCTGTACTTTTTTGTGTCCTAAGCATTCCGATATGAGCAGTGGTGCACATCCTAAGTTGATAAGGTAGCTGGCGTGTGAGTGTCTGATATCGTGTATACGAATCTTTTTTACTCCGCTTTTCTTGCAAGCCCTTGCCATTGCATTATTGATATAAGATTTGGTGAAGGGGAAGACCCTGTCCGTATCTTTCAAATCATAAAGCTTTGACATATATTCTTTTACTTCATTCATTACAAAGTCCGGTATGAAGATGTTTCGGATACTCTTGAGTGTTTTGGGTGGTGTGACCACATCCTGCTTTTTTACACGCTGGAGACTTTTGGTGATATCGAGGGTGTTCTTCTCGAAATCAAAGTCCTTTGGTGTCAAAGCGAGGAATTCTTCAAAACGGATACCGGAGTAGTACAGTAGTGAAAACGAAACATGTGCTGTGGGATCATCTCCCATGGCTGCCAGTATTCGGTCAAATTCGTCCTTTGTCCAGAAATTTACCACAACCTCACGCTTACCCATTCTGCCCGCCTTGTGGCAGGGGGCTTCAGATAGGTTGAAGTAGTCCACTGCATAATTGAAAAGTGCTGTAATCATATTCTGCATCCTATCTAGGTAGGAATTGGAATAATCCTTTGCAATCATTTCGTTCTGCCAAGCTCGGATGTACTTGGGAGTAATCTTATTGATGGGCTTATTCTCGAAATAAGGGAGAATAAGCTTTTCAAATACATGCTTCTTTCCGTCGATGGTGCTCTGGCGGCATCGGTGTCTCATATCCTCTATATAAATCTCGTACATAGAGCGGAAGGTCATATCCGCGCTACCTTTCTGCTTTCTTAGGAAATCCGCTTCCCATTCCTTTGCTTCACGCTGAAGCTTAAAGCCTCGTTTCTTTATCTGTTTTTTCTTTCCGGTAAAATCTTCATAATAACATCTGACATACCAGGTTCCTCGTTCTTCGTCTTTATAGACCGGCATATTGTTTACCTTTAAGGTTTGCAGACCATCTGATGTTTGATGTTCCTAATGTAACGATTGCTTCCAAGTGCTGTCTGGAGGACCTGGAGTGGAAACCACCTTTTGAAGCAGGCATAGTGATTACAAACTTTGCATTCAACGGAGATGAATCCACACCACATCTTCATATGACATTTGTTTCCTATGGATGAATATCTGATGAATAAGACAGGTGTAGAGATACGTGATCTGTTCCTGAATGGACTTGAACATCCCGGTTTTTCCGC
>CAVGQQ010000099.1:0-7593 GCA_963631525.1 bacterium
ATTTATATAATATATATTATCAGATTTTACTTCTATGTCCCCGCACCACAGTGACATTTCAAGCTGCTTTTTAAGATTCACTGCGTCCCTGTAGTACGGCGCGTAGGTTTTTTCATAATACTCCTTCCAGGAGTTTCTTACTGCAGTGCTGTCAATAACCGCGTAGGTTTCTTCCATTTCCTCTTCATATGTCTTCGGCGGGTTATTGAGCAGCTGCGCTGTAAAACCACGATAATGGTCGTACGCAGCCTCACCGTTAAACTCGCGTATGTACTTATTTCCCTCTTGAGGGATAACGACTATCACCTTATAAGTATTTCTCTTTTTTAAGAAAATATATTCATTACCGTTTACTTTTACCGTGTCGACAACAATATCGACCTTCGCCTCTCCGAACACACAACACAAAAGGAGAGCCAGACTGACCATCAGTTTCTTCATATTTTTAATTATTTATTAAATTTCTTTAATATATAATAAAAAAAAACAAGGCAACAATCACTGCTGTCTTGTTTCTCCGGAGGCCTCACATCAATGCGCCTCACTCAACTAACAATTAAATCAACAATTAAAACAAACTATTATGGAACTTAAAACGATCTAAATCTTAATGCGGTATCGCGGTTAGACTCCTCACAAACGCGGTCGACGACAAAATCACAGAACTTATCATATATCGGAAGCGGCTTGAGATAACCCATAAAAAGATTATGCAGTCTGGCTTTGATATCGAAATCCTTCGTTGACACGGGCTCGTGCTTCTTCAGGTAATTGACGTACATCCGCGCGCAAACACCTAACTGCTCATCGGTAGTCGAGCTCTTGACAGCAGCGATAATCGCACAGAGATCATCGAACATCTCTGTTTGATCAAAAGTCTGGATATTAAAAAGGCTGTATATGAAATTCCTTACACTCATACGCTCTTATATTATTTGTTATATATAAACATAACAGGAATTTTAAAGGAATTTATTTCTTCACAAAATAAATATAACTGAAACTGAAATTTTTTTCTGTAAACACCACTGCACCGAGCGCATCCTTAAGGTTTTCGTAGTAAGCCAGTTCATCGGTCATAGAGGAAACCCAAGGTATTGATAGTAATACACCGCGCGGTAAACTCTTAAGATCCTCTTCGGGAATAATGATGTCTTTACGCCGGAAATCATTCAAACTTATAAGCTGAATTTTAGTAGGATCAATGTATTTTAAAAACTCAAAACTCATATTCGAATATGAAGGTATATCAAAATTAAGATATCCTGGATTGCGATTTAATTTTAATCCAGCCTGATTGAAGACAGGTCGCGTTGTATCTTTAATGATATAATACAGCCCTAACTTCTGCACATACGTGACATAATCAGAAAGTGATTGCGGTGTTGTTTTGATCTTAATATTATCCTCTTTATATATATGGATATTCTCAGAACTGAACTTACAGTTATCAAATGAACCAAGTATTGCATTTATATCTGCAAGATTAGAAAAACCACTAAACGACAATCCAGAACTATGAGCTATATTACTTATGCGTTTTACAGTTACTCCTTTATTGATATTAAGCACTACATATGATTTGATATCACCGAAGTCGAGTGTATCATAATCGCCATTAAGATCGACAAATATGATAGAGTTTTCTTTATCAGTTTTCAGTGCGGATGGGAGATTCTTGAATGACCTGAAAGGATTCCGCTTATCGCTGTCGACTCTAATATGATTAAAAGACCGGTTAAAAAGGATTTGTTTGCAGTACTCTGGTAACACACCATCAGGGGCGACACTATATTCTGGGTTGGTATTAATCTGAAGCACCGAGCTTACATCGATTATCGGGACCCCGTCTTTATCTCCAATGATTATCTTTTCAGGCTTCCGGCCGCCGTTATTTACTGATGGACCGTAGTTGTTCACTATCCAATCTTTGAGTGCTTCTTTATCAATCTCTGTATCGATACCGAGATTACCGAAAAGACCCTCAGAGATATAATTATTTAATGATTTCATAGTCTCTTTTTCTATTTATGTCGTCTCGCGATGTATTCTTCACCAGTCACTGATACACCGATATTATTATCCCAATCAGTTATCACTGCACCGGTCTCTATAGCGGTCCTCGCGTTAAAAACCGGTATATTTGTCGACAGCTCGAGTTCGATGCTCACGGTCTTATATCGAGTCTCATCGCCGAAAGACAGCTCAGTCGGTTTCTCTATCTGCGTACTGTCGGGGAAGGTAAGTGACGCGATGACGGTCTCACCCATATAAGTGAACTTATACGTGCGGATCGTCGCTATGTTTGTCATCAGTTTTTGCGACAGTGCGAGCGCGTCGGTGAAAGAGTCGATATAATATTTCAGACTCAGTGTCGTCTTCACCGGCAGTCGTCTCATCTCCGCGGAGAACTCATATAGATGCCCGCCATCCTCGAGCTCGAAGTTACCGCGACAGTAAGGTTGTGTCAGCTGATCACCTTCAACAGAGATATCCGCCGGAGAGACCACGCATCTCGGTATGGCGTTATAGACGAAGTCCTCATCGGTGACCGTCTTCGTATCGTACTTATAATGCATCAGCTCGCGGTAGAGAATCTCATCACCGGTGTTAAGAATAAAATGCGGTATCGATTTATCTCTCAGTGTTATATTGTCATTGAGAAAAAGCAACGCACCTTTTATCATATTACCGAAAAAGAGCTCAGAGTTATTGATGTCAATATCTCCTTTTATTATCCTCTGCCGTACACTTTTTGCTACCACTGTATCCATCTCTCTCTGTGTTTATCGGTTATTTATTTTATCCAATTACAATCCCGGACGGTGTCGTAGTCCCCGCGTATGTCGCGCTACCTGGCACCTGATTATAAATCCTGTTATTTCCCGATACATATTCTTTCTTCGAGTTACCGGAGTTATAGTTGACAGTGATATTAAAATCATATGTCAGAGGGTCGGTGAACGGACTCGTCCAGAGATCAAATCCCAAGTGGAAGACATTTACAGTCTTATTAGATGCAGAGACACCACTCCCCGGCAGCTTGATAAGCACTGGTACTGTGATAGAGTCCCCCGGACTGAGCTGATAGTAGCTACCCGGGGTCGATGAGGTGAGCTGGATATCGCTTTGTGTGTGTGGGTTAAACCAGATATATGAAATATATGATTTATTACTATCGTCGACAGCACCATAGGTATATGAGTACGCACCGGTCCATTTATTCTTATTTCTCACATAGAGGTACTGTGATAGGTACTGCGGGTTCTCACTACCGTTATCATCGATGAACGGCCTGACACCCTTGCAGTAATCACCAGCGTCGAACTTAGTCGCGTTCTTATTTGCGTCGAGCATCACCTGCGTGTCACCGTAGAACATCGAATAGAGGCTTATTGGATAAGCAGTACTCGTGTTGGTTATATTCATATTGACAACATAATTTATCATTGATGCTCCCGCGGCATCCTCGAGCATATCGGTGTAGTTGATCGTGGTGAAATTATTACAGAAATTATTACTGCTGCTGTTTGGTGCGACTATGACACTGCTGTAGTCATCATTGAGTGACACCTGAAGGTACTTTGTCGACCCACCGAAAACACCCGACTTAATAGACTCGATGTCGTTATTAAGTGTGTACAGCTTGTCTTTCAGTGATATGACACGGCGTGAGTCCTCGGTGTAGAACCCAGATGAGATGCTCTCCGCGCGGTGGAAATATGTCAGATCCTGATCGATGACCTTGTCGTTGATATGATCCGTGACACCGTTATTGATAAGCTCCTGCGTGACAATACTGTCCCGCGCATCGGTCTTATTATCCTCGAGAATAGTGTCTATATCCGTATACTGCAAGAGATCATCGGGAAACTCCACGTTTACCGTATCACTGTAATCACTATACACGCTCACGTACGGCCAGCCGAGGTCGTACTGCACACGGAACCGGATATCGACTGTCTCACCCTGTGTGATAGGTATGCTGAACGACCGCCAGTCGGCAGCGATACTGTCGTTCTTACCTGTGTTATCTGGCTCGAAAGCATAGATCATCTTCTGTTTCTCATCGCTCCAGTCGCCAGTCTTATGCCTGAAATCAATAAGGTATTTATTCCAGTCGCTTACAGTGACGGTGTCTGAGATCGTTGTCGCGTTACTGCTGGACTTATTGATGTTCTTATATCTGTACAGCAGCTCGAGCCGGATAACCTGCACGGGCTTGCTGAGCGCGCTCTTGAGGTCAGTCTCTATCTGTGTGGTGTTCACCGCACCTTTAATGACGTACTTCGCACTGCTGGTCGGGAGGACGCTGTCACCGGCGAGGGTGCTTATCTCGTTGATCTTATTGATGTACTCCTTCGTCTTCGCAACTACGGAGCTGTTAAGTGACTTAAGACGCGTCTCGTATCCTGCGCGCACCGATGATGACTGGCTTGAGAGGTCGGTCGCCGAGAGGAGTGTAGTGAGCTCATTCACCTGGTCCTGAAGAGTCTTCAGGTCGGCGGAGATATTCGTCTTTTCGACATTGAGCTTGCGTATCTGGTCTACAGAGGTGTTATCGAGCAGGTGGTCGTTAAGCATCACGACGGAGTAATCGCCGTTCTCAGTGTCGGTGTTAAGCACTGGCTTATAATCAGTGATGGTCTTTATCTCCGTCTCTGTGAGTGATGAGATAGACGAGTCGATGAACTGCGTGAGGTCGAAGATGATATCCCCGAGGTTCTTTATCTCTGACCCGTAGACCTCCTTGAAGGTCCTCCCTGAGTCATCTGTAAGGGTGTCTGTGTCTACGAGCAGACCGGCGTCCCACGACGCGCAGCAGTTGACGGTGTCGTTGACAGGAGCAATAAAGATAGCCACGTGTTGATCCTCCTCGAGAGGCACTTTGATGAATCGGTTTATGTCTTTCGCCGCTTTAAAATACCGAAGGGTAACGCCACTCTTAGGGTCGGCGTAACCAGAGTCGACTTTCAGTGTCGCTTTCTTCGAGTTATAGTCTATCGCAGTGACCGTGAACTTACACTCTCCGTCCTTACTGAGGAGCTTATCATTTACAGTGAGGTCACCGGTCATCGTACCGTTATCGTATGTGTATGTGTATCCGTCGAGGGTGATGTCCCAATAGAGGTAACTGCCGTCCTGACGGGTTGTGATATCCGTCGCGGTGAACGTGCCGTCGTAGTCATTCACCCTCAGAGGGAGGGTGTATATCTTATCATACATCACATAGTCGGTATCCTCCGTCCAGTTCTCAAGAAGTGAGCTTATGGTCGCCCAGTCGGTCGCACCGGAAGCGGGAAGGATGATATCATCGTTCTTGAAGGTGATCTTACGCACATTGACGCTCCGGATTGACAGAGGGAGGCTATTGAGGTCGAACTTCAGATACACGAGCGGAGAGATGAAGTCTTTCAGCAGGTCGTTAGACTCAACATAGAACTTATTATCTCCGTACTGCTTCAGTGTTGTAAGCGCCTCCGGGGATGTCTCGAAGCCGGAGAGGAGGATCCGCCTGGTCGTCCCGTCGAGGACAAAGGCTGCAGACCCCGCGTCTGGGGCAGAGATAAGATTCTTCCAGTTCCCTTCGAGGTCGTTGATTTTGTTCTCTATCGTTATGAACGACGGGATAGTGTATGAGACCCCGTCTATGAGCGCGCTCGCCTTGGTCTTCCTGCTGTAGAAACTCTCATTGATAAGAGAGAGAATCTGCAAGTTCTTATCTGTGAGTTCTTGTATCTTGGTCAGGTAATCATTAAAACTTGACATATGACTGATAGAATATAAATATATAAATATATAATAAAAATTTGAACTGTAAAATGTATTATATAATATATAATTTAAGTACGTTTTATGGACCTTACTGAGATCGCGGTTAAGACCGCTGCACTCACTGCGAAGATAGCTGAAACTGCGTCGTATTACAAAGAGAAGTATGATGAAACTGTCGGTGCCCTTGATAAGAGGCTCTCAATGGAGACGGAAAGGATAAAAACCCTCTATGCCGGGCACGAGGATGCGATGAACCAGAAGCTCTCCGAGTTGCAAAGCACTATCGACCGCGAGACCCAGAAGGCTGCATCTCAGATGCAGTCTGCCATCGACTCCGTCACGCAGTCACTCAAGGACCGCATCACCGCTATCACAGACTCGATGAAGCAGAAGGTCGCCGCGGCGGAGAAGCAGGATTCTGCTGAGAAAGCAGAGCAGGAGCAGGCAGCGGCGGATATGGACAAAAAGCTAAAATAAATATAATATATATAAATTATGATGGTCAAGTCCAAGCTGGAGAAGCAGCTTAATGACATAATGCGCGCAGGATATATCTCCACTTTCAAGGGTGCTGTCTACACTGAGGAGTCCCTCAGCCAGGTGAAGAAAATGGCTAAGACCTTCGCAGACACCATTGCTCCCGATCTCGCGGATGCGATAGACAGTTATATCAAAAGCGCTGATGTCAATGTCACCCTCGCGGGAAGCCAGACGTTCACCGTTGCTGGCACCTGCGGTGTCGGCCCCGTCACCGGGACGGCTATCGGCCCTCTCACAGGTACCATCAAAGGGGGAATATCTTAAGACACACGGTGAGATGAATATCAAAGAACTGCGGCCGTCTAAGAAATCCCGTTTTGAGCAGGGGTATATCAATCCAGCGTCATGTAAGAAGCTCTTCAAGTCCTTGAGAGGGACACCTATTATCTTCCGGTCGTCGCTTGAGAAGAAGTTCGTCACCTGGTGTGAGACCAATCCGAACGTGCGTGCCTGGGGCAGTGAGTGTATGCAGATACGGTACCTCGACCCGAGAGATGAGAAGATGCACACGTATAATCCTGATTTCGCTGTCGAGATGACCGATGGCACGCGGATGGTCGTTGAGATAAAGCCGTATTCCCAATCAGTGAAACCGCCGTATCCGTACAGAGACGACTGGAACTGGAAGAACTACATCAAGAACCAGCTCAAGTGGAGAGCAGCGAAAGAGAAATGTGATGCCGCGGGCGTGAAGTTCGTCGTTGTGACTGAGAAGTTCTTCACTTAAATATCTTCATCGATATATCGGTACAGCTCATTAAACTTACCTGATGACCGTTTTGAAGAAATAAGATATATGAGTTTCGGTAAACCGCGGTTCGCGAAATCATCACATATATCACGAGTCAAACCGAATCCTTCTTTTTTGAATTTCGTCTGCACTGCATAATATACGGTATCAGCGTCATTAAACTCAAGATTGTCAATAAATCCACTCTCAGCAGCGCTGCGTTTATCAGTAGTTACATTTTGTCTTAAGAGCTTGCTGCACACGGCATATAATTCAGTTTTCCAGTGATCTTTATTTATATTATTCGGATCATATTTTGTGCAATAACGAACAAGACACCAGTTTTCTGCGATCTGATCAGAAAGATTTATTATAAAATCTATGTATTTCGCTCTGCTGAAAGCCATCTCAAAGAGTTTAGTCTTAGATAGCTGTTCCACTATGCACTCAGTAAGTTTATTCATATATATAAAATAATGAATTTTATATTATAATTTAGATGAATTTTTATATTAAAACAATAAAAATTACACATAAAAATATTATTT
>CAVGQQ010000100.1:0-7505 GCA_963631525.1 bacterium
ATATATATAAATAATAATATAATGAAGACTCTTTTTGAACATAAATATGAGCTCATCTGTGAGGGTGGGGCCGCTGGGCATATGGCACATCCATTTGACATCCCGTCAGTGAAAGCGCCGATAGACATAGTTAAGTTCTTCGATAGCCTCACTGCTGCACTCAAGAAAGACGAGAAGGCGTTTATGAAGATCGACGGGGTCAACGCCAGCGTCCGTCTTAATGACACCGGTGAGTTCGTCCTCGATAGGATGAGTATGAAGCCGCTCGATGTGGCTGGGGTTACAAAAGCTGATCTTGCAGATAGGTTCGGCGCTGGCCATGGGTTCTTGACTATCGGCGCAACGGTACTGGACATCTTTAACGAGGCACTCCCGGTGATACAGACCGAACTCAGGATGCTGGGTATGAACGGCGGTACAAGGATGCTTAACATAGAATATGTCAAAGGCACCACGAACGTGATAGAGACGGATAAGAATTTTATTGCAATACACGGGTTGCTTGATATCATACAGGCGTCACCGAAGAAACGCGTAACGAAAGAAGTGTCGTCATATAATAAAGGTGCGCTTAATAAGCTCATAGAGAAGGTCAATGTCGTTGCGGAGAAATATGGTTTCGAGGTCTATAACCAGTTCCTCGCGATGCTCGATGATGAACCAAATTATAAGCAGGTTCTTGCAGGGGACATCACTATCTGTATCGACCATAAGCCCGAGAAGAAACGCCTTGCTGATTGGATAATGCAGGCAAAGCCGGTGAGCGCTGACACCACGGTAGTCTCTAAGACCAAAGGAAAGGTCAACGCCGTGTCGAAGTACGTACTGCAGTTCATCCTGAGTGGAGGTGATGTAGCAGATGAGTTCCAAGGTGATGCCGAGCTTGCTCTCTCGGGGTTCCTTATGTACTACACTACTATGGTTCTCGGCGCCGAGCTTCTCAGGTGTATCAACAGTGACCTCGGTAGAGGAGACACACAAGAGGGGATAGTCATCCGTGATAACGCTCTCACTGGTGTTGACCGGCCAGTGAAGATAACCGGCAATTTCATACTCAAAGGTACGACAAGCCGGTTTAACACATCTGAATAATTAAATTCATAAGCAAAATACAGAGAGCTTCTTCACCGAGGCTCTCTTTTTTATTATATATTATATATTTTAACTGATACTGTATATATATGAATATCGTTAAGTTCACCGATTCTAAACTGGATTCTGCTAAGTACTCTTTCGCAGATACATATAACGCTTATTTCCGCGGGCGGTACTGTTGGTGCATCAATATGACTGATTGCTATCTTATCCGGCCGGATAAAGACAGTGATATCAATGGCATCCTACCGGACGATTATAACTCATATGAGAGAGGTACTGGGGATACAACCGGGCTTATCACACTAGCATATGCAGATATCCCTTCTACATCAGTCGACTTTGACAAGAGTCTCATAAAAATATCAACAGAGTATTTCACTGACAAGAACGCGTATATCGACGCTGCAGTTGCAGCTGATATCGACACCGAGCGGGTAAGAGCTTACCGCAGGTACGTTGCTCTGTATATCTTAAATGGTGTTCATGACGGCTGGTTGACTGATTTCTGTGATAAGCGTAAGGCGCTGCTCAATTACTATGCGCAGGATATGTCTGATGACACGCTTGCGCTGCTCAAGGGTCTTGATGAGGTGAATACAAATACCGCTACAGTCACTTCTTGTAGTTGTAGTGCTGCTGCTGGTGCAAGCAGCGGCACCGTCTTGACGGCGTCAACCTGCGGGTGCAGCAGCGGTAATGGACTCTCAAGCATTGATATGCTTATCAATAAGATACAAACGTGCTCTCTTGCTGATGATTACGCGTCGAAGATGAAGTATTATATGACCGAGACCTTCACCGATCTTGATTTCTGGAAGTATATCTACGAGCATTATAACACTGCAATCGGGAGAATCGCAACGCTTACTGATCTCCTTATCAAGAGCGGCCTGAGTATAAATATAAAAACCGGCGCTTTCGACTTGAACTACACCTGCGCTACTGCGTCGAAGACAGATGCGGTGCATAAGCAGTTTATCAGTGATTTGCAGAGTATCGCAGATGCATTCCACCTGATGGAGAGCGGAGACTTCACTAAGACCGCGACACTGTCGAACGCACTCAGCACGCTTGCAAGTTACTACGAGTACCTTCAGTGGGTGTAAAAAATATATTATAAATTTAAGTTCTTTGTATGTCCAGCTGTTCTTCTTGCGTGAGTATTGATCAGGTTATCGAGTTCACTGAGGCTATCGCTTTCAGTGATGTGAGGCTAGTCTCCGGAGACACCGATATAACACGTGACTGCCGGTACTCGTGGAGCACGGATAAGACGACCTGGTCCTGCTGGACAACATACGGTGATTACACCCGGCAAGCAAGACAGATAGATGGCGATTTCTTTCTCAGGATAGTCTACAGAGCCGCTATCCGGCCGGCAGTATATATAAATAACATTCTTGTTTCTTGCTACACTGTATCTATCTACAGAGGTAATCCGTTTCTTAATGATGTCTGTCAGATAACGTCCAATAGCGGCTTCGACCTTTACTCTGGTTGGGACTGCGCGCTTCAGATGCAGCAGCAGCTGAGTGACACCGTCATCTGTATGGTTGGCATACCGGTGTATTACTTCAAGGTCGACCCGGATGTAGATACAAAGTCATATACCTTCAAGGAGTACGTCCTTCATTCAGTTCAGTCGGTGAAGCAGATAAAGATGATGATCGCTGATGGTGCGATGCCGTCCAGTAAGCCGACTCTCGGTGAGTGGGATATGGATTTCGAGACTGACTGGGATACGGAGTTGAGTAAAACCCAGTTCGCGACTGCGTTCGGCGTTGATGCCTTCCCGAAGCAGAGGGATTTCATCTGGGTGCCGATGCAGAAGAGGATGTATATGGTCAACGCCGCGTATGAGGAGAAGAACGAGAATCTTATGTGGAGGGCCGTCACCTGGAAGCTCTCCCTTGTCAAGTGGCAGGACCAGGATAATATCGATCAAGGAGACCTGGAGTCGGTCATCGACAGTCTCATAGTGAACACACAAGAGAGCGCATTCGCTGCTGGAGAGGAGCATGAGGGTGAGCTGACTGGGGAGCGGGTGCTCGCATCGCCGACATACTCAGCAACAAACCTCTATTCGGTAGAGGATTCTGATTATATACGTAAGGGGATTACAATGAATAAAATCAAGATAACTGAAAGACAAATCAATCACGGCTCACTGGTCGTGACAAAGCATAAATACATACCTCAGGATGGTGCTGCGGTCACCTATCAAGAGCCGTACTGCGGAGATGAAGGGACGGTGTCCCTCGTTATCGATGTGCCGCTTAACATAGACTCTTCTGAAAGGAATATTATATGTATTGGTGATTGGAGTCTCAAATACAAAAACGGCAGTATCCTCTGGAATGGAGTAGAGTACAGTCTTGAGACTGGTGATACATATCTTATCATTATCCGCTGGAGCAGACTGATGTGCCTTACTGACATAAAGATTGTCAAACATGTAGCCCCGGTTGGCGTGCCGGCATATAAACTTAAGCCAACTATGTACAGATTCGATTTCGACACTGCAGTGAGCAATGTTACTGATATTGATAACAGACTGGTTTCCACTGCAGGGCTTCAGGTCGTTCTTAACAGTTACCCGCTTCAGGTAGCCGCATTTAAGGTGTATAACACTTATATTGGTGACGACCATCTTGACGAGGTTCTTAAGTACACTACAGAAAACAAGAGATGTGTCATCTGTGACCTTGCACGGCCTTTGCTCGGCGATCATGGTTATACAGTGGTTTAATCAAACCCTCTAGAAATCACAGAAACCGGCCTAGAATTCACTTATAAGTCAAAAATGATAAATTATATATCTTGGCTGTTATAAATCAAAATAAGGCAGGTTTCTATGACTTTTTTGCTTAATCACAAAAAATATATGGACACAATAATATAAGTCCTGGTGCGAGAGGCCAAAAAGCAATAAGTGTCCAGACTCCAAAAGGAGGTATTAAAGTACACGAACAATCTTCGTCATCTTCTTTTTCCGTGTTTTTACATTTATGAAATCTATATATGTAACCACACACCATATTACCGTGATCACCCAAGGTAGTCATCACATCATCATCCCAGAATTCAACATACTTAAAAAAAAGATATGCTACAGACCTGCAAGTACAATAAGACCAATAAAGTAAATCAATACAATATACATAAAAATATTATTTAAAAATTGTTAATATAATCTATTATTGTTTTTTGTCTTTCCTCTATTGTAC
Source organism: bacterium (assembly GCA_963631525.1). GTDB lineage: Bacteria > Bacillota > Clostridia > Lachnospirales > Lachnospiraceae > Coprococcus_C. Next base: position 4,326 of record CAVGQQ010000100.1, read on the forward strand.
CGTGTACTTCAGTATAATTAAACTCCGGATACATTCGTTTCAGGTCATTGAGAATCGCGTGGATACCACAGTCGGTCTCCCGGCGAAAATCTTCGTCTTCACTCCGGATACCATCACTCACTGAACCGAACTCAATAGGGAAATAAAACACGTGCGTCAGCTTATGTTCTTCCACCGCACGTTTGACTGCAGACCATTGTGTGTTAAGGACCGCTCTGTCTAGCCGACCACGTGCAGTGAGCACAAGTGTGTATGCAAGAGGGTCGATAATACATCTGTCAGAGATATAATTATTACACTGATTTTCTTCTAAGTATCTATTATATGCGTCAAAAATCTCTGTCTGGCTCTCTTCTGTGCTTGACTCATTAAGCGGCAGATCAACCATCTGTCTGATAACGCCAGTATTAACTTTGAAATCTGATAATGAATTACGCAATAATTCAAGGACAGTAGTCTTTCCCGTGCTCGACGCGCCAGTAAAATTGATATGTATGTTTTTAGACATTATATTAAATTTGATTTAATCTATTCTGTAATGAATCAATCTTAGTTACATTTTTAATGTAAGCTGATTGTCGTAATAATTTATACTCATAATCAGGATCTGTTGCATATCTCCTTCCCTTATCATCTACGAAGTTCTTATACGGGTCAGTACTCCGATATTTTTTATTGATAAGACTTGTGTATGCCGGCACTGACTCGTTAACTGATTTATAATTTATAGATTTGGTATGATCGACCCCGTCCCACGCACCGACATTCCACGCACTGCGTGTCTTTACTGCCCGGCCAGTAGTGCCAAAATTACTCTCTAGTTGACATTGGCTAAGAGCTAAAATAATATCGACGCTATCTGCAAGACAATGTTCGACAATCAATGATGCGGATAACTCTGTCTCCGGAGCTTTGCTTTTAATATAGTTATTAACCTCCACAGTCAGCTCAGTTTGCAATCGCGCGCGTTTTACGGACACATCCGTAAAACTATCTATATAAATTAAACTATCGTCCGTCATCTCTTGTTGTTCCGCCGACGATGGGCATTTTGCTGCAATGACAAAACCAAAAGAAATAATCAAACAAGATAATATACACTCTTTAATTATATTCATAATATATTTTTCTTAATATAAAGATAAATGATAATTATAAAAAATTAAGGGCTCCACAAGTGTGGGGCCCTCCTGCATCTTCATTATTATTCCTCTTCTTTTTTAGGATTATCCTCATCAGTGATAATCTTCGATTCTTTCTTTTTTGGTTTTTTCTTCGGTTTAGGTTCGTCGTCTAACGGTGTCTCATCTTCCTTGCTCTCGAAGCCTCCGGCTCCACCACTGTCATCCGGCATGAACTCCTTTGCCCGTTCTTTCTCCTCGTCACCAAGTTTCTGGTTAAGCTTAAGATCAGCATCAGGAAGCTTGAGATATTTACGTACAAGGAACTCAGATGAGAAGAACTTCACTTCAGAGCCGTCAGGAGTCATGTCGACAAGTGAGTCTTTCATCGTCTGTATGAACTCAACACGTTTCTGCATCACCTCCTGCTCGAAGAGCTCTTCAAAAAGGTTATATGACTGATACCTCAGCTGGATCGCGTCAAGGACCTCGCGGTAAGACTGGAGCTCAGGGATATCAAGCGCGAGCTGCAGCTGGAGAGGCTTGATAATAATCTTACTGAACACATTACGGAGCCGGTTGACGTACCGTGAGAAATTTATCTCATCTCTCGCCATGCTCGTCACATCGGTGCCGAAGAAGGTCGCTCCGCTGTCAGTATCAAACCTCGAGAGAGGAATCTTAGAAATCTTATACAACTGGTTTCTGAAGTACTGCAGCTGGCTGTCATCATTCAGATCCGGCCCGTCGCCACCCATCGTCTCCACCTCTGGCTTGCCACTGTCCGTCTCAGGGAACCAGTACTCCTTATTGAAAGGAAGGTTTGTCTGACCATTGATAGTCAGCTCGCCGCTGTCGGTATTGAACTGAATATCCTCTTTGTATCTCTGCATTGCAGAGCGGAGTGTCTGCATACCGGTTGCCTTGTTCATACCGTTGATTGGTATGGTGAACTTCATCTTATACGACGCGTTGGTGATGGTCCATATAATCTGCGCCTGCTCTATGATACGGTAGATATTATACGGCCTCACCAGGCGCTCGAGATACGACTGCCTCGCGACGACGTTTTCCTGATATTGGATGTAGATTATCTGCGCGTCAAGGAGCTTGCGCTCCTTCCCCTGCATGCCCTTGAACTGATACCAATAGACCTTTCCGTTGGCAAATCCTTTTGTGAGTGTCGCAGGATCAAGAGGAACAATGCCGACGATACGCTTCGGCTTCTCGAGAGAGTCGTACACAATCTCCCAGGCAAGACAGCCTTCGATGAGGAACCGCTTGAAGTCGTCCCACGCGTTGTACTTCCAGTTAAGCATCTTATAGAGACGGTAATAATTAGTCTCAATACTGTCCTTGATGCGTTTCTGTACTCCGGCCTTAAGGTCTTTGAGGGACTTATCATCAACGAACGGCTCGGCGAAGTACGCGTTATCGGAGTCATAGACGATACACTCATTGGTCATCGTATCGAGGATATCCTCCAGCTCTGGCTGAAGTGCCAGTTTGCGTAATGACTCACGCTTGACCGGGAGGTCTTTCTCAAAGAAATTCTTCTCTGCGTTCGTCTTCACTTTCCACTTTGATGAGAGTGTATTGAAGAGATCCTGATTTACCAGCTGATCACCTTTCGCGAGTAGCTTCGGGTCTGCCGGCATCGCGCGCATATTATCGATGACATTCTGCTCGTAGTCCATACCGTACCTCGAGAGGGAAGAGAAGAACTTTGCGATAGTGCCTTTCTTCTTCTCTGGTACCTTAAACTGAGGTGTATTTGTTAACTGCCGCACCGGAGCTGTCTGCTGATAGAGCGGCACACCGGCCCGCGCGAGATCAGATGCATCCTCGATGACAAGGCCTTCATTCACTGTCGCAGAGGTGACCGCGTCGTGGTAACCCTCCGGTTGTTGAATGTATCCTTGTAAAAATTCTCTGTCGCTTATATTACTCATAAAGTTCTAAAACGAGTATTTAATAATATATAAATAATAATATTTTTATCACTCGTTTTTATTTGCTATTCAATGGTTCAGTATTGAGCGTTTGTACAATTTTATTG
>CAVGQQ010000101.1:0-6990 GCA_963631525.1 bacterium
ACGGTTCTTCATCAAACGGAAGTGCATCGAAGCCACCGGCAACCACGGAAAGCAAGCCGTCCTCTACGACAGAAGATAAACCACAGACAACAGAATGTTCCCACGTATGGGAAAACATTGTAGAGCATCAAAGTGCAAAAACGCACACAGAGTATTATGAGACAAACGAGATCGTGGGCTACCACGAGTTTTGCAACGGCTGCGGTATGGATCTGACGCTGACGTATGGGGGCATCACCGATGATGCCAGTAGCCACCTTAAGGCGGAACATGCAAGCTACTCATCAAAGCCTATCTACGAAACGGTAAAGGTTCCGGTAGAGGTAGAAGATGAACCGGCAAAAGATGTAGTCGTAGGTAAACGATGCAAAAAGTGTAAAATAACCCAATATAACTAAGGGTTGTAAAAGAGGATACATTGTATCCTCTTTTTGTTTATACAGAGGGTTTCCGCGTGAGCGTACTTACTCGTAATCTTGTGTACAAACCAAATTAGTGTTTTATGGAAAAGATTGATTTTTCGCTCATTTTCTCATATAATATAAGTGTAAATATTGATAAGGCGTTGAAAATGCCTGTTATGGAAAACGTGCTCTAGCTTACTTGCCCGGCGGTGAATCGGGGAGGAGTAGAGCCGTAAGGAGAATTGCGAAACTTATATTTATCCTTGCCAAAGGATAATGAATTTTTATTATGGCAGGGATAAGAGATGTGTCCTCTTTATTCCTGCTTTTATTATAGATAATGTTGAGAAAGAATAGGGAGGAAAACAAAAATGATGCACAGGAAAAAGAAACCATTAACTTACATTGAACCTATGCCTAAGAAACAACTTCGCCACATTATTAGGCAGTTCGAAGCAGATGGTGGAATTGTCCTTATGGGAGAAGAAATAGACAAGTATCTTAAGTCAAAGGGAGTAGAAGCAAGTACTTTAAATAAAGATATTGTTATGTTTAATTCTAATCCGGGACGTGCGGCTGTTCACGAAGAAATGATTCATGTTGAACAATTTCGTAAAGGATTGAATGATGGATCATTTGAGTCTATATTAAAAAACGAGATTGCTGCACAAGAAGAATTATTGGCTCGTGCTGATGAGTTTGAATTAACTTACACAGAAATTGTTCAAACTAAAAAAGCATTAAAGATGTACGGGAAAGAATTGCGTAAATATAAGAAGGGAGGCAGATAGCTATGATAATTTATAATGTTCTTGATACTATTCGCATCGGAGATAATACATCTGTTTTGATTGACGGAAAAAGTACACCGTTTAAGAATGGCGTGGGAGTGTTGGATGGAAATGGTAAGCCATACGAGGTTTTATCCGTTGGAATGTCGTCCTCAAGTAATTCTGACACGAAAGAACTTCTTAGCAAAACCTCTTTGCTTGTAAAAGGAAATTTTTCGTCTGACAAATTATATGTATAATATATAAGTTTCGCAAAATAAAAAGAGATTATGTTTCTAATAAAAGAAGCATAATCTTTTTTTATTTATAAAAATTGAAATTATAGCTGTAATTTTTCAGACTAACTACAACAACTATTCCCTGTCAGACTAACGGCAACAAGTGTTGCTTTTATTTTGCAAATCTACATTCAGATTTGAATAAATCTACAAAATATTTCCCGGATTGACATTTTACGTAAAATGTAATACAATTTATTTAAAAAATAGAAGGAGGTTGCTATGGGTTTAACTGTATGGTTGATTCTAACTATGATACTGATCATGGTTGAGATCATTTCGCTCGGTCTTACGTCCATATGGTTTGCAGGGGGCGCATTTGTGGCAGGACTGATCTCACTGACCGGCGTGCACTGGCTGATCCAGATTCTTGTGTTTGCAGTTGTATCAACGGTTCTTTTTGTGTTTACAAGACCATTTGCCGCAAAACATCTGCTAAGGCACGTGGAAAGAACAAATGTTGACAGCCTGATCGGGAAAGAAGGTATTGTCAAGGAGACAATCAACAATTTTGAATCACATGGAATTGTAAAGATCTCAGGGATGGAATGGACGGCTCGTTCTGCTGATAATGCAAAAATTCCCGCTGGAGAAACGGTTATCGTTCAAAAGATAAGCGGAGTAAAACTGATTGTTACAAAAAGTCATCAAACGGATAAAACATATCCGACATTGCAGGAATTTTACAACATGCTGAATGAACAGCCAGAAGCGGAAGCAAAAGAACTTTCGAGACAAATGAATGAAATCATCAAGAAAACGGAGGAAGAGTAAGATGAGTGGAGCACAGGTTTTGGGAATATTTCTTGTAGTTTTAGTGGTAATCGTGATCTGTAGTTCGATCCGGGTAGTACCACAGGCACACACATATGTGATTGAACGGCTTGGTACATACAAGACCACATGGTCGGCAGGGTTGCATTTAAAGACACCGTTTATAGATAAGGTGGCACACCACATATCCATGAAGGAGCAGGTTGTTGATTTTGCACCACAGCCGGTTATCACGAAAGATAATGTTACAATGCGGATTGATACGGTCGTATTCTTCCAGATTACTGATCCGAAGCTGTTTGCATACGGCGTGGAAAAGCCAATCATGGCGATTGAGAATCTGACAGCGACAACCCTTCGAAATATCATTGGTGAGCTGGAGCTTGACCAGACTCTGACGTCGAGAGAAACGATCAACACAAAGATGCGTGCTACTTTGGATGAGGCGACAGATCCTTGGGGTATCAAGGTAAACCGTGTCGAGCTGAAGAACATCATTCCACCGGCAGCCATTCAGGATGCGATGGAGAAGCAGATGAAGGCGGAGCGTGAGAGACGTGAACAGATCCTGATCGCAGAGGGTGAGAAGAAGTCAGCAATTCTTCGTGCAGAAGGTCAGAAGGAGTCTCTGATCCTTTCAGCGGAAGCGGAAAAACAGTCCGCGATCCTTAAAGCAGAGGCAACGAAGGAAGCAACGATCCGCCGTGCCGAAGGTGAGGCAGAAGCAATTTTGAAAGTACAACAGGCAAATGCTGACGGTATCAAATTCCTGAATGAAGCAGCACCGGAGCAGGCAGTTCTTACACTGAAGAGTCTCGAAGCTTTTGCAAAGGCGGCAGATGGAAAGGCAACAAAGTTGATCATTCCAAGTGAAATTTCCGGAATTGCAGGACTTGCGTCCTCCCTAACAGAGATTGCTTCAAAGAATAATGAAGCTTTGCACGGCTAAAAACGAGAGTGTACGTGGACACTATCAAAATGAGTTCCTATTTTGCGTAATAGGGGCTCATTTTTCATATAACAGAAATCCACAAATATGCATAAAATAGTTGTTAAGTACTTTTCATTGACAATAATTACACTTTCTGATAAGATTTACACAAAGAATATAGGATATTTCACATCCTGTGAATCCAAACATCATAATCAGAATACATATATAAATGGATGGACTAGGAGGAAACGCCTATGGTAGTAAATATTACAGAAAGGAACAATAGAACTCAAAAAGAAATGGATGCAGCATTAAACAATCAAATTGACGTAAAGGATCAGAAGAGAAACCCTTTACAGTCATTGCTTCGGTCAAAAAAAGAAAAAATGCAGGATGACAGAATTATGCATGTCGTCACCGCAGATAAAGTAGAAAAAAAAGTTATTTCATTATGGGGCAAACCCATTCCTCAAAAAGATGTCTATTCTCGAAAAGATGCCGAAAATCTGGCAAGAAATATTTCATGCATTATCAGAAATGAATTTAAAAATGAAGTTGATACAGAAACACCAATTCTGGCTCTAGCTTATGAATTAGGAATCGTCGTTGGAAAAGGTGAATTAAGCAATACTATATCCGGATACATTAAAGTGCATAATGGAGAAAAGTTAATTTGCGTTAATAAAAACGAAACGTGGGAACATCAACGATTTGTAATTGCTCACGAAATAGGGCACTTCCTTATGGATTCAAAAGCTATAGACGACGCTTCGAAAGAATATATGGATATATACTTTCATTCCTCATATCAAATAAGACGTGAAAAAAGCGAACAGGATAGCCGCGCCGACATTTTCGCAGCAGAACTACTAATGCCGAGAGAACTATTTATAAAAAAATACAATTATTATACAAACTATAAATATAATCCTTATAAAAAACGGATGATCACAATCGGGTGCTTATCTAAAGCATTTAAAACTAAAGCATCGTCTGTTGAACGACGAATATATGAGATCATATCCGAAAATTAACGAAGGGAAAATAAAAAACATATGTCAGAACCAGTAGATAATAATTCAAATCCTGATGGCATAACAAAACGAGGGACAGATAATCCCAGCAAAGATAGAAATAAAGCAAGTTTAAGGAAAATAAAAAAGGAAAATAAATTTAATAAGATAACTTACCTTAATGATTTATTATATCGTCAGGATTCAAAAGACATTGAAAGCAACGTTAAACAACAAGGCATAAGATCACTATTTTATTCTTCAATCATAAATGAATATGTTGATAATTTAGGAAAAAGTCTCTTAATCAAAAGAATTCTAAAAATTATATTCTTTGCCGCAATTATTTTAGTGATTGGTGTTTTAATTGTTGTCTTTTCTCATAGTATTAACAGCGTGATGCACTTACTTGAAGCAAATGAAGACCTCAATAAGCAGATGATGCTTACGGTATGCACACAGATCATCGCTTCTTTCGGAACGATTATCACATCAATTATTGCACTGCCAAGAATTATTGCAAATTATTTGTTCGATTCGGAGGATGAAAAGGCGATCATTTCTGTTATTGAAAAAATACAGAACTATGATCGGGATGCTATATCTACGAAAGACAGTTATGAACAAGATAATATGGAGAATAAAGAAAAGAATCAGAAAATATCTGAGGATGAGACTGAAATCCCAGATATTTCTGATAAAGATTTCGAAAACACCAGCAGTATGAATGAAGCGGCAGCAACAAGTAATCGTAATCACAATAATAGGACTAAAGGTAAGAAGAAACTTTTGGATTTTTTCCATAGAATACGGTGATGTTTCAAAAGGGAATGCAGAAATGCATTCTCTTTTTTTATGACTTGACATGTTGTAGACAACATAATAAACTTTTTTTCATGAGAAATAAGGAAAACGGTAAAATTGAACAGCTAAAAGTACAGGAGAAAGATATAGAAAAATATCTGAAAGCAATCGTTTTTGTCTTAGCAGTCTGCAACATTCTTGTTTATATATCTCTATTTTTTGCTTTACGTTAATACTACCAAACTTTTTCATAAAAATCGCAAATTCCTATACAATTTCAACAAAAATTCATCATAACTGTCATTTTTGACACAAAATGCGACTGAAACGCCATTTTGCTTCCAATTTTCCACACATATAAATATGTAGGCATTTTTGAAAAACTATTTATATGAAGGAGGAGTAAACCCTATGAAAAGCAGACGTTTCAGACAGGCTGTTGCCATATCGCTTGCCGCGGTGATGTCCGTTTCCGTCATTACATTTACCGGTGGAAACAGACGGGCAGACGCGGATGTGACGGAAGCTGTTACGACGGAAACTTCAGAGTTTTACATCGACCCGATGGAACTCGATACTGAAGCGGAAGTCCCGACACAGATCCCGGTAGATACGTCCATGACAGCCGAAACGACAGAAACTACGGAAGCAGCAGATACAGCCGGGGATGATGCGTCCACGGAGGAATCCTTGGACAGCGAGACAGCAGACGCTTCCACAGAATCAGTAACCACGGAATTTACAGAGACTTCCGAAACGACAGAGGCAGCCGTTGAGGAAGCAGAGCCGGTGGAAACTCTGGTCGTATTTGACCATGTGTATAACGAAAACGCACCGGTATCCGGGAAGGACTTTTCTTCCTGCGAGCTCTTGGCAAAGGCAGATCCTTCTGTTTTTACCAAGAACACGGAAGTTGTATCCGTGCTCGACGGCGTGTATATGCTCCGGTTTGGTTCTGCAGAGGAGACAAAGAGCGCATATACGTACTACTATGACAAGGTACAGTCACTTGATGTGAATGTAACTGCATTTACCATTTCCTCTGAAAATGCAGATGTACCGGCAACAGAAGCACCAGCAGCAGAGACTGCAGAACCCCAGACAGTGGAAACCCAGACAGCGGAGACTACAGAGGCACCGGTGCCTGACGTGGCAGACCTGTCTTCTGTAAACACCGGGGATGATGCATTCTCCAATGTATCCGATCTGCCGGATGTAAGCTTAAATGGTGCCATTGCCGTGATCGACACCGGATGCTCCGGGGCAAACGTCAAAAAGGCAGTCAGTGTCCTTGGCGGCGGAACTTATGATGACAACGGACACGGTACGGCGATGATGAATGCCATTGTAAAAGAGTATAATGGTGCATCCATCCTTTCCATCAAGGCGTTAGATTCATCAGGACGGGCACAGGTTTCAGATATCTATGCAGCCATCAAATATGCGGTTGATTCAAACGTAAGCGTGATCAGCCTGTCAATGGCAGCACTGCGTTCTTCTGAAACAGCACTCGTGGAACAGGCGATAAACGAAGCACTTTCTAAGGGCATCGTGGTAGTCGGTGCAGCCGGTAATCAGGGAAGTGATGCATCCTCTTTCATACCGGGCGGTATGAGCGGAGTCATCACAGCCGGTTCCTGTGACGAAACAGGCGTAAGACAGGCATTTTCCAACTACGGATCAGCCGTTGACTATAACATAGTATCCTCATCCACCTCCGAGGCATGTGCTGTTCTTGCAGCCATGATCGCAAGAGATGGTGTGAACGGATTGAAGGTAAACAAAGGAAACCTGTTTGCCACGGATTATGTACCGGAAACATCAACAGGTACAGACGGCAGCGAGGCAGAGGATGCCACAACGGAAGCTGTTACAACGGAAGAATCGTCCACGGAGACAACCACAGAGGCAGCCACTACGGAAGAAACGGCAACCGGAGAGGCAACGGCATCCGATTCCGGCAAGAAACCTTGGAATATCAAGGATCTGATC
>CAVGQQ010000102.1:0-6969 GCA_963631525.1 bacterium
TTCTTATATTATTTCATAATTAAAAATTTTTTGTTATATTTACAATAGAAAAAATGTTTTATTAAAAAAAAATAAAATGAAAACAAATCGCATTATTTTTTCTTCTTTTCTAATTTTGCTTTCTATAATTTCATGTAATTCATGTGTTTTCATAGAAGGTGGTAAATACGTTACAAATACTATAAATAATGTAAAAACTAAAAAAATGAAAGAGAGAGAATTGAAAGAATATTTGAAAGAGCAGCTGAAGCACGACAGAGACAACAAGCAGCTGAAGAAGCAAGACAGAGACGACAAGCAGCTGAAGCAGCCAAAAAGAAAGCCATATTCAAAAATATATGTAGCTTATGTAAGGACGTACATAATTATCGTGTTATCGCAAATCGAGATACAACAATTATATATACAATAGTTTATAATGATAAATATAAATCCGTTTTTGTTTATGGATCGTATTGTGGTTTAAATCAACACTGTAAATGGCAATTAAATGATAGTGAAATTGTTAGTATTACAGAAAATATTCCATTAAAATTAACAAGTCAAAATATTGATGATCCATTTTTAATAACGATTTATGATTATAAAAATAATGTATTAACACAAAACACTGTGTTTTTTAATACACTTTTAAATAGTAATTTCAAAATAAAACAAAGGAAAAAACAATAAAAACTATGACAAAACATTATGCAAGACCAATAATGTTGCTATCAAGCTAAAACTTTTCAATGAACTTTATAAGAAATTCTCCAACCGGCTTCGCCCAATGGTATATGAGCTTGGATTTTTGAAGAAATAAAAGTACTTTGAGACGGTTAATTTCAGCTTTAACTTTGTTATATTTTATATATTATTAGATTTAGTTTTTTTATGATGAAAGTTCTTATTTTTGAAGGTCCGGACAACCTTGGCAAAAGCACAATTATACGGCAGTTTGAAAAGACTTATCAGAGTCGGTATGATATCCATAAGTTCCATTGCACTGGACCCGTGCTTGATAATCCGGATGAGGATCCGTTCGACGCTCAGTGCAGGCAGTTCCGCGCTCTGGTCACTGACCTGCTGCAGCTGAATGAATCTGATACAGACACGCTTGCTATTATCGACCGTTCGTGGATAGGTGAGTATGTCTACGGACAGATATACAGAAACGGGAATCCGGATAAGATTATGCAGATGATAAACACGTGTAATCTGCAGCTTTCTGATGCAGGTATACAAACGGTCTATGTCCGGCTTACAGCGACTCCGGGATTTATCATCGCACACGATGACAACCTGTCGTTCACATCGGGGTATGACCCGGAGAAACGCCTGACTGCAGTGACGAAGGAAAATACGCTTTTTGAAGAGGCGTATCACCGGATGTCCACGTATGGCTCAGAAAAAATCACTGTGGACGTTCAGTCGGTTGACACAAATAATTACAGAGATATAACTGATATTTTTAATGAAATAAACCGAGTTTTTTGCTATGAATAATATAAACGACATACGCCGGCAGTTCGCCGAGAAATACACCGCCGGTGAGTTCACGGTTGACGCCAACGGCAGCAAGACGGTCGACCTCATTGGAGCGGATTTCATTACGGACCAGGACACAATTTTCTGCAGTGTCAACAAAGAATATGTGAATAATGAACTGCAGTGGTATTTATCACAGTCGCTGAATGTATATGATATCCCGGGCAAGATACCCGCGATATGGAAAAATATCGCAGATAAAGACGGGTTCATCAACTCCAATTATGGTTGGTGCATCTTTTCTGAGGATAACTGCAACCAATACCGCAATTGTCTGAGGCAACTTGTGATGGACCCGAATACACGTCGTGCGTGTATGATTTACACCAGACCGAGTATGCAGTACGATTACAACAGAAACGGCATGTCAGATTTTATGTGTACATTCTCGACGCAGCAGTTCCTCAGAAAGACCAGTGAGACTGACGGAAAGCCGGTGTATAAACTTGTTTATCTTGTGTTCCAGAGGTCCTGTGACGCGATTTTCGGGTTCAGAAATGACAACGCCTGGCATCAGTACGTAGCCAATAAGCTCATTACCGACCTGCGCAACAACGGGTATATCCTTGAGGACTTGCCGGAGATTCAGTTCCACGTCGGCACACTGCACGTCTATGAGCGGCATTTCAAGTTCATAGAGACGTATATAAACCGTAAAAACGGTTCAAACAATATACAATAAATAATTTGCAGTAAACCATTATTTTTAACTATTAAAATACATATATATTATGTTCGATATAAAATTTTTCAAGTCAAGAGACGTAAAGGACCCGGTTAGAGGCACTGCCCAGGCGGCCGGTATCGATTTTTTTGTACCGGTGTTCAATGAATCATTTATAAATGACTTTATTGCAAAAAACCCAGTGTATGCAGCGAATCTGAATGCAGATGTTTTATATAAAACTAAAAAAATTACATTGATGCCGGGCATGCGCGTGCTTATTCCATCAGGCATACATACGTATTTCGAGCCTAAGGCGTCTGCGCTTATCGCAGCGAATAAGTCCGGTGTGTCGACAAAGAAAGGACTCCGGTTCACGTGTCAGGTGGTTGACTCGGATTATACCGGTGAGATTCATATCGGTGTCGCGAATGACAGCGACCGGTCAGTGACAATATCTGAAGGGGAGAAACTGATTCAGTTTATACACACTCCGGTTTATTTGAGCCCGCTTGTACAGGTAGGTCCGGTTGAGTTTTATGACCTGCATACAGGTACCGAGAGAGGCGACAACTGGCAGGGGTCGACAGATAAACAATAAAAAAATATGAAACCGTTTGTCAAATGGGCCGGAGGCAAGACGCAGCTGCTTGACAGGATTTTGCCGTTGGTGCCGGACGGCATTAATACCTATGTCGAACCGTTTGTCGGCGGTGGTGCGGTCCTGTCAAGAATCTTGGAAAATCCCAATATAAAGAATGTATATATAAATGACGTAAATTCTTCATTAGTAATAACATACGCAGCCATAAAGAAAGATGTCATCGCACTTATGCAGAAACTTGATAAACTGACTGATGAATTCAATTCGTACTGTACTGATGAAGAACGTAAAGCTATGTATTACCGCGTACGGGATATTTTTAATGACATACGCAATTCAGGCGCACATATAGATATTGCTCTGCTGTCTTTATATTTATAAATAAAACGTGTTTTAATGGTTTATACAGAGAGAACAAACACGGTAAGTTCGATACACCGTTCAATGGTACAAAAAAACTAACGCTTTACGATAAGCAGAATCTGCTTGACTGGCACGCTGTACTGCAGAAATGTGTTATTGATAATGTATCATATGAAAATTTTAAACCAAATATTGATTATTCAAAATCATTCTGGTATCTGGACCCGCCATACCGGAATACATTTACAGGATATAACTCGGGTGGATTTAGTGATGCCGACCAGGAGAGTCTTAAAAAATATGTTGATGAATTGGCTTGCAAAGGTGCCAAGATTCTTGAAAGTAATTCAGATGATGAGTATTTTGATGGTCTTTACACTGGTTATATGATAACCCGGATACCGGCCAGACGGGCGATTAATTCAAAAGGAACTGGTCGCGGGAAAATAAATGAGATTTTAATTAGAAACTATTAAAAAGAAATATTTATTAAAAAAGAAATATGCAGAAAGACAAAGAATTATTCAGCTATATAAGAAAAGAGAAAAGTAGGCAGAAACGTGGCATTGAGCTCATCGCATCAGAGAATTACGTCAGCGATGAGGTGCTTCGCGCGATGGGATCTGTATGTACAAATAAATACGCTGAAGGGTACTCAGGTCATCGGTATTATGGAGGATGTGAGAATATTGATAAGATAGAGACACTTGCTATCGAGAGGCTGAAGACCCTTTACAGTTGTGAGTACGCCAATGTGCAGCCACATTCCGGTGCGCAGGCCAATATGGCTGTTGAGATGGCGGTCCTTAATCCCGGTGACACAATGATGGGCCTCGACCTGAGTCACGGCGGGCATCTGACACACGGCTCACCTGTAAACTCAAGTGGGAAGTTATATAAAATTGTTTCTTATGGCGTCGACCCTGAGACCGGTTATGTCGATTACGACCAGATGTCGCGGCTCGCGCTCGAGTACCGGCCGAAGCTTATCGTCGGCGGGGCGAGTGCGTATTCACGTGAGTGGGACTATGAGCGCATGCGAGAGATAGCGGACAGCGTCGGTGCAGTACTGTGGATAGACATGGCGCATACGGCCGGTCTTATCGCTGCGGGGCTCTTGAGGAACCCTCTCGAGTGGGCAGATATTGTTACTTCCACCACACATAAGACGCTCCGTGGACCGCGAGGCGGTATCATACTTATGAAACGGGACTTTGATAACCCGAAAGGTGAAAGAGACAAAAAAGGTAATATAAAACCGATGTCAGTCGTGCTTGACAGCACGGTCTTCCCAGGTGTGCAGGGCGGCCCGCTCGAGCATGTCGTCGCAGCGAAGGCGGTCTGCTTCTGGGAAGCGCTCCAGCCGGAGTTCCGCGAGTATCAGACACAGGTATTGAAGAACACTGCAGCGATGGCAGATGAGTTTAAGAAACTGGGTTATAAGATCGTCTCTGACGGCACCGATAATCATCTTATTCTTATCGACCTCCGGCAGAAATTCCCCGACCTTGACGGAAAGACCGCAGAGACGGCTCTCGGAGATGTTGGCATCACGGTGAATAAGAATATGGTCCCTTTTGACAGCAGAACGCCATTCAGGACATCAGGCCTGAGGATCGGCTCTCCGGCGATGACAACCCGAGGGCTCAAAGAAACGGATTTTAGGCGTATCGTGCAGATTATCGATAATGTGCTCACGCATATCGGTGATAAGACGGTATATACCACTTGTAAGAACGAAGTGAAAGCAATTATTAAAAACAGACCGCTTTTTGCGTATTAACAATATGAGCATTTAATATAAAAAAGGAACCCGGTAAAGGTTCCTTTTTTTTATATCAACACTTAAGTGAACAAAGATTATGATATGGTCTTCAAAGAACACCTGCGTCTTGCCTCATAGAAAGCCCAGAAACCTGTCTTAAACTCATTTATAAGTCAAAAGTGATAAATTATATATCTTGGTTGTTATAAATCAAAATAAGGCTGGTTTCTAGGCTTTTATACATAATCCCTGCTTATCAAAAATCGTATATGGTTCCTCCACCATTAACTGACTGCAAAGGTGAACTGTAATTTATCGCAGTAGCCGTTTTCTGCTCTATCTGAGATGCTGTCTCATACTCCTCTCTGAGGAGCTTATACTGGAGTGTATCCTGTACGAAGACTGTCTGTATCTCCGCCATCACGCAGTCGTCGTGCCCGAAGGATGCTGCGAAGTGATCAGACCCGTCATTGACGAAGTTACCGAGCTCGTCGACAAAAAGCGACGCAGTGTTCTTCAGCTTACCAAGCTCGTATCTCTCTTTGAAGAGCTTACACGCGGTGGTCTTATTACCTGATGTAATCTTAACCCCAAAATCGAACTTATGCTTGCTCTCCTTATTTTTATTATACCGTACGAGAGTATCTACCGGGAATACTCCCTCTTTGTAGTCTTGCAGCTCCCTTAGGAAGAGATCACCGTATGTGTTCTTCTCAAAAGACACAAGGGTGTGATCACTATCACAATACCGTGTAACGATATCCGCAAGCGAGTCTGCACACGTTTCTCTCCGCTGGTCGTTACACCTGAAGAATCCGACACACTCAAGCCCAGAGTCGACTAACCGGTTGAACTGATAAACCGTAGAGTCCTGTCCTAGGCCCTCAGCGATATCACAAGTGATTATAATATAGTCTTTCTTCAGGTCGGCGAGCGGCTCGTATCCGGGCTTCCAGTAATAGCAGTCCGCGAGACTAATACCCGGAAGTTCTGCTCTCTGGAAGATCTCCACCTCTGTCCGCCGTTTATTGAGTATCTGCTGAGAGATAAGCGTGTTTGATGATATGTCGAAGCTCGTGCCGAACTGACTGTTGAACGCCTCCTCACTGCCGTAGTTCGCCACCTGCATACGATGCCATTTCTCGTCGCGTTTCTCCCACTGTCTGGTCTCGGGGTTCCATTCAGGAATCATATCCCACGTCACCTCGAACGGCACGTAACTACTGTCCCCACTCTTCGCAGATATCCAGAGTCTGTAAAAAAGATTATACCCGTTCTGGGTCGATGTAATAAGGACCTTACCCTTCGCTGCAGTGACAACCGGAAGGAGGTTATTGTAAAATTTATCAAGTATATTCGGCGCGACGTGCGCAAACTCATCAAGGAGCGCGCAATGGATAGTCATACCGATACCGGAGTTAATTGTAGTTGCCTCGGCTTTGATTCTGCACCCATTATCAAATACGATTTCAGAGTCATTCCACTTAAGCACACCGGGCTTCAAAAAATATGGTAACTCGTAGAATATGGATTTGAATTTATTAAGAATGTCTACTGCAGTGCCACGCTTATTTCCAAGAATGAGTGCATTCTTATCAGAATTGAAACAAACATAATGCAACATAAAGATTGCAGACGTAGTTGTTTTACCTGCTTGGCGCGCGGAGAGCATGATATTAAGCTGGTTCGCCTCAACCTGCTTGAGATACTGCTCCTGATAGTCACGGAGGGTGATATGCTGCACACCCTCAGGGGTCATCAGCTTACCGTACGTGTTAGAAAAATATATGATGTCATCCATGCACCGCTTGAACTCAACAATCTCTTCCGGTGTGCGGTCAAACACAAGATCACCTTTCAAAAGCTGTGTGTTCCCTTCATAGAACGGGTTTGCGATAAGCTTCCTTCCCTGCTCGAGACCCCGCAGTGCAAGATCAAGAGACTCGGTCGACCAAATCATTCTCTTGGCGACCTTACCAGACTCATCTTCTTTCACCGGGTTGAATACGATCTTTCCCATAAAATATTTTATTATATTATTATAAT
>CAVGQQ010000103.1:0-6655 GCA_963631525.1 bacterium
CATCTTCTCTTTTATATCTATCCTTAATCGTTTTGTAATTTTCTTGTATGCATGATTCCAAGTGGGAATGTTGTTCAGTCAATGATGCTTTACCGCCTCTTCCAATACTTTCCATCACATTATTATATTGTGATGATAGCCCATGTTTAAGTGTTTCTTCATCATTCATTCCCTGTTGTCTTATAAGTTTATTTATTGCTTCCGTGTTTTTGTCAATTTTTCCTTTTCTGGCAATCAAAACACCTCCTGCAAAGGAAGAAATTGCTGGTATAATTATTCTAAGTATTTCTATTACCTCGCCCTGCATTGTCGCTCCTTCGATCATAGTTCCGCTGATTATAAATCCACAGAATATAATTATATATTCTAATGCCATTTTACATCCTCCGTTTCGTCTCTGTCAATTTCTTCCTTCCGCTCTGCTGTACGATTTTTGAAGTCCTTTAATGCGCAGAAATATTCAACTATTACGGCAATCACAAACCCAAATGGAATCGTCCCAAAAACACAAAAGATAGCCAATAAAGCACAAATGCCTTTGTGCGCATTTGCAATCAGTACAACAACAAACCAAAACAACAGAACCAAATTGTATGGAATATACGATTTGTATAATTGTAATTCGGATCTGACATATTCTTTTCGTTCCCTCTTATAGCTACTTTCATCGTAGTGCATCTATCGTCCTCCTCGTCCTATCTCGTTCCGGCTCCGTTCTTTGTTGATCTCATTTGCAATAATCTGATTCTCAACGTAATCACGAATCAGATTCTCTCCGCTAGGAATTTTATCTTTGAAGTATTGAATCATATCATTCGTGTCGACATACTGCAGCGCGGTTCCAATCATTTCGTTAATCGTTGCTCCGGGACGTCCAAACAACTTATACATGCCAATCGCTTCCTCTGTGTTTGTTCTTTCTTGGTGCCTTTCGGATCCTTTTATGAACTTCTCGCTTTCCCAAAAGTCGTGAATGCTGATAGATTCCTCATCTATATATATATCCGTATACCCCTCATCCAGCATATTCTCTTTGATACGTTCGGCCTCTTCATACGTCACACATTTCCTCGATTCAAAATCATAATCAGGTTCCTCCTCGTATCCATGTGCTTCATACTCATATTTTCCTGCTACGGTGTAACCCGGAATTGTAATATGTAGTCCGTTCTGTCGGATATCCTCTGGGGATTGAAGTTGTCTTTCTTCCGGATCGTATATATATCGAATCGTATCCTTTCCCATGTACCGAATATCCATATAATATATTTTGCCTCCCAAGAAATCCGTGTCCCGTCGCATCTCAATGTATTTAACAGCATCTTTCATATATTTGAATGAGGCAAGATCGTATTCCTCGATTTTTGCGCCGAAATCATCCGTAAAATCTCCATATCCAACTACACCCATATCCATAAAAATCCTCCTCTCGCATAAAAGGAGCAGACCTTTAAGATCTGCTCCTTGTCACTATTGTTATAATATCTGTTTATCATAAGTTCACGGTTTTTCTTGTTGCTATTATATTCATGCTTATAAATAAACGGAATCTTTACATTCTCTTTTTTGTATATTCCAAACCGATCCTGATTAACATATTTTCTAAGACCTCTACTGACCCATTCCATTGTTGTTGGGAACGAGACACCATATTCTTTCCCTTTCATAACTTCCTCCCATAAAAAGAAGCAGACCATTTAAGATCTGCTCCTTGTCACTTTTATATTCCTCTCTGATTCTGTCGGTCGTCAATCTGTGGATCTGGCAGTTCCATCTTGATTTCCTGGCTGTCCTTGTCGAAGTGATATATGCTGTTGGATAAAAATTCCGTGTCACTCACGACAAACTCGTTAACCTCCATTGCTGTACGTTGCAGCATCCCCGGATCCATTTCATCATTATCCGGGCAGAGCAGCACTTCATTGGTACTTGACGGCACGATATAGAACCCACATTCCAGTTCTCCAGCAAGCTTCGTAATCTGATCCTGCGCATACAAGATAGTTGTTGCTCCAGCAATCCTAGGAAGATTGGATAAGACGTAAATTCCTGTGTCCGGGAGTTCTTCCTGCACAAGTCCGTTTGAATCCAAGCTCCTGATAACATCTTCCAGCTTATTTATTCTTACAGGGAATAAAAACTCGGTATTTTTCAAAGCTGCAGAATAAAGATCCTTTTCATTAATTCCAAGTCTGGCTGTATGATCATGTGTTACGATGGCACTTGCCATACCTGTTTCATCCACCCGAACAAGCATCCGGATTGTAACTGCAAGATCCATGAACTTTTTATATGGAACGTCTTTAAGCAATTCTTTGTTTTTCTCATAATTAACAACCTTTAGATAACATTTCGAGAAATACTGCTCTTTCTGATTAAAAATCTCTGTCTGCAGGTCATTCGTACTTTCAAGAGAAGCCTTATATGTTTCAGCAATCTCTTTGATGACCGCATCCATGTCCCCGGTATCCTGGTATTGCTTGTAGTACTGCTCCATATAGATTGTCGGAGCGACATTGACTTCCGAGCGGCTGATCAAAAGCCCTGTATGTGTCGTGTTATTGTTGTGTGTTACTTCCTGTAGCTGGATATTATCAAAGTCATATCCAAGCAAATACTCACCGATGTTGTCCCGGATCTCGTTACAAAATTCGTTAAATTCCATCTTACTGTTCCTCCTTCTTTTCAGTTTTTTCTTTCTTTGCCTCTGCAAGCTTCTTCGCAAATTCCTGCAATGCATCCAGTTTTCTTTCCTTTGGTTCGTACTCAACTGTTACCTTTTCCATATGCTTTCCCTCCTCTCATCAGTATATTTTTAAGCTTTTGTTCGTAAGCTTCCATCCGGTTCTGGATGTGCTCCCACGCTTTTGCTTCCTCGCTTGTCAGTTCCTCCGGCTTTTCCCCAGCAAGTGCCAGATTCTGCAGCTCACTCAATCGTTCTGTCGTCATGCTCCACCACCTTTACTTTCGCCTCTGTCTACAGTCTTCCTCGTTCAGGTTCTACCTTTGTTTTATCCCAATGCATATATAATTGGGGGTTCAGTTTTCTTGGGTCAACCCTGTTTCCGGGTGGTACCTGCTCGTATATCTGTTCAAGAGATGACGTTTGTCGGATATAATTGTTTTTACCACGCGTATAGTCGAAATTTGCGCATGCATCACTGCCAATTTTCTCATAGTCAATAT
This sequence comes from bacterium, assembly GCA_963631525.1. Classification (GTDB taxonomy): domain Bacteria; phylum Bacillota; class Clostridia; order Lachnospirales; family Lachnospiraceae; genus Coprococcus_C. The sequence continues at coordinate 3,187 of CAVGQQ010000103.1, forward strand.
ATAAGTCCAGATTTCCCACGCCACCTACCTCTATATCATGAATGGATGATCCTTCACATAGCTTTTTCCCGAACTCGTAATCAGTTTGAGCTTCTACCATTTCAAACTTTCTTAGATTTAAGGTGTTGGCAAGATTAAGATAATCCTCTACGCTGGTGCAGCCGTCTAATCCGGAATAAATAATCTCTGTAAACTTGTCCCACTCTCCTTCATCCAGCCATTTCATTTCCTGCGCCAAATAATTAAGCTGGTCAAGGTTTTCATGCTCTCCAAGTGATCGCGTCAATTCAGGAAACGGTGTATCATAATCAGTTATGAAATATTCCTGATTTCTTCCTATTCCAAGTTTCTTAAATTTTGCATCCATTTCCTCTGCATTCACCGGAAGCGTTACCCATGCTCCAACCATGTTTCCCTTGTTATATTCCGTAAGATTGGTCAGATAGATTCTGATTGCCCGATCCTCATGTACAGGCTCGTTCATCTGTTTCGCATAACTATCTATCTGTTCCATTGTCAGCCACTCCGGTTTACTATCATCGGGAAAGCTGTTCCATAAGGCTTTCATATCCTCGATCTGATCATCTACATCCTGCGCCCATAATCTGAACGTTTGATGACTTTGTGGACTGTCCCCAAGGAAAAACTCACAGTCACTTTTCATCCGTGAAAGAAACTGATACTTAACAGAACTATCTGCAGGCTCCCGGTCAATCAATCCCTGTATATACTTGTCAACCATATTTCATCCTCCCCGTTGCATTTATTTAAATGGCAGGTCATTGCCTGTCAGCCCGGTTGGAATATTGATGAACCCATCCGCCGATGCATTACCCGGATCTGGATTTTCCTGACTCTTTTTGCTCTCTGCAAATTCCTGTTCTTCTACAACAACCTCTGTTGTATAAACTTTGTTACCGTCCTTATTTGTATAGCTGCCTGTCTGAATACGACCTGTAATCGCAATCTTTGTACCTTGCTTCAAATACTTCTCAGCAAATTCTCCGTTCTTGCCGAATGCAACACAGGAGATGAAATCTGCTGTCTGCTCGTTTCCAGAATTATCTCTTCTCTGGAATCTCCGATCAACTGCAAGTGTATATCTTGCGATTGCTAACGGCTCTGCAGCCTGCGAATATCTTACATCTGGATCTCTCGTTAAACGTCCCATTAAAATTACTTTATTCATGTGTTTTCCTCCTCTTTTCTCTTCTATATCGTGCGTTCATCAATTCTTTTATGCTGTGATTTCATAGCGAATCGAAGTGCATAATTTGATTCTACATGCATCTTATATGCAGAATTTCTATCCACATCAGCCACCACAGCTGCGATAGTTTCACGACCTGCTAATTCACACGCCCGTTTTCTTCGGTGACCGGCGATCATTTCATAATTTCCATCTTCGTTCACAAATACAACAACTGGATTTATTAATCCCCATATTTTAATACTGTCTACCAGCGATCCCAATTTTGAATCATCAATAATTCCTTCGTAATTTTTAAGCGGTTTTATTTCGCACAATTTAAGCTGTTTATATTCGCAATTTTTCTCATTCATTAATTTTTCCTCCTCATATAGTCCTGCTATCTCTGTTCTTTTCCATATGTTTTTCATAAAAATCCAATGCTTTCAAGATCTTATCCTCAAATTCCTTGGGGGTTAAATTTTTCCCATATCTCAATATTTTTTCATCTTTGAGTGTCAGCTTCGGTTTTTGATTTGGTTTTAATTTTCCGAGAATATTACTAATCTGTTCCTCATCAAGAGCCAGATTAGCAGCAAGGCTTCTCATTTCTTTCGCCTGTGCCAATGACGGAAGCACTCCTGGACTTATTTCTTTTCCGGTGTCATCCATATCAATAGTATCCTGATAGTAGTCATAAATTGACTTCTGTCCTTCACTATCAATATATGAAACTTCTACGGCAGGTCGGATTGACATTTTCCCTTGATCAACAAGATCTAGCAGTTCGGGGATTAAGTATGTAAGACGAATATATCGTCGAATTGTGTCCTTTCCTTCGCCAACTTCTTCCGCTAATTCTTTATCTGCACGACCTTTCGGAAAATTAGTCGCCACTGGCGACGCATTTTTTAAGCTTGGTCTTCCAGCCTGTCTTTTCTTCGCTTCAAGCATTATTTTATAGGTAAAAGCTTTTTCAGAAGGAAGTATCTCTTCCCTCGTTTGCAAGTTACTTTCACCCATTAGAATCGTTGCTTCGTCACGGTTGATATCCTTTACTATGACCGGTATCGTCTCAATCCCTGCCAGTTCGCATGCCCGCTTTCTTCGATGCCCGGCAATCATTTCATAGTCACCATTTTCATTGATAAACACAACCGCCGGCTCATTCACGCCATGGTCTTTAATGGATTCAACTAATTCCTGCATCTTGTCATCATCGATTACCTTAAATGTATGCCCTTGAAACGGCACGATCTGGTCGATTTCCATTTCGTCCAGCCTTCCATTGTTTCGTTCGGTTTCGCTATAAAACATCTGCTCTGGATTAAATGCTGCGCGAATGCTCTGCTTCCAGTCGTCCTTCGCCATGACTGATCACCTCCTTCGTTAATTTTCGGTAAGCATCTGCAACCTTGCTTTTCGCTTCAAATGCATAAACACTTTTTCCAACACCGCTTGCCTTGGATGCAGCAGCTCCATCCGGTATTGATTGGTCATATACCCGTATATACTTTCCGAAGTTTTCTCGGATCATGTTGCTTATTTCAGAAGTCAGTGCAGGCTTTCTGTTATCCGCTAATGTGATCAAAATTCCATCGATTTCCAGCTTTGGGTTTGTATGCCTACGAACATTTCCGATTGTCTGAAGAAGCTGCGTCATACCCTTAGTCGCCAGAAACTCAGCTTGAACCGGAATCATAACCTTATCCGCAGCAGTCAATGCGTTTATTGTCATCATTCCTAACGAAGGCATGCAATCGATGATGATAAAATCATAATCTACTTGAACTGGCTGCAAAAGATTCCTTAAGCAAACCTCCCGGCTCATCACTGTAACAAGCTGCATCTCCATTGCTGAAAGCTCGATATTGGATGGAATCAGATCTACACCTTCTCCATTTTTCAAAATCACGTCGTGCAGGTTGATATCTTCGTTCAAGCTTCGCTGCATCAATTGTGCAAGCGTATTTTCCATTTCATCCTGATTCATCCATCCAAGACATGTAGTAAGATCTCCCTGCGGATCTGCATCAATCATCAAAACCCGATATCCTTCATTAGCAAGTCCCACGCCTAAGTTAACTGCCGTGGTTGTCTTTCCAACCCCTCCTTTCTGATTACATACCGCAATTACCTCTGCCATAGTGCATCCTCTCCTTCCTGGAAAATAAAAAAAGAACCTATCCGTTTAGATAAGTTCTTTCTCTCAACTTCATTACGAAGTTATATTCCTATATTTTATTTATTTTTCTGCCCCCACAATAATTTCACACATAC
>CAVGQQ010000104.1:0-6594 GCA_963631525.1 bacterium
CAGCGCCAATATCCTGTTGGATATTATGAGATTCTTGGGTACGGTGTTCCGGCGTATTAAAAAGCAAGAGAGCCAGGGAGCAATTCTCTGGTTCTCTGCTGTTACATATTTATAGTTCTGAGATAGAGTTCCTCTTTGATAGATGAGAATAGAGTGATAGTATCTAATCCCCTGCCTTTGTGCAGTGTTGAAATTACAGAATACCGTAGCAAAACATAAAATAGATGGAAAACCGTTGACATTCTCAAATTTGATAATATAATATAATCAAAGAATAATTTAAGGAGTGATGATAGAGAATGGAGATGGCTGAAATCGTGATGAACCCTGTTCGACAAAGAATTTTTCAGTATTTTTTGCTTCACGAAACAGGTACGGTCAAGGAAATCAGGAAAGCATTACCCGATGTTCCAAGTGCAAGTCTATACCGACATGTAAAAATCCTTGTGGATAGTTCCATCCTTATGGTCGTAGGAGAAAACCGAATCCGTGGCACGGTTGAAAGCATTTATCAATTAAACAAGGATGCTTTGACAATCGAAGATGAAAACGGCAATGCCGTGCAGATGTCATTGCTCAGCATTTGCGCATCATTCGCAAGATACTTTTCAAGTGGAAATGCTGACCCGAAAAAGGATATGCTGCTCTTTACAAATTGCACATTGGTATTGACAGATGAAGAATTTTCGGGCTTTCTTTCAGAAATCAATGAAATTGCACTCAAGTACATGAAAGTAGAAGCGACCGAAAATAGCAAAACGCGGCAGATCACATTGATCTCTGCCCCGGCAGATGGGCAGGTGGTATAGGTGGAGAAACAAGGGAAATGGCTGCTGTGTCCGAGTTGTCACAGCAAGACCCGTGTGTGGATTCGTGAAGATACCGTTCTTCACAATTTCCTTCTCTTTTGCCCGAAATGCAAACGGGAAGAACTAATTGACTTACAACAATTTCATATCACACTTTTGAAAAAGCCAGACGCTAAGACGCAGAGCTGAACCTGATGGAAAATCAGATTCATTCTGCGTCATTTTTGTTGGGAGGTAAGAGTATGAGGAAACTATCGAAATATTTCATTTGGACTTTTGGTGTTGCATGGATTTTACAGATTGCAGCAGGTCTGTTATATCGGCACGGATACAGCATGGCGTACTCTGCGCTCTTATCCTTATCCATGTTTGCGCCGATGCTTGCTGCTGCAATTTCACGCCCCGGTCTGAGGCATATGGGGTGGAAACCACATATTAAGAAGAATTGGAGATGGATTTTGGAAGCTTGGTTCCTTCCGGTTCTTTTAGGAACGCTTGGTGCGGCAATCTATTTTCTGGTTACTCCCGGCGCATGGGACACGTCTCTCTCCTACGCTTATCAGTCGTTGGGGGCTGAGGGTATTCAGCAGCTTGAGAACAGCGGACTGACATTGAAGTTGTATGCAGTGATCAGCGCCGTTTCGGCTGTGACCTATGCTCCATTTGTCAATATGCTCCTTGCAGTTGGCGAGGAAGCAGGCTGGCGCGGCACGATGTATCCGGTGCTGAAGCTGCGTTTCGGAACACTGAAAGGGCGTATCATTGGCGGTGTGCTCTGGGGAATTTGGCACTGGCCTATTATGATACTCGCAGGTTATGAATACGGAACTGCTTACTGGGGTGCGCCGGTCACGGGGCCGCTGCTCTTTTGCGTCATCACTGTTTCTATGGGAATCTTGTTTGATTATCTTTATGAAAGAACTGTGTGTGTATGGGTTCCTGCGCTATGTCATGGTGCAATCAATGCGTTTGCAGGTATCCCAATCCTTTTTCTTAACCCGGCTTATACAGACAGACTACTCCTTGGTCCTTTGATGGTCGGCATCATCAGTGGACTGCCTTTGATTCTTGTTGCGGTTGCTATTTGTGCCCGTTCTTATAAGGACCACAACAAAGCAAGAAAAGTCAAGTAAAATGCGGGTTCTTTCTTGCTATCATAGTTGTTATCAAAACAACTATTGACAAAACATCGTTCTGTTATTATAATCTAAAATAAGCATTGAAAAACGATGGTTGCAGAACGAACATTTTAGATAAACAAGGAGGATACATATGCCGCCGAAACCGAAATTTACGAAGGAAGAAATCGTGCAGACCGCATTAGAGGTCGTATCACAAAAGGGTGTTGAGGCTTTAACTGCAAAAGAGCTGGGTGATGCCCTTGGCAGCTCTGCCCGTCCTATTTTCACGGTATTTAACAGTATGAAAGAGGTTCAGGATGAAGTGCGGGCCGCTGCCATGCACCGATTTGAGAGCTTTGCGGAACAGAAATTGCCCAACATGCCCCTGTTCAAGCAAGTGGGAATGCAGATGGTTCTGTTCGGAGCAAAGGAGCCGAAGCTGTACCAGCTTCTCTTTATGCAGGAGAATCGAAACGCTGTCAGCTTTGACGATGTATTCGGTGAACTTGGGCCTACCGCAGAAACCTGTATCCAGTCAATTCAGGAAGAACATCATATGAGCGAAGCGGAAGCAAAGCTGCTGTTTGAAAATGTGTGGATATATACATTTGGGATTGGAGCTTTGTGTGCGACCAGAATGTGCCAGTTTTCTGAAAGAAAGCTTGGCGAAATGCTGTCAACTGAGTTTCAAGCTATGATGCTGTTCGTGAAATCCAAGTCAGGAGAAACACAATGAGCGCCCCTGAAACGCAATGGATTTTGTGTCCGGTGTGCCACGGAAAGACCCGGACGCAAATCCGCAAGGACACGGTTTTACAAAACTTTCCGCTTTTCTGTCCGAAGTGTAAAAGAAGTTTTCTGATCTCACTACGGGAATGTAAAACTGAATACGAAATCAAGCCAGACGCCAAGACGCAGAGCTGAACCTGATGAGAAATCAGATTCGCTCTGCGTTGTTTTATTTGAGGTACAACTATGGAATTGAATTGTTTTATCCGAAAACTTAGGCAAGAAGAAATCGCTGAAGCTTTAAGTTTGACCTGGAATGTGTTTCAGCAGTATGAAGCCCCCGATTATACACAAGAGGGCATTGAGGAATTTTATAAGAGCATCCATGACGAAAAATATTTGTCTGAACTTTGCTGGTATGGGGCGTTTGTTCAGGATGATTTGGTCGGAGTGCTTGCGACAAGAAATGCAGGAACGCATATTGCACTGTTCTTTGTAGAGGGGAAATACCATAGGCAAGGCATTGGCAAACAGCTATACCAAGCGGTGCGGGCTGATAATCACTCCAATGTGATGACGGTTAATTCGTCGCTATACGCTATTCCCGTGTACCATAAACTTGGATTCAAGAATACAGGCTCCGAACAGATGGTCAATGGGCTGCGGTTTACGCCAATGGAGTTGAATATGATCCCCTTTTTATCGGATTTAGCGCCGTTTCTGGACAGAATGGGACGCCTGATTTCTTTTCCAGCTAAACATAAAAAGAAGCTGATTGCTCTTTGGTATTTGGCTGAGAAGATTGAAGCCGACCGGCAATATACGGAATCGGAGATCAATGCGCTGCTGGATGAATGGACACTATTTCACGATCCTGCAACACTTCGGCGGGAACTTTATAATAAGCGGCTGCTGAACCGAACGACGGATTGCAGCAGCTACCGAAAAGCGGATAACATTCCGGCGTTTGAGGAGTTCATAAAGCACTATGTCTGAACTACGCAAGAGTGAACGTGGTTCGGAAGAAGGAGAACACAAACAATGAAACGAACGCTGATGAATTATTTAGGGCTGTTGGGAATGGTCAGCCTTTTATCCTATACGGCAGCAGTGGTATTTTCCCCGCGGACCTATCCTGATTATCATTGGCTTTCTCAGGCGGTCAGCGATTTGTCGGCGGAGGCCGCACCGTCCAGAACGTTATGGAATCAGCTATCTGCGTTGTATATGCCGTGTGGGATCGTCTGCTGTACTGTAAGCTGCATTGCTGTTGCGGGAAAGTATAACAAAACATTTCGGCTGGGGATTTACCTGTTTGCCTTGATGAATTGGATCACGGCAGTGGGTTATACAATGTTTCCCCTGACCGATGCAGGAACGCCCAATGGATTTCAAAATATCATGCACCTGGTCGTAACCGGTGCGGTAGTTGCCCTATCCATCCTGGCATTGGTACTGATGATACACGGCGGTTATTTTCAAAGGCAATGCCGGAGCCTTGGCCTCTGGGCAGGTGCGGCGCTATTCCTGATGATATTTGGAGCATTGGGTGTAAATCTGCTTCCGAGTGCATATTTCGGTTTAGCCGAAAGGTTCAGCACCTTTGCGGCGGTTGGATTCAATGCCGTGCTGGGTATTTATCTTTACAATGATTTTTCTGAAAAAACTACAAGGAGGACGCGCGATGGAAATAGCAACTAAATTATTAGTGTGTGCCGGGATATTGATGCTGATTGCAGGCGCGATTTTCAGCTTTTTAGGTCAATGGCTTTACACTGCGTTGATCTGGGCAGGCGCTTTTGGCTGCTTGGCAGCGGCGCTGAATTTCAAAAACCGGAAAGACAAATAAGTCTTTCCAGCTTTACAAGGAGAGCATCATATGAGCAAATACAATACGCTTTGGGCATACATTCATGAAAGCGGCAAGCCTCAACTGACATTGAGCTTTGATGAAATCGGTCAGATTGCCGGTGTGCCGATGGATCACTCTTTTTTGAAATACAAGAAAGAACTGTGTAATTATGGGTATGAGGTTGTCAAAATCTCAATGAAGGCACAGACAGTGCTTTTTGCCAAACGGCAGGAGGGCTAATTTATGAGCTATATCTTCCATCGGGTAAGAAATATCTGACGCTGTCGTGGCTGTGACACGGATTTGAATCAAGTAAACCAAAAATATAACTGCTGATTTTAGCAGTGAAATAAAGCGAGGGACATGGGAATGTTGAAAATCGAGCATTTAACGAAAACTTACGGAGAGAAAAAGGCGGTTGATAATCTGTCTTTACATATTCGCCCCGGTGAAATTTACGGTTTCATTGGTCACAATGGCGCTGGCAAAACCACAACGCTGAAATCCTGCTGTGGTATTCTGCAATTTGACGGCGGCGAAATATATGTGGACGGTATCTCGGTCAAGGCTGATCCGATTAGTTGCAAAAAGAAGATTGCCTATATTCCAGACAATCCTGATCTCTATGAGTTTATGACCGGTATTCAGTATCTGAATTTTGTGGCAGATGTTTTTGATGTGGGTGCATTAGAACGCAAGGGAAATATTCACCGCTATGCAGATGCCTTTGAACTGACGGCAGATTTGGCGCAGCCGATCTCAGCCTATTCGCACGGCATGAAGCAAAAACTGGCGATTATTTCTGCACTGGTACACCAGCCGAAGCTCATCATTATGGACGAACCATTTGTCGGCCTTGACCCCAAGGCTTCCCACCTGCTGAAAACCATCATGTGCAATCTGTGTGATAGCGGCTCGGCAATCTTCTTTTCCACCCATGTGCTGGAAGTTGCCGAAAAGCTCTGTGATAAGATTGCCATTATCAAGGGTGGCAATCTGGTGAAATCCGGAACGATGGAGGAAGTCAAGGGCGATACTTCCCTGGAAGATGTGTTCCTGGAACTGGAGGGAGAATGATGACAAGAGCTTTGCTGCGAAAACAACTAATGGAAGTGTTTTCTTGGCTTTATCAGGACAAAAAATCAGGCAAATACCGCACTGCAAAAGGTGTTGTTGGCTGGGGTCTGCTGTATCTGCTCCTATTTGCCTTCTTAGGCGTGATGTTTGGAGTTGCGGCAGTATCACTTTGCGGCCCCCTGCTTACTGAAAAAATGGGATGGCTTTATTGGTGTCTTATGGGTCTAATTGCTATTTTCTTCGGCGTGTTTGGCAGTGTGTTTAATACATACAGTTCCCTCTATCAAGCCAAAGATAATGATATGCTGCTGGCCATGCCAATTCCAACATCGAGAATTTTACTTGTTCGGCTGTCAGGCGTTTACGCCATGGGTCTTATGTACGAGCTGATCGTCATGAGCCCAACGGTACTAATTTGGCTTGTAAACGCACCCTTTTCCATAGTGGGAACGATCCATGTGCTGCTGATCCCGCTGGTGCTGTCATTGCTGATTTTGGTGCTGTCTGCCATCCTTGGCTGGGTGGTTGCACTGATTGCGGTGAGAGTGAAGCATAAAAATATCATTACCGTATTGGTTTCTTTGGTATTTATTGCGGCTTACTACTACCTCTACGCACGAGCCTATTCTTTGATCCAGTTGATTCTTTTGAACCCGGAAACGGTAGGAAGCAGGCTGAAAACGGTTTTCTATCCCCTGTATCACATGGGAATGGCTGCTCAGGGAAATATCCTCTCCATGATCGTTTTTACGGTCATTGTTGTGGTTGCTTTCATGATTGCATATTGGGTTTTGTCCCGCAGCTTCTTAAAGCTCGCCACAGCCAACCGTGGTGTTGCCAAAAGTGCATACAAAGAGCAGCGTGTAAAAGTCAGATCGGTTCGCGGTGCTCTCCTGCAAAAAGAATTCAGCCGTTTTACAGGCAGCGCCAATTATATGCTCAACTGCGGATTGGGTGTGATCCTGATGCCTGTATCTGCGGCAGTTTTAGTCTGGAAAGCGGATTT
>CAVGQQ010000105.1:0-6367 GCA_963631525.1 bacterium
AAAAAAAAAAGTGTAGTTTCTGTAGTAAGTGTAGTTTTCGAGCTTTATTTCTTTACGACCTATTCAATTACAAGAATCATGTTATTTTTTCAGAAGTGTAGCAGAAGTGTAGTTTCAAGTGTAGTTATCACTCTCGGATGTACACCCGTACTTTCTTCGGTGTTCCGTGGGAGTCCTTCACCGTTCTGCACTGGGTAGTCAGTTTGTATTTCCGTCTGATTTCCTTTGAGAGTACATTCAGCGTTGCTCTCTCGGATGTAGGACAGAATTTTCTGTACTTGTCGAACACATCTTCAGTAGAACAGTTAATTATATCAGTGATTTCTGTTGTTTCGAGAAACATCCTCACTGTATCGGTATGTGTTACAAGTTCTTCCTTCAGGCGTTCTCCCTCGGTACATGGTGTAATGTTCCACTTATTTGCAATAACCCGTTTCAGACCGTCTACTGATACTTTGATGAGGTATTCGAAGTCAGTCTCTGTAAATGAATCCTCGATACCCCGTACACGGTTCGATGAATCGAAAGTGTTTAGGAACGGGATAAGAATTATCCTTCGAGCTAAAGCCCCCGTTTCATCATCGAAAATCGGGAAAGAGTTACACGAAAACCACAATTTTGCGCACGGTCCGAATTTGAATCTGTCTTTGCCTTTAAATTCTGTCTCGACAGAATTACCCGTTGAGACTTTCTTCAGTATCGAAACTGTTTTGTCGGGTATCTTCGAGTTTATGATATCATCCCCGATGTTTGCTGTCTTATCCAGTAATGAGGAAAGAACGAAACGTTTACCAAACTCTAACATATCAGCTGACGAATAATTCCCTTCACCGAGTAAGGACTGGAGAACAAAGAAGAATGAAGATTTCCCGTTACTCTTCTCCCCTTGAATGATGAACATACTCTGTCCTATGGTAGAACTTGTAAGAGTGTACCCTACCGCCTCTTCGAGAGTGCAGCGGATTTCCTCACTGTTATTACACCAGTCATTCAGAACACCATCCATCCGACCGGAATACACACCTGGGTTATAGTCATGCGGTATGAGGTTACGGATGAAAACATCGGGGGTACTCTTTACAAGTTCGAATGAATCGAGATCTAGTAACCCATTCTTGAAACAGATGTACTTCATTTCCCGTTCCCGTTTGACCACTGGTGATTTCAGTTTCATGTATTCGATTACATCTGCTCTCTTTGATCTTCCTAAATCAGGAACAAGTTCTATCATCCGTTTCTGTAGGATGTCTGTATTCAAGTCGGATTCATAGCACACACCGTTAAAGGCATACAGAATTCTGTCGAGATTCTTAACATGATATTCACTGATGAGGAAGTCACCGAGTTTACTCTGTAGAAACGTTCCGTCTTCATTAGTAAATTCTCCGCTGCACTTCTTTTTCTTCGACTTCTTCGACTTCTTTGAATCGAACGTTATAAATGCCTCGGGTCTACATATTGTTTCTATCTCTTCCTCGGGTAACGGGTCAGAGAAAACATATCTGTTGGTGATATTCCTGAATATTTCCTTGATTTCTTCAGGTGTCATATCCCACTTGTTAAACGGGTAATTCTTCCAGTCTCTTAAAGCCTCGTTACGTCCGTCACCGTCTTTCATGCCGAATAACTGAAAATTGTCTTTCGTTTTGTCTTCGACTGTTTTCCCGTTTTCGTCTTTAACAGTCGGTATTTTAAAACATGGAAGAATGAATTTCGGAACAGTCTCGTATTCTTCACCGTCTTCGATATCATAAATGATAGGGCGTAATTTACCGCCTATTTTCAGATTTTCGAGATGATTCGATAATCCCGTTTTATAATCGATGTGAAGACCGCAAACAGTTTTCAAATGAGAAGAACTAGCCCTCTGATTCGTTCCTTTATCCTTGCTGAATGTTCCGTTATTCAAAAACAGAAAATGCATGCCCCGAGTAGTCTTATATACACGGGTTTTCAGTTTTAAATCTTTGACTATCTGTAACATTATTTCGGCGTGTTTACCGTCATCGATATCTATCAGAACAGTGTTCTCGGTGAGGATTCCGGCGTAGCCTTCATTTTGTCGTGCCTCTTCCAGTGTTAACAGTTCCGACGTTTGTACCCCTGTCCATTTAATTAAAGGTTTTTTCTTCTCGTTAATAGGTACATACGCCTTGAAAAATTCGTACTTGCTCAAAGTGCTACCCTCTCTTCGAAGTACCTTCGAGACACCTTACCTCGAACGGTGATATATCCCTTCTCTTCCAGTTCCTTATTCAGATTCTGAATAATGCGGTATGCCTTACTCTGACAGACCCCGAGAACATCCACTACTTCATTAACTGTAACAAAAATCGGTTTTCCATCCATAGTCATACCCCTAACCCGTTAATCTTCTCGATGAGTTCATTCTGTTTTTCCTCGGGAAGTTCATACCGAAGATACCGACAGAACGAATATTCGTTGAAACCGAGTAACCGAGCAATTTCGTATTGAGGAAGACCCTTTTCACGAATTGCATTTTTTACTTTCTGATTCATGTCTTTCATGCCTTTACTTCTCCCTTTATCTAATTTGTTGTTATTGCTGTTGACATCTAACTACCTCGATGATACAGTATTCACATGGTAATCGTCGTTAACTCAAATTGGAGTAAATGAAGATTTTACAAAAAGTAATTTGAAATGACATGGTAACACAATGTTACATAAAGTTACAAAGTGTAACCAAGTGTATGAAGGATAGATGTTAATGAGTGAGAAGAGAAAAGATAATCCGTTTTTCCGGAAACGCCTGAAAACACTGATAAAGGACAGAAATATCACGCAAGATCAGTTCGCACTCGAACTGTCTAAATTACTCGGGAAAGAAGAGGAAGACAGTATCAGCCGAAAGACAGTCAGTTTCTGGTGTAATGGTAAGGCATATCCTACCGAAGAGAATCTTACCGCAATTTGTGACTTCTTCAATGTCCGTAAATCATGGTTATACGGTGAATCGAAGTACAGGACAGACCGGGAAGAAATGTTATCTGAACTGGATAAGAAACATCTGATTTCGGTCAGAGAAACGAAATCTCTCCAGTTCGTCGAAACACTCGAAGAATTAAGCGGTAAATTGCTGCACTTCGAAGACGAAAAATCAATCGAAGGTTATGCAGCCGAATGTGTTGAATCTTGTATCTCGATAGCAGAAAAGAACGGTATCGGGATTGAGGATAGAAAACAGCGAAAACGCAAAGGGGTAAAGACAGAATGAAAAAATCAGTACTGGATGTGTTACTCGAAGACAGGAAACACGATTCTCGACCTATGAGAACATCGGAGTATGAGGAACTCGAAGACCTCATGAAACAGCACGGTTCGTTTATTGCCATCACTTCAGCCTATTATTACGGGTACATGATGGGAAGAAAAAAGAAGGTGTTACCGAACTAGCCGATAACACCGACCGATTGAACTTGTTACAGTTAATCAAGTAGCACTGAAATTGTAACAAGTTCTTTCACAATGAGGAACATTACAATGTCAATTTACAGAGACAATTTCACATCGTCATGGGCGTGTAAGTTCAGATACACCGACTATGACGGAAACAAGAAACAGCACAAGAAGACAGGATTCAGCACACGCAAAGATGCAACTGAATACGAAACGAAGATGAAGAAGAAACTCGAAGGTTCGAGCGAAGACACTTTCGAGAGTGTCGCAACAAAGTACCTGGAATGGTGTAAGGCAACACTTAAACCGACCACATACGAAGAAAGACAGTTGAATTTCAATCGTCATTTTATCCCGTATTTCGGAAACATGAAGATGTCGAACATTACAAAGAGTGTTGTAAGGGAATGGCAATTATCCGTTCTGAACGGTGACTATAAACCCTCGACACAGAGAAAACTTCATCTGTATTTATCGGCGTTCTTCACCTATTGTGTTGAACTCGGATATTACGAAGTAAAGCCTATGCCGAAAGCTATAGGAAGTCCGAAGTCTGTACACATTGATTACTGGACTCTGGAAGAGTTCGAGAAGTTCATGTCGGTGATTGATAACCCGTTCTATCAAGTCGCTTTCAGACTGTTGTATTGTACGGGTATGAGAATCGGGGAACTAAGGGCATTAACCTACAGAGACTTCGACTTCACGAACAGCACTGTATCAATTACGAAGAATGTCCACACGATAAGGGGTGAAGAGTTCATCACCACACCGAAGACGGCAAAGAGTATCAGAACAATATCAGTTCCGAAGGATGTAATGATTCTTGTCGGTAGATACTTCATTTCAAATTTCGGGATGAAGGAAGATGATGAACTATTCTACAATGCTGTCAGTTCGTTTCGTAAAGCGTTCGAGAACGGTATCAGACTTTCGGGGGTGAAGAGAATCAGAATACATGATCTAAGACACTCTCACGCCTCAATGCTGGTTAATATGGGTATGCCTATAAACATGATTTCGAAACGCCTCGGACATGAGAACGTTCAGACAACTCTCGATATCTATACACATCTATATGAATCCAAAGAGAAGGAACTCGAAAACAAGATGAATGAAGTGTTCACCATCAAAGACACTACAATGCTGAAGTCATGCTGACATGCTGCACTTACAGACAGATAAACAGACCGCCTCGGATTTGAGGCGGTTGTTTCTTTGATGATTTTCTCTGTACCATTTTTGTACCAAAATGTTTGTAGAATGGGTAGAAATGGAAGAAAACAGGTAGAATTCAGTTTAATAAACCTAGATTCTACCTAGATTTATAGAATCGGTCATACGATTTGGCAATACATGAAATACTGTACACCATAAGGACTTAAATCATTTCTGTATAAGATTTTGACATGTAGTAGAATTGACTCTCTGTACCATTTCTGTACCAATTCAGCCGGAAACCCCTTATTCGCCCTATTTAATAGGGGAGGTAGGGTCATTTTTTTTGAGAGTCGGGTATGTGCCGAACACAGAAAATGACTCTCACACACAAGGTTTACACTTTTCTAGAAAGTGTCAGAATAAAATCATCCTTCTTATACAGTCCGTTATTACTTTTCGGGTGTTTGATTTTCTCTGTATAAGACACAAAGAAAACGCCTATAACCGATTCAGAAGACTCAACTATGTAATTTCGTGTCTTTACTCAATCGAACGGTTATAGGCATTATTTCACGGTCTAGGGAGTACAAGAATCTCCACACTCTCCGAGCGTTACAACGGACTGTCATCACCATGCACTGGAAAAAACAGATTCAGACCTGGTATATCCCGACAGCCTCGGGAAAACTGGAGAGTAATAACTTCGGGAAATCACTTTCTCGAAATGCACATTCTTCTTTTCCAGTGTGAGGTAGATACACACATCCCTCACAAAGTCCTGAACCGATTTCAAGGAACGTCAGTGTATATGATCCCGATGTGCAGCACTCGACACGGACTTTCACCGAGTCGGGTCTGTACACATCACCGATGTAGATTCTCAATCGTTTATAAATGGTAGTCAGATAGATGTATCTCGGTTCTTCATGTTTCATGTCATACCTCGATGTTCAAGTCATACAACACATCTTCGACATGACTGAATATCGTACCGTCGTAGATACTCTGAAGAATCTCATCTTCTTTCAGAATGTCTTTGTATGGTTCTTTGACAAACTTGTTTCTTCGTTCATACCAAGTTTTATAATATTTGAATCTCCGATGACTGACTTTCGTCAGAATTGTCTCTTTTATCTCCCAGAGTTCTTTCCAGAGGTTTTCAATAATTTCGTGACAACCACCAGCGTACATACTTACACCCAGTTTGCCATACAAGTATGAGTCTACGTCTACAGTTTCAGTGTATATCCTGTCATACACTCTTTGAAAATCGTTTTTCATGTTGTTTTTAAAATTTTCATAATCGTAATGATCTATAAAGTTGAAAACACATGCGTTTTTTTTTACAAGGGTTTCAGCGGTTTGCTTGCTGTAATGCCTCTTTTCCTTCGACCTACGGATATCACATACCGCACGTTCAAAATCCTCTTCTCTTCTCAATCTGTTATCGATGAAGTCTTTAACATCTGACTTGATTAACCGTATGCTATTCATTTTTTCTTTATCCTTTTATGTGTTCCGATTTAGGAACATTCATGTTAATTTGCTACACTTCGACTACAGAAAAACTACACTTTTTACTACAAACATTGTTTCTTGTAACTTGTTATATTCAAAGGATTTCTTTATGTAAAACTACACTTACTACACTTATTTTTCTAAAAATTAAAAAAAACATAATAATTATGTAATAAGATAGGTAAATACAAATGAAAAAAAAAATCATAAGAATAAAAAAAAAAGTGTAGTTTCTGTAGTAAGTGTAGTTTTCGAGCTTTATTTCTTTA
>CAVGQQ010000106.1:0-5687 GCA_963631525.1 bacterium
CAAAGCTGTGGTGGCTGAAGCAGGAAGCTCGGTTACTTGTATCCGAGTAGTTCACCTGACACGGATGGCTCGTGTACAATAGGAGTGATCGCATCCAATATAGATGAGGCGGAAACGATCGTAAATTCCCAATATAAACTTTGCCAAGAAGAAAATGGGAAATTTATCCTGCGCCCGTATGCAGGAGAAAACATCTCTGGTATCGCATATTGTGACTATTGTGACAAAGGATTACGGACTTCGCCGTATGGTGCATTTTCGGAATGCATTGGGCTAAACCAGTTGGCGTATTTATATAATCCGTATGTTTTTTCGGAAACGGTTCGTCAAAAAGACGGTACATACCTAAGAGTAGAGAAGAAAGGGTATAGAGAAAGACTCAAAGCTGTATTAGAAGAAAACATGGACTATATCAAAGATTTCGTTGGATGTGATTTCAATTTCCAGATGTCAGCGTGCTACGAATTGTGATTTTAGTTGAAAAATCAGCAATATGTGGTATTATAAATATGATTCCTTGTTCAAATAATACTGGTTTTTGCAGCGTAGCTTAGAGGCAGGATATAACACAGCTGGTTCCAAATACATGTTGTTCTGAAATCCTGCGGGGATCAGATATTTTATCTGAGAGAGCGCCCGGATATTCGGGAAATACAGGTTCGAATCCTGTTGCTGTGACTAGGGCGAGTTGCCGTCCTTCCCCTTAGTGGGTAAATACTTCATGGAAAAACGGGGAGTGGTTGCACCAGAATCGAGTATGGTGTAGCAAAAGCCGGAGTACCATGTGGACTTTATATTTGAGGGTTTAGAGCATAAAACTTTATAAAGATGTGTTTTTCATCTTTGTACATAAAGTGTGGTTTAGACCTCTATTGTCTTGTGAAGTTGCAAAGGCTTGTTTTATAAAGGTGCAAAGGACTATGTAGATCGCAAATATGATATATTCGGTTTGGAATTTCAGAAAGTTGTAATATAAGGGCGAGTTGCCGTCCTTCCTGTAATGGGTAAATACTGCATGGGAAACCGGGGAGTGGTTGCACCAGAAGCAAGTACGGTGCAGCAGAAGCCGGAGTACCGTGTAGGTTTTGTAATTCGAGGGTTTCGGATCTTATTGTTTTACAAAGATGCAAAGGTGACAAGGAGAAGGCTGAAGAGGCTTACAAGGTTCAGAACCTTATGTTTTTGCTTTTTGCAAAGGAGCAAAGGTAGCTGCTTTTGGTTGTATACATCTTCTAAAATCCAGAACCTTATTATCTCATAGAAGTATAGATGGATATTATAGGAATACAAATAAATTCAAAATTGTAAAAACCGCAATTCATAATAACAGGGCGAGTTGCCGTCCTTCCCTTAGTGGGTAAACACTACATGGAAAAACGGGGAGTGGCTGTATCAGAATCAAGTACGATGCGGCAGAAGCTGGAATACCATGTGGACTTTGTATTAGAGGGTTTAGAACTTTGCCGTTTTACAAAGATGCAAAGGACATGTAAAAATTTGCACAAATAAAAACAAGGTTTAGAACTTTACCGTTTTACAAAGATGTAAAGGATCTGACTTGTGGCATTTAAAAGTTGTAAAAGATCACTATTTTGTTCTGCTTCCATAACGGCGGTTCGGAACCTTATTGCTTAACAAAGGTGCAAAAGCATTCTTTCTCCTTTATCTAATATTTAGCAGAATACTCCCACCTTTACAGATGATGAGATGAAATGCATGAGGGGGAAATATGTTATACTAATTCCGTGGTGTTTTGGTAAAATATGTATTATAGATAAGGGGCGAGTTGCCGTCCTTCCCTTAATGGGTAAATACTGCATGGAAAAACGGGGAGTGGCTGTACCAGAAGCAAGTACGGTGCAGCAGAAGCCGGAATACCATGTGGACTTTGTATTTGAGATTTGAAATCTTATGTTTTTTTCAAAGGAGTAAGGGTTTGTATCTTATGGATTTAGGTATACAAGCGTTTGGAATCTTATGTTTTTACAAAGCCGCAAAAGAGATTGAAGATTGTGTAATTATCGAGCAAAGGCAATATGTTGACATTTTACGTAAAATGTGATATATTATACATAGAGATAAAACAACACTATTGAAAGGAGCTGATATAAATGAAGAATAAAAACGAAAAGAAAAATAGAAAGAAACTGTTGATTATCCTGATCATGGTAATCCTGCTTCTTGGCGCAGGTGGAACTGCATATGGTATGTACTATCATTCGAGCGCAAGAGCTGAGAATAAAAAGACAGATACCACGGCAAGCATGAGCGATGCGGAAAGCACAAGTGATGCAGTATTGGAAGCTGATGCGGACAAAACTACGACGGAAACCGCAACAACGGAGTCTGGGAAGAAGACGGACGGTAAGACCACAACCGAGGCTGTGACGGAAGCAGACACGCAGGAAAGTGCGAAGCCGGGCAATGGTACAAAGCCGGGAAATAACTCGTCTTCCGGAAACAGCAACTCTTCTGCAGGAAACAACCAGACGGCAAACGGAAACACTTCCAAGCCGGGAAACAGTGCATCTTCCGGAAGCCAGACGCAGGGGAACAGCGGTAACACAAACAGCGGTACAAATTCGGGCAACAGTACATCTTCCGGAAATTCCGGAAACAGCGGTTCAGCGTCAAACAACGGTTCTTCATCAAACGGAAGTGCATCAAAGCCACCAGCAACCACGGAAAGCAAGCCGTCCTCTACAACGGAAGATAAACCACAGACAACAGAATGTTCCCATGTATGGGAAAATATTGTAGAGCATCAAAGTGCAAAAACGCACACAGAGTATTATGAGACAAACGAAATCGTGGGCTACCACGAGTTTTGTAACGGCTGCGGTATGGATCTGACGTTGACGTATGGGGGTGCAGGCTGCGGAGATGCGCCAGCGCATCTCATGGCGGAACGTAACGGCGCTGGTGCAAGCTACTCATCAAAACCTATCTACGAAACGGTAAAGGTTCCGGTAGAAGTAGAAGATGAACCGGCAAAAGATGTAGTCGTAGGTAAACGATGCAAAAAGTGTGGAATAACCAAGTAAGAGGATACGTTGTATCCTCTTTTTGTTTGTACAGAGATTTTTCGCGTGAGCGTACATGCTTTCGAAGAATGTAATTGAAATAAACATATTGCATGGTATAATTAAAACATATGAAATTATACCGTGGGAGATATGCAAACGAGAATGAGAAGAAAAATAAGGATAATGAAAAGACTGACGCTGACATTTAGTACCGCAGCTCTTGCCCTGATGTTATGTGCATGTGGGAACAATGCAAGAAGTCCGGAACGCACACAGACGGACGCCTCTCTTATACAGATGGAGGCAAGTGCGGCTGATGCAGACAAAACTACGACGGAAACAGCTACAACGGAGTCCGGGAAGAAGACAGACGGTAAGACCACAACCGAGGCTGTGACGGAAGCAGACACGCAGGAAAGTGCGAAGCCGGGCAATGGTACAAAGCCGGGAAATAACTCGTCTTCCGGAAACAGCAACTCTTCTGCAGGAAACAACCAGACGGCAAACGGAAACACTTCCAAGCCGGGAAACAGTGCATCTTCCGGAAGCCAGACGCAGGGGAACAGCGGTAACACAAACAGCGGTACAAATTCGGGCAACAGTACATCTTCCGGAAATTCCGGAAACAGCGGTTCAGCGTCAAACAACGGTTCTTCATCAAACGGAAGTGCATCGAAGCCACCGGCAACCACGGAAAGCAAACCGTCCTCTACGACAGAAGATAAACCACAGACAACAGAATGTTCCCATGTATGGGAAAATATCGTGGTACACCACGACGAAGTATCCCACATCGAAACCGATATGGAGAAGAAACTTGTCGGCTACCACGAGTTTTGTAACGCTTGCGGTATGGATCTGACGCTGACGTATGGGGGTGCAGGCTGCGAGGCAGCCAGAAACCACCTCACGTCGGAACATGCAAGCTACTCATCAAAACCTGTATATGAAGAAGTACCAGTGGAATACAAAATTATTGATCATGTTGCATACGATGAAACCGTCGGAAAGCGGTGTACGAAGTGCGGATATGAAGTGAAATATTAAAAAATGAGAGCTTATTCATAATGAATAGGCTCTTTTTTGGAGTTTATATGCCAATACGAGTAAAACTCGGATAATTAAAAACGGCATAGCTATACGAACAAAAGGGAATTTTTTGTTTGTACAGAGATTCTCCGCGTGAGCGTACATACTAGAAACCATAAAACGGTAACGTGCAATCATTATTATTTTCTTGCTGACACTATAGAAAGAATGACCTTGGACAGATCAGAAAGACACTCTCGTTTACCTCCCCACCGGCATACGGCACCCCCTAGAGTGTCGAAGCTTGTAACTGCCCTGCGGAGTAGGTGAAAGTAGTTTGAGGAAACTGAAACATATAAATATATGTCACATTTGCACAATCAAGTAACGAAAACACAGGGATTTTGACGAAAATATTTTGTTTAATTTGCATAAATTATTTAATCAAAAATGCGCAAATTACATATAATATTAAAAATCACAAAAATGACGTTGAAAAAAATTACGATTCGGTTATAATGTAATTGTTTACACAAAAAAGGAAGGAGAAAACAAACATGACTATTACATTAAACACTTCAGCACAAGAAGTTGCTGCAGTTACCAAAACTGTAATGTTTAAAGATGCGATTCCAAACATTTTATTAAGCAACACAGGAAATCCAAATGGTTTCACATCTGAAAAGAAAAACTACCAGTATTGGATCACTCGTGTCTGTGGAAGACACAATTAAGATGGGTATAGGGCTAGTTAACTAAAGGTCCTATACCTGTTTTTTAAGTTGGGAGGATAAAAAAAATGCATATAATTTATGAGAAGTATGCAGAGATGCTCGGAACCGAAAACGGTTTTGGAGAAGATGTCATAGAAGACATCATACTTAACATCACAGAACAGGTCACGCAATATTGCCATGAACGTATACAGTATTATAAAGAAAAATATGATATTGATATTAAGGTGAATTTCGATGTTCTGCGGGCAACACAAGCAATTATCGACACACTTGAAGATCTTACGCGATTAAAAGAATTTCACCCTGTTACATATCCAAACAGACTAAAATGTGCAGCATACCTTTCGTACTGGTGGTTACAGAGACAACCATTGACATTTTCTGTAGAAGATGATGAAATATGCGATATGCTGGACAAATTAAGCAAAGAAGATATTGCTAAAATGGTAAATACAAACGCTTATTGGCTAGTAGCTTACATTATGGGAGAAATATTCACGGCAGAGGAAACAGTGTGTGCAAAAAGCAATCCGGATTTTGGAAAAGAATGGAATGTTGAATTTGATTACCTGTTTTATTATTTCTGCTACAGAGCTAATTCTCCAAAGGGAATAGAAGCGTTATTATCAACAGCCAGACTGCATCCCCTATGGGAACAAAAATAGGGAGGTTCATGGTTTGAAAAAGAATAGCACTGATGAAAAACCTATTGTTGAAAAAGAACATATAAGTCGTAATACTTACAGATGGATTATAGGATGCTTATCTGCTGCAGTTATTATATTGTTAACAGATTTGTTATTAAGAGAAAATGATATAATCTTAATTCCTTTTTCAGATTCTTTTTCACTTGCATTAACGTTTTCTTCACTGCTTTTGAGTATAATTGCTATGT
>CAVGQQ010000107.1:0-5530 GCA_963631525.1 bacterium
CAGATGCGCTGCTGTTTCAGTTCCGCCATGAAATCTTCCATTTCTGTTCACCTCCCTTCGGTGCGATATTTGTTGCTGTGGTCATGTGTGCGCCTCCTTCCTTTTTCGGGGCGTATGCCCATGTGGTGCTTGAGAGGATTTTTTCTCCTCACACTCCCCAATGGAGATGAGAGAAGCGATTTGACGAAGGAAATCATATTTTTTCGTCTTACCGCATCACTGCGGACTCGGAACCTTCAAAAGCTATTTCCTTCTTCACTCACTGCCGAGAAATTCAACCCCCTGTACCTCACTTTCCGGAAGGGATGTTGTTTTGCCCTTCCTCTCACTTGCCACCGGACACAAGAAGTGCATTTGGTCCCATGTTTTTTGAAATTTTCTTCTCGTAGACCTGTCTGGACAGAAATGGGCATATTGGCCGAAAAAGGGCAAAAAAATAAGCCCTCCCACAGAAAATTTCTGCGAGAAGGCCGGTCAATATTGAAAAGGTCACATTTTCGTGATATAATATTTTCAAACGTGATTGAGAACACACACGGAGGTGTGATATGGCTGTTAGTTATAAAAGGCTGTTCCATCTGCTCATTGAGAGGGACATGACCACAACGAAGCTTCAGCAACAGGCCGGTTTTTCATCCAATATTATTCCCCGGATGAAACGAAACGGATATGTATCCTTAGAAACGATTGAAAGCATCTGCCGGGCGCTCAACTGCGGCGTGGATGATATTCTGGAATTTGTGCCGGACAGCGGCGAAACGGAGGTACACGGCAATGGCTAATCTATCGCAAGCGAAACGGCAGCGGATGTTGGAGTTTCTGAATAAACTTAAGGAAGAGCACAAGGACGATGACAGCGTCCTCATTGCCTTGGGCGAAATTGAGAGCGAACTCACCGCGAAGAAATACGGCCTCGTCTGGGAACAGCACGAAGAAGCCGTGGATGTGATGATGCGCGATAACATTCCCGTGTTTACCGAGGATGCGGACAAGGAAATCACCGGCATCGCAGGCGGAGTCTATAATTTTATTCTTGAGGGCGATAATCTGCATTCCCTCCGGCTGTTGGAAAAGACCCATGCCGGACGAATTGATGTCATCTATATCGATCCCCCGTACAATACAGGAAATAAGGACTTTGTTTATGACGATGCATTTGTCGAAACCGTTGATGGATATAGGCATAGTAAGTGGCTCTCATTTATGAACGAAAGATTGCTCGTTGCACGTAATCTGTTGGCTCCAGATGGCGTTATGGCAATCAGTATTGGTTACCAAGAAGTAAATAACCTTATGGTACTGTGCCAAGAAATTTTCGATAACCGTCAAGTGGTATGTGTAACAGTGCAAACTTCTGGAGGCAAGCCAAATGGTGGATTCAATATCACGCATGAATACATTGTTTTTGTTACTCCGTTTGTTTTTCAGCCCATTCCATCCGAGGATGAGATGAATGAATATGGCTCTCCTTATCATGGAATGAACTTAGCTACGTTCAATCAAGTGCAACGACCTAATCAAGCCTACCCTATATATGTCAATGAAGCAGGATGTATTGTCGGATGCGGTAAATCTTTACAAGAGCGTGTCAGTGAGGGACTCTATACCGGAAACCTTGCGGATTTTATATTTGACTACGACGAGGCTCCAAGTGGAACTGTTGCTGTGTGGCCGGTAACATCGAAGGGAGAGCCTTGCGTATGGAGACTTATTCCAAGTCGGCTCCTCAGCGACTGGAAGAAAGGCTACATAAAGGTGGTTCCAATAAACGCCCGTAAGGGAAAAAATAAATATACTATTCAGTATCTTTCTGCTGGCGTCATTAGCAAAATTAAGAGTGGTGAATTAGAAAGTTATCGTATTAGTGAAGATGAAAAAATCCCCACGATTGACGTTAAAGCATATAAAACTGCTGGCGTTGGGATTTCCACGATATGGACAGACAAACAATTTTACACTACAAAGGGTAGTAACCAAATTAGAGAAATTTTCGGTAGTAAGGTGTTTTCCTATCCCAAGCCGCTTGAACTAATCACTTATTTGCTTAAGCGGATAGTTCGTGAGGATTCCGTTATTCTTGACTTTTTTGCCGGTTCTGGCACTACTGGACAAGCCATCATGGAATTAAACGCAGCTGATGGTGGAAACCGTAGATTCATTCTCTGTACCAACAACGAAAATGGTATCTGTGAAAATGTAACCTATCCTCGTATAAAAACCGTTATCACAGGCAAACGTGAAGACGGCAGCAAATATTCCGACGGCATACCGGCTAACCTCAAATACTACCGCACGGATTTTGTTTCCAAGGACGAGGAATACCTCTCCGATGCACTTCTGGAGCATATCGCGGAAATGGTGCAGCTGGAGCATGGCGTGAAAATCGATGGCAGCAGATACCTCATGATTCTGGACGATGACCAAGCGGATGAGGTGCTGGCACATTGGCAGGACTACCCGGATGTGCGGGCAGTGTACGTGTCCCGAAATGTACTGTTCACAACGGAGCAGAACGCGCTGCTGGCAGATACGGAAATCCACATTATCCCGGACTATTACTTCAATTTTGAGCTGAAGGAGGTGGGTGAAACATGGTAAACGGCATTGCTGTTGACCTTTTCGATTTTCAAGAGAGGGCCGTTCTCAAGCTGCTCGACATCGTTTCCGACAGTCGCAGTAAACAGACCGTGACGGTGAAATCACCCACCGGCTCCGGCAAAACCATTATGCTGATTGATTTTATCGAGGAATACCTCACAAAAATCGACAGCCGCACCGCCTTCATCTGGCTGTGTCCCGGCAAGGGAGACCTTGAAGAGCAGAGCCGCCAGAAGATGCGCAAATTTGCGCCACACCGCCGCACGCAGAATCTGTTTGACGCTCTCACAGCCGGATTTGATGCCGAAAGCACCACGTTCATCAACTGGGAGCTGGTGACAAAGAAGGGCAACACCGCTATCCGCGACAGTGAGCGTAAAAATCTGTTTGACCGCATTGCCGATGCCCATCGTGCCGGAACGGAATTTATCGTCATCATCGATGAGGAGCATTCCAATAATACGGCAAAGGCGAAAGCAATCATTGATGCCTTCGCCGCAAAGCACATTATCCGTGTCAGCGCTACCGCCGTGGAAAACAGACGGTACGAATACTTTGAAATAGACGAACTCGATGTTATCAATGCCGGTCTTATCACCAAGGCGCTCTATGTAAACGAGGGCGTTGAGGACGGCATGGAGATTGCGGACGATTACGATGCGCTGCTCACATTGGCAGATAACAAGCGCAAGGCCATTGCTGCCCGGTACCGCGAACTCGGCAAGGGCATTCGTCCTCTCGTTCTCATTCAGTTTCCCAACGGTCAGCCGGAAACTATCCGCGCCGTGGAGCAGAAGCTGGAGAGCATGGGTTACACCTATGATAATGGTATGGTCAGCATTTGGATGAGCGAGGACAAGCGTGACCTACCGGACAATCTTACCGAAAATGATGCCACACCGGTGTTCCTGCTCATGAAACAGGCTATCAGCACAGGCTGGGACTGCCCTCGCGCCAAAATCCTCGTAAAACTGCGTGAAGATATGAGCGAGAGCTTTGAAATCCAGACGATAGGCCGCATTCGCCGTATGCCGGAGGCAAAGCATTATGAGGATGACCTTTTGGATTTCTGCTATGTCTACACCTTCGACGAAAAATACAAGGCCGGTCTGCTTGCCGAAGTGGATAAAGCTTATGAAACACGCAGGCTGTTTCTCAAGAGCAAATGCAAGACATTCACGCTGGAGAAGCAAATCCGTGATATGGACTGCGACGGTCTGGGCGAGCGCGAGGTGCTGATTAAAATCCACGATGCCATGGTTAAGAAGTACGGCCTCGGCAGTAACAAGCAGATGAACAAGATGCTCCTTGCCGATGCCGGGTATGTTTTCGGTGACAGCATCCACGGGCAGGCTCTGCAGGGACAGTTTGTGCGTACCTCCGCCATTGCGGATAGCGAGAGTTTTATTACCACGCACAAGCGTGTGGATACCCACAAGCACGGCATTTACCTCATGCATAGCGTGGACGCGATTAAATCATCCATCGGCATGGCACAGAACAAGGTAAAAACCATTCTGGAGCGCCTGTTCCGCAAGGGCGGTAATCCGTCCAAGAAGCTGATTGCGCTGGAAACCGCTGAATTCTACGCCTTTGTCATCAACAATCAGCATAAGCTGAAAGAGGAATTCCGTGATGTTACGGCGCAGATGGCGCAACAGATGAGTATAAGACTGCATCCGAAAACAAGCGTATTTCATATTCCGGAGCAGGACTTCTTTAAATACGACCCCGGCGTTAAGAGCGAGGTAGAATACCTCACTAACGCCTACCACGAGTATACGTCCGGCTTTGCCACAAGCCTCGTCCGCAGCACCTGTGAAATGCTGTTCGAGCAATATTGCGAGAAGCGTGATGATATTGAGTGGGTCTATAAGAACGGTGACACGGGTCAGCAGTACTTCTCCATCGTATATATGGACGGCATACAGAAGCAGTGGTTGTTCTATGCTGACTATATTGTAATGAAAAAAGACGGCACCGTTTGGGTCATCGAAACCAAGGGTGGCGAAAGCAAGGGACAAGACAAAAATATAGACCGCCAGATAGAAAACAAATTCAATGCATTCAAAGCCTACGCAGCAAAGCACGGTTTGCATTGGGGATTTGTGCGAGATAAGGATAACAGGCTGTACATTAACAATACCGAATTTGCTATCGATATGGCAGATGAGCACTGGCATGACATTGACACAGTCTTTTGATTTCTATCAGCACGAGAGACCACACTGGGGATTTTTCCTCGGTGTGGTCTTTTAGTTTGGCAATAGTACTTGACAAAGTGGCAAGTGTCAGATATAATAATGATGTCACTAAATCGATAGAAAGGAAAGGAGTACCACTATGGGAAAGGAATTAGGTTCACGCATAGCCGAGACTTTGCAGAAACGTGGAATGACACAGAAAGAATTGGCGGGACGCATTGGAGTAACGGAGGCAGTAATGTCCAGATATGTTTCTGGCGACAGAGAGCCAAAACCAGATGTACTGGCAAACATCGCCACTGCTCTCCATACTACATCCGATTTTTTGCTTGGCATTGAACGCGAAGAATTCGACCAGCCAAGAATTCGCCGTTTGATTGCACGGAATGCATCTTCAATGACTGAGCAGGAAAAAAGAGAACTGATTAACGCATTGTTTGGGGAGGAATAATATTGGGAATTTCTTTATCACACGCAAGATATGAGGAAATCAAGCAGATCGTTGTTGATATGTTCGTAAGATACGATGTTTCCTGTGTACCTGTTAACGGCTTTGAACTCGCAACAAAAATGGGCATTAAGGTTATCCCTTATTCAGCTATACCAGAAAGCAAACGTTGGTTGCTCCTGAAAAAAAGCGAGGACGGCTTTTCAGTAGAGAAAAATATTGGGGAATGGTATATCTATTATAATGATAAAAAGGTCTATGGACGTATCAACAATACGAT
>CAVGQQ010000108.1:0-5328 GCA_963631525.1 bacterium
GAAAAAATATGAGTATAATAAAGTTGATCATAAGAATGATATAGGATAAAGATAAAGGAGATCAAAGATCATGCAATTCATATGTTACCCTAAATGTTCAACCTGTCAGAAAGCAAAGAAATGGCTTGAGTCAAATCATCTGGAATTCACAGAACGTCACATTGTAGAGGAGAATCCTTCCTATGAAGAACTGAAGGAGTGGTATGCAGAGAGTGGACTTCCATTGAAGAAATTTTTTAATACCAGTGGCATGTTGTATAAAGAGATGCAGCTTAAGGATAAGCTTCCGGCAATGAGTGAAGAAGAACAGTTGAAGCTTCTTGCAACGAATGGAATGCTTGTGAAGCGCCCGCTTATCGTGAATGGAAATACGATACTGACTGGTTTCAAGGAAGCGGAATGGGAGAAAGCGTTGCTATGATTCACTTTGGATTTTCTTATGTGGGACTTATATTCCTGCTTATGCTTTTTATACCAAATATAATCTGGACGAAGCATAAACCGGAGAATTATGAGAGTTATGTTAAAAATGAGAATAAAATCTTATGCTTGCTGGAACGGGTCGGTGAGGTGCTGGTCTGTGTCAGTGTATTGATTTTTGCGGATTTTAATCTACGAAAGCCGAATGCATGGACCGTATGGCTCGTGCTGGCAGTTGTGGCAATGCTTTTGTATGAAGGGTATTGGATCCGATATTTTCATAGTGAGCAGAAAATGACCGACTTTTATTCTTCCTTTGCTGGAGTCCCTGTGGCGGGAGCAAGCCTGCCGGTGATTGCTTTTTTCTTATTGGGAATCTATGGAGCGAATATTTTTCTGCTTCTTGCAGCAATCATTCTTGGAATCGGTCATATTGGAATCCATCTGAAACATCGGAATGAAGTGACAGGCGCCAATAGGAAGAAAGGAATTGTCGTTCGGGTGTTACAGATTATTCTGGCAGTTGCTATGGGAGTGATCTTTGGTGCAATGACACTCGTGATTGGAATTAGAAATTTTCACGCAATTAAGGGCAGTGTACATAGTGCGGATGGAATCGAGGAAGAGGGATATCTTGATTTGTGCGGGCAGGAACAGTACTGTCTGATGCGCGGAGAAGACAGGAGTAATCCGGTAATCATCTGGATTCATGGCGGTCCTGCAAGCCCGGATACGATGGAAACCTATGCATTTTCCAATTGTCTGAAGGAAGATTATACAGTAGTTGCATGGAATCAGCGTGGCTGTGGACGCACCTATTACCGGAACAAAGATACGGATCCTGATAATGAAACAGCGACTTTTGCACAGGCACAAGCAGATCTTGATGCATTGGTCGATGCGGTGTGCGAGAGATTCCATCAGGAGAAAGTGATACTTGTCGGACATTCTTATGGAACGATGGTGGGAAGTAAATATGCAATCGACCATCCGGATAAAGTGGCAGCCTATATTGGCGTTGGACAAATGGGTGCCGGTGGCAGTGATGTTTATGCGTATGAGGATGCCCTTTCTCTTGCGATGGAACGGGGCGATGATACAGAGGCTATGGTGGCTGCGTTTGAAAAGTATCAGGAAGAGCAGAATCTTGAAAACATGCTGGCATTAAGAAGTTATGTATCACCTTACCATACGCCGGACAAGGAAAGCAACTATATCTGGACGGCACTTACTTCTCCGTTTCTGGGAGTGGATGATGTGCGGTGGTTTGGAAAACAGTTGGGAAGTCTTTCAGATTTTATCAGCTTGAATAAGCAGCTTTTTGACTATATCAGTGAAGAGGATGTGTATGCTTACGGAACAGAATTTCAGGTTCCGGTTGGTTTCATTTCCGGGTCATGTGACTGGGTTACGCCGGTGAAATATACGGAGGATTATTATAACGCCATTACAGCACCACGGAAGGAAATGCAGTTGATCGAAGGCTGGGGACATACTGTTCCACAGGAAAATCCGGAAGAGTTTGCGGATACGTTGAAGAAGATGTTGGAAGACATGGTAGAACGATAAATTTTTTTATAAAAGTAGAAGGTTAAAAAGCGTAAAAAAATAGAACGCCGTCGCAACGCCGTCCTTACAAAAACCAAAGGTTTTTATGATTCTGCAAATATTATATGCATCAGTTGTAAAATTGTCAACAATTTCTATAAAAAAGAGAGTATGAGAAAAACTCTGTAAATAAGATTCTTCTATGATAATTAAGGGCGATGAGCTTGTGAATCAGGCTTGTCGCTCTTGCTTTATATATAACAGTTGCTTACAGGCATGTCAAGAGCAGGCGGTTTCCCGCCTGTCTTTTTACCCCACCTTTTGATTATTCGGGTAAGCGCCCTTCGTACATAATACTCAGTTCTCCGTAAACTTGAGCCCAATCACGGATCGTAGTAGTCCACTTTTTCGTAGCCTCAAAAGTGGCAAGATACAAGGCTTTTAACAGGGCAGTATCGCTTGGAAATACGCTTCTCTGGCGGTTCAGTTTCCGGTATGTGGAGTTCAGCGATTCTATCGCGTTTGTCGTATAAATGACCTTTCGGACGGTGGTTGAAAACTTAAAAATCGGAGAAATAGCATCCCAGTTGTCCTTCCAGCGTTTCATGGAATTCGGGTATTTTGGAGTCCATTTTTCAGTTACACGGTCCAAGGCAGCCAGAGCCTTCTGCTCATCAGCAGCCTGATAGATGGTTTTTAAATCTGCAGCAAAAGCTTTTCTGTCCTTATCTGGAACGTATTTCAGGGTGTTTCTTACCTGATGGACAATACACCTCTGGTATTCTGTTTTGGGAAATGCAGCGGAAATCGCTTCTTTAATACCTGTAAGACCATCAGCACAGATGATCAATATATCTTTCACACCGCGATTCTTCAGTTCATTCAGCACTGACAGCCAGTATTTCGCACTTTCATTGTCACCAATCGTAATCGTCAGAACTTCCTTTTTTCCCTCCGCATTAATACCAAGAATGACATAGGCAGCAAGTTTACGAATGACTCCATTATCCCGCACAGAATAGTGGATCGCATCGATGTAAAGGATTGGATATACCTCATCCAACGGACGGTTCTGCCAGTCTTCAATCTGAGGAAGTATCTTATCCGTCACGTCGGATATGAAACTTTCTGATGTTTCAAAACCATAGATATCTTCAATCGTTTCCGAGATCTGGCGAGTGGTCATTCCTTTCGCATACATAGAAATGATCTTCTGATCAATATCAGAAATATCTTTCTGACGCTTTTTCACAACCTGTGGTTCAAAGGTCGATTTTCGATCCTGTGGGACTTCGATTTCCATAGAGCCATACCGGCTGTTTACCTGCTTGCGTTTATAGCCGTTGCGATAATCGTCATTGTCAGAACGCTCGGATTTCTCATATCCAAGGTGGTCATCCATTTCAACCTCCATCATTTCTTTAATGGTGCCGCCCAGAAGATCTTTGAGTGCATCCTGGATATCTTCCGCGGTCTCGATATCGTATTCTTCGAGAAGCTGGCGGATGATATTTCTTTTTCCCTCTGTCATTTCAACTCTGTGAACTGGTTTCTTTTGTCTTGCCATAATAAAAGGCCCTCCTAATGATATTTATTTTATCATAGAAGGACCTTACTTAGGTTATTTTACAGAAAAAGTTTCACAGACTCTCCTGTACCTTTATTAAATGAGACCCGGATTGGCCATACAAACATTATGACAAAAGAAATGTGGGAAAACACCCAGGCCACTTAAAAAAGTGGAATTTCACCATCATAGTTTTCTGCTTTTTCTAATAGCGGTCCTTTAGCTCCCATCGTAAATGTGATATTCTTCCATTGCCTGCGGTGGAAGTTGCAATTTATTTTTCTTCCACAGATTCCGTTACATTGGTTTTATATACCTCTTCACATTCTTTTATATAGTCAAAACATAGCCCGCCATCACAGACATAGAAGAATGGGTCTTTGCGGATTGTATGATCACTGTTAAGAATAAATACAGGAATAACATCTTTATCATTGCTATCAATATAGCTAATCTTAAAACTATATCCCGTTGTGTCAAGTGAAATGCCATCTTTTTTCATAGGATAGCTTTGAATGTTCTCAACAATATATTTGATGTCTTCCGGATTTGTAATTGTGAAACCAGTGCCAGTATTGCCATCGAACACATTGATATGATCTACTTCGGACGGATTTACATTCTTGCCAAATGTCTTTGACATAAAATAATATCCAACTGCCACGATAATCAAAACTGCTATGACAACAATCGGAATACCTATTTTCTTTTTCATATCTTCCCTCCCATTAAATTAGAATTTATTTGTCAGTGCAGTTTATAATATCTTATAAATTAGGCTGAATCACAACGGATGTTACCATCGTATGCTCCGGCTGTTCAATAGAATAAATAACTGCATCTGCTATCTGCTCTGGTGTAATCATTTTTGACTTATCACTGAAAAGCTGATCCGCAACTGCCTTCATTTCTGGTTCTATAATGGTTGACACCAGCTCTGTATCAACCATTCCCGGTCCTATATCTGTTACTCTGATTTTAGAACCAGCGATTGCCTCCTCCTGACGTAATCCACTACTGATGTTTTTAACAGCATGTTTCGTCATGCAATACACGGTAGAATATGGACTTATTTCCGTATAAGCAGCGTTTGACGAAATATTTATGATATGTCCGGAGTTCTGTTCTCTCATATGTGGAAGCACAGCTCCTATATTATAAAGAATTCCTTTTATGTTTATATCAATAATTCTGTCCCATTCATCTGTACAGTTCTTCACAAGGAACGATGCCGGCATGATGCCAGCATTATTCACAAGTACATCAATCCGACCGAATTTGCGGATTGCATATTCCACAAGTTCTGCTACCTGTTTTTTATCCGCAACATCGGTTACTTTATATACTGCGGTACCTCCATTCTGTTCAATCTGTTTTTTCAATACCTCCAAACGTTCCTTACGTCTTGCTGCAAGTACAATTTTTGCACCTAAATTTCCTAATTTTTTCGCAGTTGCTTCTCCAATGCCACTGGATGCTCCTGTAATAATAACTACTTTTCCTTCAATATTATTCATGTTGATATTCCCCTATTCTTCCATAGCATACTGTACAATCATTGGATCATCGTATTCTGCCCACATAGATTTATTTTCATCAAGTTTCTTGAGTTGCTCCATATCCTCATCAAATAACTTAAAATCAAAAATATCCAAATTTTGCTTCATACGATCTTTATGTATACTCTTAGGAATCACAACAATCCCCCTTTGCACATGATGGCGAAGTGCAATCTGTACAGGTTCTTTTCCATATTTTAGGGCAATTTCTTTTACAACAGGATGTTCTATTAC
>CAVGQQ010000109.1:0-5254 GCA_963631525.1 bacterium
GGGCGGATTCGGGACTTTAACCCGTTAGAAACGTGCGCCGCTAGGCGCACACACACAAACAGGACATCCGGAATCTCCGCATATCCTGCCTCATCAACTGCCTTTATATCTGTCACGGTAAATGTCTGGCTTGGCGACTCCACACGTATACCATGTTCTTTGATTGCTTCAAGATGCGCGCCGCGCGCAATCAATGTCACATCCTGTCCGGCTCTCGCCAAAAATGCGCCGATACTTCCGCCGCATCCGCCGGCTCCTATAATTGCGTATTTCATATACTGTCTGCCACGTGCCCCGTGGCATCTCCTTTCTTACCCTTTTCATTATACTACCAAATCTGTGATACATATTCTATAACAGATTTATGTTTGTTTTGTGAACAAATCCGCTATTTGAAGAATTTTAGTATAAATATCGTTATTGGTCCTGTTTTTTCCCCTTCACGATCACGATTGTCAGGTAACTCGTCGCCTGCGTCAATGCATCTACCCCCTGCATCACGATTTCATCCGGCAGTCCGCAGTTCGAAACGCCATAGATCTCCAGTGTCTCACCCTGCAGTTCTCTTCTGGCAAGCTCTGTCCGAAGCATGTCGATCAACTGTCTCAGCTTCTTTCCCGACTTCATATAGATCCGTGTTCCGGCATAGTCCATTGTATCCTCCACTGCATAGCTGCCCGGAATAATATGGATCTCCTCTCCCTGATCCGCAAGGGAGATTCCAAGCCTTGCCGCCACCGCGCAGAAAGAAGGCACACCGCTGATCATCAATGCGGACATGCCCGCTGCAAGCACACGCCGGTGAATATAATGATAGGTTGAGTACACGCTTGGATCGCCGATCGTAAGAAATACAAGCGTCTTTCCTTGTTTCATCCGTGCCTGTACCTCAGCAAAACAGCGATCCTGAGCCGCCCGAAGCACATCGGCATCCTTCGTCATCGGAAACTGCATCGGGCAGATCTCCTTCTCCTCAATCTCCGGCACGACCTGCTGCACGATCTTATAGGCATAGCATTCTTCTTTCTTCTCATTTGGCAGCAAGATACAGCCACTTTCCCGGATTGCACGCACCGCCGCCAGCGTCAGAAGCTCCGGATCCCCCGGACCGACTCCGACACCAATCAATCTTCCTTCCATCTGTTTCCTCCTGCAACACATATCAGCCGGACTTTCCGGCTGATATGTGTCTGTTGTATTTTAATTATCTAAGTAATCCTCCAGCGCCATTTTCCCGCGATAGGTACTCACGTTAAATGTCCGTACGCCTCTCCGGCTCGTGCACATCTCACTGTGGTACGAAAGCAGATTCGAGATCTGCCATTCATCATTTTCGTCTGTCCAGATACCACGCGCCTGCACCCAGCCTACAAACTCAAATACCGCCGGTGTCGTATCCGCAGAACGCTCTTCCATATACTGTAATTCATCAGCCAGCCGCACTTCAATCTCCTCGGCGTCAACATCCGCATCCAGCCATGTCTGTACGTCCGCTCGGGCGCACCCCAGATTGTAACGCATCACATACGTATCCGGATGTGACAGTGCAAACACGATATATAAACCACCGCACACCAGAATCATATATTTCATCAGCGGAAATGTATTCTTATATAGGTAGATGATCGTTCCTGCAAATAATGTAATCAAAACAAGCAATGCAAACAACACAAGCACACGCAGGTACGACAACCGGTATACCTGAATATACATCAGCATCCGCACCGCCGAAGAACCGATCATCACATAGGTACAGCCACACATGATCGTAAGTATCGTCCGAAGCACCCGGCTTTCTGCAAATGCGCGGTTGCAGACCAGCACAATCACTAAGTTCACAGCCGCCACAAAAAGCAGCTGGAAGAATCCCTGTCTCGCATACTCCGAATACGAATATCCGGCTGGCAGCATCTGCTTTCCAAGAAATGGCGACAGGATCTGAATGATTGCGAACACCGCATACAAGGCAGTAAGCAGTCCGCAAAACGTAATACCGATCATCGGCTCCACCATCCGTTTCTCCTCGCATTCGATCTTCGGTGGCTGTATCACCATCTTGCAGAAGATTCCATAGACGATTACAAATACTGCAACGAGCATCATCACGAAGCCTGCCAGATTCCCGGATAACTGCAGATTTCCAATACTCCGATCGACAATGTATTTGAAGATGGCGTCTGCCTCTGACAGCACGATCAACATTAAAACCAGAAATGGCAGTGCGATCAGCACACCGACCAGCACATAGATTGCCTTGGATTTTTTCTTTTCCCGCTGTCTCACATACACATAGCAGTCACTGAATCCACGGAACAGATACCCAAGCGGCGAGAACACGGTGCCTATCACAGCACGGATGTATTTCCCGACGCCCCATTTCTCCGCATCGCAAAAGCAGGTAAAAAATACAGTCATTGAAAGCAGATAGATACCAATATAATTACATACGATCAGAAATCCATCTCCTGTCAGAAATGTCGATACACCAAGCAATAAGATTCCTATGTAGTAAACCATCGTGCGCGGGTTCGATGTCTTATCCTCCCGGTTATCGTACGCCTTGCTCTGTGGTGCATGCGAGCAGACATAATATAAGAAACCAATCGTTGCCGCCGCGAATAAAACCGTCATGATGCCATACGCATTTTTATACAGGCAGATGGTTGTCACAACCGCATAGATGATTGCCACAAAACCGCCTGTTCCAAACCGGGTTGCCCGTTCCTTCATATCCTGATCCGGTACTACATTACTCATATTCGAATATAGTATCGTTTGGTTTGGTTCTTGTCCCTGTATATTCTGGTCATTCAGATTCTCTTGTTTTTCTCCCATATCGAAACGCTCCTTTCCTGATATGTTCTATATTATTCGTCGTTATCCTCTTCATCCTCGTAGATCAATATATCTCCTGGCTGGCAGTCGAGTGCCTTACAGATTGCTTCCAATGTGGAAAACCGAACCGCCTTCGCCTTGTTATTCTTCAGGATTGACAGATTCGCAAGCGTAATATCGACTTCCTTCGCAAGCTCTGTCAGCCCTTTTTTCTTCTGTGCCATCAGCACATCCAGATTCACCTTTATCGCCATATCACCACCGCCTTTTCTTATATGGTAACGCCCCTAAATCGTAAAATCATTTTCTTCTTTGTACTGCACTGCTTTGTCAAACACGATGGCAAGCACGCGGGAGAAAAGACCTGCGATCAAAAATACTACAACAATGATGAATACGGCTGGTGTAAAATAAAGAGGAATCCGGCACAACATGACCGCCATGATTGCGAAGCTGTATATCCCCATCCGGTTCAGACTCTTTACATTTTCTTTCACGAAGCAGTCATCTGCAAGCACCGTCTTAAACATCTTCCGAAGCTCCCGTAAAATCAAAACTGCAAACACACCCGCTGTCATGAAGATCAATACCATCCAGATATAATACTCTCCAAAAAATGGATTGATTACGGTCCCATACCATTTGAACGACACCGGTAAAGTCAGCGTCACGACCATTCCCACAAAATACATGATATCCAGCAGAACCTTTGTCGCACCGGTAATTTTATTTTCTTTCATATCCATCTGCCTCCCACATCGTTTCTAAATCGTATGATGTAATTTCTTAACCTTCCTACACCTTACACTACTCATTATTGAATGTCAATATATTTTTATCGTTTTTCGATAATTTTTTATTGTTTATCAACCATACACGAAATTACGCATAAAAAAAGAGACATTACGATCTCTCATAATGTCTCTTCCAATCTTCTGTTATGTATTCCGATTAGTGAACATATGCTGCTGCACCCGGTGCTGCTGGCAATGGATTTGGAGCATCCTCACCCTTTGGAATAATCACGATCTGGATTGCTTCCAGACGCTTTGCTAAACCAGATGTACCTGCAATTGAGCCATTCTTTGCCCAGCCGAGCCAGCCATAAGTCTGTGCATGCACACGATAATATACATCATAATACTGTGCCAGCTGACCTGTTAACTGAATACGGATTGCCTCCAGACGCTTTCCTTCTCCGCTTGTTCCAGATTTCGCTCCATTGGACTTCCAGCCCTGTGACCAGCCATAGGTCTGTACATGGGTTATATATGAAATTCCTCCACTGATATTATTCAACTGTGCATTGTTCACCTTGATGGAGATTGCTTCGAGTCTCTTTCCCTCTCCGCTTGTTCCAGAGATAGAACCATCACTTACCCATTTCTGGTTACCATATGACTGTACATGTGTCATGTATGAAACTGCACCTGAACCATCCGTTGTCGGATTCTTACCCATATCTACGAATCCACCGCCAATTGTTCCATCAAATCCTTCGTAATCGGTTGGATAATCTGTCTTTGGCATAATGATGATCTGGATTGCCTCCAGTCTCTTTGCCTGTCCTGCAGTTCCTGCGTAGGCACCATTCTTTACCCAGCCAAGCCAGCCATAGGTCTGTGCCTGTACACGGTAATAAATGTCATACTTGTTCTTGTTCGTACCGGTCAGACGAACCTGAATTGCCTCCAGGCGCTTTGATTCGCCACTTGTACCAGACATTTCACCATCTTTTTTCCATGTTTTCTCCCAGCCCTTTGACTGAATATGTGTACGGTATTCAACGCCCACACCATATCCAGACTCAACAAGGATCTTAATTGCTTCCAGACGTTTTCCTGC
The DNA here is from genome assembly GCA_963631525.1 of bacterium. Lineage (GTDB taxonomy): Bacteria > Bacillota > Clostridia > Lachnospirales > Lachnospiraceae > Coprococcus_C. The sequence goes on from CAVGQQ010000109.1 coordinate 4,681, forward strand.
TCCAACTGTTCCTGACGTTCTTCCGTTCAACGTCCAGCTGGTCTCCCAGCCCTTTGACTGTACGTGGGTTTTATACCCAACACTCGGGTAATGCTCACCTTCACTGTTATACCAGTATGCCTCCGATGCAATGCCGTTTGTCATTACAAGTCCAACCAGCATCATGAATGCCATCAAGACGGCTGTCACCCTTTTCCAACATTTTTTGCCTCTCATCCCTTTAAATCCTCCTTTTTTATCCTGCGTTTCCATGACTTTTAAACCTATATAGCCAGAAACTATATTTAGTATAACACATGATACTATATTTGCAATAACTTTGTTATTTTTTACATTCTATTTACAAAAAAGGAGCACAATTTCGTTTGCAATGTCATTTAGTTAAGACGTTGTCTAGGTGACATCCTTTCAGGCAGAGATAGTTAAATTCTTATCTCTGCCTATTTTTTTGTGTTTAGGAAAAAAGCTGCCTATATTTAAGCACTACAAAAAGACCTTGAGTTTCCGCAAAATGTAATTAAAAAATAGTTATGTCTTCCCAGAGCACCAATCTGTCATTTTTTCGGAATTTTAG
>CAVGQQ010000110.1:0-5237 GCA_963631525.1 bacterium
TCTCTCAGAAAGTCTGTAGATTGAGTCCCCAACCAGCAAGATGACTTTAACCCAATTCATGGTAATTCGCAACAGTCCCGGGCGTTTATAATCAAGGCCTTACCTGAGTTTCCCGCTGATCTGAGACTGCAGGGCTGGGTAATCAAGGAATACGTGAGGCGTACATTCAACGCCGCGAGCCACATACCCGAGGAGCTGAAGGATTTCGAGTGGGACGGAGAATACTGTGTAATCTACGTTCCTCGTGTGATTTACGTCGGAGAGGACGAAGAGAAGGAGGGTAAGACCGAGAGGCTCCTTCCCGACTTTCTCGAACCCTGGCACCGCTACCCTGTGGAAGACATACAGAGCGCACTGGTTGTTTCGGATGTGAAAGATGCGAAGACAACAGCAGACGAGCGGACGATAAGTCGCTGGAAGGAAAAGTGGAAGGCAGTTGTCAGCGAACTCAAGCGTAAGGCCGGAGAAGAAGAAAGAAACGGAATAACGATACGTAAACTTCCGGACGGAATCAGAGCAGCGACGAAGGAGATAATAACGCGGCTCGGAGGCAGATGGTTCAGCCGATGCTATGTGATGGCATACCTAAGAAAACCTTCCAGATGGACAAATATTAAGCACCCACCTTTCTTTTCTTTGAAAAATCTCTTTGGTGAAGTAGCCTCCGATTGTGGAGGAAAAACAGATGCCGAAGGCGAAAGACAGACATGAAGAAGGCGCTTACAGGCTGAATACATTCGTTGTTCCGCTTCTTGCATGCAACTCGAAAGATGCAAGAGTGCTGATGGAGAAGATATTAGCTGAGAAATACGAGCTCAGCCGCAGGACTGTGCACCGCTATTACATGGCATACGTCGACGGAGGCTTTAAAGCCCTGATGCCGAAGGAGCAGGACCGCTCGCTGAGTCGTGTAATACCCGACAGCGTGCTCAGGGAAGCAATCTCGATGAGGGAGGTCGTACCGACGAGGAGCGTGAGTGACATGATCTTCACTCTGGAGGAGGAAGGAATTGTCGAAAAAGGTACAGTAAAGAGGTCCACGCTTCAGCATAACCTTCAGGAAGCCGGATATTCCCGCCGCCAGATACAGGACAGAACGTTCCTCTCGGAGCAGGCTGTACTGCGCTTCCAGAAGAAGCACAGGATGGATTTGGTGCAGTGTTTATGCGCGGTTATAGAAAATGCGCGGTTTTTCAGACAGCCTTTACTCTGTAAGAAATTAGAAGCTCAAACCGCTTAATTTCCGCGCATTTTATCGTCCTGTAGTACCATTCATACATAGCCCTAAGGAGGGGCTGCTTATGAAAGGATACTATACGGATTTAGCGGAAAAGCTAAGCAAAACAAACCGGATAGAAGACAGAGGTTTCGAGTACACGTCTTTTATTACGGTTGCGATGAAAGAGCTTGCAACCTATCTTGATGGAAACAATCTTGAATTGACAAAAGAATCCATCGCATCCTGGCTGAAAAGCTGGATTAATCAACCAACAGATTCCAAGTTGCGAACGATACAGGGACTGATAAGTCGAGTGATACGCAGTGTAAATCAGAATCTGAAGATGGATCACCTGTTTTCCGAGACAGATTTACCCGTATACAATTCCATTCCAGATTGGGGAAGAAGGCTTCTTGATGAGTACTTTCTCCGCCTTCTCCAGAGACGGAATTACTGGCCAGAAAAGAGGCTATGGGCTCCTGACTTTCTGAGATTTGCTATAGAAAACGGCTTTGATGGGACACATATAGTCGATAGCAGGATGACGTCGGGATATTACTGCCTCAGGTCAAAGTGCCTTTTGGGAGTGTCCGAGTTCATTGAATTCCTGGCCTCTTTGGGATTGGCCAGCTATTACGCAGAGAAAGCATACTATTCTCCTCTAGCGGAGAGAACGGCTGTGTATTGCTCAATTTCCCTATCTGATGAAGATGATAAGGAGTTTTCTATAAAGGAATACATCGGGGCTGTTGAGAGTCTAAAAAAAGCAAATGCTGAAAGAGGATATTCTGATAGCGCATTGAAAAGGGATGCTCAGACGATGACAGATTTCGGCATCTTCCTTGAGATTACCGGAAGAGGCTTTTCTGTAACACTGGTCAACGAGTTTCTTGAAATACAGAATAAAATGAATATAGATACCGGCTCTAAGAAGCACGTTCTAATGTCGGTGAATGATATTCTTCACGGTGTAGACTTTGCAGCTCTTCCTCCTGCATATGTGGAACACAGAACATTTCCTGCATGGTGTCTGTCTGGTATTGAAGAATACGAATCAATACGTAGAAAGAATCACATCAAAGAAAGCACGTTGAAGACTGAGAGAGCAAGTTTTCTCAGGTTCTTCAACTATTTTAATGCACTTGGAATAAAATCCTTCAGCGAAATAGAAAGACAGCACATCAAGGATTTCAACATACAGGATATTCATGGAACAGTTGCAGGAAAAGCGAGATTCAATCTTAGAATGAAAGCCATTCTGAAATTTCTTTATGAGGAAGGGTATACTACTCTGGATCTCTCATTGAGTCTGTCTTCTGTTCCAGCTGTAAGAGTAAGGCCGCCGGTCATCCTCTCTGAAGAAGAAGTAGATGCCGTGAATGAGTATGCTGAGCACACTGCAACTCTCAGAGACAAGGCGATACTCAAGATAGGAATGCAGACGGGATTAAGGGCGGTTGATATTGCAAACCTCACTTTTGAGGCAGTCGACTGGGAAGAAAGGGTTTTCAACATCTTGCAGGTAAAGACCGGAGTAGAAATACAGGTTCCATTTTCCAATGGAGTCGGAAATGCTCTTTATGACTACATAACGAAAGAAAGACCGGATACGAAAAGTAGCCTCATTTTCATCAATGCACGTGCTCCGTTCAGGCCCTGTAAGCCTACTGTAGTTGCGTGTGTACTGGGAAAGGTTTTCGGAATGGAAAGCAGAGGTGCGCACATAATGAGAAAGACTTTTGCTTCAAAACTGACCGCCTCAGAACCTTTCTCGATTGTGGCTGAAGCGTTAGGCCACAGTAATGCGGAGTCACTCGCTCCCTACCTTTCTATTGATGCAAAAAGACTGAAGGAATGTGCGCTCAGTCTGGGAAATGATTATGCATACAAGGGAGGAAGATTATGAGCTACAATTACAAGTCGAAACTTGCTCCTCACATTACCGCTCTCCTGAAAGAAAAACGCTCGCTGGGATTCTCTTTCGATAGTCAGGCACATATTCTTCTACAATTCGATACCTTCCTGATTGCTAACAATCTCGATACCGGAGAGCTGACAGAAGATATTATTTCAAAATGGGAGGAAAGGTTTCCATCAGAAGCTGACTCAACCAGAAAGAACAGACTGAATGCTGTCAACAATCTTGCCCATTACATGCAGGAAATAGGCCTTACGACGTCATTCTGTACCGCTTACGGCAAAGTAGCTCATCCTGTGCCCTATATTCCTTCAGAAGAAGAAATGATTCTGTTTTTCGCACATGCAGACAACATTGTCCCCCAGGGAAGATTGCTTGAAAGGTTCTGCATTGAATACCCGATGATGTTCCGTATGTATTTCCTGTGCGGCATGCGACGCAGTGAGGTTCTTTCTCTGAAACGGGATGCGGTGGACCTGGAGAAAGGATGCCTTAGCATAAGGCATTCGAAGGGAGACAAGGATCGTTATGTTTATGTCTCGGAAGATTTTCGCCAGCTGCTCATACGATACAATACAAAGATGGATTGCTTTCTACCGGAACGAGAATGGTTTTTTCCCGGGCTGGAAAATGGGAAAGCATTTTCCGAGGGTGCGATAGAGAAAAGATTCCGCAAGCTGTGGGCTTCCTGCTTTCCTGACTGGACAGGTAAGAGACCTACAATTCATAGTCTCAGACATGCCTTCGTTGTTGAGAGGATAAACAGATGGGCTAAAGAAGGTTCGGATTTCAAGGTTATGATGCCTGTTCTGAGCAAGTACCTCGGACACACCAATATTAACGAAACCTACTATTACTACCATCTGAACAATCCGAGGGAAGAGTCGATAAGGACGCAGCTTGACAGCTGTTCAATAAGCGGGGAGATAGAACTATGAGCGACAAAACCGTTTATTTCTTCGACTACTCGATATTGTTCCTGCAGGACTATCTCCCGAAATGCGGCAGGAGCGTACATACCATCAGCTCCTATAAGGATACTCTCACCATCTTCAAGAATTGGCTAGTGGAAACAGGGAAAGACTTCACGAAATTCGAGTTCAAGAGCGTTACTGTTGACCTCGTTCATGATTTTCTTGATTCATTGAAGACGAACAAAGGAAGTTCGGTGACAACCTGCAACCATCGTCTGATAGGCTTGAAAGGATACGTAGACTACTGCGTGACAAAAGATGTCTCTCTCGCATCCGTACGAACTCTACTCAACAGAGTCAAACCTTACAAGGTTCCCGTTACGATAAAGGAGATACTTTCTCCAGAGCAGGTGAAGCTTCTCATCGATATGTGTCCGAACACTCAGAAAGGAGCAAGAAACAAGATGATACTTCTTCTCATCTATGAGACGGCGGTCCGTGTTTCCGAGCTCTCGGGGTTAAAGATGGATAACATCTACCTCGATAAGAAGGCTCCTTTCATACTACTGATGGGGAAAGGAAAGAAGGAGAGGACAATTCCACTCGTAGGGAATACTGCCATGTTGCTTGAGAAGTACATCAATGACTACGTCAAACCTGTCGATTCTGAGTACATATTCTTCACCATGCATGGAGGAACCCCTTCTCGGATCAGTAACAGAAGCATTCAGGAGATGATTGACAGCTGTGCGGATAAGGCACGTGAAATTGATTCAACAATTCCTGAGAGTGTTCATCCGCACATGTTCAGAAGAAGCAAGGCAACTACACTCTACAGGAATGGAATGCAGCTGGAGCAGGTTTCTACTCTTCTCGGACATGCCGGACTTGAGACAACAAGAATCTATGCTAAAGCTTCTGTGGATCAGATTCGTGAAAGCATGGAGAAGGCCACCCCTAAGGATGACCTTGATGCAAAGCCTGTCTGGGAAGGAAAGACGAAGGATCTGGCAAAAGCTTATGGACTGAGATAGACGATAAAATGCGCGGAAATTAAGCGGTTTGAGCTTCTAATTTCTTACAGAGTAAAGGCTGTCTGAAAAACCGCGCATTTTCTATAACCGCGCATAACAATGGTATTGGGAACATACAGCATGACATAAGCTTTTTACAGGTAAGAACAAAC
>CAVGQQ010000111.1:0-5194 GCA_963631525.1 bacterium
TAACTATTATGTAAATGGTGTTTCTCCTTATATTAACGGCGTATTTGAGGAAAATCAGATTGACGGAAAGCCATGGGCAGATTATGCGGCAGGCTATATGTGGGGTATCACCGGTATGGTGTATAATCCGGAAGAAGTGACAGAGGAAGAGGCTTCCACCTGGACCATTCTGGAAAATCCGAAATTTTACCGTCAGGTAACCATTAAGGACAATGTGCGTGATGCTTATTTTCCGACACTGGCCATTCTGAACCGGGAGCAGCTTCTGGACGCTTCCTTCAGAAACAGTGCAGGTTATGAAGATCAGCTCTCCGCCATCATGAATGATACAAAAAAAGAGACCATTGACGAGGCGGAGGAGAAGTTAAAAGAGATCCGTGCCAATGTCTATTCTTTTGAGACTGACAGCGGAAAAGCAGATATGATCAGTGGCAAAGTCGTTGCCAACCTGCAGTGGTCCGGAGATGGTGTCTATGCCCTTGACCAGGCAGAGGAAGATGGCTTTTATCTGAACTGGGCGGTTCCGGAAGAGTGTACCAACCTGTGGTTTGACGGATGGGTGATGTTAAAGAGCGGCATCGGTCAGGATGCAGCGAAAAAACAGGCAGCAGAAGCATTTATCAACTTCCTGTCAAGACCGGACAATGCGGTCCGCAATATGTATTACATTGGATACACTTCTGCCATCGCAGGCGGTGACAGTGATGTGATCTTCGACTATCTGGACTGGACCTACGGTGCTGAGGAGGATGAGGAAGATACCATCGAATATCCGGTGGGATATTTCTTTACCGGAGACAATTCCGATGAAGACTATATGATCACCGCACCGGCGGAGCAGGCACACCGCCAGCTTTCTGCCCAGTATCCAAGTGAGGAAGAGATCAGCCGGAGTGCCGTCATGATGTATTTTGATGATGAGGGCAATAAGAATATTAATCAGATGTGGATTAATGTACGGTGCTTTAACTTAAGCATGCTGAGCATGGCTCAGTGGATTACCATTGCGGTGATCGTGCTTGCAGCAGTACTTCTGGTGCTGCTCGTGAAGTTCGGAGATGACATTTTCCGCAGAAAACCGCCGAAAGGTTACAACTAAAAAAGTTTACCGGGAATCCCGGTAAAAATCCATTCGCCATATGCTTTTACGCTATGTTACCTGACTTCCGTCGTTTCTCTCAAAACCTAGTACTCAGCTGCCGATCAGCATGGTGAACTCAAATATATTTTCAATCTCTTTTTCTGTCAGATACAGTGCATCGAGATTGGTTAACCCGATCAATTTTTTGATCTTTTCATTGACGTTTTGGTTCTGAGAAATATTGATATAGGTTCCATCGCCTTTGTCAACAACCCTGAAGTCACGCATGAAATTTACAAGATCATAGGAATTGATCTCGTTTTTGAAACATTTAATTTCCAGAATCCTTAAAAGAAACAAACTAAGGTAGCAGATTAAAAAATGACCATAGATTGTTTCTTTTTTTTGTACATAAACAGGTCTTGCATCCAGATAAGATTTGGTGACACGGAAGGACTCTTCTATTTTCCAGAGGTTGTGATATGTGTGGTATACCTGCAGTGGTTCCATATCCAATTCAGATGTCACCAAGAGATTATATCCTGCGTATTTCAGATCCTCGTCAATCTTTGCCTGATTGATTTCGATTACCGGCTTTCGGTTTTTTCCATTTTTATCTGTATTTGTGATCTGTATATATTTAACAGAATCCCCCAGATCCTCCCGTGCCATTTTTTTATAAGTGGTATAGTTGGTGGCCTTGTCCACCATTTTCATGATCTCGACTTTTTGTTTCTCGGCAAGGGAAGGGTTATAGGAAACGATGCGTTTTTCTTTTACACGAAAAGAGATCTCATTTTCCTTGCCAGTTTCAGGATCTAATTCCTTGAATTTATAAGAAAAAGTATCCACACAGGATTTCAACCGAAACAGGAGCTTTCCGTTTTTATCCCGGTAATCCGTATAGACATTCGCATCATTTTCAAGAAGCAGCCACTGCTTTTCTTTTTCGCTCAGTCCTTTTCCATGAACAGATTTGGAAAATATGTATCCATCTCTGGCCTCCTTGACGGCAGCATAAATGTTCCTTGCACAGTTTAATCCTTTATCAGCAACCTGTACGGTTTTTCCGGTAACTTTATAACGTTCTTTCATTTCCTGTATGATCTTCCGGATATATGGTTTCTCAGATTCATTTCCGGGATACATCTGCATGGCAAGCGGAACCAGGTCTGCATCCAGAAGCAGAGCCTGACCGATGATTGGTTCATGCCTGTTTTCCTTGGAAGGACCTTTTTGCTTATCTTCCTTCGGGAGGTCAATTTCAAAGTAGTAGTTTGTGCAGTCAAAGAAAACACTACTGAAGTCACGCTTGTAATGCTCTTCATAACAATGGTTGAACAGTTCTATATATTTTTTGTAGGATTCTCCGATAAAAGCACAGCCATCATAAATCTGGTCTTCAGAAATGGGAACACATTGATAAAGGCGTGGGAAAACGGTGGATGCCGTTTTGGATTTCGAACATGGATAAAGGATCCGTGCATAGATCAGCTGTGCGATCATGTCATAAAGATTAAACTGGAATCTTTTCTGTAATGCAAGAATATCGATGGTTTCTTTTACATTCAACTCTGAAAGAAGAGAAGCGATAAGGAAGTGGCCGATGTTTTTTTCGAGTTGGCGGGTGAAAGCCCTGGGGCGTGTTTGATCAGCAACAGAGGCTGCGCGTTCTCTGTTCTTATTCTCTACATATTTCTGATAGTAAGAAACAGGGTCTGGGATCTCATCAGAGATAAGATCTGATACGTATCCAAAGCTTTCAATATTTCTGGAACGAGGCTGTTTCTTGTCCTTGTCCCAGTAGCTTTCGTACATTTGCAGATAGGTTCCTTTTTTCTTTTTATCCTGTCGTAAATAGTATGCCATATGCCCCTCCTGATAGAGTACTATGTAGTACTATTATCATACAACATATCAAAAATTTTTTCAACAAAAAAATGCCCTGTGAGGACATTAAATTTTCCAATAAAATCAAGAGTTTTTGAGATATGTGCAATTTAAAGTGTACGGGGGAATTTGAAAAACATCGGAAGTTTCATAGTACTACGACGGAAGACGGGTTTTCCGGAAAGACGGTAGTTCCGTTCTGCACTTCCGGCGGCAGTGGTACTGGTAAGATGGACGCTGTCATGCATGGGGTCTGCAAGGGCAATGTAAACTGGAAACCTGCAAAACTGGTCAACGGATTTGATGCAGGCAAGATGAAAGCATGGGTGGAGAGCCTGTAACTCCATCTTGACAACCTTACTTCCTTGGCGTATAGTAAAAAAGCAAAGTGAATAGGAAATAAGTACCGGGGAGCCTGCGGAAGCGGGCTGAGATCTGACTGATACCGTCAGGACCCGTATACCTGATTTGGATCATGCCAACGTAGGAAGTAACTGTGAAAAGATAGAGAAGTGGAAGTACGCTGGTATTTCCACTTCTTTTTTTATTCCATTTTCATCACTTTGCGGCGGTACATTGGGGGCACCACCTTGCATCGCCTAACAAAAGTTATTGATGCCTGAAAGGAGAATTTTTATGAAGACAGCATTAACAATCGCCGGAAGTGATTCCAGCGGAGGCGCCGGTATCCAGGCTGACTTAAAGACCATGATTGCAAACGGGGTATATGCCATGACTGCAATTACGGCTCTGACAGCACAGAACACCACCGGCGTCCAGGGGATTTTCGAGGTAACCCCGGAATTCCTGGAACAGCAGATCGACAGCGTATTTACGGATATCCGTCCGGACGCAGTGAAGATCGGCATGGTTTCTTCTGTGGGACTGATTGAGTCCATCGCAAAGAAACTGAAACAGTATGAAGCAGAAAATATCGTAGTGGACCCGGTTATGGTGGCAACCAGCGGATCAAGACTCATCAGCGAGGACGCCATCGGCGCATTAAAAGAACTGTTACTGCCTATGGCGACGGTTCTGACTCCGAACATCCCGGAGACAGAGGTCCTTTCCGAAATGGAAGTAAAGACCGCAGATGACATGATTGCAGCAGCAAAATATATCAGTGAGACCTATCACTGTGCCTTACTCTGCAAGGGCGGACATCAGTTAAATGATGCCAATGACCTTCTGTACCGGAACGGCGATTATAAATGGTTCAACGGTAAACGAATCGACAATCCCAACACCCACGGTACCGGATGTACACTGTCCAGCGCCATTGCCTCCAATCTGGCAAAAGGCTATGATCTGGACACCGCAGTGGAGCGTGCAAAGGCTTATATTTCCGGCGCACTGGCAGCCATGCTTGATCTGGGACAGGGTTCCGGTCCTATGGATCACGGATTTGATTTCCGTGGAAAAGGATTTGCGGAGGAGAAGGCATGACCGTTACAGAACGTCTTTTAAAAGACACCGAATCCATCTGGGCAGAATACCATCATCATCCATTTGTACAGGGAATTGCTGACGGAACCCTGGATAAAGAAAAATTCAAATATTATATGATACAGGATTATCTGTATCTTCTTGATTATACAAAAGTATTTGCCATTGGCGTGGCAAAGGCGAAGGACATGGAGTTCATGAAACGCTTTGCCGGTTCCACCCATGCCATTCTGGATGGAGAAATGGACATTCACAGAAGTTACATGGCGCGTCTTGGCATTACACCGGAAGAGGCAGAGAATACTAAGCAGGCCCTTGACAATTTGTCTTACACTTCCTACATGCTCCGCGTGGCTTATGAGGAAGGTCAGGCAGAAGTGGCTGCTGCCATTCTTTCCTGTGCATTGAGCTATGAAGCCATTGCCCGCCAGATTGTAAAAGAACATCCGGAAGCAGACAAGCATCCATTCTACGGTGAATGGGTATCCGGTTATATCTCTGATAGTTACCATGAGGAAAATGAGTCCCTTGTGGTACTTATTAACCGTCTGGCAGCAGACTATAATGAAACACAGCTTGCACATCTTTCTGAAATCTTCACGGCATGTTCCCGCTATGAGAAAGCATTTTGGAATATGGCCTGGGAAATGAGGAAATAGTGTATGCTTACATTTGATAACGTAAGATTCCAGTATGACTGTGAGGACTTTTCCATTATCGACCATCTTTCCTTTACTGTAAAAGAGGGAGAATTTGTATCGGTGATCGGTCCTTCCG
>CAVGQQ010000112.1:0-5156 GCA_963631525.1 bacterium
TTGTAGAGGCAAAGGTTAAGGGCAGATTTGGAGAATATAAAGTTTCATCAATTTTATCATCGTTGCCGCGTAATGAATACAGAATTCTTAATAATGTGATGTTGCTTTCAAGTAAAGGAACGACTCAAATCGACCATATTGTTGTGTCTGTTTATGGGATATTTGTTATAGAAACAAAGAATTACAAGGGATGGATTACTGGAGGAGAGCGTTCAGAACAATGGACAAAAAATGTATATGGAAAGAAGTATAGGTTTTACAATCCGTTGCGTCAGAATTATGGACATATCAAGACTTTGCAGAGTGTATTAAATGTTCCGGAAAGTGCGTATGTTTCTATTGTCGCTTTTTCTCCCAAATCTACAATTAAAGTAAAGACAACCGAAAATGTAGTATATTATTCAAAGATAAAAAGCGTAATTAAGAGATATAATAGTCCGATTATAGCGCAAAATCAGTTAGATATTCTTGTTAGTGAAATCCAAAATGCTAATGTTGATTCTAAGGAAATGAGAAAAGAGCATATAAACAATATAAATAATCGATTTACAAGAGAAGGTATATGTCCTAGATGTGGTGGCGTATTACTAGAACGCAATGGTAAATATGGTAAATTTTTAGGTTGTAGTAATTATCCAAAATGTAAATTTACTAAAAAATAGCAGAAACATTGAACCTGATTTATGATGGAGGAGTATATGAGCAGTTTGTATGAACATTATCTAATAGCAATGTGGATAATCGACGGAGTTCTCTGGGCGATTGGTTTGTTGTGCTGGATCGCGACTTATATTGGGGCACCGCTCGAAAGCAGGAAGCGGGGATATCATGTTTCCGGAGTGCCGGGAGTTGCGTTCATATTCTTTTTGATGGCGGGATTTTTTTCGCCGAATAAATGGTTGATGTTGACAGCACTGCTTGATTTTAGTCTTACATGCTTGCCGGTATTTTTGTTGAAAGAACATCTGAAAAAAGGCAAAAGCGAAAGGGAAAATGATGAAATTAAAAGGTGAAGCACTAAAATTCCCCGGGATGTATATTTTCGATTCAATCATGCGGCGCACATTTGGACGAAACGTGAAGCTGGTATCCTATTATGGACCGGTACAGATGTGTGTGTTCGGACTGGAATATGAATACAAACCGAAGCATTATAAGTTCAAAGTCGAATGTGAGAGAGGCGCAATCCAGATGGAAATATACAATGAGGATGGACTGATATTCTGTCCGTGGTTTATATATCCAGAGACGCGCCGTGTCCATTATATAGATAAGGGCGGCGACATGGAGGATCTGGTGCAATCAACTTATCGGGCGATTCAGAACGAAGAAATCATTTTCCTGAATCAGGAAGAATGGGCGGATATGTGCAGGAAAATTGAATTTGATTAATGGCAGTTATGGAGGGGCGTAGGTTGAAAAAAATCCGTACCCGCTTTTATATATGAGATGGGAAGAGAGGAAGCGTGGAGAATGAAGAAATTAACGAAGGAAGAGAAGCATAAGCAGTGTGTGAAAGAGATTAGAGCCACACTGATCGTTGTCGGAATCTGCTTTTTGTGGCATGTGCTGACAGCGTTCTTGCTGAACTCGGTGGATTGGACGTTGTTCCATATGCCGGCGTGGTTTGTGGTATCTGCGTTAGGGACAGTCGTGATTGCAATCATCGGGGTATTCTGGTTGCTCAGATTCGTGTTTGTAGATTTTTCGTATGAGGAGGATGCAGAGGATGAGCAGTAATCAGATTATCATTTTATCCGTGTTTCTCGGATATCTTTTATTCAATGTTGTAGTGAGCTTTGCGTACAGCAAAAAAGCAGAGAAAAGTTTGCATACATCTGCAGAGAACAAGTATTTTATCGGCGGAAGAAATATGAATGGCATCGTGCTTGCAATGACGATTATGGCGACATATACATCTGCCAGCTCCTTTATTTCCGGTCCGGGAGCGGCTGGACTTACTTATGGATATGCACAGGCGTAGATCGCCGCAATTCAGGTGCCGGTTACATTTCTGGTGCTTGGTGTGCTTGGAAATAAACTGGCGCTCGTATCACGTAGAGTCGGTGCAGTTACAGTTGGCTATTTCAAGGCGCGATACAAAAGCGATGCGCTTGTGATATTTACAAGCCTTGGACTGATTGCATTTTTCATCGCACAGATGATCAGTCAGTTCACAGGTGGTGCGACGCTGATCGCATCCATAACAGGACTCGATCATGTGACATCGCTGTTGATCTTCGGAACGGTCGTGATCCTGTATACGGCGATCGGCGGATTCAGTGCGGTTGTGATTACGGATACGATACAGGGAATCGTTATGTGTATTGGAACATTCCTGTTTATATTTTTCGTCTTAAAAGAGGGCGGCGGGCTTGCATCAATCGATGCGGGAGTTGCAGCAATCTTCCTTGCTGCACCGATGGCAGCTGTTATGTCGACCGAAGATTCCCTTCTGATTCTTGCGACCGCGGCAATCGTCAAGGATTTATGGAAGAACTATGTGGTGAAGGATGATCCGGTGAAAAATGAATCTTATCAGAAGCATGTAAAGCTTGTGAGCACCATTCTTACAATGGTGCTTGGCGCAGTTGTGATGGTTCTGACAATCGATCCGCCGGATATTATATTCCTGCTGAATATGTTTGCGTTTGGTGGTTTGGATGTACCTTCTTCTGGCCGCTTGTCGGTGCAGTCCTGTATTTTGTGATTGGGACGATTACCGGACGAAAAGGACTGGATGCGGATATTCTGGATAAGTGTTTTTAGGAAGTTTTCGCTGAACATACATGGTTATTTTAGAAATGTATGATAAGCTAATACTATGTTGGATGATGGAGGACACAAAGTGAGAAAAGTATCCTTGCCCAAATATTAATGTTTGCTATTGTAGACCATATAAGATATAATGTCTATAATAATAAACATTAAAAGAGGGAAGAATATACAAAAATGAAAAAAGCAGTGTATAACATATTACCTGAAACAGAAGATATATTAAAAACAATGGGAGAGCAGATTAAATTAGCAAGATTAAGACGTGATTTGCCTGTGGAATTAGTGGCTGAACGTGCAGGAATCAGTAGATCTTCTTTGTGGAAGGTTGAGTCAGGAAGTCCGGCGGTTGCTATTGGGATTTATGCCGCTGTTTTGCATGCATTAGGAGGCATGGACAAGGATATGCTTCTTGTAGCGAAGGATGATGAAATGGGCAGGCAGATGCAGGATCTTAATCTCCTGACAAAGAAGCGTGCAACAAGGAGGAAAAAATAATGGCGATAGATGAAAAAATCATATATGTATATGATAATTTTTCAGAAGATAGTCCATGTTTAATCGGAAAGCTTTATGTTGGAGTTATTAAGGGTGGAGAAACATATTCTTTCGAATATGATGCCGGCTGGTTGGCTAAAAATAAAATGAGAGTCAGTCTTGATCCGCAGTTGCAACTGTTCATAGGAAGGCAATTTCCGACAAATAAAAATATTTTTGGCGTGTTTTCGGATGCGTCTCCAGACAGATGGGGACGTGTGCTTATGAACAAAAGGGAACGCATACTTGCTGGAAGAGAACAAAGAAAACCGAGAAAACTGCATGATAGTGATTATCTGCTGGGAGTATATGACGAAACCAGAATGGGAGGGATTCGTTTTAAGCTTGATCCAGATGGACTATTTCTTTCTGATGACAAGGAAAACGCAACACCTCCATGGACAAAACTAAGAACATTGGAGGAGGCTTCCCGAAATTTTGAAAATGATGAAAAAGGAATTACAGACGAATGGTTGAACCAGTTAATAAAGCCGGGATCTTCTTTGGGAGGTGCAAGACCAAAGGCTACGGTAATGGATACAGAAGGCGAATTGTGGATAGCTAAATTTCCATCAAAGAATGATGAATGTGACTCTGGGGCGTGGGAAAAGGTTGTTCATGATTTGGCAAGACTGTGTGAACTGAATGTTCCGGAATCTAAATTGGAGAAATTCTCAAAACTTGGAAGTACCTTTCTTGTCAGACGTTTTGATAGAGATGGTGATAGAAGAATGCATTTTGCCTCGGCAATGACATTGCTTGGAAAGACAGATGGCGCTTCTGCTGAGGATGGGACAAGTTATTTGGATATTGTTTCATTTATTAAGGCTTTTGGATCGGATCCAAAGGCTGATTTGATGGAATTATGGAAACGAATTGTATTCAATATGGCGGTTACTAATACAGATGATCATCTTCGTAACCATGCGTTTCTGTTTACAGATAATGGTTGGAAGTTGTCACCGTTGTACGACGTAAATCCTGTTCCATATGGAGATGAATTATCACTTTTAGTAGATGATCAAGATAATAGAATTTCAATAGAATTGGCGATTAATACCGCAAATCGTTTTGGGATTCAGAGAGAGGTGGCGGAAAATGAGGCAGAGGAAATACTTACAATTGTCAGGAATAATTGGGAGAAAAAGGCAATAGAATATGGTCTTTCACGAGGACAAATAGAGTATATGCGGCCTGCATTTGATGCATGTTATAACAAGTAGGGACGTAGTATCTGTCACGATACTAGGGGGCTCCAATATCGAGACAAAAGGAGCGTCCCTGAAATGTTAGTTATGATTTGGGAAAAGGAGAAGTATTGTATGGAACAGGACCCATTCAAGGAATATATAAAGGAAACAGAGCCTGAAAAAAGAGATAAGGGATATGCGTGGCATACCGCAATAGGACTGCAAGCTGTAGATGGACTTCGACCATCCAAATACCTGATTGACACAGCAATCAAGAATATTGAGGGTGATATCTCGATTGATGAAGCAGGAGAATTATTAAATAGCTATTATGAGGAAAATCCGAAGTCAGATGCGACAGACAGAACAGAGGAAGCAGATAAGGTATCATTGCGAATAGCCAAAATTCTATCTGAAAAGGCGTTTAGTTTTACACCAAATGAATACATTTCAATTCATAGAAAACTGTTTACGGGTATTTATAGCCATGCAGGAAGGATTCGGGATTATAATATCACGAAGAAAGAATGGGTACTAAATGGCGCAACGGTGATGTATGGTAGTGCATCAGAATTGCGTGCGACTTTGGAGTATGATTTTTCGGAAGAGAAAAAATTCAGTTATAAAAACCTGAATATGGATCAGATCATTCAT
>CAVGQQ010000113.1:0-4791 GCA_963631525.1 bacterium
TTATTTTTAGTAGCAGACTGTATCGTATGTATGAAAGTATTGTAAAATAAACATTTATCACTTCCTTTACATAAAATACTGTCTACTACGTTCTCCTTTCATAACTGAATTTTATACTTCAAAGATTCTATAATAAGTACAGTTTTCTAAAGCATAATTCCTGTCTTCTGTTTCCTTTGTATACCCTTCTGCATGTACAAGAACGACATTACTTTCTGACCAGTCTAATACCGATGGTTCATATCCGCTTCCATCCTTGAGTATGTTCACCGCTTTATCAAGGCATGTCCGAAGTATTTTAACGGCTTCTTCCATTGTATTGTATTTCTTTGCCAAACTGGTCCTGTTAAAATTATAAGTAATCGTAAAAATATACATAATATTTTCTTCCTTTTTTATGTTATCTGTCCATCGCTAGATATAAAATCGACTGGCGAACATAATATTGTATCTGCTGCTTATTTTCTAATTGTTCTACCAAGTCGGGCATTAGATCGTTACAGCACTTTTCTACAATCCTTTCATACAAATGCCGGTTTTCTGTGTTTCTGTTCGCGTCGAGATCGTGCATATGCAAAAGAAGAACCGTATATTCTTTTATTTCCTGAGTTATTCTTTCTGTTTTTTCTAACTTTTCCTTCAATTTTTCGCCCCCATATCTGGTATCTGTTTCTATATACAATATATCACATTTTACGTAAAATGTCAATTTACGTATGCTTTACAGAAAGAAAAGGATAAAGATGTAGATTTGCAAAGTAAAAGCAGGCGGTTATGAAACTGCCTGCCCAAGATTGCTGTGCTACTCTTCTATATTACTTTCCGTAACTTGTATGTCATCTACGTTACTCCAGTGAAGCCTCACACGACTAAAGGCGCGTGCTTCCTGTAGCAGCCTTGCGGCTGCGCCCGCTTTAGACGGGCGGACTGCGTTTCTACCATACAGCTTGAACTCAGATGATCTGCGCCGTTTAAGCACACATCTCCGCATTCAGGTTAATCAGTGTAGATAACGTGCAGGTGCTTCTCTTACTGCACTGGGGAACTTTTGCCTCAATGCGCAACCTTGGACTTTCATCCAAGGATTTTAATATCTCACGTATAAAATATCTTGCTCCTATGTTATAGGATGCAGACAGATCACAGTTGTATGTCCTGCCGTTCCGGAACTTACAGAGTTCATATGTGTTAAATCCGCCTTTTTTACCGCGTAGGACCATGCCGCTTCCATCATAAGCGAGGCAGGATGTGTTCCATGCGCAGACACGGCTTATCCGCATACCAAGCCTGTGTGCCTTGTTTATTACGATGGACTGTACCTCCTGACTGCGCCAGAGCTTGAGCTTTTGCTTTTTGGATCCACGAACTCTGCCGTTCTTATCTAAATGTTCAAACACGATAACGTCGGTGTTATAGAGGACAGCTATATCCATGATATAGTCTGCAGTCTTTACGGCAATATCGTGGTTAATGCCGTCTGCCTTTGCCCAGAGTCTGGGCGTTTTACGGTTTCCATGCTGCTGTGCCTTTTTGATACGGTTGATGCTGTGCATCAGACGGTCTGTTTCTTTGGAGAGCTTACAGAAGTGCCTTCCAAGAATAGTGCCGTCGGAACGCATTACAGAAACCGTGGCTGCACTGTTGATACCAAGATCTACAGCAGCAATGGTCTGTTTATGTACAGGCATATCAGAAAGTGTGACCTTTTCTTCAAACGGAAAGTCCAAGAACCACTCCTTACCTCGTTTTTGGAGTGTCGGGGCGCACCGCTTCCGGCTGCTGCAGTGCCGGTATATATAATCCATATCCGGCTTTTTAAGGTCTATGCTTATCCAGTCCCATGTGTTGCGGATAAAAACCTTGATCTTGGCTGTGTATGCACCGGTCTGGTCATACATGACTGTCCGGTACATGGACGGGAATATATATCCGGCTTTTGGATATGCTGGTTTTCTGCCGGCAGGATCACTGATCCAGTTGCTGAGGCTGCTTTTATAAGACGACACCTTACCGACAGCTTCGTTTATTGCGCTGCGGCGCAGATAACTTGGGAACTTATAGAATTTTGCATCAAAATCATATACCGGATTGGGATTACCCTTTGTAGCATGAATAAGTGTTTCGATATAGGTGAGTCTGTTTACACCTTTGAATGCAGATATATTGTTCCAATTATCCAAGCATACAGTAATAAGACAGTCTACGGCGCGTCTGTATATATTGACAGTATCTTTGAATATATGATTGTAGTGCTTGATCTTAACACTGTAAGTCGTGTATATCTGCGTACCACAGACCTCCCTTCTAACATAGTATGGTCTTCTGCCTGCGCCATACGCTACAGGAATCGGATATGACCGCCTAACTCATGACTAAAGGCACGAGCGTGCGGCGGGTATTGGTCAAATTCGCTATCTGCCATTCTTTCTGCTATTTCGATAGCTTCGCTTTCTGTTTCCGCTTCAACTGTCGCAAAGCCGCATTTCATTACCATAACTCTCATTTTTGCCATATTCTCACCTGTGCCCTTCTTTTTACCCTATATTTTGTCTTGAAAACTTTGTTACTCTGATACCGGCGGAAACAGGTATGAATAATCAGCCTGTACATATTCCTCAATTTCCTTTGGTGTCATAAGTGTGGCAATTTCTCCAATCTGTTTGATGTTTTCTTCTGTGTAAGCGATTGTTTCTTGATCCATGTATTCCCGTGGAATATGCCAGTCTGGAGCATTTTCGTTTTCACAATTCCATTTCATATACTGTTCTCCGTCCATCGGTTCGCCTTCGTTGTAAAACTTCATAAAACAGTATTTGATCCCGTCATCTGTTACATCAATGAAAAGCTGCCCATCGTTATTATCCTGATCAAATAAGTATTCTAAATTGCCATCCCATTCTTCCGCAACCTCTTTGATTATGTCAGAACTGAACATGATATCTTTCATGTCAAAATTCGTTTCGCAAAACCGCTTTAGCTTTTCGAGTTTTTCTTCTGATCCCCAGCAGTATTTATATTTCATAAACTCTTTCTCGATTTCTTCCAAAACATATCTTGCCCGGCTGATCATCCGTTCTCCAAAGTTCCATCCAAAATACCTCGCAATCATGCCTTTGTAATTGCGTATCCGTGGGTTCTTTGTTTTTTCTCCTACTACATAATTAACGTTATATCGAATGTAAATCTGACTTCTCTGTCCCATAATGTCACCTTTTATCCTTTCCTCTTTATACCGGTTCATAGTCATAGTTATCTGTCTTTCCTTGCAGATATTCAAGTATATCCATTCTACCGCCATACAAACAATGAATTTTTGTTAGCAGCTGCTTTTTATACAGCCACCTTGCCGCTGCATATCTGTGCCAACCATCTACAATAATGGGTTGTGGGAGAATGCTTCCATATGAATCGCACGCATTATCTATTTCAATATCCCTTATTTCTTCTGGATGATTGATGAAATAAATGATCCTTCCTATATGCCATTTCCTCGAACGCTGTCTGGATACAGGATGCTTCCATGTATCACCATATGGCTCTGGTATTTCAGCCACTCCTTTATGAATTGCACCCGATATGTCGTCTATGTTGATCTTCCCTGTTTCATCCCACATCCAGTAGTCATCTGGAAGAAATTCTGCAAGCCGATCAATTCTTATTATGTCGCCATCGTATTTTTTATCCGGTTCAAAATCTCCATGTGCCATATTTTCTTGGAGTCCCTTTCTTTCATTATCCCTCACTCCCATTTATAAATAGGGAGATCACTTACAATTTCAGCATCTGCATCCAATCTGATCAATGTAGCATTATTTTTCCATGCGTTTCAACAATATTTTTAAATCTTTTGGAAATTTTCTAAACGCTTCAGGATCATCATTTTCCGGAACGCTTATGAACACTCCTTGATCGTAAAAAAAGCTGTAAGGAACAGATTGCGTATTTAATCCATTTAATGTCTGTTTGGTTATATGTGCCGTGCTTACATCTAAATAATTCAACAACAAATAAATCACCTTCCTTTTTTATCTTCTATATATAATATATCACATTTTCCGTAAAATGTCTATTTGGAGAACAAAAGCAGGCAGATATGATTGCTGCCTGCTGTGTTTTTGTTTGCCTACTCCACCAATTCTTTTTCCAATCCCTGCAATTCGAGTTCCAAACATCGTTTTTCATCTTCATTTTCGTATAGCTCGTTATCCAAAACCGCTTCTATTTCTGTTATCCGTAATTCTATTTCCTCATTATCACAGTTGATCTGCATATAATCATCTCCTTCTTGCCTATCATATCCTGATATATAAATCTACGGTTTATTCCAAATCAACAATATAATGTATTGCTTTCCCATTATCGTATTTCTTGGTTCGTAACTTCCCATTAACATATTCTCCAATCCTATTTGAATATTTGTCATATGTATCGCGACCAGAAAACTCGTATTTTCTACCATCATACTCAACTGTAATTTCATAGACTGCTGGATGTATTCGTGTACAATATGTATGTGCCGCCGCATTATACCATACCGTTGTATAAGCAGCTTTATAATATTCGTCGGTTACTTTTACTTTGACTGTCGACGTTTCTGTACTAATGCATTTTGCGCAGCCAGTTAATACAAACGCAAAAAGTAACGGCAGTACCAAACTACGTAAAATTTTCTTCTTATGCTTTGTTTCCATGCATTAACCTCCTTACAGATCACCTTTTTATTTGTTCTTTGTTTGGATATACAACACAAAATATACAACTATCACAATATCCATTGTCACATTCCTCGAC
>CAVGQQ010000114.1:0-4682 GCA_963631525.1 bacterium
CGCGGGAACCTGGCATGACCGGTTTTGCACCCCGGGTCTCCTTTCATGACCGATTAAATCTCCATAGGATTCCTCTCTGATACGGATATTTGAGTCAGCTTTGCCTTCGAGAATTCCTCGTCCCTGTAAAAGTGCCAGATACATGATGGAAAAGGAGAACATAATGGCGAGAACTCAACGAGTACGGAAGAATACCGGAGAGGAACCGGATTCAACTGGTAGCGTAATGACCTCGACTACGCCTGAAGGACGCGAGAATCAGATGATTGCACTTGCTACCAATCTAGCTGAGAAGCAACTGCGCGAAGGAACGGCGTCATCGCAGGTCATTACTGAATTGTTAAAGCGTAACTCATCGAAAGCGCGTCTTGAAAGGGATATTCTTCGACTGCAGAAGGAGCTGATCGCTGCAAAGACAGAAGCACTGCAGGCACAGAAGAAGTCCGAAGAGACATATTTGAAAGCTATCGAGGCTATGCAGATTTATACAGGTCGTAAAGATGGTTAGAACGTATCATGAACTCATTTCGCTCCCATCATTCGAGGAACGATACGAGTATCTAAAGCTTGTCGGTAAAGTCGGAGCTGAAACATTTGGCTATGATCGATATTTGAATCAGGTCTTGTACCGATCAAGCGAATGGAAGCGGCTTCGAGACAAGATCATTGTACGAGACAACGGATGCGACCTGGCCTTTCCCGATAGAGAGATATTTGGACGAGTCATTATTCACCACATGAATCCTCTGTCGAAGAAAGACATTGTTGATAAGACAGATCTACTATTCAATCCGGAATACTTGATCTGTGTAAGTCACGAAACACATAACGCAATACACTATGGCGACGGATCACATATTTCAAAGGATCCAATTGAACGAAAACCAAATGACACTTGTCCATGGAGGTGACGGGATGGGATTATACGCAGCAAAGACAGTTGGCTCTAAAAAGATTAGCGTCAGGCGTCATCCCGATATTCCCGGCGACCTTGATGTTGTCGAGACCCTCGACTTGGGCGAGAGTATACGAGTTGACACCGACGATATTCTCTACGATTGGACTGGACGGATGTATTACAAAGTTATGACATTAAACTATAACGAAGGATACATTAATGCCGAAGCTGTAGGGTTTGTAGGAGTAGGAGGCCGCAATGCCAGAAAACAGCATTCTTATCTCAACTAAAAAGAAACTAGGTTTAGATCAGGCATACGAGCAGTTTGATATGGAGATCATTGCGTACATCAATTCTGCGCTTGCAATCTTAACTCAGCTGGGCGTAGGACCTGAAGACGGCCTGATTATTGACGGCCCCAACAATACGTGGGACGAACTGTTTGCTGATGGCAAGAAGATTGAGCTTGCTAAAACTTATATTTACATGAAGGTACGGCTGATGTTCGATCCGCCAACAAGCTCATTTGTTCTTGAGTCAATGAATAAGCAGCTTTCCGAATACGAGTGGCGAATTAATGCCATGGCTGAGAAGGAAAGCGTATAAAAGTAACAAGGATTCGATAGCTTAGATAACTCCCTAAGGACACGCAAGACTAAATCACGTTTGTCCTCCTTTGCTCAACATAGATTTTTCGGTTTGTAACACGCCATAAGATTAGCCATTGGTTCGAGCGGTTCTAGGGAGCTATTTAAGTTATCGAATTTGCAGTAGTAGGAGGTAAAGATTATGAAAATTTCTAGCGCCGGAGTAGAATTGATCGCTAGTTTCGAAGGCTGCAAACTCACCGCCTATTGGGATGCAACCGGCAAAGTTTGGACGATTGGATATGGCCATACAAAGAACGTCAATAAGGGTGACGTGATCACCAAGGAGCAGGCGAAGCAGTTCTTAGCTGATGATTGTGCCGATGCCGAACGTCAGGTCATGAGATTTGATAGTATCTATCATTGGAACCAGAACGAGTTTGATGCACTTGTAAGTTTCGCATTTAATGTGGGTTCTATCGATCAGCTCACAGCGAAGGGCACACGAACCAGAGCAGAGATTGCAGATAAGCTGCCTGCCTATAACAAGTCCGGTGGTGTCCTGTTGAATGGACTTACGAGAAGACGCAATGCAGAGAAGAAGCTGTTTCTTACGCCGGTGAGCTCGTCTAATCAAAATAGCTCAAGTAACACGGCAGCGAACGAGAACGTTTATGTTGCCAAAGTTACAGCAAGCAGACTGAATGTGCGTACTGGCCCGGGCTTGAACTACGGCAATCTTTCAGAGTATCCGCAGCTTGCTAAAGGGAATCTTGTAGATGTGCTCGGTGGAACAGTCAAGGGGTCTAACAATACTACTTGGAATAGAGTCAAAATCGCTAACAAGTACGATGGCTATGTATGCTCCAAGTATATCGCGCGGGTGTAACGCTGGAGGTGCAGAATGACTTTCTGGCAAACACTTTTATGCACGCTGATTACGAGCATCGTATCTTTTCTTGCATCTAGTGGAGTTTGGTCTTATAAGACAAAGAAACTTGAGCTGGCGTATCAGGAGAAGATCGGACAGGCACGCGCTAATTCCGCAGTTCAGAACATGCTGCTCGGACTCGGCCATGACAAGATTCTGTATTTGACTGACAAGTACATTAAGCGTGGCGGGCTCACGACGAGAGAACTCACGAATCTTCGATATTTGTATAAGCCATACAAAGAACTCGGCGGAAACGGCGATTGCGAAACAGGCATGAATACGTGTGAGAAGATGGACATCATAACTGAGGATGAAGCCGATGCCAGAGATCGGGCCATACATGCGAAACTCTTTAAGGAGATTGAAACGGGAAGAGAGGAGGCTGTATGAGTCAGTATTGGGATGATGAACTCTGTCACTTCGGTATTAAAGGCATGAAGTGGGGCGTTCGACGGTACGAGAATTCCGATGGCACGCTCACACCTGCCGGTAAAGCTAGATATGCTAAATACACTGAGAGTGCCGATCATGCTACATATCGAGAAACAAAGAAAAAACCAGTTGAGAGTCTTTCAAACAAAGAGTTACAGGCATACAATCAGCGAGCTAATCTAGAAAGAGAATTTCGGAAGAACAAGCATAACTCTGGTAGTATTAAACGCGGAGAAGAAACATTAAAGACCGTACTGTCAATAGGCACAACAGTCACGAGCATTGTGGCTTTGTCAAATACCTCTGGCGGAAAGAAGATTATCAAAGCTGGTAAGAACGCAGTAAATAAGATCGTTAAGAAAGGCTAATCGGATAAGAACATCTTACAGGCCCTGTCTGCTATAGCACGGGTTCCTATCAGATCCATGCCGCCGCCTACGATGCCACCGGCTAATGGAACCATTTTTATAAGATTGACGGTTCCGGTAGTTCCGGCTTTAGTAATAAAGCGATAGCCCACTTTGGCATTGATTGTTTTTAATACTGAGCCAGGGATGCTCTTCACGAGAACCTTTGCTGAACTGTTTGCTACTTTTACACCGACATTTTTGCAAAGATCGGCCACGGACATACCGGCAAGGCATACGTATACAAGGGTTTGCACTTCGTCGTCGCGTGGATTTAAGCCGCCCATGGCTGCTATTGTAGCTATCATACGCATTTGCACATACAAAACACTTGTTAAATTTACAGGCAATGTAACAGGGATAGTGATGAGGCCGCCAAGAGATGTAAGAAAGCCTGATGTAGTGCATTTCGCTATCTGGGCATTTATGAATCGTTTGGCGGCAGCATGCGGGTCTTCGTATTTAGCAAGGTATTCTGATGCAAGCTTATCGCATGGTTTTGCACCGGGAATCCCGTTTAAAGCTTTATCGTAGCATGTGGACATTAACTGATCTATTTGCTCTTGTGACAATGTTGGGGCTTTCATCGATGGATTCCTTTCTCGATTAGAATACTGTCTAAATATTTTACATGGCGGGTTAAGGAAAGTAAAGACGCTTTCGAGTAAAGCAGAGAGAGAGAACATATGCAATATTGGAATGATGGAATAGATTACAAAAAAAACGATGAGCTCTACCACTTCGGCATCAAAGGCATGAAGTGGGGAATTCGGCGTTATCAGAATGAAGACGGATCGCTTACACCAGCAGGTAAAGCAAGATACAATGACGGTACGTCTTCTGGTGAAAACACTAGTGCTGCCAAGAGCACGTCTACGTCTTCTTCAAAAGCAACCACTAGTGTTTCAAATCAAGACAATACTAAACGCAAAGTTAAGACAGCGCTTAAAGTTGGCGCGGCAGTCGCTGGAACAGCACTTGCTACTTATGGTGCTTATAAATTATCAAGTTACATAAAAACTCAGGCAGGTAAGAAATCATATGAAGCTGGAAAGAAATATGCAGAAGAGAAGTTCTTTAAAAAAGCTAATGCTATATTAGATAGCTGGGACGCAAACGAACCACTAGATACGACTCGTACTAACCAAGCTCATTCGTTTATTAGCGCTGGTAGACAATCATTAGCACGTGCGGATAAACGCACGAAAAAAGTTCAAAAATCGACCATAGAGGCGATTAAATATTTAAGACATCCCGAAAATTATCAAGTTGATGCTGACTTATTAAGGTGGAATTAACAGAAAGGAAACAAAATATGGCATTATCGAACACTGCCGTCCCGAAATACTACGGCGTGTTTCGCAATGCCGTAATGCGAGGCGAGATTCCTATCTGTCGAGAAATCTCTATGGAGATGAATCGGA
>CAVGQQ010000115.1:0-4646 GCA_963631525.1 bacterium
TTTTATGTCTTTAGGGCAGATTGTTTGCCGGTGAATTTTTGTGCATCATTTTATTTAAAGCTAAGATCAGACGGAGATATCCGCCTGATCTTAATAGCTTAACGATTATGTTTTTTGATTGTTACTAATGCTTCCACGATGCTGACTGCATCTACAGATGATAATTCCGGATAGGACTGCATCAGATGTTCAAGATTCCAAAAGCGATCATCCAGATAAGAAATATCCATTGCGATATTCCATGTGGGAATATAAATATATCGACTGTATTGATGTTTACCAATAACCAGATGAAAGCAGCTCCCTCTGGCACAAACTTCATATTCTGTGCATTCAAAGGGCATAAGGGGACATATTGTGCCGATCCATGATTCGTAATTATCACCTATACAGGATTTGCAAACATATGTGAATTCCATGATAATCCTCCTAACCAAGTTCACAGTCATTGATTGCCTGCATGACGGCATCGGATGTGATGATATTTAAATTGGAACTGTTGCCTATCAGCAGGCTGGCGTTACAGAGTTTATTGATCATACGTGGAGTACCATTTGCGGCATTTAAAATCGCTTCAAGGGCATTTTCTTCGAATACCGTCTGAGAGCATCCGGCACCCTTCAGCTTGGAGGCCACATAGGAATGCCCTTCTGTTTTGGACATTCCCTCAAGATTGTAATTCATGACAATCCTCTGACGGAACGGTTCGTGAATGCTGAGCCTGAGCGTACTGTTCAGCTGTGGCAGACCGGCAAGCAGAACAACGGCTCTGTCTCTGGAATCCATTTCAAAGTTGAACAGGATTTTCAGATCATTCAAAACCGCATTTCCGATGTAGTTGGCTTCGTCTATGATGATGACGGGTGTTTGCCGTTTTTCGAGAACAAGGCGGTTTATTTCATTCTGTATGATCTTGAAGTTATCTGTTTTCCGGAATGCGGGCTGTGCACCAAGCTCAGAAGCCAGATTCCGATAGAAATCATTCACGGTAAGTGTAGACAGGCTGGAATAGACTACTTTATACAAAGAAGGATTCAATCCGGCAGACCAGTTACGGATAGCGGTGGTCTTGCCTCTTCCGGCACTGCCGGTCAGTAATCCAAAGCCTTTGGTGGTCAGCAGATAATTCAGGCGGAATAAAACTTCCTTGTATTCTTGAGTTTCTACGAGAACTTCCTTTGAGTTCTTTAAGAATGGGTTGAACTCTAACCCGTACCTGGCAGTGTAATCCATGATCATTCATCTCCTTTGCAAAGACGTACTTTTTCTCTTTTGACTAATGCGTTTTCTGTTTTATTAAGAAGCCGGATAGGTGTAAGTGTTCCATTTGTTTCAACAACAAAAATATCTTTCATATCCGGAGAATAGCGCAGCCGGATACGCTGGCGTGCAAAACGGTAATCCACTTCGTATTCGATCTGATCAATCACAATGACACAGTCGGCAGAAACACGGCGTTCAATTTCCAAGAGGAAGTCCTTGTCGATATCATCAGCCGGAAGTCTGCGGATCTGTTCCGGTTCAGAGAAGAAACGATCCAGCGGGGACAATCCACGTAAAGAGGAATGAGGAGTCTGATTATACTTCTGGACATAAGAATAAAGGCTGCCGCGCAGCTCATCCAGTGAATGAAAATTCTTCATATCAAGTCCAGCCATCCACTGATCCTTCAGTGTGCGGAACCAGCGTTCGATCTTTGCTTTTCCAGTTGGTGTATATGGCTGACAGTAGCTTAAGGTCGTACCGATTCTGGCTGCAAGAAGTTCCATCTGCCGGTTTTTATAAGATTTTCCATTATCAAAATTAAGTACTTTGGGACGTCCGTACTTTGATACGGCAGATTTCATGACAGACATCAGGTTCACAAAGTTATCGTTATAAAAAACATCAATACCTGTAATGAAACGACTGGCATCATCAATCAGGGCAATGACGTAAATACGGTGTTTCTTTCCGCCTTTATCGATGAGCCGTGGCCCGACACTGCTGTCACCGCACCACACTTCATTGATGTGTGGTCGTTCATAACGCCGCATATCCCTGTTAGGAGTCTGGCGAAGTTCGTTCTGGAGCCGGTTTACAAAGCGGCCGATGGTAGATTCGGAAACCTGACCGTTTATGATGGAGCCATCGGTTTTGAGCTGTCTGTAGATGGAAGCTGCTGACATACGTGGATAATTCGTCTTGAAGTATCGGATTCGTTCCTGCAGTTCGTCATCAAGTTTGCGACTCATACCGGCATCAGCCCTACCTTTGGGTACGAGGGCATCAAACCCCTGGTTCCGGTAATTAAGATACCATTTTTCGATGGTTGCAGGCGCATAATGATGGACACTTCCATCAGGACCTACAAGCCCTTTGCTAGAAATTTCGTTGTAGAAGGCGGCCTTACTTGGATAGTTTTCGTCAAGCCCCGCGATAAGTGGAGCAATCGCACCGTAGCGCATGAGTGCGATTTCCTGTTGTTTTTCTGGTTTCATGATATTTAAACCTCCTTTTACCGAAAGGATATCGAAAAACACGGAAACTGTCGTGTAAGGTTATGTTGGTAAAAGAAAAAGTTTGTTGACGGTTGTTTTTATCTGCATGAACTGTCTCGAAAAATGTGAAAAACATCCGATAACAAGAGAAGCCCCTTCAGCAAAAGAAAGGCAGACAGAACGCAGACGTTCTTTCCAGTGAAGTCTGTAGGCACGAATAACAGCTTTGAGATTATTTTCATCAATGAAACATTGGTCTGCCAGGATGCGAGACAGAGAGTGTCCAGATTCATAAGCATGAATGGCGGTTGTCTGTACATTCAGAGGAATCTGGGAATAAGGGACCAGAGAAGAAAGAAGGAGTGCGTGGGTGTGTCCGCATGCTGTGCAATAGACACGAATCACGGTTAGCGTGAGAATTTTGTCCTTCATCTGAACATTTCGTTTGTATGAACCATAGCGGATCAGACAGCCGGAATGCCCGCAAGTGCAGGAGACAAGGTTCAGATCGAGAGAATTTATCGTTTTATTATAAAAATCTTGAGAAATAAGGTTGTAGTTTTCTGTTTTGATTGTTATCATAAGTATGAACATAGCGGCTAGCTATGTTGTGGGTTTAAAGCAGAAATCAAACTTTGGTTGGGGAGATTTCTGCTTTTCTATTAGTTACAGTCAAATATGATAACACAAGAAGTCTCAGGATAAAATAATCTGATGGAAAAAACGTCAGATTCTCTTACGCTGGGACTTCTTTTATTTTGCACGAAAAGTTGAAAATATGTTTGCTATAAAGTGCCTGATAACACTTAGAATTACATATACGCGCGTAGGAGAAAAAATGAATAACGAAAAAATATTTTTAGTCAAACGAGCACAAAGGCGTGATAAAGAAGCTTTTTGCAAATTGATAAACTTGCATATGAAAGATATGTATCGTACTGCAATCGCGATTCTGGCCAATGAAGAAGATGCGGGGGATGCGATGCAGGATACCATATTATCGTGTTGGGAAAAGATAGACACATTGAAGAAAGCACAGTACTTTAAAACCTGGCTTACCAGAATACTGATCAATCATTGTTATGATATTTTGAGACAAAAAACCGTTTATGTAGACTTGGATCAATGTGAAGAAGTATCAAAATATGATGAGTATAATGTGGAATTCAAGGAGGCATTGAAGTCTTTGGATGAAAGATATCGTCTGCCAATGGAATTGTTCTATGGACAGGGATATAAAGTGAAAGAAATAGCAGATCTTACATCTTTGCCGCAAAACACGATAAAAACATATCTGTCAAGAGGAAGAAAGCAGCTTGCAAAATATTACAGAGCGGAGGTTTAATGTGATGGAAGAAAAATTATTACCAGAAGAAATTGAATTATCAGGAGTCGTATTAAGCAAAACCAATCAAGCCTTTGATTTGATCAGACAGGAGGATTGTGTTGCTATGAAAAAAAGAAACAATAGAAGATGGAAAGTTCAGGTTGCTGCAATTGTGGGTGTGTGTTTATTGGGGGTCAGCAGTATCAGTGTCGCTGCCGCAATTCATCATTATTGGGGTAGGGGAATGAATGGTAATATACAGGCCGATGTTATCCAGCAACAGGTGCTTACGGATAATGGCATTGCCGAAGTTTATCCGGAAAAGGAAGATTATGAAGCATTAAAAGTTACACAGAATGGGGTAACAGTCGCGCCCCATACGGTTATTGTGGATGAGCGGTTTGCATATATGTCGTTTACCATCTCCGGATACAGCCTGGACGAGGGGAAAGAACCGGGATTTGAGGACGTAAGGGTTGATTCCGGGACAACGAATTTGGACATGCTTGGTTCTATGTATGATGGAATTATGTCGGATGAGTATGGCTCACCCGTTTATGAAGACGGAAGCGCAATTCAGTTTACAGAGGATGGGGAAGTTATTAGTCACTATTTTGACGAAAACGGGGACCTGGAATATATCATAAAAGCATTTGTTTCGGATGAAAAAGATACCATTTTAGGAAAGACGGTAAAAGTAAAATTAGAAAACTTAGGAACCTTGTATAAAACAGAGTTTACCAGTGATAAAGACGGGATATGGGAATTCGAAATGAAGCTTCCGAATGTCAGCTCCGCAGAATATTTTGACCTGAATAAAACATTGGATGGAACGAGTT
>CAVGQQ010000116.1:0-4578 GCA_963631525.1 bacterium
CAACATCTCCGGCAAGGCCTCCAGCCGGAATGACCTTGTAGCGTGTCCAGAGCATACCGCCCGTGCCTTGTATCGTAGGCATTGTGTCTGAGAATGCGCTCTCTTCCGGAACATTTCCCTCTGCGTCTCCGAGAGCATATTGATACATCGTGCAAGCTCCCGTCTTCCCCGTTGCTCCCGTAAACAGGAACGGCGTTCCGTCCTCACTCGTCTTGCACCAGAGATAACAGTATTCTTCCGTCTTCGCCGCTTCAATCTCACTCCAATTACTCAGCCAGCTACTAGTGAAGGGAATGTTTCCCATGAGAGAGGAGTTGTAATAGATGAAGCTCCCTCCCATAATCCAGAAATTGGAATCCTTAGGTGTAAATATACTCTCACTTTTCGACCAGGCGAACCAGAGTTCCGTAGGCTTGCTCTGCTTTGCCTTTGCGAGAGAAATCACTTTGGTATAAGTCTCTCCCTCTGCTGTGATATTCAGCTTTATCGTAGCCGAGTCTCCAGTCATAGCCGAAGAAGAGGAAGCTGAAACTGTATTTCCAGATACCGTGATAAAGCTGATTCCGGTTGCCTCCGCTGACATGGAAAAGTCAACACTCTTTCCACCTCTGACGGCGAGGACTTCGACGGAGAATTTTTCATATTCACTCGATTTCACTATGCCGTCTTCGTCGGCGGGGAATACATACGAGTAAGCCGAAAGGAAAATCTCAATCGGTGACTTGCCGTCTTCGGCAACCTTCTTCGGCGTACTCCACTCTGAAGCATTTATCTCGTCAGTCTCCGTTCCTCCGTCCAGCACGGCACTTGCTGTTGCGGAAATACTCCAGAGGGGATATTCGGTATAATCCGGTATGCTTGTACTCCATGCCCCTAGAGAGCCAGTTACCTCTCCGGTGTAGAAATTATAGGTAAGGGCTGTAGAAGGCCTTTCCGGCGCATTCTCCGCTCTCTGATAGAGCGTTACGCTTACGATTGTTTCTCCTTTCTCGGCTACAAGGAAATTATCACTCCACGAAGTTGTTTCTATTGCGCCATACTCTTCGGTACTCCTTACCGAGGCCGAAATTGCGTAGTGAGAATCTGTACCTCTTTCCATACTCCAGCCGTTAAGACACTCTGTCAGAGTCTTTCCGTCCACGCCGGAGGACAGCTCTCCCGTGGAGAAATTATACAGTACCCGAAGCGGCTTCTCCGTACTATCGGTACTTCGGTATAACATCACCACGGCACTTGAATAGCCATCACTTAATCGTGCTATACATATATTTCCAGAACCTATTACTTTCCCCATGCCTCTCTCCTATTTCTCTGCAATCTCACAATGGTATGTTGCCAGGTCGTCAACTTCTCCGGCTCTGACAAGTATCATCTTTTTACTACCTTCGGTGATTCCTTTTTCTGCGTACTGACTAGCTGAGGGAGTCTCCGGTGTCCAATCAGTGATGACGTTCCCTTCTTTGCTCACCTTTCTCCATGTATAAGAGTAATTTTCCCCTTTGGTATCTACTTCAGAGCCATTCTTATATATCCGTAGTATCAGTAACGAGACAGCTGTAGATTCCTTAAAGTACACGCCCCCACTACTTTCTACCGTGAATTGATAGAAATCACCGTCCTTGCCTGTTGCACCGTACACAGCGGAGAGGTAGATATTCTCTTCCTTGTTGCCATTGGTATAAGTAATAGATTCTTTCTTGTACAAATACGGCAACGCCTCAGTTACACCGTCAGTAGTGGCCGTCCAGTCTTCCTCTTCTCCGGAAGGCATAACGTTAGTCGCTTTTAGGAGGTACATTGACCTTACATTCTTTATACCGCCATTAGACTTCGCATTCACACTCCACTTCTTAACTGGATAGGAGTTATATTCTCCGACGGCCACAGCGGTATAACTAGTCTGGATATAGTCAGGGCGGATAAAGGACAACTCTGTAGACACCACCAGAGAAGATTGGCCGTAGTTGGTATCTTTATGAGCCACGGTGACCAGGCTCCCGAGTTTTCCCGTTCCATTCCCATTACTCTTCCACGTCGAGATATACTGACTATACTTTTTGAAATGCCAGTAGAACTGAGAAAATTTCTCGGCTACTGCCGGCGTGTATATCGTCTCAGCTTCATATTCTTCCGGATTCTCTGCTGCGGACGGGAGAAGTACCTTACACTTCCTTTCTTTATAAAGAACCTTCCCACGGATGGTGAAGTCCTGAAGATTTACTTTCCCTCCGGTCTTATTCTTTCCGAGAATCCATGCCTTTGTGGGATAGTACACGGGATTCGCTGTCATTCCGATTCCGGAGAGGACGGGAAAATCAAAGAGGTCTGCACCGGTATAGTATTTAGAGTAATCTAATTCCTCCTCACTTCCAGATTTGTACTTATATCCTCCGCACGAAAGACTTGTATCAGTTACGTCTACTATTGCTAAATCTTCGTTCTTCTTTCTGGAAACTTTTAAATTGTACGCCCTGTCGAGGAAGGAATCATCATACTCCTCATAAGTGGCTTCCAAGTCACCATCTTCGGGATAGTAGTAATCGGCTTCTACGTCAGTATCACTTATGAATCCGCTTGTAATCGCTTTTGACATACTCGTTACGCCCATGTAAACGACTTGATTCTCTTTCGTATTTAATGTGTAGTACGTTAAATCTAATCCATCTTCGTCGAGAATAGCGGTAGAAGTTTTTATTCCCACGGAAACAAGGCTGGAAATTACCTCTTTCGCCTCCTCCGTGTCCTTCCACTTCAGAGCCACAATATCTGCGGCACCTGCTATGGTAGTATTTAACACATAGCCACCGTGTTCGAAAAGCAACGTATCAATGAGCGCCCTATAGTCGTCAGTGTCATCCGGGTCTATCACGTAGGAGGGAAGAGTGACATCATCCGCCTCTTCGAGAGTAGTGTCTGTATGTGTGAAGCCGATATCGTCGAGAATAGCAAAGACTACCTCCGAGATTTTCTTTTCTCTCACTACGAAGAAAGTTGTAGGAGACTTATCCAAGTAGATGGTACTTATATCATTCAGAGTGATACTACATGAAGCCGGAATCCCCTTTGACTCAATATCGATATTACTCTTATCAACTACGCCGTAGAAAAGAGTGCTTCCTTCGGCATCGGCAATCCTTGCGTAGATACGGTCATTCTCCATCAGGAGAGGTAATACCGTGTTCCACAATTCTAAATCCGCCGCTGGTATGAACTGAATCGAAGCTGTATCTACTGCGGATTTAAACTCCGTGGTACACAAATTCTGCCGTATGGTTGTATTCCTTGTATTTATAAGTCTTCCTACGTCCTGCCATGCGAGGTTGTCTAAGGAAAGATAATATCCTAATGCCTTACTCATACCCCAATTCTACACCGAAGTAGGAACAAAAGAAAGAAGAAAAGGAGGAGTGTAAAACGGTTTAGGTCTTACTACTCCTCCTGATTCTTATGCAATTGCTACGGAGAAACTCTTCTTGCCGTTCCTCTGCCATTCCTCTAACACTCTGGCAACCTCTTTTGCAATCTTTTCGGGGTCACCGGAAGAGGAGTTGATTTCAATCGAGACATCACCGTAAGAGACATTGGAAGTGCCGCCGCTCCTAAGATATGTAGCATAGTCTCCGGCTGTAGAAGCAAGGAGCTGTGTCTGCTTGCCGGGGTCTGCCTGCCCGAGATAAGAGGCACGGAGAGCGTTCATCTCGTCACGGGAAAGAATTCCAGCCGAGAAGAGGTCGTTAAGTACAGTGAGGTCCATCTCGTCTTCGGAGGTGTTGTCCTTTATCTCCATCGTACAGTCTTTGATTTCCTCGACATAGCCACACATATCTTTCCAGACTTTTGTGGTATTCCCCCATACATCTATATTGCGCCACTCACTGAAGCCCCAATCAACACTACCGCCCCATAATCTGGCAACAGTATTAACCATGTCTTCAATCCAACCTACAAGATTTCCGACAAGCCACTTAACACTATCTGATATAAATTTTATTCCGGCACTAATAAGGGCGAGAACATATCCAATTGCAACAGCCACGGCCTTAATTACCGGGAACAGTTCATAAAATATCGGCAAGAAGACATTCTGTAAGAAGTATGCAATCATCTTCAACAGTGGCAAGAACGGCTCTAATGCGGCATTTATTGCAGGAATAATAGAATCTGAGAGAACGGCCATTAACTCCTGAAATGCGTCTGATTCTGTTATGAATTTCAGAATAGGCTTTAAAAGGTCGGAGAATAACTGCTTTATATACTCCCATACCGAAGTAAAACTTCCTTTAATAAAGCCCCAGATATTACCTAAAATGCCTTCGCCATTATCCTTGCTCTCCTTCACTCCGGAGACACCACCCTGCACAAATTTGATAGCACCCATAACCGGTGCCTCAAAGAGTACACGAAGGGAAGTTTTTGTTACATCATAGATTTCAGTAACGGTATCGACAATCTGCTGCCAATAGTCTTCCCAACTTTCCCTTATCTCCTCCTCCGGCTCTTCCTTATTTGCCTCCTTCTCTTTTTCCTCATAGATTCCCGTCACCATTGTAAGGATATCATCAAGAGCTATCTGCTCCT
>CAVGQQ010000117.1:0-4438 GCA_963631525.1 bacterium
TAATTGTTGCTGTCATCTTTCCGCCAAGTGCAGATACCTTATCTCCTACACCTGTGACCTTTTCTCCAAGCTCAGATATGTTATTGCCAACTTCCTTGATATGTGCGCCTGCTGCTTGCATCTGACTTCCCAGCACGGACGATGCCTGTCTTGCCTGCTTCTCCAGATTCGAAAGTTCATTTGTCGTTGTAACGATTTCTGCCTGCAGAGCATCATATTCACCCTGTGTGATGTTTCCAAGTTCAAGTTCCTTTTTTGCGGATTCGGCAGCCTGCTTCTCCATGTCAAGTTTTTCTTTTGTTTCTTTGATCACTTCGTTCAAAGCATTCTGTTTTGCTTTGAGAAGATCTACATTTTTCGGATCAAGCTTGAGTGCTTTCTCCACCGAATTCAGCTGGCTTTTCGTCGTTTTGATCTCTGAATTGGCAGCTTTCAGTGCTTTAGTCAGCCCAGTCGTCTTTCCATCGATCTCAACTGTTATTCCTTTGATCTGTCCCACGTAGCCACCCCCTTTTTACATAGCTGCAAATCGGTCAAAGTCATCCTGCGTCGCCTTGAGTGGGTAGGTGCATGTGTCGTTGCTGCTCTCAATCATCATGTCGAGCACATCTCCATGTGTTAACTCTTCAAGGTCCTGCATCGATATATGTAGTGAAAAAGCCCGCAGCATGAAGATGTTTGTATTCATCTCCCTTACTGTTGACTTTGGTTTTTTTTTAGTTCACTTGTTGTCGTGATATTGCGATTCCATACGTTCAGGATGGATGTTATTGCCGCAGGATCCTGGAAGTCTGCTTCCTCAAATTCTTCCATCCATGCGATATATCCTTCTTCCGAAGCTTCTTTAATCTCCTTCCGATTCTGCATGTTCATCACATACGCAAGCTTTGATGTGTACTCGATTGCGTCAAGCTTGTCTACATCTTCTACGTTCTCCAGCTTAGCAAGATCTTTTAACAGCTCGCGTTTAAAAATCTGCTTGTATCGAATCGCAGTTGCTGCGTTGCTCTCAACTGCCACCTCTCTCTGTCCAATTCTGATAACTGATTTCATAGTATCCTCCGTTTCTGTTGCACCGGTGCAACTTTATATATTTGCAAGAAAAATGGGACGGTATCTTCTACCATCCCATTTCATAATGATTGATATTAACCTGCTGCCTCTGTCTGTTCTGCTGATGTTGGCACCCACACCTTTGTAAACCAGTTCTTATACGTTTCATCCTTTGTATTGGATCCGGTTGTTGCCTTAACCAGATTCTTTTCCTTACCATTGATGGTATCAACATCCGGACGTGGCGTAGCCGTTATTGTCACAGATTCCGTCACCGGCTCTGTGCTGTCCTCTTTTGTCTGGGACGCAACAGAGTGTCGTGTCAGTGAGCAACGATACAACACATGTCTGCGTGCCTTTTTGTCGCCATTGAACTCAAACAGAAGCGCGATGTACTTCTGTACGTCTGTCGAAGATTCGACGAACACACCATCAACTTCTTCCTGTCCCATCACCTCAGTTTCTACGTCCTCCGGTACAACTGCAGATTCGAAATCTCCCTCATAGCCGGAATTGCTTGTCAATACGGCATACGCGGTATCATCCGCATAAAATGTGTTTGACTCTCCTGACGGATCAAGCGACAGACTTACTGCTCCCGGCCATTTCTTTGGTGTACTGTATGTACTCTTGATTGTTCCATCTTCCTGCTCCGTCTCTGTGATAATCGCATAGTGCGTATTTTTCAATCCAAACTTAATCTTATTTTTTTCTTTACTCATCTTTATATTACCTCCGCTTCGTATATGGTCATAAATACTTTCTGCTCGTTCTCGAACTCGTCTGTCATGCTCCACGGGATTTCCGCATCGTCCAAGGCATTTTCAATCAACGCCTCCAGCTTCTCATTCTTCTTCGTGCTATACAGCACTGCACGCATGGAGCTGATCTTCTGATACACCTTGTCATCCGCGAAGAAATTGCTGTCCGCATGGCATGTGTATGTGACATATGGTACTTTGGTGCCTACAGGTGCATGGTCATAGTGTACAGTCACACCCGGTACCGACAAAACATTTTTTACATCCGCAATCGTCACCCTTTTTCCACCTGCCTTTTGAATTCTTCTGGGAACTCATCCTGCGCCCATGCTTCCACCGGAGCAATATGCACATGTGCAGCGGCGTGTCCTCGCACCTCTCCATTGATGATGATGTCATGTCCATTCTCAAGAAGATGTGTCAGCTGGTACTGCTCGTTATACACGGTCATTCCTTCCGATGTTTTCTTGTACTTCCATCCATTTTTGTACTTTTTCCCTTTTGTACGCTTGTTGTTAGGTGATGTCTTTTTCAGCTTCTTTACAGCTTCCTTGGCTGTATTCTCCGCTGCCGTATCAACCGCAGTATGCACATGATGCTCAAACGTCGAAAAGATTGACTGTAATTCCATATCAAGCTGTCCAATTTTAATCGTCTTGTTCGACATACGTCACACCTGCTTTCTCTTCAGCATAAAGCTCGATCGTATCGGAATCTGTAAGCTCATAGGTGCGATAGATTCCATATACCTTGTCTTTGTACTTCACAAGCTCTTCGCCGTTGTAATTTGCCTTGTCTGTATCAAAGCGATACTTCGGATTCATACCGGACTGCCCGGCTTTGAAAAACTCCTGCCGATCAACCGACCGTACTTTGCATATTACCGACCGCTCTGTTTTCTCGGTAACAACCGGACTGCCGATATCGTCTGTCTCAGTCTTTACAGCGATCAATACAATTTCATCATCCATCTTCCACACTCGCTTTCTGCGCAAACAAACGATTGTTGAGTTCATACCGTAGCATGCGCGGCATCTCTTCTCCTGTTGCTCTTTTGCGCCACATCCAAGCCGCATAGCTTATGATAAGCTCCTCATCATCCACAGGTGGATCCTCCGGGAAGGTGATGCCCTCCCGTTCGATCCGTTTCTTTGCAGTCTGCAGATACTGACTCAACCGCTTATCATACACTGTTGCTGAAATACCAAGGTCGATTTTTAACATTGTCAACTTATCTGCATCTGTCATAGATTACTCCTTACTTGATGCAGCCGCTTTATTTGCTGTATCTTCCGCAAATGTCATATCAGCCGTTGGTGTAGTTCCAAGGATTCCGATTGCTACAAAGCCCTCTGCAATCACCGGAAGACCGTCATATCTTGCCAGTCCCTTATATACTGTCTGATCTTCAAGGAACTTCACATGCTCAGACTGTGTGATCTGTGCACCCTCGCGCTCGGCAAGGAGATATAAGTCACCATAACCGCCAATAATCACGTTATCTGGGATGAAATCAAGTGTTTCAATCGCACCACCAACGATTGGCATGGTGTCACCCATTCCGGTTGCGATTGCGCCCGCCGCGTTAAAGCTGAGCGCCTCTGCTACGAGCTTGGTCTTGGTTGTCTCGTTCATAGCCCAGAAGCGATTGCCTGTCGAGTACTTGCCCTTGGCATTCCCGGATGCAATCACGATCTCCTTGAACAGATCAACATTCTTCTTTGCTGCGGCGATTGATACAATGTTTGAGGAAGAAAGGTTCTTCCACTCACGCGCTGTATCCGGGTAAGTCTCCGGTTTTGCCGCCTGCACCAGACGTGTGACGACACCTGTTGGCATCTTCTTTCCTGTACCATAAAGGATTGCCTTATCAAGTGCCAAACCGATAGACTGTCCAATTGATGTGATGATGGTTGATGCAAGATCAATGTCGGAATCCTTCAGCACGGCATTGTTGATCACCATATATCCGGCAACTTTGTATCCATCTACCTCCGCATCGTTGAACACTAACGACAGCTCATTGATAGCCGCATTCATCTCTGTCCAGACTGCTTCAGGAATCGTGCCCTGAATCGTCTGTCTTGCCTTGCCAGGCACAGGCTGCACACGTACATGCTTATAAAGCTTTGAATTCTCCGCGATGTTCTCACGAAGAAGATCAAGCATCACGCTTGGAATTGTAAGTTCTGCGCCTGTGATCGCGCGGTTCTGTGTTCCAAGTGTACGCACGCGCTCCAAAAATTCGTGTACATCGTCACGCGCGAAAAACGCATCGCGCTCCTGCACTGTCATACCAAAAAACTTCTTTCTTGTTGTAGTTGTATTCACTGTTTCTACTCCTTTCGCTCTTGCCGTTGCTACCGGTTCTGCCTGTCTCTGCTTGCTTTCCAGTTCTGCAAGCTCGGACTCTGTATCCGATACTTCCTTTTCCAGAGTTCTTACTGACTCGTCATTTTCTTCCTTGTCCTTTTCGTACTGCTCTACTTCCTGCGACACTGCCTCCTTCTCTTCTTCTGTCTGTGCTTCCTCAATGGCTGCTTCCAGCTCCTTCTCACGTGTTGCAAGTTCTTTTGCCTTCTCACGTGCCTCTGTGAGCTTCTTTGTGACTTCGCTCAGCTTCT
>CAVGQQ010000118.1:0-4342 GCA_963631525.1 bacterium
CGTATCTTTGCAGAAAGACAATATGGCTTGCTTCATAAAACTTTTCATAACTTTGTAAGGACATAGAAGATACGGATTATGACGATTGCTGAGATACAGGAACTCATCCGCAAGGATGAAACAAGGACTCTGGAACTGAAGAAGACCACCGGAGAGCTTAAGGAAGCTATGCACACAGCCTGCGCTTTCCTCAACACCGACGGCGGCTTCATCATCTTCGGCATCGCACCCGCGTCTCTCAAAATCCTCGGACAGGATGTAACCGATGCCACAAGGCGGGAAATCGCCCAGGCTCTGTCCGGCATAGAACCCACCATAGACATCAAGCCGGAGTATGTCGATATTCCCGACTCAGACGGCAAGCAATTGATTGTCCTGCATTTTGACAGATGGAATCTGGGCGACCGTCCATTCACATACGACAGCAAGCCTTACCTCAGGGTAGAGAGTACAACGCGCGTAATGTCCAGGGATATGTTCGAGAGTCGTCTGAAGGCCTACAAGCCTATGAATTTCTTCTGGGAATTACAGGAATCCGCGGGCGTGGAACTGTCAGACCTGGCTGAGGACAGAATCAGCGACGGAATCCGGGCGGGTGTCAACGGTGGCAGACTGAACTCCAGTGCGCTGAATGAACCACAGATAAATGTCTTGGGCAAACTGAAGCTTCTAGAGAATGGACGACCGAATAATGCCGCTGTTGTGTTGTTCGCAAAAGAAACGCATTACTACACGCAGTTAAAAATCAGGCTTGCCCGATTTGTCGGCACCGACAAGACTGAGTTTATCGACAACCAGCAGGTAAGCGGAAATTTCTTCGACATCCTGGATGCTGCCATCGCATTCTGTTTCAAACACCTCAACCTTAGCGGGAAAATCGTGGGCTTGAGAAGGGAAGAGAAACTTGAAATACCTATTGTAGCCCTGCGCGAAGCCATTATAAACGCTCTGGCGCATCGCGATTACGAGAATCGCGGAACCTCCACCGGGCTGGCGATATATGATGACAGGGTGGAGATAGAGAATCCGGGAAGGCTTCCGCATGAGTTGTCACCGGAAACGATTCTTCAGTCTCACGACTCATTCCCGTACAATCCGATAATCGCCCAGGCTCTGTACAAGATGACCTATCTGGAGAACTGGGGTTCCGGCATTCGCAAGATAGCAGACAGCTGCCGGGAAGCTGGTTTGGAAGATCCGGCATATTCGGACGGGAAAGGGTTCGTGAGTGTTTGCTTCAAGCGGCCTTCGTATAGGGGTGACCAAACTAGTACCCAAACTAGTACCCAAACCAGTACCCAAACCAGTACCCAAACTACGATTGAAGCCATTCTGGAAATGATAAGGAATAATCCGGAAATTACGAGAGAGCAATTAGCTACGGCTCTTTCTAAATCTCCGGATACAATTAAGAAACACATCTCCAAATTGAAGAAGACGGGTAAGATTGTCCGCATCGGACCTCAGACGTTTGGCGGGAAATGGAAGGTCATCGAGTAGATGAGACTCGGCCGCACGCTGCGCGATGCGTCCAATGCGGGTGAAGGAATGCGCCGAGAGTTGCACAAAAACGTCATTTCGCCACTTTCGAAGTACTTGAGGACATCGAGAGTCGCGTTTAAAACGTTATCCGCACTTTTAGATGTCTGATTGAGCCCGTCATCTGTCTCAATGCTATCATCCACGGCAAGTACTGGAAGATCGGCCCGTCGTAATGACGTTTTTTATTTGCAAAGTAAATCCGCATCGGTTTTTCTTCTTAGGCTTGAAGAAGATTTGCGACCTTCCGGCCAGTCTTGACGGATACAAAGAAGAACTGCATTCTGAATTCACCTCCGAAGCCAATGTCTTCTATACCACCATCAAGAATGTGAACTACCCACCTAAGGATGAAATAGGCAAAGTTAATACCAACTCGCGGCATACTATATTGCGAAATCCCATCTGAAGAAAGTCGGAATGGGATATAGCAAATGAATTCCATGCGGCATGAAGATCAGGCGCTGATTCAAACGCCAAAATTTGACAGTTTTCCAATTCTGTCATATCCGGAGCGACCGTGAATCCATCTGTTGTATAAAATATAAATTGTCTCATATCCAAGCGTTTAAATGCTGTGATTCAACTTTATTTTCATTATTTTTCCTTCACCATCTCCACTGCCTTGTATACTCTCGAATAGGAACCTCCGGCGTTCTCGTAAGCTTTTGCACGGGCTATGGCGTTGTCCATCTTACCATCGGAGATCATATCCGCGACCCATTTGGCATTCTTCAGGAATGCCTCCTTCTTCTCGTAAGAAGCAATGTGCGAGCGGAGTGCGACTTCTGCAGCGTGCGAATTGGCAAAGTGTCTGTTGGTGTCCTCATAATGAATCAGGAACCAGTATTCCATCGAGGGAAGGCTGTCGCAGAGAACGACATTCTTCCTGTTCGCATATTTCCGTTTCAGAGACTCCACTTTCTTCGCCTCTGCCTCGCTGTATTCGGTTGTGTCGGTGTCGAACACGCACACGGCTATAGCTCCTTCGCTGATTACCTGGGCAATCTTCTTGTCCAGCTCGTGAATGTCCTCAGTACCGAAAAACCTCGGACGAATCCGGATTCTGAGATTGAGAAGATTCTGCAGATGCGTGAAATACCACTGCTCCGTGATTCCCGCGCCGATAATCACAGGAATCGGACTTTGTGACTTCCTGGTATTTATCCGTCTTGCCATAACGCACTATCCTTTAATGTTTGGCAATGCGCCGAACTGGCCGTTCCTGTAAGCTTTCTGGAGAGACGAAATCCTCTTCAGCCCCTTGAACTCCACAAGGGAGTATAGCTTGGTCGAGCCGGCTTCGTCCTTTTCCGTGAACCATACGGAGTCACTCCTCAGAAGATCATTGACCGTATTCAGAAGCGGATCATAATGGGTCGTCATCAGAAGCTGAGACCTGTTGCCTTTCTCGGCGAGGAACTTCTGGAGGATGAATTCAACCAGCTCCGGATGCAGCGAAGCCTCAATCTCGTCGATGTGAATCATAGACTGAGTTTTCAGAGCCTGATAAATCGCAGCCTCGATGCCGAATGTCCTGGTCGTACCATCCGACTGCAGGTTGTTCGGCAGAGTGTACTTCTCGGTACCTCTTTCATTCTGAACTGTATGCTCAAAGGTTGTTTCGACAGACTCTCTGACAATATCTGTACGCACGCCCGTTATGTTGAAATCCGCCTTGTGTACGAAGTCAAGAAGATAGGATTTCATATCCTGGTCCTTCAGCATCCGTTCTCCGGCATAGTCAAACATATAAGTCTGAGGATTGATGCCCGGCATAATATGCAATCTCATCCAGTCTTTCGCCGCATCAATCTCCGGCATCAGGACATTCACCTGGTTCCTTGCGGCGAACAGGGACATATTGGCCAGACACTTCAGGGAAATCTCCTCCTTGGCGGCCTTGCTGATTTTTACGACATTGTCGTTGAATGATATTACAGACTGGCCATCCTTCAGCTCCCGCGAAAACA
This sequence comes from bacterium, assembly GCA_963631525.1. Lineage (GTDB taxonomy): Bacteria > Bacillota > Clostridia > Lachnospirales > Lachnospiraceae > Coprococcus_C. Next base: position 3,513 of record CAVGQQ010000118.1, read on the forward strand.
GTTGCGTCGGCTGAGAACTCTTGTAGAAGAAAAGCTTCTCCTCATAGACCTTATGGCTGTCAAGCTCAAGCACATACCAGTACTTCGTTTCTCCAACATAGAACTTAACCTCGAACCTTGACGGCTCGCACGGGGTATTCTGATCAAGCCTGAAAGGGATAACTCTCGTAGACGCATCCTGGTCTTTGGTGGAAGTGAACCAGAACCGAGACAGGAAATCAAACACCCTCAGAAGGTTGGACTTTCCTGACGCATTCGCGCCATATACCAGGGCAAACCGCAACAGCCTCACGCCCTTTGCCACTTCAACGACCTGATACTCCTCGAAAGTCCTGTCCCGAGTCGCCTCGAAACTGAATGTCATCTCGTCCTTGAAGGACATAAAATTGCGTACTTTTACTTCCTGTATCATATCGTGTTTGTTTTGACATGGCAAAAGTAGCTATTATTATCAAGATAGTTACATTCTATTTTCAAAATTTACAATTTTTATGCTAAAATCAACAGTTAGCCACAGAATTCTGGCGCATTAATTTTCCAAATTGAATAGAATTCCAACAAACAAGTATTCCATAATTCACACAGCACATTAGAAGTTATTTTTTTGTTCGGACGGGAAAGGGTTCGTGAGTGTTTACTTCAAGCGGCCTTCGTATAGGGGTGACCAAACTAGTACCCAAACCAGTACCCAAACCACGATTGAAGCCATTCTGGAAATGATAAGGAATAATCCGGAAATTACGAGAGACCAGCCGTAAAGGCAGTTTTAATTTGTAAAGTAAATCCGCATCGGGAATTTCCGTCTTGGACGATTACTCAAATCCCATCCG
>CAVGQQ010000119.1:0-4299 GCA_963631525.1 bacterium
AATTTGCAAAAGTAAATTGTCGGCTATGAGTAGACTTGGACTCAATCAAATAAGATTTTGGCTAACAATAGTCTTGTATGGAATCTCTCTTGCAGCTAATGCACAGGACCACATTGGGACAATGGATGCTTTGTCCTCTGTTTCTGCCATGGGAAGCTACAACTATGCAATTCCAATCAAAACGATTGATGGATGCAGCGAGTATTCCCCGAAATTGTCATTGGTTTACGACAGTCATGGCGGAAACGGTTCCTTGGGAATAGGATGGGGCTTATCAGGTTTGTCTGTCATATCAGCGACCAATCACAGCGTCTACTATGACATTTCAGACATATCTGGCATATCTGTCGGCAATTGTGATGCTTATTCAATAGATGGCCAGAGACTATTGCTCGTTTCCGGCAATAATGGACGCGAAGGAGCAGAATACACCACTGAAGAAGATCATTGGAACAAGATATATGTAGACAGCGCATTCGAGAGTACACCAAAATCATTCGTCGTAAAATCCAAAGACGGCAGCACTTCAAGATATGGTTCTACTGATACTGGACTGCTCAGATACCCCCATTCATCCAGCAATGCTGCCATTGGATGGTTGCTAGACTACCAAGAGGATATTGACGGCAATTATATAGAATACGTTTATCAGTACACCAATGACATCCCCAATGTCAAAGAGATAAGATACGGAGGTAACAAAAACAGCAGCACAGCACCAATGTGCACAATTTCTTTTGAGTATGAAGATAGGACTGACACGTTAATCAACTCCGTCAAAACCCAAACATATTACAATCCCAAGAGGCTAAAGGCAATTGCATGTTGCATAGAAGGCAATGAATACCGGAGATATACACTTACATACGACAATGTATCACACTATTCACATCTGACATCTGTAAAGGTGACTGGCATCGACAGCCGTGGATATCCAGAACAGACATTTGAATGGGACAATTTACTGCTTTCTACTGTCACGCCATCTGCAACAAATCTCTCGTTGGGCAGTTCATACTTTTTTCCTCCTGAGAATAGCTATTTCATGTCAGGCGATGTCGACAATGACGGCATTTCTGAAATCATCGGGGTAACGCCACGTTCACTCAACGATGGATACAGTCTGGTACATGTCTACAAACAGTCTGGCAATACCTTTTCTCAAACTGGAAATTATATTGCATCTGGATGCTATGAATGGCCCAAAAGTATAAGCAGCAGGTTCAGCGGTGGAGAGCTGGCTCATCTTGGCAATTCACAATCCAACTCTATAGTAATCCCTATTTTGAGAACCGACATAGACGGAAATCATCTGGCACGCTTCGACTTGCCGATAGAGGGATACGCATATCAGGCAATGCTTGAATACACAGACAAGATGCCAGCGTATGCCATTGCCGATTTCGACAGAAATGGCAAGGATGAAATTGTCTATGTCGAGAAGAAAAATATTCAGGATGGAATCATCCGTCTTGTTACAGTGGCGTTTGACACACCCAACAATGAGGCATCCGATTCCGAATGCGAAGTGATTGTATCCAATCCTTCCAACAGCAAAATCAACGATTGCATTGCAGCGGATATGGATGGTGACGGACTAGCAGACCTACTTGTACTGTGTGATAATGCAAGTGTCGTTTTATGGAATAACAACGGGTCTTTTGACTCGTCATCCTATACCAAGCTGACAAACATCAAATATTCCGACACAATGCAGCCATGTGATATTAACCGCGACGGAAGGGTGGATTTTCTTATCAACGACAAGAACTCCACTTCATGGAAGCAGGCACTGAACACAGGCGAGCGTTCAACGTCATTGTTCACGATATCATCAGTGCCAACTCTGACGGCTGCCGGTATAAGAAGGCTGCCGAATGGCGATGACTATGATTCCACATACTATTGTATTCCCTGTGACATAAACAATGACGGCTGCAACGAATTTATCATCGGCTATAAATCCGGGGGAAAGTCGAAGACATGCATTGTTACGGCATCCTTTAACGGCAATTTGTCAGTATATCACACAAGCCCGTCAGTCGACCTAAGTTATTGCACCAAGCCTTCACATATTCTGCTCGGCGATTTCGATGGTGACGGCATTTCTGAAATTGTCAATTATGGAGCAGACATCCTTACCGGCTCAGCAGGAGACGGTCGGGAATGGCGTCAATACAAACTGGGAGAAATCACACCTGCCACAGGCCGCATTGTATCCGTGACTGACGGTCTAGGGAAAACTACTGATATTGCTTATGGTTCGCTTTTATCCGATTACAGCAACAATCTGGCTTCCGAGTTCCCTGTTTTGAAGTTCTATTCACCTATAAGTGTTGTGAGGACAATCACCGAGAATGCCGGAGGCATTTCATACAGCACTTCCTATTCGTATGCTAACGGAGCATTTCACATGCAGGGCAAAACGTTCCTTAGTTTCGGCTTGCAGACATCCACTTCAGACAGTTTAATGACTGTCACAGAATCTGGAATCAATACCGGATACTACGTTCCGTACATATCGAAAACAAGCGTCATGGATTTGGGTGGAAACCTCCAAGGAAGCCATGACTACGAGTATAGCTTTACCCCGGGGCGTGCAGACAGAAGTTTTTGCAGGAATCTGACACGTGAGAACTACAACAATGTCCTGGACCCGGGCTGTACAACCATTTTCTACGGTAATTTTCACTATGGACAAGCCCAGTCTGTCACCACTGGGAGTTCAATCCAACAGACAACCACATATACATTTCGTGATATTACAGAGTCCGGTAACTGGATTCTTTGCCAACCCCAAACAATTATAACCGAAAGCATTTCTTCCAATACAGCATCTGGGGACAATGATTATTTCTACGGAAAAACAGAGTACACATATAATTCATCAAACAAGGTTGCATCGAAAATCTATTACAGCACCGACACCCCATCACAATACAACAAAGTGGGCACAACATTATATTTATATAATGCGAACGGTCAGGTAGCTCAAGAAACATTTCGCCCCTATTCAAGTACTGAAAGTCTTGTTTCCACATATCAATATAATACGGAAGGACGCATTACGCATAAAACCGCACCGGATGGCCTGGTGACACAATATGCCTATGATGTATATGGACGACTCACGGAAACATTGGATACGCGCTTCAACACCATAACTACATATGTTTATGATGGACTAAACCGTCTGACCCAATCTATTCTGTCGTCTCGAAATAGAATATTCAATCCTGACACTACATTTTTTCTGTATGAGTCATCCTCTGATGCAGCCTATGCATACAAGGTGACAGAAAGGCATACATATGCGCCAACGACCATAAAGTATTATGATGGATTCGGACGCAACAGTGCATCATCGTCAATTCATTTTGATGGTACGGAGCATATAACAGAAAAGACCTATGCAAACCGCTCTATAATCAGCTTCGAGTCTTCGCCCCACAGAAAAGGGGCTGCTTCAACCATTGGTACATCCTATGAATTCGACAATTTATTGCGCCCACTTCGTATAACAGACCCGGAAGGGCATATAACGTCTTTTGTCTATGATGGGAATAACAAAGACGTAACCGCAGCTGGCATAACAACCCACTACGAATACGACGAAGACGGCAGATTGACAACACGTACAGACTTATCAGGTACAGACAACTACTACGGAGACGTTGTATATACATACAAGGCACATGGAGGTTATGACAGAATAGATGTAATGGACATGTCTGGTGACACACGTTCCGTTTCATACACTTATGACGGATACGGAAGAGTCTGTTCCGAAACCAACACCAACGGAAACGTCAAATCATTCGGATATGACAACTACGGTAATATCTCTTCCATCACACGAGACGGGAAAACCGAGACATTCGGCTATAACAAATACGGAGAAATCACGTCCAAATCTGTCATTTCACAGGCTACAGCAATCTCAACAGCCGGATACGTTTATGACAGTCGTCATTTGCTGACAAGCATATACGGAACCAATAGCCACAGTTCATATACATACAATGCAGCAGGACAACTGACATCAGTCAGGGAAGAAGTGGCAGACCCCGACAATTCTTCATACACATACTACATAACTACTGCATATCAGTATGACGGGCCGGACAGAGTCGTCAAAGCCACAAGTAATACAGATGACTATACTCCCGTCTTGGTAGAGACTTACGATTACCGTAATGGATGGAAGAATGCAATATGGCTTAACGGTAAATTGATGTGGAAATTGGAGCAGGAAACTACCAGTGGAAAAATCTACAGTTCTGCCAACACGCTAAGGAG
>CAVGQQ010000120.1:0-4156 GCA_963631525.1 bacterium
GAGGAATATGTGGCAGTCGCAAGATATTTAGCACAGATTCTGGGTATCGACTATTTTTACGAATGTTCCTATCAGCCGAATCAGCTGATGTACTGGCCGTCCTGTCCGCAGAATGGTACATATATCTTCAAAGAAGCAGAGAAAGGCTGGCTTGATCCGGACGATATATTGTCAGTACATCCTGAATGGCAGGATCCTACCAGACTTCCAACATCTTCCCGTGAAAGCAAAGCAAATCAGATCACACAACAGAAGGCACAAGACCCTCTGACAAAGGAGGGTGCAGTAGGACTATTCAATCGTACATTCTATCCGATCTCGCTTGCACTGACAGAATTTCTATCTGATGTATATGAACCTACAAGCAACGATAGCCGCTGGCATTTTATCGCTTCAAGCAGTATGGCAGGGGTAGAGATCAAGGAGGATAAATTTGTATATTCCCACCATGCCAAAGATCCGGCATACCTGAAACTGTGTAATGCCTTTGATATCGTCCGTATCCACAAGTTTGGTACAATGGATGATAAAAGCTCTTTCAAGGCAATGTGTGATTTTGCAATGCAGATTCCATCTGTCAGAAAATTAGCAACAACAGAACGTCTGCAATCTGCTGAATCTGATTTTTCAGAGGATGACGATTGGATGGAAAATCTGCAAATGAATAAGTCTGGAGTACTTCTGAATAACCTGCACAATATCCGTCTGATCATGGAACACGATGCCTATATGAAGAATATTGTATTCAATCAGCTTGCAGACGGTCTTGAGATCCGTGGAGAAGTACCATGGAAACATCCCGCCAGATTCTGGCGAGATGCAGATGATGCACAGCTGATCTGTTATGTAGATGCAAACTATGGTACATTTTCAGCACGAAACTATGATATTGCAGTGGCTAAGGCGACAGATGACCGTTCCTATCACCCGATCAAGGAGTATTTTAACAGCCTGTCTGCCTGGGACGGTGTGGAACGTATTGACACAATGCTGATCGATTATTTTGGTGCTGAAGATAATGCTTATGTACGTGCGATCTCCCGAAAGATCCTGTGTGCAGCGATCAAGCGAGTTTATGTACCGGGCATTAAATTTGATAACATTCTGGTTCTGAATGGTCCGCAGGGTATCGGAAAATCCACCTTTATTTCCAGACTTGGCGGTGAATGGTATTCTGACAGTTTGAATCTCTCTGATATGAATGACAAGACCGCTGCTGAAAAGCTTCAGGGATATTGGATCATGGAGATCGGAGAACTTGCTGGAATGAAAAAGGCGGATATTGATAAAGTGAAAGCATTTATTTCCCGTCAGGATGATAAATATCGTGCTTCTTTTGGCAGACGTGTTACACCGCACCCAAGACAATGTGTGTTCTTTGGCACAACGAATTCAGAAACAGGATTTCTGCGTGATGTCACCGGAAACCGCCGTTTCTGGACAGTAAAGACACCCGGTACAGGCAGATGGAAACCTTGGGATCTGACACAGTATGATGTAGATATGATGTGGGCAGAAGCACTTGTGTATACCAAAGAAGGTGAATCTCTTTATCTTTCAAACAAGCTTGAAACTTATGCAAAGGAAGAACAGTCTGCCGCTATGGAACAAGATGACCGTGAGGGACTCGTCATGACTTATCTGGATACACTTCTTCCTGCCAATTGGGACAGCATGGATATTTATCAGAGAAAGAACTATATCAGCGATCCAAATGACGTGACACGTCCTGTGGGAACGATGCAGAGAACAACAGTATCCAACATCGAGATCTGGTGTGAGTGCTTTGGCAAACCAAAAGAGGATTTCAAGCCTTCCGACAGTTATGCCATCAGTGCAATTATGGCACGCCTCACATCATGGGAGAAAACAGATATGCGAAAAAGACTCACCATTTACGGACAGCAAAGAGTATATATCAAAAAGTCGTGACAAGCATAGTGTGACAAGCCATTTAAGGTTGTCACACTTGAAGATGTCACACCAAATTATCTCGTATTCAAGAGAAAAATAAGACAGTCGGTGACAACTGGTACAACTTTTTCTATATAGTACAAATAATAATCTATTTTATAAAAGAAAGCCGTGTGTGCGTATGCGTATACGCGCGTATAGGGATTTTTTGTCAAGTTGTCACCTTAGGAGTTTGGTATGGAAGAAAAAAAGATAGAACAGAAATTGATTAAAGCAGTCAGGCAGGAAGGCGGAGTCTGCTGGAAATTCACGTCTCCCGGAACGGCAGGCGTTCCCGACCGCATTGTATTGATGCCCGGCGGCAGAATCGCTTTTGTGGAAGTGAAAGCACCTGGAGAGAAACCGAGAAAATTACAGCTTTCAAGGCACAGACTTCTGAGGCGGTTAGGCTTTCAGGTTTACGTTCTTGATGCTTTGGAGGACATTGAAAAAATCATCTTGGAGGTGAAAAACGATGGAACTACATGATTATCAGAAATATGCAGTTAAGTTTATTGAAGAACACAAAATTGCAGCACTTCTGCTTGATATGGGTCTTGGCAAGACGATAACAACCCTGACAGCTATCAACAATCTGATATATGACTTGTTTGAAGTCAGAAAAGTTTTGATTATTGCACCGCTGAGAGTAGCAAGAGATACCTGGTCGGCAGAAGTGCAAAAATGGGATCATCTGAAGCACCTGAGATACAGTGTTGCAGTCGGAACAGCAGAAGAACGCATTGCAGCTTTGAACGCAGATGCCGACATCTACATCATCAATCGTGAAAATGTGGACTGGCTTGTCAGCAATACAACATTCGATTACGACATGATTGTAATTGATGAATTGAGTTCGTTTAAGAACCATCAAAGCAAACGTTTCAAGGCATTGATGAAAGTCAGACCAAAGGTGAAACGAATCGTAGGGCTGACAGGTACTCCTGTCAGCAATGGACTGATGGATTTATTCGCTGAGTTCCGTCTGCTTGATATGGGAGAAAGGCTGGGAAGATTTATCGGGCAATATCGAAACAAATACTTCAAGCCTGATAAGCAGAACGGCTATGTCGTGTATTCCTATAAGCCTCTGCCTGATGCAGAAGAAAGAATATACGAGAAAATATCGGACATCACGGTTTCTATGAAAGCAATTGACCACTTGAAAATGCCTGAACTCATTTCTAACGAATACATGGTGAATATGTCGGATACCGAAAAAGAAAAGTATAAAGAACTGAAAGATGAATTGATTCTGGAAGTTCAGGATACAGAAATCACAGCAGCGAATGTAGCGGCTTTAAGCAACAAACTCTGTCAGATGTCAAACGGTGCAATTTACGATGATGAGAATAACATCATTCCGATACATAGCAGAAAGCTTGATGCACTGGAAGATATTATTGAATCTGCAAACGGGAAACCGGTTCTTGTGGCTTACTGGTTCAAGCACGACAGAACGAGAATTGCAGAAAGGCTTGGTAAGCTTGGAGTTCAGTATCAGGAAATCAAATCAGCACAAAGCATAAAGAACTGGAACAGCGGAAAACTTCAAGTTGCCTTGATACATCCCGCAAGTGCAGGTCACGGATTGAATTTGCAGGCAGGAGGAAATTTTCTTGTTTGGTTTGGACTGACCTGGAGTTTGGAACTTTATCAGCAGACCAATGCAAGATTATGGCGACAGGGACAACAGTCCGAAACTGTTATCATACAGCACATTATCACAAAAGGTACGGTTGACGAGAAAATTCTGAAAGCACTTACTGAAAAAGATAAAACACAAACAGCCCTGATGTCAGCAGTCAGGGCGGAATTGGAGGAGCAATGAATGACAGCTACAAAGAATTAGCGGCAGCAATCGTAGAACGTGCGGTTCTGGATTATCGAGCCGCATTGATGAATCAGGACAAATACGGAAGAGTCAGTCTGGAAAAGTTCTTCTGTTCCGGCTGGTTTGATATCCTTTCGGATTGTGACGGGAGAGTACTTATGCAGATGATAAGGAGGAAGTGGCATGAATGTAAGAGAGTATCTTGAAAGTATCCGTGCTTTGGATTTATCCATTGAATCAAAAATCCGTCAGGAAGAGATGCTTCGTACAAGATTGACAGATACAGCGGCACATATTGGTGGTGATGCACCAAGGTCATCTTCTCCTGATAAGGACAAGATTGGAATCGTAATGGCAGAAATTGTTGAC
>CAVGQQ010000121.1:0-4053 GCA_963631525.1 bacterium
GGTATGCCAGAGCCGGTAGGTAGCCCGGCCGTCCTGCTCATGCAGGGTAAGTAACCTGCCCCTCCGGGTTGTCCATTTCTTGCAGGAACCTATCAGGGAGGGATGTTCATGAATGAAACGATCGGTATGCTGACCGTCTTTTTTGAAGAGCCGTTTTGGGTCGGCATATTTGAAAGGATGGAGGACGGAAAACTCTCTGTCTGCAAAGTGACCTTTGGCGCAGAGCCAAAGGATTATGAGGTGTGGGAGTTTATCCTTCGCCATTACCAAGATTTGAAATTTAGCCCTGCGGTAAAAGCAGAGCTGAAACAGTCTGCTGATAATCCAAAACGCCGTCAGCGCAGTATAAAAAAACAGCTTCAGAATGTAGGTGTCGGTACAAAATCACAGCAGGCGCTGGCAGCGCAGCGTGAGAAATTGAAAGTTGAGCGCAAAAATAATAGCAAAGAATATCGAGATGCCGAAAAGCAACGTCTTTATGCGTTGAAGCAGCAGAAACGAAAAGAAAAACATAGAGGGCATTAGATTATGCTCAGTGTAAAGAAATCTCCATGAATTTCAGTTTAGCAAGGAGGAAATCAACTATGAAAAAACACATTACCAGTTTCAGGATCTTATCGCTTGCTTTGGTGGCTATTACAGTTTTTGGACTGTCAGCCTGTGGTAACACTGCAACTTCACCTACTTCTACCTCAGTAGCCAACGATCTGCCCGCACAGACTGAGAGTACAACTTCGTCTGAACCAGTGCGTGCCATTTCTTATACGATGTTGCTCAGTGGCGAAGAAACCACAGTTTATCTGGACGTCAGCGACGAGGAAATTATGCTTTGGGATAGTTCCTCTGGTGGAAAGATGCTTGCGGTAGCTAAGTATGCACAGCCACTGTCAGGAGCAGCAGAGTCATTACGGAGCTGTGACTTTACGGATCTTGATGCCGATGGTAACAGCGAGCTGACCGCAGACTTTGTTTTTCCAGACGGAACCAATGCGAGCCTAACTTGGTTCTTTGTAAATGGTGGTTTTGTCTACAATGAAGAATTCTCTGTATTGCCTGGGGATTCACCATCTGGAACTGCCGAATAATGCAAACAGTGTGGTAAATAGATCAAAAACTAGAGCCGGACGCAAAGACGCAGAGCCGATAACAAGTAGGGATTTCCTTCTTGCTACCGGCTCTGTTTTTATTCTTTTTCGGTCTGGCTTTCCAATGCGGCTTTCGCAGTTGCCCTGACGATTTTCATGGAACGGTCATCGCAACTGTAAAGCATACGGACGAGATCTTCTACCTCGGAATCTTTGGTCGGCTTCTCAGGGTAGAAGATCGAGTTCGCATCAATCGCCAGTTCACGGATGAGCTTTTTGAGGACTTCAAACTTTGGAATTTTCCCCTCATTCTCAATCCGGTATAAGTATCGCTCTGAAATCCCAACACGCGCGGTCAGTTCTTCAACCGTCAGGTCGGACTTGTCCCGTGCTGCTTTGATGAGTTCTCCAAGTGTTTCAGGTTGTTTCTGCACTGTGCGTTCACCTCCACATATAAATTATATGGATTCTGTTCATGCAGATAATGGCATGGCCGTTCAATTATTGGTGAACGGATAGTGCAGAGATAACTGAACTAAATAGAGATGTCACTCCGCCAAATAAAAAAAACGAGGCTTTGACGGAGTGTAAAAACACGCCCATATCCCTCAAGTCCGAGTTTTTGGATTGGAGGGATTTTTTATGCGTTGGACCTGGCATTCGGCAGCTTTGCCCGTCAGAAACCATCCATTTGATTTGCCCGGATAACAGCCAGTTTATCAGGTGAATCATCAAAAAAAGCGTAGCTTCTGTGTGGGGGCATTATAACTCCTGCACTGAACTGGCAGACCATTATAATAATGAATTAGACGCACTTGCTTTGCGGCGATTGCCGCTTTGCAGGTGCGTTTTGTTATATCCACGCTTTTTGCGTGGCAGCGTAGGCTGCCGCAGTCCTCCGGTCAATTTGATTTTTCAAAAATTTCAAATTGATTGGAGGTACATAACATGGATGCTGACAAGAAAAGAGTATGGGTCAGCGGTCAATACATTGAAGTGACGGATGCCGTTTACGATGCCTATATGAAGGGTGATCGAAAAATCCGCTATTTTGAAAATGACCTTAAAACGGAACGGGTTCTGATGGATACCGATGGACATATCAGACAGATCATTCCCAGCCGTGAGGATTCTTTGGACAGGCTTATGGACGATAATGCAGAGCAGTTTACGGATCATCACGAAAGTGTTGAGGATATGGTATTGCGAAAAATCTCTGCAGAGAAGCTGTATCAGGCTTTGGCAGAACTTCCTGAAAAGGAGCGGGAGATGATCGTTGCGCTGTTCTTCGAGGAAAAGACGGAACGTGAACTTGCTGCTGTTCTTGGAATTTCTCAGCCTGCTGTCCACAAGCAGAAAAACAAAATTCTCAAAAAGCTGAAAACTTTTCTTGAAAAATAAGTTTTAGCGGTTATCAGACCTCTCACTCAACGGCAAATAGAGTGAGAGGTCTATTTTTCTCTCCCCTATGTACCTTGACAACCGCATACTCATTCGTCAAGCACATTCCTATTGTTATTGTGATGAGCATAAGCCACTTTAGCGGCTGCGCCATGATGTGTCGGGCAAAGACAGCGGGGACGCCACCTTATTGATTATGGTCCATGGCCTGCTCTGTCCGATGTGGAGCGAGAAAAGCTAGCTATCAGTACCGGGCAGCTCCCGGTATGGCGATGACCGGCAATAGGGACATTGATACTCCTGTCCAGCCACAGTCCGAGCGTGACAGCATCATCTGATGTTGAGCCGCCGCAGGCAATGGGGGCAGCCGTTTGTAGAGATCCTACCGGGGGTGAAAGGCCCGTGGCGCTGGTACGCTGCCAGCCACTTGACGATTTCCCAAGGAGATTCGGGGTGTCGAGGACAAATGGAATCTCTCTACATAAGGAACACTTATCATTTTATTATAGGAGGACACGAAGTGAGCAGAACATATAAACGCGGCGAGATTTACTACGCCGATCTTGGTCATGGAGTCGGATCAGAACAGGAAGGGTATCGTCCGGTGGTCATTATTCAGAATGATATAGGAAATCGCCATAGCCCAACTGTCATTGTGGCAGCGGTTACAACGAAGGCGTTCCGAAAAAGAAAACTGCCAGTACATTGCATACTGGATATTGAACCCGGATTGCAATATCCGTCCGTGGTTATGCTGGAGCAGATTCGTACACTTGACAAGCACCGGCTGGAAGAGTACATCGGAAAACTTTCTCCAAAGCAGATGAAAGAACTGAATCACGCGTTAGCAATCAGCGTTGGTCTGATTGATCCGAAACCCCATGCAATGACGCTATGCCTTTGTCGCACCTGTGTTGAAAACTTCTTCAGCACAGGTGCTTATTTTTTGAAAAGGATCGACCCATATCAAACCGAAAAAGATACCTGCACCTACTGTAGCCAGCGCACAGGGTATGATTATCTGGTCGGTAAGAAAACAACAAATACTACTTAATATAGGAAGGAAGTGGATTGAACTATGGAAAAACTGATTACCCGTAAGGAGGCGGCGAAGCTATTAGGAATCAGCATTGCAACGCTGGATGAAGCCAGAAACAGCGGTTTGATTTCCTATATTCAGTATGTACCCAATGGCTGCGTTTATTTTACCTCCGCTGGGCTTCAGGAGTATATCGCCAAAAGCACGCATCGGGCAAAACCCATGGAAAAGCGAGCAACTTATAGAAATGTGCGAAGTGGAAAATAAGCAAAAATCGCACCTTTGATAGAAGTTCTCACCTCTGATAAAACAATGGTGACAATACTACAAAACTACAATGGAGGTACAGAAAATGGCAGCAAAGAAAAAACGTATTCCCCGATACAGCACGGTTGAGATTAACGGCCACAGCTATTACAGAACTGTGATTACGGATGAAGAAGATAACCGTATTTCTCTCTATGGGAAAACCCGTGAGGAACTCTATGATAAAGAGATGGCGGCTTTGGAGCAGATCGACAATGCTTC
>CAVGQQ010000122.1:0-4013 GCA_963631525.1 bacterium
GCACGAAAAAGCAAGTTCACCGAGCCGAATTTTGCACGAAAAAGCAAGCAACTTTTTGATTGACGAATGGTGGAGAATGGTGTAATATAAGTACATAATAAAAGTTGAGTTGCGAAAGCGTAAGTCCAAACGGATTTGCGCTTTTTCTTTTTTGCAAAAATTCAGAGGGAATGCGGAACCAAACTTAGAAAAGAGGTAAATAAAAATGCATGTAAAAAATGAAAAAATCAAGCAGAGCAAACCGCGTAGGCGGAAGGATTTAGCGATTGCTATACTCTCGTTATCTTTGCTTACAGTTATGGCAGGGGCTGCTGTTGCCCCAGCACTTGGCATCATCAGGGAACATTTTGCAGGTGTGAACCAGCTCCTTGTGCAGATGATAATCAGCACGCCAGCGCTTTTCATCGTGTTGACTAGCTTTGTCTTCCAGAAGCTGACCGCGAAGTATCGAGCACGCGACCTTCTGATGATTGGGCTTGCTTTCTACACACTGGGTGGTGCCTGCGCGGGCATAATTGACAATATCTACTGCGTTCTTATCTTCCGAGCTTTTGTCGGTATCGGCGTTGGAATCATCATGCCGATGTCCACAGGGCTTCTGTCGTTTTACTTTACTCGCGACAAGCAGGACGTGCTTATGGGATATTCGTCAGCTATGAACCAGATGGGAGGCGCGGTTGCAACTCTGCTGTCGGGGCTACTTGCTACGATGAGCTGGAGGCTGAGCTTTCTCGTATACTTGATGGGGCTCATCAGCGTGGTACTTTGCTTGGTTTTCCTGCCGAACGAGTATATCGGAGGCGGCGAGCACAGCGGCAAATCTGTGTCAAAAAAAAGCTCTATTTTCAAAGAGTATTATTCCTTCATCATTGCAATGTTTCTGCTGATGGTAACTTTCTTTGTCTTCCCATGCGAATTTGCCTTGGAGACCACCAAAGAAGGTATCATCCCGCAGCATTATATTTCTGTGATTATGGCAGGTATGGATATCATAGCATTCTTAGGCGGACTGAGCTTTGTCCATGTAAAGAAAATCGCGGGCAGTAACACTCGCGTCGTAGCACCTTTGATGTTCGCGGTAGGGTATGTTTTCTTGGCATTTGTTGGTGGCTGGGTCGGCGCAATCGCTGGATCAGTCCTCGTTGGATTCGCAAACGGGCTTGGAATCCCGTTCATCATCGCCACAGCCTCGAGAAGGGCTGGCAAAGCCGCTGGCTCAACCATCATGCCGATGCTATCAGCAGCTCTCTATCTCGCGCAGTTTGTCACACCGATGATACTCTCGGCATGCGAAGGCATTTTTGCTAGCCTAGAAGTTGCACATCTGACATATTGCGTTGCGCTTACATTCGCCATCCTGCTCGCTATCTGGTCCCTCCTCGCAATCCGCGAGAACTAGACATTGCACGAAAAAGCAAGCTCGACGAGCCGAATTTTGCACGAAAAAGCAAGTTCGACGCAAAATTGCCGAATCTTTCGGGTTGAAACTGAAAAATCTTTCGGGTTGAAAGTCGGAAATCTCTCCGATTGGAATTGACAAATCTCTCCGATTGGCGTATAATTCGCTTACGAGGTGACTGATATGAAAAAGGAAGATTACAGGCTACGAATAGTAGATTCAACAATAGACGAATACCTGAAAGCCTTCGGTGCTGTGTGCATAGAAGGCCCTAAGTGGTGCGGCAAAACCTGGACGTCGGCATTTCATAGCATGAGCGAAATTTATTTGGGCGATCCCGCTGGCAACTTTCAAAACAGGACACTTGCCGAGATGTCCCCAGAACTCGTTCTTGACGGAGATGTGCCAAGGCTCATAGATGAATGGCAAGAAGTGCCACCGCTATGGGATGCGGTGAGATACAGAGTTGACGAAACAGGTGCAAAGGGGCAATTCATCCTGACAGGGTCATCGACACCGAATCACAAAGGAATAATGCATAGCGGTGCTGGAAGAATTGCAAGAATTAGGATGCATCCGATGTCGCTATATGAGTCAGGTGATTCAAGCGGAGATGTCAGCTTGAAGGATCTCTGCGCAGATAAAATAACACAGAAAATGACAGGAGAAGTTAGCCTAAGCAAGCTTATTAATTGTATTGTCAAAGGTGGTTGGCCTGGCAATTTGGGTGCAAGCGTAGAGCGGGCGGCACTCCTTCCGAAGCAATATATTGACGCAATAGTCGATGATGATGTGTATAGAATGGATGGCATAAAGCGTAACAAAGAGAAGATGAATCTGCTTTTGCGCTCACTCGCTAGGAACGAGTCCACGACTGCTACCAACACATCTTTGGCAAAGGACATAAAAGATTTTGATGATGCCGAAATTGACAAAGACACAGTTGCAGAGTATCTTGACATATTCAAGAGACTTTTCATCATTGAAAATCAACTACCGTTTTCTACAAATATCAGATCGTCAGTTAGGGTAAAACAGGCAGAAAAAAGGCACTTTTGCGATCCGTCTATTGCGTGCGCATTGCTAGGTGCAACGCCAGAGAAGCTGCTTGGCGATTTGAATACACTTGGATTCCTGTTTGAAGCACTCTGCGAAAGAGATTTGAGGATTTATGCGGAAGCGATGGGGGCATCGTTGTATCACTATCAGGATTATGATAGCAAGGAAATCGATGCAGTTATTGAACTCGCTGATGGAGATTGGTGTGCCTTTGAGATTAAGCTCGGAGCCAACCAGATTGACGATGCTGCAAAGAACTTATTAGAGATAAATCAAAAGATAAAGGATGACCCAAAGGGAAAGCCCGCAAAGGTGCTCTGCGTAATCTGCGGACTTTCAAATGCAGCCTACAAACGGCCAGATGGAGTGTATGTAGTTCCGATAACCGCTCTGAGAAATTAGAACGAAGCCCGTACTTCATTAATTTACCTTAGCAAAATCTTATCTTTCCGTGAGAATGTTTTTTTGGTATACTATAACGCATAGAAGGAAAGTCATCGATGGCCTGTCGAGAAGGCATTGAAGGAAATAATTGCAGATGACGCATTTGATAGTATACAGGAAACGGAGGTAAGGAAATGTTCATTAATGATTACAGGGATCTGACGAGATTTTCGGATGAAGAAGTTGAGAAAATGATTCGCGACGAGGAAGTAGCCGTTTGCGACCCATACTTCCATGATAACAATAAAGGATATTGCGAGCCGCTGTGGAACCGCCGCACCGCCGCAAATGGCGAGGATTACCGCGCCCGCGGCAACTCTTGGGACGCCCAGTTCGACTAACCGCGACAATCGCAGGCTCGATTGCACGACGCTCGGCTAACTTGCAACCAAACGACAGAACAGAAAATTGAGACATAATCGAACCCAGCTCATTGCAAGCTGGGTTCTTAACTTACTTATAAACGATTGTTTTAACACATTTCACCTTGACATTTACACGGTATCGTGGTAATGTTAAAGCAGAAAAGGAGGTGGATTTCTATGGCAAACTACATTTCTGTCAGCGAATATGCAAGACTGCACTGCAAGGATAAGGGAAATATACGCAGGCTTCTTGCTTCTGGACGATTGCAAGGGCAGAAAGTCGGAAACCAATGGATAATCCCAGCAGATGCCGAATATCCAGAGGACAGGCGAGAAAAAAGCGGGAATTACCGCAACTGGAGAAATCGCATTGCTTTGAATAAGAACAAAGAGCTTATGAATACAATCTCGGATATGATTGCATCGCTACACGATATCTATGGCGATTTGCTATTTGAAGTAGTTCTGTATGGCTCCTATGCAAGAGGAACCCAGACAGAAGAGTCCGATGTAGACATCGCTGTAATCCTACTCGAAAAGCCATCAAGAGAGACCACCGACAGGATGATTGATTGTGTCGCCGAGCACGAGCTAGAGTGTGGTAAGGTTCTCTCGGTAATCGACGTAAATCGTGAAATGTACAACACGTGGAAGGACACCCTGCCCTTCTACCAAAATATACGTAAGGAGGGCATCGTTCTATGGAAAGCGGCAGCGTAAAGGATTTATCCAAATACAGATTTGAA
>CAVGQQ010000123.1:0-3969 GCA_963631525.1 bacterium
CACTGTATGCATGGTTGAGCGTATCATCATATTCATCGAGGAGAATTATCGGTTTTATACCATGATGCTGTTCCAGCATAGAACATAATGTGCAAATGGCATCCATGAGCAGAGATTCATTGGCATTTTCGGAGATGACCTTCTGATAGTCAGCACGGTATGCGGGATCGACCTTTTCACTGTTTTCAAGATATCTGTATAATTGATACAGTTTTTTCATCTTACGTCTGAAATCTGAGAGGAATTGCTTAAAATCAAGAAAATCCAGGTCCTTCATGGACAGGTACACCACAGGGTAGCTGTTCTTGTGTTCCTTAACTTCCAAGTGATTGCAGATCTTCAGTCCTTCAAACCAGTTGTTTCCTTTGTATTTGACATTAAGGAATGCGTCAAGCATAGAGAGATTGAGGGATTTTCCGAAACGTCTGGGTCTTGTGAAGAGATATACTCCTGTCGGATTTTTGAGAATATCAGATATGAGCTCGGACTTATCAACGAAGTATAAGTTCTTATCACGGACTGTTTTGAAGTCCTTGACCCCGATAGGTAATTCCGATTGCATCCCACACTCGACCATATTTTCTATATTATCTGGACGCCTATATAAAGGACAGCATATTGTGGCAGAATGGTCTTTTCAGTCAGAACAAGGTCTTTTCAAGAATTGCACGAGGTTTCTTGCTGAAGCAAATACCATACAGATAGGTCGTTCCTTTCAGTATTTTGCAGTAATCGCGCTGATGGATCTGTTCTGTAGCCTCATGTGCCAGACGCTCGGATTCTGTCTCATCTTCAGACTCAGATATTTTGAATCCGATGACGATGTTGGGGTATTTGGCGAGTCTGCGTTCAAGGACGAGATATTGTATTTCGGTCTCGTGTTCCAAGGTTAATCTGTACTCCTTTCTGTGGTCCATGATCATCCCTGCAAGGATCATATCACTGTTATTTTCAGGATCAAACAACGGGAACAAACGATTCTTGTCAGACAATTTACTCAGAACCTTCTCGATCTCTTCTAAATTGCAATATTTAGCTTCCCGAAGAAGGTCTGTACATAGATCAATCTTATCGTACGCGAATTGCCGAAAATGGGGAGTGAATGCATAATACATCTCTTTGTTCGGTATGGACAGAAGATATGTGTCATCACCGGAAGGGACTGCATTGAGATATCCTGCGATCGCAAGAACGGTGAATATTGTATCGATATCCCCGTTCTGATAGTTCATTGCATCCGATACCTGCAGTTTTTTCGATATGTTTTCTCCGTTTCCGAGGGAGATCAGATCTTTGAATGTCTCTTTGTCACTGTTCTTCAGAAGCAATCTGATTATGTCGTTAGTGCTGGTTTTCACCCAATATGGCTGCGGATCATGTTTGCCTTTGAGATAGTTCATGACGCTCCATGGATTGTAGATTATAGCGTTTCCATAGCGGTATCCCTCGTACCATTCCTTCACATTGTCGAATTTTTCAGGTTGGTCGATGTAAGAGCAGAGATCTTTAACTTCAGATTCGGTGAAACCGCATCTTTCCTCGAACCCGATATTCAGAACACAGTCGACCTTCAGATCGTCAAGTCCGGGAAATACCTCCTCTTTGGGGATCTGCATTACTCCGGTCAGGAATGCGAATTCAAAGCAGTCTTTGTCTTTGAATGCCAGAGAATAGAATTTACGGATGAATTCGCTGATCGCCCCATATGATTCTTTGCCGTAGGCATGATTGAAAATGTAGTCATATTCATCGAAGAGGACGATCGGTTT
The DNA here is from genome assembly GCA_963631525.1 of bacterium. GTDB lineage: Bacteria > Bacillota > Clostridia > Lachnospirales > Lachnospiraceae > Coprococcus_C. The sequence continues at coordinate 1,770 of CAVGQQ010000123.1, forward strand.
TACACCGTGGTGCTTTTTCAGCATGGAACACAGTTTGTGGAGAGATTCAGCGAGCACTGATATGTCCGCATTTCCGAAAATCATATTCCGATAATCTTCACGTTCTGTAGGAACGAGTTTCGTACTGTCTGCCAGATATCCGAATTCGTCGTACAGGCACATTAGATTATATTTGAAATCCGAGAGAAATTGTTCAAAATCAAGAAAATCTAGATTATCCATCGATAGTTTGATGACTGGATAGGCATTTTTGTGGACTTCAACTTCCGGATGGCCGTCGATCTTCAGACCGTCGAACCAGGTGTTTCCCTTGTATTTGATGTTGAAGAATGCATCGAGCATAGAGAGGTTGAGGGATTTTCCGAAACGTCTGGGTCTTGTGAAAAGGATTACTTTGTTTCCATCTTCGAGGATGTCAGATATTAGTTCGGATTTATCGACGAAGTAAAATCCGTCATCACGGAATTCTTCGAAATCCGAGTGGCCGATAGTTATTCTCTGCTTCTCTCCTGGCATTTTCATGTTTTCTATATTGTCTGGTCGACTATAAAAAGGACAGCAGGTGGAATTCAAATCGATAAACCAATCCAAAAATGCATGTCTGGGTCTTTGTACCAATAGCCGAAATCATATGTTTGGAAGAGGAATCAATCGTATATGATCTTCAGATCAGGCGGCCTCGGAAGGAATTCATCGGGTTCGAGCATATCTGTGTGAAGTATCACTTTTTTCAGTGATGAACATCCCCTGAATGCATCCTTCCCTATCTCGATCACCGATTCGGGGATCTCCAGTTCCTCTAAAGAGGTGCAGTCCGCGAACGCTTCCTCACCTATCGACAGCGGACCCGATCCGAATTTAATCGTCTTCAATCTGACATCGGAAGCGAACGCCCTGTCCCCGATAGTGACCAGGGAATCGGGGAATTCGATATGTGCCAGACCTGTATTTTCGAACGCGGATTCCTCTATTGTTTCGAGGTCTAGGGGCAGCATTATGTTATCGAGATATCTGCAGTCCCTGAACGCATTGCTGCCTATGTTGTTCAGCGAATACGGTAATGAAACGGTCCTCAGGACAGCACACCCTCTGAACGTGTCGCTCATGATCGAACGCAGCATACAGTCTTTGTCGAACTTCACTTCTTTCAGATCAGGACATTCGGCGAACGCACCGGGTGCGACTATGACAAGGCTCTGAGGAAGAACAACTGATTCAAGACTGCATCCGCGGAAGGCGTTCGGCTCTATTACAATAAGAAGATTCCACAGCACCATCCCCCCTGTCATCGCACCGGGCACGCAGTACAGTCTGGTACCCGACCTGCTGTAGATGCAGTCGTATATGGATGCCAGTTCGCGGTTCCCGGGAGAGATCTTTATCTGTTTCAGCGACGGGCACCCCACGAACGGATTCCCATCCAATCTGACCGAGCTTCCGAGATATACCTTCTTTAATGATGTGCAGTTCCCGAAGGCCCTGTCCTGCAGTTGTTTTAATTTGTATGGAAGATCGGCGTTCTTCAGCGAGGTGCAGTTGGCGAACGCATCGAACTCTATGATCCTCACATTCCTGCCTACGGTCAGTTTCTTCAGATTTCCGCAGTCGCCGAAGGCATACGGGCCTATCTCGGTGACACCATCGCCTATGGTGACGTTCCACAGGTCTTTGCAGGAGCAGAAGGCGAGCTCATGGATCTTCGTGACGGAATCAGGTATCGTGACCTCGGTGAGATCGGATGTGTGGAAGGCTTCAGGGCCGATGGAGGTTATGTTCCCTTCGAATACCACTTTTGTGAAGTCCTCATAATACCAGGGGATGTCGAAACGGTTCCTTTCCTTATCGAATTTATAATCCATATCCCCGGAACCGGTGAGATAGAGGGTGTCCTCCCTTATCTCCCAGGAGATCTTCGCGCCTTCATAGATCGGTTCCATCGGTTGAGGATGGGTTTAGGTATATAATTTGACTTCTATAGCGGCCCGTGGGGTTTTACACCTCGTTGCGACTTTGGGATTATCACAATTTTATGTGGATATGCTGCCGATTTTCGTTGGATGTTGAGGCTGTGCCATATCCTGTTTGAAAGTGGAACATGATTGTAAAAAATGGCATTTTCGTGTCTGCAGTCGGCAGTACAAATGTCCTGAAATCTTGATATTTTGTTGTAGTCTCAAAATGATATTGTTGGTTACAATAT
>CAVGQQ010000124.1:0-3001 GCA_963631525.1 bacterium
CTTGAGTTTCCGCAGTTTTATCCACAACTGCATGTTTTTTCATGGTCTGTCATAAACAACTTTCAAAAAATGCTCAAAATATAAGGAATCCTTCCCTGTTTTGTAGTAAAATTAAGTGTCCAATCAAAAAGATACTAAACAAAAATCAGGAGGACTCCTTATGCTTAATTCTACATCAAATACTTATACTTTGAAACGGGAAATTTTAACTTTTTCAAATAAAATTTCCAGGCGCATGCCCAAACCAGACAGAAAGTTCACCGCTAACATGACTTATGGGATGCTTGCCTCTGGCAGCTGTCTTCTCACAGATGTGACAGACCAGCTTCATGAAACTTCCAGGAAAGTCAATTCCGTGGAAAGGCTTACCAGACATCTGAACAAAGGGACACCTGCAAAAGCATTAAACTCTTATCTCTCTCTGATTCGTAAATGGGTTCCAGACAAACCGATTATCCACATCGATGACAGTGATATCGTAAAGCCGGATGGCTATAAATTTGAGGCGCTTGGATTGGTTAGGGATGGTTCAAAGAGTACCAGCACTAAAAATGTTTACGAAAAAGGCTATCATGTAACAGAGGCCTGCGCGTTAACAAAAAACAACCACCCTGTCAGTATCTTTTCGAAGATTCATTCTTCAAAAGAAAAGAGCTTTACATCCATTAATGATATAACCTTTTCCGCAATGGAACGGGGTGCTGCCATGTTCGGCAGTGCTACCTTTGTCATGGACAGGGGCTATGATGACAACAAGATGTTTTTAAAACTTGATGAACTGAAACAGGACTACGTAATCCGCCTCACTTCCAGACGCAAGCTCTTTTTCCATGGGAAATGGGTTCCTGCGACACAGCTAAGAAATCAACGGAAAGGCAAGATCAAAACGCCTCTGATATACAAAGGGAAACGCCATGATGCATATCTCTCCCATGTGAAAGTCCAGATAACTGCGTCCAAAAAAGACATCTATCTGGTTCTTGTTTATGGGATTACTGAGCATCCCATGATGCTTGCCACAAATAAAGAAATCAAGTCAAAAGAAGATGTCATAAATGTTGCAAAAACGTACTTCTCCAGATGGCGCATTGAGGAATATTTCCGTTGCAAAAAGCAGATGTTTCAGTTTGAAAACTTTCGTGTGCGGAAGCTTGCCGCTATCAACGCTTTAAATTTTTATATTACCTTATGCATGGCGTTTTTGGCACATATATCTATGAAGTCAGAAACAAATGCCCTTAAGGTTTCCATCATACAAAAAGCAGCTCCTATAAAGGAAAAAGTACATTTCTGCTATTACCGGTTGGCAAAAGGTATCTCAGGCATACTATCGTATGCAAAAGAAGGCGTCAGGCTATGGTTTCGGACAAAGCGTCCGGCATACCGTCAACTCTGTCTTAAGCTGACCGCTTAGATAGATAAAAGAATATATCTCCCAAGGCCCGATTCCGGTGGGGCTTATTAAAGTGCCTCTACTCAAAGATCTGTCAGTCTAAAATCCCGAAAAAAATGACAGATTGGTGCTTTGGGAAGACATAATCATTTTTTTATTACATTTTGCGGAAACTCAAGTTTTTTCCAGAACTATTTTACTCGGGAGTTTGACACTTCTTTTTTCATCGCCTTAATACAAATCCCTTATTTAAGCCATTTATGGCTTATTTTTTTGTCAAATTTTTTGTTGTTTTTTGTGGCTATTTATGCGTATTTGTGTTATAATAAAGCTACGGAGGATGTGCCTTATGAAACTTACTTGTGCCGGAACAAAAAAATCACCTACTTATTATGTCCAGAAATCCATTCGCATCGGTAAAAAAACTACTACTAAAACGGTTGAACGCCTCGGCAGTATTGAAGAAATCAAAGCCAGATGTGGCGAACAGGATCCTGTTGAATGGGCTAAGGATTATGTCAAAAAACTCACTCTTGCAGAAAAGGAAGCAAAACAGGGGATTCTCCTTAAATATTCTCCATCCATGCTGATTGATAAAAACGCGCGTCGCTCCTGCAATGTCGGGTATTTATTCCTTCAGGACATTTACCATTCCCTCGGTCTTCCTAAAATCTGTGCAGATATTTCTGACAAATATAAATTCGATTTTGATTTAAATGACATTCTTTCCATGCTTGTTTATGCCAGAATCATTGCTCCCGGCTCAAAGCTCTCCTCTCTGGAAAGTTCACAGAACTTTTTGGAACCTCCCAGTTGCAGCCTTCATCAGGTTTACAGAGCTTTAGAGATTATTGCGAGGGAAAATGATTTCTTCCAGTCACAGCTTTACAGAAACTCCCAATCCATCATGGAACGCAAAAAGAAAGTTCTCTATTATGACTGTACCAACTATTACTTTGAAATTGAACAGGAGGACAGCTTCCGAAAGTACGGCGTTTCAAAAGAACACAGACCTAATCCAATCGTCCAGATGGGACTGTTTATGGATGCTGACGGCATTCCCCTTTCCTTCTCTGTCTTTGACGGAAACCAGAACGAACAGCCCTCCATGACTCCGTTAGAAAAGAAAATCATCAAAGATTTTGACGCTTCCGATTTCATTGTGTGTACAGATTCCGGACTTTCTTCTACCGCCAACCGGAAATTCAACAGCATTCAGGGACGTGGATTCGTGACCACACAGTCCATCAAAAAGCTGAAGGGGGTCCTGCAGGATTTCTGTCTGGAGGAGGACGGCTGGTATCTTCCCGGGAGCAGGAAAAAATACAGACTCAGCGAACTGGATGAAGAAAAAGATTATGACAAAGTTTTCTATAAGGACAGATGGATGAATGAGGATAACCTCGAACAGCATTTGATTGTAACTTACTCCATAAAGTACCGGAACTATCAGCAGACAGTTCGTTCACGGCAGATAGAAAGGGCAAAAAAGTTTGTGGCAAATCCATCTTCGCTTGCCAGAAAAAGTGCAAATAATCCAAAGCGGTTTGTCAATCAGGGACACTGTACTGCAGATGGTGAAATAGCCAGCAGGACTGTTACCTCCCT
>CAVGQQ010000124.1:3011-3942 GCA_963631525.1 bacterium
CCCTGAATCTGGAACAGATTGATACCGAAGCCAAATATGACGGGTTTTATGCTGTCTGTACAAATCTCGATTATGATGTGGCAGACATCATCAAAATCAATCAGAAAAGATGGGAAATCGAAGAATGCTTCCGCGTCATGAAAACAGAATTCAAAGCCAGACCGGTATATCTGTCCAGGAAGGACAGGATTACGGCACATTTCACCACCTGTTTCACTGCACTTGTAATCTACAGGATTCTGGGGAAAAAACTGAATCATAAATTTACCGGTGACGAGATTATAAAGACCCTGAGAACCATGGATATGATGATTGCCCCCGGAGAAGGCTACATTCCTGCCTATACCAGAACAGATTTGACAGATGCCTTGCATGAAACATTCGGTTTCAGAACTGACTATCAGATTACTTCACAAAAAAGCATGAGAAAAATATTGAATCAGACGCAAAAGAAGCAAAAATAGCTACATACTTTGCAACAAAGAAGACCTTACAAACAGCGTATTTATGCTGGTTGTGAGGTCTTTACTTTCTTTTAACTGTCAAAAACGGGATTATAACATAAAGAGTGCGAAATTACAAATGTTTTTTAGATATGGGTGGCAATCAGAATCGTCCTGCCCTGCCGCCTCTCCTGAATGTATTGCTCTGCCATCCTTCTGTTCTCCCTGTCCATACCGCCAAAAGGCTCATCCAGCAGCACAAAATCCGCCTCCACCTCCATGGCACGCACCAGCGCCACCCGCCGTTTCATGCCGCCGCTCAGGCTGCCGCAGGGCTTTTCAAGGCTTTCCGGCTCCAGCAGTTTTAAAAGCGCTTCAGATGCCTGCTTTCTGTTTCCGCAGACCAGCTCCACATTTTTTACCGCATCATACTCCTCGCAGAGTCTGTCCTCCTGGAACACCACACCGGCGTTCACACGGGAATATTT
>CAVGQQ010000125.1:0-3837 GCA_963631525.1 bacterium
ACGCTCCCGTGCAAATTCGCATAATCATTTCCGACTGCTGCCGATACCGAAAGCTCCGGATTCAATCTTCGTATATGTTTAATTACCGAACGCGACAGATAGCGCTCCGGCAGGCTTCCTTGTTCCATTCTTCTCCTTATATCTGTAAATAAAAGCTTCATTCAAAATCATCTTATCCAATATATACCTGCAGCCGGTTCATCATAATTCCTTACGAAGTATATCCACTGTATGTGCCCCTGCTCCGATTAGATCCGGGCGCTCACACACCTTCAACTGATATGCCACGAAAAGCTCGTAACTCTCCTCACTTAACTGATTCACAAATGGCCGGATATAATTGGCTGGTCCATCGGGTAACAGAATCTTCTCCCGCCTTAATCCAACCGCTTCGTTGTAGCTGTCGATGTCCTCCATCCGTTCAAATGCATACAGACTATCTTCTGCGGGTACCGTATGATACGATGCGTCCAATGTTCCTTTTTTCACGCTCTTGTAGTTACCATATGTTTTAAATACCGATCCGATCTTCCAAAGGTGTAAATTCTATATTTCTATCCCAATATTTAATTCATTTTATTTTCGTAATCTTGCAATTCATGAAAAATATTATCCACATAAACTGTATTGTTTTCAATACGATATAGCATAAAATATCGATGAGCTAAAAAATTGATTCTTCGGTATCCTAATTCTCTTAATTGGGGATTATCACAAAATTTCAGACTTCCGGCAACTTTGGACAAACTTGTTTTTGTTGTTTCAAAGTCATTTAATAAATTTTCTGCAGCCTGCTCACTTTTCTTTTCAAACAAAAGATATGTGATGAATCTATCAAGATCTTCCTCTGCATCCCGCATCAAAACTATTTTATAATCCATACTTTGACCTCATATCAGAAATCACATGATCTGCATCCCTGAACATTCCCTGTTCTCTTGACTTTTCCAATCTTGCAAGCATCTCTTTCTCGGTCATCGGTGCATATGGATTTGATTCTGTCTGTCTTTTTATTTCAAAAGGAAATCCATTTGTTGCAACAGCCTGTGTTAAAAACATTCTGATTGCTGTTGTAGTATCTGTACCCAAATCTTTAAACAGAGCATCTGATTTGCTTTTTAACTCGTCTTCTACTCTAACCTGAATTGTACTAGCCATGTTCCGCACCTCACTTCTTTCTATTTTCTTTATTATAATGTTAGAGTGCTTCTATTTCAATACATTTGTATTGTTTGGGCAGGAAATTGAAAACCCTTTGATTATTAACACCTATCAATACTAAAGTCTATATCCAGTCTCCCCTTAAGACACCCCATCTTCCCCCAATCTCATCTCCACCTTCCGTACTTCTCCCTTCTCCTCCGTGGTCGCCATTCGGAACACGATCATTCCAAGGACAAAGAACAGGGATATCGCACCTACACCGATATTTACCTTGCCGGTAACCTGCGAGATCAGACTGATTACGGTTGTTCCAAGGAAGGATGCACCCTTCCCGCATATATCCATTAGTCCAAAATATTCGCCCGATTTTTCTGGTGGGATGATCTTGGCGAAATACGATCTGGACAACGCCTGAATCCCGCCCTGGAACATGCCAACCAGAATCGCCAGAATCCAGAACTGCCACTGCTCCTTCAGGAAAATTGCGAATACAGCAATACCAAGATACGCTGCAATGCAGATCGTGATAAGCCGCTCTGTTTTATAGCAAGTGGACAATCTGCCGAATATGATTGCAAAAGGGAATGCTACAATCTGTGTAACAAGCAGTGCCAGAAGCAGTTTTGTACTGTCAAATCCGAGCGCGGTTCCATAGGCGGTTGCCATATCAATGATCGTATAGACACCATCAATGTAAAAGAAAAATGCCAGCAGAAACAGGAAGATTTTCTTCTCGTTTCTTACATTTTTCAGGGTGACACCCAGACGCTTGAAGCTGTTCCGAATCGCCCTCGGCTGCCGTTCCACATAATGCTTCTGCTTGTAGATCCTAAGAAGCGGAATTGTCGCGCCGATCCACCAGACCGCAACGATGGCAAATGAAATCATCATCGCAAGCTCCATACTGATTCCGATCTTCCCTGCACCAAGCACGATTCCCAGACATAAGACAAACGGCACGCAGCTTCCGATATAGCCCCACGCATAGCCCTGTGAAGATACATTATCCATCCGGTCTTCGGTCGTGATATCGCCAAGCATGGAATCATAGAAGATTAAGCTACCGGAGAATCCCGTCTTTGCAATAATATAAATGAGCAGAAAGACCATCCATTGTCTGGCGAATCCAAGTGCCAGACATCCGATTCCACCAATCAGCATCGTTGCCGTGAAAATTGGTTTCTTCAAGCCTTTCGTGTCTGCCAATGTACCAAATACCGGTCCGAGCAATGCTACGATGATCGTTGCAACAGAAGTCGCATAACCCCAATATGCAAGATAATTGACCGATGAAAGTCCTGCATTTCCAGCCAGATAATTAAAATAGATTGGCATAATCGTTGACACAAGCAATACAAACGCAGAATTTCCAACATCATACAACACCCAGTTTCTCTCAGCCTTTGTCATTTTCGTTTTCACGTTACTGCGCCTCCTTCTCTTTGCCGCTGAATGTGTAATTATAGAGTACATTCAACGTTGCTTCCTTCGACATATACTTTCCATACTCATTAATCAGCGTAACTGCCCGGCTCTTGGCCACAGCATACAACTGATGCAGCTTTGCTGTGCTGTCCTCGCATGCCGGATTTGCTTCAAAATTCACCAGCAACCCATGCATCTCTTTGTAATTCCCCGACAGACGGAGTATGGTATAGATCAGTGTTCTTTTTAATTTGGAAGGTGCGAGCAGCAAATGATTATACCGAATCATTCCCTTCAACGCTTTCTTTATCTGTTTTGGAGTTGTCCCCTGGAAGAATGGAGCAATCACTTCAGCATTTTCTAGGGATGGGATGATGTGCTTCGTCAGATCTTGACGAACCGAATCTTTCCCATCTTCGATCATCAGGCTTCGATCAAACTCTACTTCAATCTCCGTATGGGACACACCACTTTCGGCGATCTTCTCGTCAATGTAGCCATGACAGGTAGAATCCAGGGCAAAATGACAGATGAATCCATAAATATAAGCAAGCGCGGCTTCTTTATTTGATATCTTTTCTATGATCTCAGCCGCCTTCTCAAAGAAATATTTTCCAGAATGGTCGTGCAGTCCGTACCCGATTGCATTGACTGGATTCGTTGCTAACGGATGATAGTAAAACAAGACATCTGGTCCATGCAGACCTATATCATAGAGCTGTTTATGTTTCATAATGATGTCGCGGACAGAGCTGGAAACCTGTTCAATCACTTCCTGCCCCATCCGGTAATGTGCGTATGTAGATGGCATATTCTTTCCCTCACTTTGAATATATAGCCACTCAGTGGCAGAGTATCAGTCACATTTGGAATCGTTCACATTGTTCCTGATGCACCCTCTAATTTCTGCTCTATTATAAAATCAAAATTTGCCACGCTACTATCATATTTATGTGGAAACCATGTAAAATCTAAGTCAAATTTCTTCCAGCTCATTACGGCATCTTACCTATGATCTCAATAAATATCAGCCATCATTACGGTCAGTAATTTCTTCTTCATCTGTAATCCCCTCCCTGTTTCTACATTCACTTTCTCTGATATCGGATTGCACTGTAACCTGCCCTTTTACCCCTTATCATTTTCATACATATTTTTTCTACTCAAGAATACATTCCTGTTCAAGCTTTACATTATATTCTAACATATATTGTGCCAACCTCTTTTCTTCTTCGGATAGTTTTGTAT
>CAVGQQ010000126.1:0-3826 GCA_963631525.1 bacterium
GACGGGATGCAACCAGGATCATTTCAGCAAGAAAGGCAAATTCTTTGGAAAGGAGTTATTATTATGACAACCTTCACAATTAAGCCGAATCAGCAGCCAACGGAAGAGACGATCAAAAGATTGTCTGCGTTAAGGGACGAAGACATTGTATATGATGATGATAGCCCGGAAATGACGCCGAAAATGCAAAAAGCACTGGCGTGTGCTGCGGCTCAGAGGAATCGGCTGAAAAAAATACAGTAAGGAGACCAGCTATGAACTATACAGACATGACAAGAAAAAAGATTTGTGTAGAACACGGCTCTGGCGATGAACGGAATAAGCTTAATAAGATGGTCGCTGATCACTTAGACAGTCTGAAACTGTCAGAAAGAGCACGCGATGTCATTGCTGAGACGGACGTGCACAACTATGCTGAGTGTTTCGGAGGCATATTCACCGCTGAGGAATTCGAGGAATACGTGAACGAATATTTTCCGTACAAGTGCGAGAAAATATTTGAGGAAATGTACGGTGACTTAAAAGATTTCAGACCTGAAGATCTGGAAGCTGGAAACGGTGAGGTGATAAAAGGTGCACTGATAATCGGAAATGATGAATGCTTCGACTGCGATGAGTTTTACCAGTATGCATTGACTGACGATAAGGTCTACAAGGCATATTACGAAATTCCGGAAGAAGCCAGAGATGATCTCAGCGTGATCGACTACAGCAAGCCGTACAGGATCGAAGATGTCACGGAACAGTATGAAGATTAGATGGGAGGAGAAAACATATGAAAATACCCGGGATTGGGATCGTCAGCAAAAAAGAGGCAATGAGCATTTTAACCAGAGAAGGAAGAGAAGCCGTAAAAAGCGGAGAAATCTCTCTGGAAGAGCTTGGTCAGATGTACAAGCTGTCAAAGGTTAAACAAGCCTCAAAGATCGGGAGTTGCGGCGACACATTCTGTGCAAGCTACGACTGGATCCCAGACGATCTGAAGGATGAGCTAACACCGGAGCAGCTCGGAAACCTGGTAGACGCATTTTATCAGTGCTACGGAGACGGCAAAAATTCATAATAATGAAAAAGAGAAGGATTAAAACCCTTCTCTTTTTTTTGCAATTGCAATTTCAATGATTTCCAAGAGCAGGAATCCCCTGACTTTAGTCAGGGGAGGAATGCGACCGGTTGCCAATCCCTTACATGTGAGTCACTTTTTCCCTTTGGTATATTGACTGTTAATGTACCGTTCCACAACATCCTTGCTCATGTTACCTACAGTACTCATGTAGTAGCTTCTTGTCCAGATGTGTCCTCCCCAAAACTTGGAATTTTTAATTTCGGGATGTCGTGACAAAAACACCCTGGCGCTGTGTCCTTTCAGCATCCTCACGACATCAGTGGGCGCAACCTTAGGTTTAAAGCTGATCAACATATGCACGTGATCCGGCATGACCTCTATGGCTTTAACCGTGATGCCGCTCAGCCGCGCCTGTTCCGTAAGGATGTCTTTCATCTCCTGCACAAGCTTAGGTGTGGTAAATGCCTTCTGTCTGTACCTGGTACACCAGATCAGGTGAAAGTTGAAGTTGTAGACATAGCCTCTTTCATATATAGCATCTTCGATCCGTTCCTTGCGCTTCATGTACAATAACCTCCGTTCTCGAAATATGGCTGTTTTACGCCTGGATATTTCACTTCATGTGTGGTATAATTATATCATGAAAGGAGGACATTTTCCATGCACAAAATGAAAGACATGCCATACGTTATTGGACTCACGATGCGCCTGTATCCGTCTGATATCCAGAAGGATATCATTGCATGTAATGATGGTGCTGCACGGTTTATTTACAACCGCCTCGTTGCACGTCATACGGAGTTGTTCTCCCTTCGCAAGGTAAAAACGTATTTACAGCCTGTGGCTGACCGCATCGCTTACCTTGAATCCCTTGGCGAGAAGAGCTCTGACTTTAAGGCTAATTATCCGTTTCTTGAAGATAAGCGCATTGACGCCCAGACAATCGCCAACGCGATAAAGAACTATCGCAACGCATGGAGCAACTTTGCCACAAAACCGGGGACCTCAATCCCTACGTTTCACAAAAAAAGCTACGACAAGCACTATCAGACAAACGCCCACTACCCGAAAGACGCTTTATGTATTTCGGACGGCAACGTATATCTTACCGACAGGCACCATATACAGCTTCCAAAGCTTGGCGTAATCCGGTTTGCCGGTTCTGACCGTATCCGGGAGATCTTTGCCCGGACATCCGAAACACGGATCGGCACGATCAAAATCTCCATGGATGCCTGCGGCAGGTACTATGCTTCGCTGCAGGTTGGCTCTGTTCTTCCGTTTCATGCACCTGCTAAAAAAACTGGCAGCGCTGTGGGGATCGATGTAAACATCGAGAATTTCTGCACCATGTCGGATGGCAAGGTTGTCGATAACCCGAAATATCGCCGTTCCACGCAGAAGAAGCTTGCAAAGGCGCAGCGCAAACTGTCACATCGTGCAGAACGCGCCAAAGCAGACGGCAGAGAACTTCCCAACAGCAAAAACTACCAAAAGCAACGGCGGAAAGTGGCATACCTGCATCAAAAAGCAGCCGCGCAAAACAATGCGTTTCAGCATATCTTAAGCAAGACGACCATCGAAAACCAAGATATCGTCGTTGCGGAGGATCTCAGGATTAAAAACCTCATGAGGAATCATTGTCTTGCAAGAGCCATAGCCGACTGTTCCTGGGGCGGATTTCTGCAGAAGCTTAACTATAAAGCCAGGTTTTATGGGAAGCTTTTTGTAAAAGTGCCGCCAGAGAATACTTCTCAAACCTGCAGTATTTGCGGGCACGTATTAACCAGTGATGATAAGCTGACGCTCAGTGACCGGGAATGGACATGCCCGTCATGCGGCACGCACCATAACCGTGACCTGAATGCAGCTATCAACATAAAAAACAGAGGGCTTTTACTGCTTTCTGTCTAACCCGTTGAAATATACACCCTGGTATGACAACTCACCAGGCGAACCGTCCTCTAACTGGTAGACCTCCACCCTGTTTCTGCGGAAACATGGCGAGTCTGCTGTATCTGGATAAGTTGTGGTCATAAGGGAATGGGGAAGTAAATATCCTTTTTTCTCTGTGCTCACAAGCCACCGACTTTAGTCGGTGGTAGTTGACTCGTGCATCACCGCTGCCACACAAGCATTGGACGCCTGTTGCACGTCTGCCACACGAATCTCAGGAGTTCGTTTTGTTGTAAACCTTTGCAAAAAATCTCGTAATGCCATATCACACCACCTCCAAACTTTCTTCAAAATCGACATCAGGATCACTCATTTCCGGTCCAAAATCACCAACAGCATCAACTTCCGGATCAATGGCTGCTTCATAGATCAGGTCGTCCAAATACCCCCGTGATACGGAATCAGTTACACAACCTCTTGCATTTACAGATCCAAGATGAACTGCTCCATCAATCCCATCGATCTTTGTCACAAATTCATAACTTGTATCCAGCGGGCGGCCGTCCGCTTTTTTGTCTTCGCCTCTTTTCAGAATGACGATCTTGTCTTTTGCCACGCCGGTAGCATCGGCAAAGTAATCCTTTATCTGCTGCTCCCTTTTGTATTTCAGGCGGATGTCAGTATTGATCTGCTCACTTAAATACTCCCGCGTCGCCCTGTAGATACAGTCGCCGTTGCTGTCGTATGCCGCAACATTGACCATTTCCCCTGTAAACGGGTCTTTGTATTTCACGGATTTATATCCGTCACGGTCGACACCGGCAACCAACGTCCCTGCAGAAACACCAAGATCAGCTGCCAGGT
>CAVGQQ010000127.1:0-2457 GCA_963631525.1 bacterium
TTGCTGAGGTCTACGGCTGTATCGGGATTATTCTTGTCGGTGACAATAGCAAAATCAGCCCCTGCCTTTTCCTGTTCAGCCTTGGCTGTTTCCTGTGCCTTTTCGCCCGTTGTGATGATGGTGTACTGAGGTGACTGTCCCGATGCGTAGATGTACTTTATTTTCTCGCTTGCTTCTTGTGCCTGTCCCGTGTTTATGGTAATACCTGCGTTCTCACTAGCCTTTTTAACGCCTTCCACGGTTTCAGCTGTGTGCTGTGATTCTGTTGTCACTGTTTCCTTATCCTGATGGAATACTAGGTACGCCAATAGAAACGTCAGAGCGAACACAAGAAGGAAGGGCAGGAATTTACCTGCCCACTTCTTAACCGTATTAAATGCCGTTGTTAACATACCAGTTCGCCTTCCCTCTAAGGACGTTTCCGCCTGTGGTTGGGTCTGTGTAGTCGGTGGTGTAGGATGGTGAGTCTGCTGTTCCTAAGAACTGCAAATCCCATCTCTCACAAGTAGTCTGAGGACCGTAAGGCTCATGTGCCCATATCTCATCATAGTTGTCTGCCGCTTCGCCATGAGTCATGACATGGAATTTATCAATAGTCAGCCAAAGGGCTTTTGCTACTACTGCGATAACCTGTGCCATGATTTCTACCTGCTTTGGCGTTGGCGGTTCACTTCCAAGGTCATTGGATGTAGCACCTACAGCGGAGCAGAGGGCAATACCGATACTTCCAGTGTTACGGCGGTAGGTGTGGGATAGAGTCTCTGAAAAATCATCAGTCGCAATAAAGATATCTCCATCGCCTGTGATGTTAATGTGGTAATCATCGAAAAGCTGATTGTAATGCCCAGCCGTCCAGTGAAGGTATATTTTCGGTTCCCTTCCGATTGTCTGAGCGTTTGCCCATACCCCTTCACGGCTGTTTGTTGCGATTTCCATTAATTCATCTAATGTTACTTTTCTCATTGCTGATTCCTCCCTTTTCATCTGTTGAACGGAATTTTCCCATAAAGCCTATAAGGCCGCACGCTATGTTTGTTTGCAAGTCTTTGGAGCCGTCAATAAATAGACTCATGAGCAGGGCTATTAAAAGCCCCACTCCTATAATCAAATCAGTTGTCAGTTTAGGCATTGCTATTCTCCTTCTTATCGTAAAGTGGCAGGTTCCTGAATGCGTTATATGCGTCAGTGACAACACCGTTACCGCCTAACTGGTGATATGCTTCATACATCATCTGCATATTGGTTCTTGCCTTTGTTTCAGCGAATCCCAATTGGCTGTAGTACTCGCAAGACTGAAGGATTCTGTCTCTGAGCATTGCCCTCATTCCCTGCTCCATGGCAAGGTTTCGGATTCTATCCTCTTCTTTTTCCTTCTGCTTTTCATCCTCACGCTTCTGAAGGGATTTAACCGATAAACCCACCAAGGCTGTAAGTACAATCCCCGATGCAGAGAGGAGAAAAGAAATAAAAAACTCACTCATTGGCTGTGTCCTCCGTTGGTTTCTTTAACATAATTCATGTTCAAACTCCTTTCAAAATACACAACATGTTGACAATGTGTATATTTTAGTTATAATAAATAATAAAAAGAGGTGTTGAAATATGGCTGTGACAAGTACAAACATTAAAATCGATACAAATTTAAAACAACAGGCCCAGACTCTTTTTGCAGATTTAGGCATGAACCTGAGTACCGCCGTGAATATTTTTTTAAGACAGGCGGTACGTGAGCACTCCATACCTTTCCACATCGGGGACCCCTTTTACAGTAAGGCAAACCAGGAACATCTGAACAGGGTTGTCGCAGATGTGGAATCTGGCAGGGCAAAACTCACCGCCCACGAACTGTCGGAGGACTGACATGTATATACTTTGGCATGAAAGTGCATGGCAGGAATACTGTCGGTGGCAGACAGAAGACCGCAAAACGCTGAAGCGAATCAACGAACTGATAAGGGACATCTGCCGTAACCCCTTCGAGGGTATTGGCAAGCCTGAGCCGCTAAAAGACAACCTGTCGGGCTATTGGAGCAGACGTATCGACAAACAGAACCGCATTGTATACAAACAGACGGATGAAGACACCGTTGTCATTGTCCAATGCAGAAACCATTATTAAGACCGGGTTTTCCCCGGTCTGTTTTTTATTCATCTTCCGCTGTAGATTCTTCAGTTGTTGTGGTTCCCGTTTCAGTGTAAAGACTCCAGTCTTCTGCAAGCATATCGCTCTGAGAAGCTGTCCATCCAAGCATTACTCCGTCTGAAGCTATCTTGACGAAGTTCTGAGTAGTGCTAAGACCTACGAGGTTAAAGGGGATGGATTCGCCCGCCTTATTGGTATAAGAGAATCCTGTAGCTACATCCACGTAGCCCTCCCAAATTTCACGAGTAATTTTATTTCCTTTTACGAGTTCTGTAATTGCTTCTGAAAATGTCATGATAAATTTCTCCTTTTTT
>CAVGQQ010000127.1:2619-3800 GCA_963631525.1 bacterium
TCTCGCCATTCCGGCTGCTAGAGTAAAATGTCACGGTCAAGCCGCCATAGACAGCATATCGTTTATCGCTTGCAGCGTGATACATTCTTGTGATATTTGTTGGAACGGTCCACTGATTGCTGTAAGTGAATGTAAACGACCCCGTAGGAATAGCCACGGAAGCGGCACTAGCGTATACGGTGACGTTGCCTGTAACGGTAAACGAAGAAGTATTAAGAGAACCTGCGTTGTATCCGCTGTTAGCATATACCTTGCATGTACAGGTAGTACCGTAAGGAACGGAGAATGAGGAAGTCTTATCTCCACCTGTAGACGGGTAAACATGGATAGTCTGATTGGAGCTTTGATTAATAGTAACCGTACCATATTTAATGGACGGAGCGCCCGCCTTAAGGGTTATATTACCTGTTACTGTTCCACTGGATGGCACAGAACCCTTATTGTAGTACCCGTGAATATAAGTAATGGCACACGAGTAAGTAGAACCGTAAGGAGCCGTAAACGTACTGGTATAGGTTTTACCATTACATGTTACGGTCATGGTCTGATTGCTCTGCTGAACCACGGTAACAGTAGCCTGTTTAATAGTAGGAGCAGTAGGCTGAAGGGTAATGTCACCAGTCACCGTACCGTTAGAAGGAAGTGTACCTGCGTTGTAATATCCGTGAACGTAGGTAAAAGCACAGGTATAAGGCGTTCCGATTTCCGCTTTAAAAGTAGAAGTATAACCCTTTCCATCCGCCGTAACCGTCATAGTCTCATTACTCTGCTGTTTAATAGTAACGGTTGCCTGAGCATGTTGGAGTACTGAGTAAGTTGTACCATCCTTCCTTACATGCAGAGGAGTAGCTACTCTGTTGGAAGCGTCTCCTAGACGGGCATACACTTTAGTGTCTCCATCTTTAACTACTAGAGAAGGGGTAGATATAGCCTCCGTATGAAGGTCTATATCTGTAACCGTACTGTCTTTTCTTATGTGAAGCTTTTTAGAATAAACCGACATATATAATCACCTCAGCTTATCCAAATATTACCGCCAGTATCAGAGGTAGGGAGACTTACAGCAGAGGTTTCAATACTCACATCCCCGCTCCCATCAAAGCTTGCGGAACCCGTAACCGCCCCCGTGAGGGATATGGTTCTCGCCGTTGTGAGGGTGTTGGCTTTTTCTACTGGCGTGG
>CAVGQQ010000128.1:0-3759 GCA_963631525.1 bacterium
CAAGGTACTATAGAAATAGGGGCAAAGTTACTTATGGTTTTGACCCCAACATCATTATATGAATTATGTAAGGAAATCGCAATGTCTGATTCATGAAAAATTGGTGAAAAAATTACCCCGCGCTATGTGGAGTAGCGCGGGGCTGTTAGAGAAAGGAGTCGATTATAAATTCCATGTACGCGAATTTATGTTTCGTTGTAGTTAGTTGTTTCTAACCACATGATGTATGTTAGCGTAAACTAACCAAAAAGTCAACCACTTTTTTCATATTTTTTTCTTGTTGATAAATATTCTTAACTGGCAGATATTCCTTACGGATTCCCTGCTTGTTTGCTTTATTTCTGTGGTTTTTTCGGTGCATGGCAGACACTTCCACAGTGACTGCAGTCACCGCCACAGGTTGATTTACCGGCACGCTTATCCTTCACCATGCCCCAGATGATCAAACCAACCACCGCAACAACTACCAATAATATTAAAAATGTACTTAAATTCATTTCCACGACCTCCTTACAAGTTAATATAGCACCGGATATTCTCCGGTGCTATACAATCTTTCTTGAAAACTATGAATTAGTTTGTCTTAATCTTTGCAAACTGTGCATTCTTGTTTGGTCTGAACAGCATATACAGGAAGAATGCGATGATTACGAACGCTACAACCGTTCCTACACCAAATGTACCTGCTGTGATGAGCATACCAATCTGATATACAACAAGTGATACAAGATAAGCAAGACCACACTGATATCCGATTGCGAACCAGAACCACTTTGCACTGTTCATCTCTCGCTTGATTGCACCCATTGCTGCGAAACATGGAGCACAGAGAAGGTTGAACAACAGGAATGACAAACCACTTGGCTCTGTAAACTTGCTTGCCAGTGTCTGGTAAACAGTTGCGTCTCCGCCACCGTACAGGATACCCATAGTACCAACGATATTCTCCTTTGCTACAAGTCCAGTTACACTTGCAACAGTTGCCTGCCAGTTGCCCCAGCCCTGTGGCTTGAAGATCCAGCAGATTGCGTTACCGATCTTAGCGAGGATACTGTAATCCATCTGATCCTCTGAAAGCATTCCGAAGCTTCCGTCAACCCATCCGAAGTATGTTGTGAACCATACAACGATTGTAGAAAGAAGGATGATTGTACCAGCCTTCTTGATGAAGGACCAGCCACGCTCCCACATGCTACGGAGAACAGCGCCAACCTTTGGCCAGTGGTAAGCTGGAAGCTCCATAACGAATGGAGATGTATCACCAGCAAACATCTTTGTCTTCTTCAGGATGATACCTGAGCAGATGATTGTAATAACACCGATGAAGTAAGCACCGGTTGAAATGATTGCGGAGCCGTTGAAGATAGCACCTGCGATCATTGCGATAAATGGAACCTTTGCACCACAAGGGATAAAGGTTGTTGTCATAATTGTCATACGACGGTCTTTCTCGTTCTCAATTGTACGAGAAGCCATGATACCTGGAACACCACATCCCATACCTACGAGCATAGGGATGAAGGACTTACCAGACAAACCAAACTTACGGAAGATACGGTCCATGATGAATGCAACACGAGCAAGGTATCCACAGTACTCAAGGATTGCAAGAAGGATGAACAGTACCAGCATCTGAGGTACGAAACCAAGTACCGCACCAACACCGGCGATGATACCATCAACGATCAATCCCTGTAACCAATCTGCACAATTTGCTTTCTCCAATCCGCTTGATACAAGATCAGGGATAGAAGGAATAAATACGCCATAATCTGCAGGATCCGGTTCTTCACAGCCATAAGACTTGTATGTATCAACTGCACTCTGCAGATCTGCATATGTAGACTCTGTCTCCTCAGTTGCCAGTGTCTCTTCATCTTCTACAAGATACGTTGCTGTTGTATTTGCATCGAATACTGTCAACAATTCGTCAGCAGCCTTTGCTGCATTTGCTGGATCAAACTCATCAGACTCTGCATCCATAGCATCTGCAATATCGCCAACTTCTACACCATTTTCTTCACCATAAGAGATGAATCCATCGATAATCTGCATTGCCTCTGCGTAAGCATCTGCGTCATCGCTGTAAGCAACACCATCGTCATTCTTCTCCATGCCAAACAAATGGAAACCATCACCAAACAGGTTATCATTTGTCCAGTCTGTTGCAGCAGCACCAACGGTCTGCATTGCAATGTAATATACTAAGAACATAACAATTGCAAAAATAGGAAGTGCCAAAATACGGTTTGTAACAACCTTATCGATCTTATCAGATACAGAAAGCTTCTTTCCTGACTTAGCCTTCTTCAGACATTTTCCAATGATAGAAGAAATGTAAGCATAACGCTCACTTGTCACGATAGACTCTGTATCATCGTCGAACTTATCTTCCAGTGTCTTGATCTCAGCAGATACATCTGGAATATTTTTCAGCTGATCGCCAATCTTGCTATCCTTCTCAAGAACCTTGATTGCGAAGAAACGCTTCTGTGCTTCTGCTACAGAATCATCCAGCTTAGCCTCTACTGCTTCGATTGCTGTCTCAACAGCATCATCAAACTTATGTACACGAGCAACGGCTTTCTTTGCCTTTGCAGCTGCAACTGCCTTATCAGCAGCTTCCTTGATTCCTTCGCCCTTCAAAGCGGAGATCTCAACAACCTCACAGCCAAATGCATTGGAAAGTGCCTTGATGTCGATCTTGTCACCGCTCTTTCTGACTACATCCATCATGTTGACAGCCATAACAACCGGGATGCCAAGCTCGATGATCTGTGTAGACAGATACAGGTTACGCTCCAGGTTCGTACCATCAATGATATTGATGATTGCATCTGGATGCTCACCGATCAGATAATTTCTTGCTACAACTTCCTCCAATGTATATGGAGAAAGAGAATAAATACCAGGTAAGTCCATGATGGCAACATCTTTATGTCCCTTTAACTTACCTTCCTTTTTTTCTACCGTAACACCTGGCCAGTTACCAACATACTGGTTTGCGCCGGTCAAGGCGTTAAACAATGTCGTTTTACCGCAGTTCGGGTTACCTGCGAGTGCAATTGTAATTGCCATGATTTCTCTCCTTATCTTTTTACATTCCCTGACATTGGGTGATTACTCTACTTCGATAATTGCAGCGTCCGCCTTACGAACAGACAACTCATAATTACGAACTGTAATTTCAACCGGATCTCCAAGTGGAGCTACCTTACGTACGTAGATCTCAACGCCCTTTGTGATACCCATATCCATGATTCTTCTCTTGATAGGACCTTCGCCTGCGATCTTTGTTACCTTTACGGTCTCCCCTACTTTTACCTGATTCAATGTCTTCATTGTTTCACTTCCTCTCTTATAAATACCGTTTCTTAGGCTACCATGATTTTACTTGCCATGTCACGACCAAGAGCCACTCTTGAATCTTTCACCTTCAAAATCATGTTTCCGCCCAGTGAAGATACAACTGTTACAACTGTACCGTCCACAAAGCCGAGGTTCTCAAGGAATTTACGAACTTCCTCTTTTCCCCCCACTTTCACGATGGTTTTTGGTTCTCCTTCTTCTACCATTGACAGTGGCATAAAAATCACTCCTTTTCTGTAGTATTCATACTTTATTTCAGGTTAGTTTAGAACAACTAACTTTCTGTCGACACAATATTAGCCCAAACTAACTATTTTGTCAATAAAAAATACATTCTTGAGTTTCCGTACTTTTATCCACAATCCCCTGCTTTCACAGGCTCTGCTATAA
>CAVGQQ010000129.1:0-3719 GCA_963631525.1 bacterium
CTATATCAATGGCGGAGATTGTTTCCATTACCCACACAAATCAACATAGAACCATTAAATTTTAAGACTCCTTACGAGTGCTTTTACGAAAAGATTTCGTAATTTTGCACTTGCTTGTTGAATTCACGCAGAGGTTTGTCGCTCTGTTTTTGTTAAACTCTCCAGCGAGGAACAACATAAAACCTAAAACCCAAAACATTAATACTCCGCTATGCGGTACCAAATCTCCGATACGTTCAAATCATCAGTTCTATATTCGGGTAGCCATAGTCCTTATGGCATTCCGTTTCCATAATCTCCGCCCAAGCCATACGAAGGAACTCCTTTACATCATCAGAAAGATGACCTTTCTCCGCAAGTCCATTGAACAGCTCCACCAAGTTGAAGATAGCATATTCCGGACTATACATGTCATCAAAGTAACAGTAATGCTCGTCCAAAACAAAGTGACGGCACATACTTTTCGTCATCTGCATGAACTTCATGGCAGCCTCCATATACTGTCCATCGACCACTAACTGTTCTATCACCTCGACTTCATCCCACATCAAGTGCGCAATGTAGTCACAGTCCTCATCGATATTCCTTTCATTGAAGATGAGCTTCTCGTAGTATTCATTCAGAGGTATCACTGGGTGTGTTCCTTTCGTTGTCTCCATAGGTACGTCTGTAATTTTACTTATTCTTCATTCTCCAGAAGAAGTGCCAGACTCTGAAGAATGGCTCTGCTAGTGCTTCGGCTGGATAATATCGAGCTAAGCGCATGTCGCGCTGTAGTCGCTGTAAGTTATGACCTATGGCATTCTTGCTAGCCCCATATCGGTCATCATGCATTCCAAAATTGCCTCCAGCGAGAATCTCTTCCAACAGCATTTCCCCTCTTTGAACATCAAAGGGAGCGATACTATCCTGCTCCTCCATCCCCAACACCTCATGCAATACATACATCACTGCGCCTGCAAAGTCCCATAATCCCCATCCGGGAAATTTCAGAGCAGAGGGGTCATATATATGGGGAGCAGCAGGGTTTGCCCATACTTCTTCAGGTCTTTGGTATAGACAAGCAAACGTTTGTCTATGCGCTCAGAAAACTTAATGCAGAATTCGTCCAGCGACCTATGGCTATTGTAGCCCGACGACTTCACTTCGATGGGATACAGTTTATTGCCCCGTGAGAGCAGAAAATCCACTTCATAGTTTTTGTGGCTTGTAGTATGAGGGAATGTATAGTAGAATAGTTTGTTCCCGGAAGCCACAAGCATCTGAGCCACCATATTTTCATAGACATAACCCAAGTCGCTGTTCAATTTGTCGCCGAGCAGTTTCTCGTATATTACATTCTCGGTATGGTCTTTATCCCATATCCCAAAAGGCGAGTGTGATGAAAAGTCCGGTATCCCCCATGTACATTTTATAGAAGCTCTCATCAGAGTGAAGCGAAAGGCCCACATTGGGGTCGTTGGCATGATAAGCGAAATTCACCACCATGCTGTCCTTCATATCGGCGAGCACACCCATAAGGTTCTTTCGTTCAGAGTCACCCAACACACTTGCCACCTGATAGCGGCTGCTGCACTTCATCGAAGACAATAGCAAAGCCGTTCGTCCGTTTCGCTCATCTTTCCAGGCGAGCATCTTGCTGTAAATCTTTCTCTTGAACATTTCACTTCCCATAGCAATCTGATTTTCAGTGCAAAGATACGCAAAAGTTCCAAATCCCCCAAATGTTTTCAGCCGAAATATTCCATTTCCCCCTTTTTTTACAGCTGTGTACATCCAATATTGCGATAGACAAACAAAAAAACTTACCCTAAGCTCGTTGTTCTTAAGGAAGGCGGAGCAAGATATTGCCACAAAGTTATAGCAAATTTGTGGCATAACCAGGCACATCCTCGCAGATTTCCATTCGTCCGATTCGTCAAATTCGTGGTTCCCATCAGAAGGGACCGTAACGCAAAATCTCCGTTTAAATTCCGTTTAAGATCCGCGGATAATTAAAAAGTTGGTCCGGACGGTTGTTTTTGAGCGAAGCGGTGTTTTTGCTCAGTTGTGGGACGGTGCTACTTGTAGCACGATGTAGTCTTGCATATCGGCATGGGGAGCTCGCTCACCGATGGCGGTATGCGAGGCTGCATCAAAGTCTCTCTCAGAGAGACCGTCCCACAGCTGGGAGTTTTTCCTGTTTTTTTCGCTCCTCTAGCAACGTATTCGTGTTATTCGTGTTATTCGTGTTCCCTAAAAATACGGCCCGTAACGCAAAATCTCCGTTTTAATTCCGTTTAAGATCCGCGGATTAAAAAATAAACTCACGACTCGCAACGCCAACGCAAAACACAAGCGGATAAAAAGATAAATCCCCGCCTTTTTACGTTAAAATCATCCATTCCCTTGGCAGTTTGCAAAAAAACGCATACATTTGCGGGTACATTCACAAACAAAAAGAAGAACTATGTATCAGATAACCATCAACGACCCATCGGTTTATAAGGCTGGGGAGGCATTTGCCAGGGCCAACCACTCCTCCTTAGAGGAGATGGTCAACAGGTATGTAGCCAGTCTTGCAGCCAAGGCGACTTCACGCACCAGGAAAGGCGACTGCGTCACAGACACGAAAGAGTTTATGGATGCAATGGAATATCTGGACACGCTCGTCGCTGACGACCTGGCCACTCCGGTTTCCGCTGACGAAGACGGCAATGGCGCCATAGCGCGCATTAAATATGGCTTATGAGAGTCTTTGTCGATACCAATGTCCTGATAGACTATCTTTGTAAGCGGGAACCGTTCTTTGTTCCTGCCAAGACAGTCTTTGCGTTGTGTTATATGGGCAAAATTGAAATTGTCATTTCATCGTTATCCATTGTCAACACGCTCTATATCGGTAGAAAGCATAGTTCCTCGAAGCTTAAGCAGAGTTTGCTCAGCCTGTCACACATCGTCAGTTTCATGGACCTGCCGGCTTCGATGGTTTTGGACACGCTTCAGACCGAATGGGAAGATTACGAAGATGCTCTGCAATATGCCACAGCGCAAATATCTGGATCAGACTGCATCATCACTCGCAACAAGCGCGATTATAACCTATCTACCCTTCCCGTCTATACTCCCGACGAGCTGTTGGAGCTGCAAAGATAACGCAAAACGTAACCCCCAACACGTTTATCATTCGTACGATTCGTGGAATTCGTGGTTCGCATCAGAAGGGCCCGTAACGCAAAATCTTCCGTTTTAATTCCGTTTAAGATCCGCGGATAATTAAAAAGTTGGTCCGGACGGCTTGTTTTTGAGCGAAGCGGTGTTTTTGCTCAGTTGTGGGACGGTGCTACTTGTAGCACGATGTAGTCTTGCATATCGGCATGAGGAGCTCGCTCACCGATGGCGGTATGCGAGGCTGCATCAAAGTCTCTCAGAGAGAGACCGTCCCACAGCTGGGAGTTTTTCTTGTTTTTTTCGCTCAAACCATCCCGCAAGTAAGGCTTCCGTCTAAATTCCGTTTAAGCTCCGCGGATTAAAAAATAAACTCACGACTCGCAAGGTATTCGTTTAATTCGTTTAATTCGTGGTTCCCATCAGAAGGACCCGTAACGCAAATTTCCGTTTAAATTCCGTTTAAAATCCGCGGATAATTATAAACACACGACTCGCAAGGCTTCTGTGTATATCAGTGAGATCTGTGGGAGACAATCCACCGACCCGTAACGCAAAATCTTCCGTTTAAA
>CAVGQQ010000130.1:0-3585 GCA_963631525.1 bacterium
ACTCTCTAAAGGCACAGCTTTAGCACGGAGACGGAACAATTTCAATTCATCCGATGTGAAGTTACATTCTAACTCAAAATAGTCAAGTTCTGGTCGTGTAAAAGAGTATATTTTCATATTTCCTTTGGCTTTTTGTCCGTCATAGCATTTACAAGCTCGTCCCGAGTTTTTTTTAAACCCTCAATATTGTTACCTGTGATTTTATTTTCAATCAAATTAAACATACTTCTCATTAATAGATTCATATCGTCCCTCGTATTCCGAATATTCTTATAATCATTATCCAGTTTCTGATTAATTCCAGTGATAGACGTTTCTATATTTGTAATGCGCTTTTCAATCTGATCAATACGGTTATCTTGCTGTTCCTTGGGCGCTTTCCACGATTTGTACCATCCTGTAAGTACCGCAACAGCGCCTCCAACCACCGATATAGCACCGCATATAGCAAGTATCTGTGTTATAAGTTCCATATATTACGCTCCATAATTCGGTCCGATTCCGATCTGTCTGTATATATCTTTTCGCATTCTCTCTTTCAGCTCTTCCACGTCAACAGTGATTGTCATATTTTCTGCAACCTTTATGTCTCTGTACGAATGAGCCTTCAATACTGGTGATGCCATATCTTCAATAACAGGTGCTTCGACTGGCAAAAGATACGCTTCTTTCTCCAATCTCTTGTTCTTGCACTTATCCTTATACGAACACTCTCTACACATTTTAGCCATCCTTGTTAATCCACTCATTTTGCATCACCTTTCCCATCAATATATCTCTGTGCTGCTTTCGCCGACTTCACAGCTTGCGACCGATTCCACTGTGCTACTTTCAGACGTTCCGAATATTCCTTAAGACCGTTGTCCTTGCAAAACTGCTGATACTGCTTATTCTGCCGTCTCAGCACCGCCGATTTACGATCGTATTCCTGTTGCACTTCAAATTTAAACTTATCGTCTCCGCATCCGTCTATAGCAGTCTGTAAGTTCTGCAACTCCCTCTTACTATTCCGAATGCGTCTTTCCAGAAGTCTTTGCTTCTTCGCTCTCTCTTCTGCCTTAATGTTATCTTCGCTCGACAAATCCAGATCATGATACGGGTTATTCTCCCCATCACCAGATCCAAACGAATGTCGGCAGTTCACACCACACAACCCTGTCACCGTTCCGTAGCCTGTCGATGTTCGGAAGTCCGGGAATCTCTTGTCTCTGCCTGTCCGAGAATAGAACTTTCCTTGCCACCAGAAGTGATTTGTTGGATTCATCCCACCGTCACCAGTTCGTGCACCTACATGCGCAGACACAAGAATGATGTCCCAGTCCATCTCTTCCATACGCTTCATAGATACCGCTCCGGCACACTGCCCGACACCCGTTCTCACGGCTGTCATGGTAGCTGATTCAATGCTGACCTCTCGACCAGACGGATAAGATATCTTCACGCCTTGCTTTGCAATGCGTTCCACTGCGTCTCTGACGGCTTTCGTGTACGATACAGCACCGCTCGATACCATGTGGTAAGCATTGTCCACCTCGTTAATAAAAAGCTTCTGCGCTTCGTCTGCGGTGGTTCTGGTGAGGTTCTGCCACTCTCCAAGTGTTGCGTTGTAGTCTCTTTCCAGTATCCGAAGCAACGCCGGAGATTGCAGTAAGGGCACGGGAGATAATCCCACTGCCCTATATATCGCATCGTCTCTCTCAATAGCTTTTATTCCGGCTTCTTCGAATACGCTTTTAAGCTCGCTCTCTTGCTTCTTGGTCTTGTCTGCGATCTCTTTCTGTATGTCTTCCAACAGGTAGCCGGATTCCTGTAACACCTGTATCTGCCATCGGTCTGTAGCGGTAAGAAGATAATCTTCTCCACGTCCAAGACGTGCCATCATGCGCTCAATAATCATATCCATGATATTTCGGTGCATATCAGAAGATATCTTCTCGGCTCCCTCAGTCACACGGAAGAGATATTCCGGTGTAAGCATTATTTGCCCTTTCCGGTCGGGATCTTCATTGCCAGAAGTAGGAAAACACATATCACAATAATATTAATCGTACTTGTTGCCATCCCTATTCCTCCTCTACTTCTGGAATGCCGGCTACCGATGTCAGCAAGCTAGCCACTCCGGCTACAACTGTAACTCCGATCGCATACTTCCAGTCGATTTCATAGATACCTTTCCCGACAAGCACGAATCCGAGTGCCGTCTGTGCCATCGTCTTAATGCATCTCACGCCTGTTGCTTTTAACCACTTAACAGTATTTACGTTTGGTTTCAATACGCAATTTTTAAACATAATATCACTCCTTTTCCTCATTGTACGAAAAATAGAGCACACCCCTGTACCCTATTCCTCTCCGAACAGTCCGCTGTCCGGCTTATTCTGCTCCTGTGCTTCTTCGATCATTGCTTTTGCTTCATTCTCTGTCATGTTCTCGAACTTCACAAAATACATCCATGCCGGAACCTTGCCCTGTACCACATAGTTCCACCATCTCGCCCGGTCATCCTCCAAGTTATATACCAGATCTTCGAAGTCACACGCTGTCTGGTAGTTGGATGTCGGAATAGTACCGTTCGCCGTGCCGACCGCATACAGGATGTAGATGATCCGGTGCAGTACGCCATCATGATTCTTACCGTCCAGAATGTTTCGGAATGATTCGATGGTGTGTAATGTCCGCCGGTCATCTGATTCTACCTGTGTCGCTGTCTGGATACCTTGGTTTTCGTCAAAAGAAAAATAGCCGTTGGAGAATCCACACTTATAGCCGATTACAGACAGCAAGAAGTTAATTCCCGCTACACGCTCAGTTACTAATAATGTCGGAACGTGCTCTTTGATGTTATCTTCGCTTGCTCCCATTTCGATTCCTTGAATGAATCTTGGCAATTCAATGGAATATTTGCTTGCATATTCGATAGCTGTCTGCGGTACATAAGTGACGTGCCTACTATCTTCCGTTTCATCCCCCATCATATTCATTGCGATATCAAGCCATCTTAATTCCTCGATACATTCAGAAAATACCGGGACAGTCAATGGAGATTCTTTATCAATTGTATTCGCATAAGGATTACGCCAGTATACGAACAGCGGATACTCCAATCCGTGCACATACACTTCCGGCTCAATGTCTTTCCACTCTTCTACCTTATCAAGCGTGATCTCCGTGCCGATCATATCTTTGTTGTCCGATTTGAAAGCTCTACTGGATATGTGGTACACACGTTCCAGACCAACATCTTCGAATCGATGGTACTCAGCTTTCGTGTAGTATTTATCATTTTTCTTAAGATACGAGAAAAATATAGCTGCTAATGCATCCCCGTCTGTGTTGGTGTCTGTGATCAAAAAGTAATCTGGATCCAAGAACTCCACATCATCTCCATCACTCTTAATCATCATTCCGCAAGTCGCACAGCTTTCCTCTTGCTTCTCCTGTAAAGTGTTCATAACTTTGTCGAATATCTTCTGTAGTTCATTATTCCCTGTGATCTGGATGTCCGTATTGAACAGTGTAAGGTTTGCGATCTCTCGACATATTACATTCGAAAACCTTGTCGGTTTTATTCTCTTGGTGCACCAA
>CAVGQQ010000131.1:0-3582 GCA_963631525.1 bacterium
TATCCATAAGAAAAGGACGCATGAAAAATTTTTCGTTTTTTCACACGCCCTTTTTAAGTACTTACAGAATCTATACCGTTGGCAATGTTGCAAATGACTTTGCAAGCTCTTCGTCTGTCGGGATATAATCAGACATCTCGCCATCGTTGTAACGCTGGTAAGCGACCATATCGAAATATCCGGTTCCGGTCAGACCGAAGACGATGTTCTTTGCCTCACCAGTTTCTTTGCACTTCATAGCTTCGTCGATAGCAACCTTGATTGCATGGCTGCTCTCTGGAGCAGGAAGGATACCTTCGATTCTTGCAAACTGCTCGGCTGCCTTGAAGACCTCCGTCTGCTCCACGCTTCTGGCTGTGAGATAACCCTGATCGTAAAGCTCTGATACAATAGAACTCATACCGTGATAACGAAGTCCACCTGCATGGTTTGCAGAAGGGATAAATCCACTGCCGAGTGTGTACATCTTTGCGAGAGGACATACCTTTCCAGTGTCGCAGAAGTCATAGGCGTATTTACCACGTGTCAGACTTGGACAGGATGCTGGCTCTACCGCGATGATATCGTAGTTTGCTTCACCACGGAGCATCTCGCCGACAAATGGAGAGATCAGACCACCGAGGTTGGAACCGCCACCGGCACAGCCGATGATGATATCTGGTTTTACATCGTATTTCCGAAGTGCTGCCTGTGCTTCGAGACCGATGACAGACTGATGCAGGAGCACCTGTGTCAAGACAGAACCGAGTACATAACGATAACCTTCCTGTGAAGTTGCTGCTTCCACTGCTTCGGAGATCGCACAGCCAAGACTTCCGGTTGTTCCAGGGAACTCTGCGTTGATTTTGCGACCAACCTCTGTGTTCATGGAAGGAGAAGGCGTTACCTGTGCACCGTAGGTACGCATAACCTCGCGGCGGAATGGCTTCTGCTCGTAGGAGCATTTTACCATGTATACCTGACAGTCAAGATCAAAATAAGAACAAGCCATAGAAAGAGCAGTTCCCCACTGACCGGCACCTGTCTCGGTTGTGACACCCTTCAAGCCCTGCTTCTTCGCATAATATGCCTGCGCGATTGCAGAGTTTAATTTATGGCTGCCGGAGGTGTTATTTCCCTCGAATTTGTAATAGATATGTGCGGGTGTACCAAGCTTCTTCTCTAAGCAGTAGGCACGCACGAGCGGGGATGGACGATACATCTTATAGAAGTCACGAATCTCGGACGGGATATCAAAATAAGGGGTATTCTCATCAAGCTCCTGTTTTGCAAGTTCGGTACAGAAGATATGGGACAGCTCGTCCAGTGTCACAGGCTGTAACGTAGCCGGGTTCAGAATTGGTGCTGGCTTTTTCTTCATGTCAGTACGTACATTGTACCACTGGGTTGGCATCTCATTTTCTTCGAGATAGATTTTGTATGGGATTTCTTTTGCCATGCTTGTTCTCCTTTTCTTTTTTGTATTTTATTTAGGCGTTTGCAAAACGCCACAAGCCGCATAAATACGACCTTTTTTTGTTACTAAAATCAAAAATCTCCTCTCGGTTTGTGATATAATGGAGTTGCATAAAACCAATTAACCACGCCCCGAAAGGAGACATGTATATGATACCACAAAAACAACTCTCTTTGGCAGATATTTTTGAAGATTGTAAAAATATTTTTGAATCCGATAAACCTCAGTTCTTAACACTGCTTGAAAATCACATTAACCTTGATGAAATTATTCCGGCTTCTTTTTATAACCACTACTATGCAGCCACAGGCAGAAACCGTAAATATCCCTTAACTGCTATGCTCTGGGCTTTGATTATCCAGCGACTTTTTTCAATCCCTACTGATTCCCTTTTACTTATCTTTCTTCATTACTCCAGACATCTCAGGGAATTCTGTGGTTTTACCAAAGTTCCTGATGCTTCCAAAATCACCCGCTTTAAGCAGGATTTTTTACCGGACTTACAATCAGTTTTCGATAATCTCGTTGATATCACAGAACCGATATGCCTTGACATTAATGCTAATCTTGCATCCATGCAAGTATTTGATACTTCAGGTATTGAAGCTTATGTCGCTGAAAACAATCCCAAATATGCCAACCGCATTATTAAACAGCTTAAAGCTTATGCAAAGGCAAATAACTTTAATTCCTCTTATGACCCTTACAAAGCTGCTTATTCTTCAATGCCTTCTTCTGCAAAGGCTAATCACGAAGTCAAACAGCAGTATATTAATGGTCATTTCTGCTATGCCTATAAATTCGGCATTTTAACCAATGGTCTTGGTATTGTCCGCTCCATTGATTTTTATAATAAAGACTACCTCGATTCTCATCCGGATATTCCCATTGAAAAGAAATCAAAATCTCCTGATGAAGATAAATCTCTCGCAGATTCTAAAGCTTTGTTACCTACCTTAAGAGATTTCAAACTCAGGCATCCCGATATAACACCTGATATTTTTCTTGGTGATGCCTCTTTTGATACCATTGAAATCTACAAATCCTTATTCGAGGATTTTAATTTCAAAAAAGCCTTTATTCCTTTAAAAGTAAAGCTTTCAATGAATAATACGGATTACACCTTTAATGAGAATGGTATACCCTGCTGTCCACATGATTCTTCGCTTCCAATGAAACGGGAAGGCAGCAAATCACACTTAAAAAGCAAATTGCCTACAATGAAATTTGTCTGTCCTAAAATGAAATGGGAGTACAACCGTGGAGACAAATCAAAGCGCCGTGTCTGTCATTGTGATAACCCCTGCACCACATCTTCATGTGGAAGAATGATTTACGTTTATCCCGAAAAAAATCTCAGAGCCTATCCCGGTGTGGAGCGTGGTTCCAAAGAATGGGAGGATACATACAAAATCAGAGTAAACGTTGAAAAATCAATCAATCACTTCAAGGACAGCTTCTGTGTAGCGAACCGTAAAACTGCAAATGAAAAAACTTTACATGCTGATTTACTTCTTGCCGGTATATCTCAGTTATTAACCGTAGTAGTAGCTGATAAAATGAATCAGCGGCAATATATCAGAAGCTTAAAATCTTTCATAGCCTAGGACTTACCAACTTAATAAAGCCAGAGGCTTATTAAAGTGCGCCCAAAGCTTAAAATTATTTACTTTCATCATTGAATTCGTGCATGTCACGAATTCTTCTTTGGTTTCAATCAAGATTGCGAACGAGCTTAGCGAGTTTCGCAATTACCTATTTTTATCTAAAGCAGAAATATACTAATTTCCGGTCATCAGCAGTTATTATTTATTTGACGAGGATATATACATTTATCAAGAATTAATCCATATTTCTATTATATGTATTTGAATTTTAAAAATCAATAATTTTATTCTCAATGGTATGCTACCATTGGCAACACTATATTTACTCAATTTTTATTATAGAAAAACTCCCCTTTGAATAAAAGGGGAGCTTATAGGGTTGCTACTTACACTTACCAGATGTATTGATATTTCCATTTTTGTTTGCATCGCATTCAAATGTTCTTGTCTCTCCACATCTGCTGCATTTGATCGTACATGTGTACCCGACTACCTGCTCCTGGTAAATGGCGGGTTCAG
>CAVGQQ010000132.1:0-3580 GCA_963631525.1 bacterium
TCCCAGAATGCGAAATGCTGCTCCAGTTCTTCCTTTGTTCGGTAAATATTATTACAGCTATCGCACTGATAATATGTCACCGTCACGGTCTGCTCTGCAATCCATGTTGGCTTGCTTGCATCTGTGCTAGGCTTGGTGCTGCTCTGATTGTTTCCCGGATTTTCTGTTGATCCAGAAGCATTCGCGTCATTGAAGCTCTTGGATGTCGTCTGTGTGATCCCCTTGACGGTTGCTCCCGGTGCTGCAGCTCCCTTTTTCACAAGCATGATCTGAATTGCTTCGAGCCGCTTTCCATAACCGGCGGTTCCGGCACTCTCGCCGTTCTTCGCCCAGCCCATCCAACCAAAGGTCTGTGCATGTACCCGGTAATAAATATCGTAATGCTGCGCCAGCTCCCCGGTCAATCTGATCCGAATTGCTTCGAGCCGCTTTGCCTGTCCGCTTGTCCCTGAAAGTGCTCCATCACTTACCCAGTCCATCCAGCCATAGGTCTGTACGTGCGTCTGATACTCGACGCTGCCGTTGTAGCTGCTCCGCGCATCGATGCTGATTGCTTCGAGCCGCTTTGCCTGTCCGGTCGTTCCGCTTACACCGCCATCTTTCGCCCATTTGGTTTCCCATCCGTATGTCTGCCGGTGTACCCGGTAATTGATGCTTGCTGTCTCATCTACTGTATTCTTCGGTATGATCTGAATTTTTACTTCTTCCAGTCTCTTTGCTTCTCCTGTCGTCCCGGCGAGTGCTCCGTTATATACCCAGCCCTGATTATCTCCATAAGTCTGGATATGTACCTGATATCGAATATCATAGTGCTGTGCCAGCTCCCCGGTCAACCGCATCTGGATCGCTTCCAGCCGCTTTGCTTCTCCTGTCGTCCCGGCTGGCTGTCCAGCATTTAACCAGTTTGTCCAGCCGTATGTCTGCCGGTGTACCCGGTACTGGATCGTTCCTGTATATCCTGATTCGTTCTGCAGGTTGATCGTCATGGATTCCACACGCTTTGCCTGTCCTCTGGTTCCAAGAACCAGCGTATCGATGCCATTTTCCTTCACGATCTTTCCGTTTGTGTCGCCGTATGTCTGTACGTGCGCCTTGCCATAGATGCTGATTCCTGCAGCAGCTTTACTGTTTATCGCCGGAAGCTGCGTGAACATAAGCACGGCTGCAAGTGCAGCAGTTACAATTCGCTTGATACCTTTCTTCATACTGATTCCTCCCATCCATTCATGTCATCTGTTTTTAACTGTCTTGATTATAGCATAAATGTATGCAATAAAAAAATGTACAATTTAATAGATTGTACATTTTTTTAGTTTCCTAGTTTTTTGTGATCGTCGCTGCTGGTTTCTTTTCTGGCAGCTCCAG
Source organism: bacterium (assembly GCA_963631525.1). Lineage (GTDB taxonomy): Bacteria > Bacillota > Clostridia > Lachnospirales > Lachnospiraceae > Coprococcus_C. Next base: position 1,366 of record CAVGQQ010000132.1, read on the forward strand.
ATCTTTGCCATCATTGTATTTATCTATCCAGTAGCCTTTTAAGGTACAAATCAGGAGTGCTATCAGATTGATGGCTAGAAAAGGAGCAGATATCAATCCCCATACCATGTCTATCGTCTTTCCCATCGTATATCCGTTGCTTATCACTTTATTAAGTTCTGTTTCAGGAATTACTGCAATAACTACATCTTTTAATATCACTATCACTCCGAAAATGGTTGACAATACCTGATTTGCCAAACATGCAACCTTGCAATTTGCCATCATACTATATTCAATCCATAACAAAGCAGCAACGCCTAAGCTGATCATTATATTTAATTTATAATTTCCAGTTAATATCCATTGGAACAGAAAAAAACATATTCCAAGATAATATAATATTCCAAGTCCCAAAAATCCCCGTACTGACAACAAAATATACTCTAGGTTCCCCATCAGTACGCTTATATATAAGCAAAAAGCACTTAGCTCTATCATTATATATCCTAGACTTTCATTATTTCTTAAAACAATAAGACCTGCTATTGCAACCATAAGGCTGAAACCAAACACTAGAATCCATATAGAACTATTTGCAATTTTTAAGATTGTTTGACTTCTGTTGTACGACTTTTTAAAGATCCACATATTCTTTTTCTAAAAAAACGAAATCATATATATAATATCCAACACTATTGTACCTATAACCAGTGCAAAACATAAACACTTTATACTCTTCTTTTGTTCCATCAAATTCACTTTGTAAATGATATATATATTAGAAAAACAGCTTATACTTAATATAAGTATCATAGAGGGAATCCCCACATTAAAACTAATGGCAAAGCATACCAAAAACGCAACCGTTGCCTGAAGCATCATATTTTCATAGCTGCTTTCTATCTTCGTTTTCCTTAAAACTATCCTCCCACTTTGATATAATAACCATATGCTGATTAAAATTTGTATGATGCCAAATATAAATTTTAACTTTTCCATGTCTGCCTCCATTTTACCTGTTTTATTTCTTAAATACAAATTTTTTGTATAAAAAAAGGAACAACCGCTAGACTGTTCCTTCTTTCTATTACTTGTTTCCCCTCTCAAAATCTGGTAAATTCCGAGTTTTCTTGTTTTCATCAATCTGTTTGTTTATAAAATTTTCTTCGATGTAATTATATACCTTCTCATTCAGATACTCTACCTGATCAAGAACATCCTCCGTGTCTCTTTTGCTTGCAATATAGAAATCATCATAATCGGATGCAGTTCGTATAAGTTCTATGGATGCATATAATTTATAATCCGATTTATTAAATTCCGTATTATCTTCATAAATAAAATATCTGTTAAACAGTTGTAATATGCCATTATGTGTATTGGCATCTTTTCCCTTAATTGCAAGCAACGCCTTAAGTGCTTTTTCCATTGAATAATATGCCCGGTTATTTGCTGACTTATAACTTCCCTGCTCATATAAGTTACATGCATCATTATATAGTTCCCTCGATGACTTCAACCGCAGCTTTACAAGTTCTCGTATTTCTTCATCCGTCATATAACAGTTCCCTCCTTTGATATATTTTTATAAAACGCATACCAGCTTTTTTTCCCGATATATTCACTGTATGGAATACATATGAAATTCACAACAGCGAAATACTCCATTGCAATATCTGTGGCTATTTCTGCCAGCCCCATTCTGTATGCTGCATTTTCCTCTCTTCCAGTTTTTGTAAGAATCGCAATATCAATATCTGAATCTTTATCATAATCTCCTCTGGCGCATGAACCAAATAAAATAATATCCTTAACGTTATCTCCCATTAACTGCCTGACAGGATCTTTTATCTCTTCTACTATTTTTTTAATTGTTTTTTCGTCCAATTCAAAGAAATCCTTCATACAAATCACCTTCTCTATCTTCCATGCCTGCCACCGTGTTCTCTCTCTTTGATTTTTTCTCTGAGCGCCTTATTTTCTTTCTGTAATTTTTTGATCTGTTCCTGTGCCTGCTGAGATATTTCGCCCTTCTCATTTGTGAGTGTTCCCACCTGCTCCCTTAATGTTTCATTTTCGATCAAAAGTCTGTTCCGGTCGCTGATTGTTTCCTTATAGTCTTTAGTGAAATTATTCATTGTCTCTGCCAGATCACGTTGTTGAGCAGTAAACAATGCATATGCATCATCTTCTCTTTTATATCTATCCTTAATCGTTTTGTAATTTTCTTGTA
>CAVGQQ010000133.1:0-3555 GCA_963631525.1 bacterium
CCTTCTTTTATTCCATGCCTCCGCAGTCCGGACAAGCCGCGGTGCACTGATTCCATAGCTTATGTTGAGCTCAACATAAGCTATGTTATGTGCAGTGAAACGTTATGTTAAGTTCCACCGCACAATTCCTTATGAATTAAGAAAGTTTAGATTCAATCACTCAACATAATTTTTCTCCCTTTTTCAATTCGTTAAGAAATTCCTTGACTTCATCTTTTTTCCACAGAGGTGTTTCTCCACTACTTCCTGTAATCCTCTCAGCGACCTTTGCAATAGCCTCCTGTTTCTTCATTGAAGATGCTGTTTTTGCGTACATCTCTGTTGTTGTCACATTTGAATGTCCGAGTAATTCCTTAATCTCAAATATACCTGTTCCGGCCTCGAGCTGAGCCATCGCAAACGAATGTCTGAACTTGTGGGTGCTGAAGTTCTCGGGGACGAGAGCAGGGTTAATCTCACGGGCCTTGGCAACGTACTTTTTGGTTATGTAGTTAATGCCGAACCTTGTAAGCTTTTCTCCCTCATGGTTTGTGAACAGCCAATCATTCAGGTATGCGGAGCCTTCTCTTTTCGTCAGCATTAGGAATGCGAGGAGGAGATCTGCAGCCTTCTTCGGAACGTAGACAAGCCTATCTTTACCGCCTTTACCATGAACAAGAATCGATGGCTTATTACCGAACCTGACGTCGCCTATCTTAATGTTTATCAGTTCCGAGGTCCTTATCCCGCTGACACAAAGTACGGTTACCATGACCTTGTCCCTGACACCATCAATATCATCAGTGTTGATGACAGAGAGAATAAGTTGCAGCCCTTCAATCGAGGCATGAGGAATAATCTTTTTATCTTCCTTCTTCCTCGGAATTCCGGCTATCTGAAGGCAGGCGTGCATGTATTCGGGCTCCTCCTCTGCAATGAAGGAAGCAAGAGCTGAAACTGCAGCCCTGCGGTTATTGCGGGTGGTTGCACTGTTCCCGTGCTCCTCGAGCCAGGAATAGAATGCGGTAATATTCTCCCTCGTGAAGTCCTTGAGCGTGACATCTTTCATCTCCAGACCGAGTTTCTCCCTATAGAACCTGTAGAGGAGCATAAATGCATAGGAATAGGTATCAATCGTGTTTTCCGAGCTGCCTTTTTCAGATCTCATCATCTTATAGAATCCTTCAATCTCTGCAGATAGAAGTTTCTGTCTGTTAGTATTCTTACTCTTCATTTTCAGCCTTCCTCCTTTTCGAAGAGACATTCGACAAGATTGCTGAAACCTTCATGCACTGAAGACGAAATTCTATCCAATAGATGTATATACTTTTCGGTTTCTCTGATTGATTCATGCCCCAGGTACTTGATGAGATAGAAAATTTCACTTCTTACGTCTCTGCCTTCTTTTTCCATTTGCAGAAGAGAATTAACTGTGAATGTATGCCTCCAGTCGTGGACTCTCGGCCCGAAATGATCTCCTGAATATGGAATTCCTGCAGCTCTCAATATTTTAATGTGCTTCTCATGAAATAAGGCTTCCGTCAACAACCTCCCATCCTTGTTGGAAAAGATGTAGTCTCTGTCCCCAATCTGGTAGAAATACTTATCTGCGTACTGCCTCATCAGATTAGCCATGCTGTCACTCAATACAATATAGCGGTACTTATTGTTCTTTGTGTGCACGAGCTTGATGATGCCTTTCTCTAGGTCTACGTCGAGCTTCCTTATCTGAAGTGTCTCTCCGAGTCTTGTCCCACAGGTGTATAGAAGACGACATAAAACCGGCATCTGTAGTCTGTCCTTCCATCCTCTAAAAGGATAAGTATCGACAGCTTCAAAATAACAGGCAATCTCGTCTTCAGAGTAGATGTGCGGTACGAAGTAGGAGCCTTGAGATTTAGCCTTTCTGAAGACATACACATCCCGACCGATTGCATGAAGGTAGAGGAGAAATCCCCGGGTTACTTCTAGCCGCAGGTAGTGTGTATTTTTGCTTTCACTATCATTCTTTGCTGTCCATAAATCGGCATCTTCCTTGGTAAAAGTTTCATCTTCCTTACCTATTGAACAGAGAAATCTGTCAAACTTCTTTAACCCTTGGTAATAACTCTCTTTATTAAAGCCGTTTCGACTTTTATAATCCAAATAGGTTAAAAAGAGGGAAGAGAAACTTGATGAAAATAATGGTTCCTTCATGCTCTTTCCTCCTTTACTGGTGAATAAAGTGTGCTTTTGACAACGGGAATTGGGAGGGCACACTTTTTCAGATTATCGAAATCAACTCCGATGTAGTGCTTTGCCGTTTCGACACTGCTGTGACCAAGTATTGAACTGACATCACTTAATATGCCTCCGTTTTGAAGAACTGAAGAGGCAAGCGTGGTTCTCAAGGATCTTGGCCCTATCGACTTACTACCGCAGAGAATACGGCATCCTCCAAGATGCTTATGGATTATTCTTCTGATTCTTGAGCAACTGAGCTTTTTGACACCGGCCTTATCATGCGCAACAAACACAGTATCTATGTCCGTTTTAGGTCTCCCGTTCATCAGGTACCTGACTATTGCATTGCCTACCGATGCAGTCAGGGGCTGTTCGAGCAATATCCCCGTCTTTACCTGTCTGAGCGTAATTTTGTTTTCATCCCAGTTTATGTCGCTGCACTTGAGTTCCACAATATCACTTGGTCTCAATCCAAGTTCCGATGCTGTCAAGAGTATGGCATAGTCCCTCATGTTCGTCGGCTTTGTCGTATCAATTAAGGAGAGTGCGTTCTTTACATCATCAAGACTGATTATTGTCGGAGAATAATCTCTATTTAGATAGTTGTCTTTGAGCACATTCAACGATAAATCATTTTCTGTTATTCCTGTCTCATACAGCCAGTAGAGAAATGTTTTCACATCCTTTCTGAACACATGGGTGCTCGCCAACGGTTTATCTATCTCCGAGAAGAATTGCTCTAGCTCTTCAACGCATATGTCATAGAGATTCAATTCGTGTCTCTCGAGAAATTGAGAGAAGACATAAAGATGGTAATGCTTTGCTTTTCTCGTTGATGCGCGATGTGTTTCCTCAATACTATCCAGGTACTTGTTGAAGACTGTAGCATAACGTCCGATGAATTCTTCTCGGCAAAGTCCACGTGAAACATCAAATGTGCCGCTACTGACATAACTCCGTAGTTTTTTAATACGTGTTCGCCTTCGTTCTTTTGACGTTTTGAGTTTTTTTCTATTCGAGAGATCTACTCCGAATTCTTTAAGTGCATATTCATCGAAGATGCACTCGCCAAAATCCTTTACTCCACTGGTTTCAACCCAGTGAGTAAACCTCGAAAACTCCTTCTCACAGGCCATTACATACTCTGGTGTGTAGTCGAGTCTTCGCATTTCCTTTACAGCTTCTTCTGCCGAAGCCTTCAAATAAGAAATGGTCATAATTTTCCTCCTTGGAAATTTATGACCACATATTAGCTGTTTTATTATGTTGAGTGATTAAGACTGATTTTTCTTATATCTCAAAGACTTGAGAGGTGCCGCTTAACATAACGTTTCACTGCACATAACATAGCTT
>CAVGQQ010000134.1:0-3518 GCA_963631525.1 bacterium
TGGGTGTGATCCTGATGCCTGTATCTGCGGCAGTTTTAGTCTGGAAAGCGGATTTGGTGCGGGAATTCAGCACTATGCCAACCATTCAGAAATACATTCCCCTGTTGGCGATTGCAACAATCTGCCTTTTAATGACGATGAACGATATGGCGGCTCCTTCTATCTCCATGGAAGGAAAAAACCTGTGGATCGTACAATCCCTTCCGGTGTCCGGCAAACAGGTGTTACTGTCAAAATTGAAGCTGCCGCTGCTGTTGACATGGCTCTCCGCTATCCCGCTTGTGATCGCAGTGGAATGGCTGATAAAGCCGAGCCTGCTGAATGGCATTTTGATCCCGGCAGCAGCCTGCCTCTATGCGCTGCTGATGGCTGAGATTGGTTTGGTGTTGAATCTGAAAATGCCGAATCTGCATTGGACGAGTGAGATCATCCCGCTCAAACAGAGCGCCCCTGTTACGATTGCTTTACTTGGCGGATGGCTGATTATCGTTGCACTTGCAGGTATCTATGTTCTTCTGAGGAATGTAGTAAGTGTAACAGTCTTTGGTATTTTGCTCTGCACAGTGCTTCTCATTGCCGCAGGCTGCTTGTATCGCTGGCTGATGACAAAGGGCACAAAAATCTTTGAAACATTATAGTTGAGATGATCTGAAATGTTGGAGGAAAGATGATTATGAACAAGCGAATATCGAGCATAGGAGTGTTGCTGTTATGTGCTTTGACAGTGATGCTTTCGGGCTGCCGAGTCAATATATCTATTGGAACAAATGACACACTGACTGGCGAAACGTATCCGGACGCCGAAAAATATCAAACCGGTGCTTTTACCTATAACGCAACCGACATAAAAGCGGTTGAGGTCTATTGGCGTTCCGGCGAAGTAGAGATCACAGAATCGGATAATTCAGAGCTTCACGTCAAGGAAAGCGGCGGTGAATTGTCTGAGGATATTGCTATGCACTATTTTTTAGATGACGGTGTGCTAAGAATCCGTTTCTGTAAATCCGGTGCAAAAATTCAGGTGAATACGGCGGATAAGCATTTGAGCCTTGAAGTTCCGAAAGGGGTCGACCTTTCCGTTCACACGACATCTGCGCTTGTCAAAGCAGATGATCTGAATCAGAATAGCATCCTGATCGCAGCGCTTTCCGGCCATATCGAACTCGGCACCGTAACAGCAGACACGATTGATTTGAGCAGCAGTTCTGGTTCCATCTGTGCGGCCAGTCTTTCGGCTCAGTCGCTCAAATGCAATACCTCGTCCGGCTCGGTTGACATAGGAGTTGTTTCGGCCGAGACATTGGATTGCAGCACATCCTCTGGCGGTGTCACGATGGACAGCGCAGTTTCTGAAACAGTCAAAATCGCCACAAGCAGCGGGAGTGTGGATCTGACGCTGACCAGCGTATCGTCTGCTGAAATCGACACCTCCAGTGGTGCAGTCAGTCTGTTGCTGGCGAAGGGCGGCGCAGAAGTCCTGTACACGACAGGCAGCGGCAAACTGCTTACAGACCGTGCATATGACCGAAAAGGCGACCTGTATGTGTTTGACGAAGGTGCAGGCAATATCACAGTCGAAACCTCAAGTGGGAACCTGAAAATTCAGTAAAAATGATACATAATTAAGACTTATTGTAATAGGAGATAAGAAAGCAATGGAAACTTATAAGTTCTCAACATTGGAATACAAGCGTCCTGATTTGGAAGCGTACCGCGCAAAGCTGGTCCAATGGAAATCTACGGTCGAAAATGCGGCAAGTTATGATGCACTGCGAGAGCTGATTTTTGAGATGGACCGTGAAAACTGTGAGTTGGATACACAGTATTCTATCGCATATATCCGTCATACGCTTGACACACGCAATGAATTCTATGAGGCTGAAATCCAATATTTGCAGGATACAATGCCCACAATCAGCGGTGAGGAGGTCGCCCTCAGTGAGGCCATCGCTGCCAGCCCCTTCCGTCCGGAGATTGAGAAAGAATTTGGCAAGCAGTATTTCGCTTCTATGGATTTGCAAAAGAAGCTGTTCTGCGAGGCCAATATTCCGCTGCGCCAGCAGGAAAGCCGCCTAACTAATGAATATCAGAAAATTATGGCTACTGCTGAAATTCTCTTTGACGGAAAGACACTGAACCTCTATGGCTTGCAGAAATACTTCGAGCATCCCGACCGCACGGTACGCGCCGCAGCCATCAAGGCATATTCTCAGTTCTACGAGGACAACGAACTGCGTCTGGAAGAAATCTGGGACGAACTAATTCGTATCCGTAACCAGATGGGTAAAAATCTGGGCTATGAGAACTATATCCCCGTGGGCTATCTGGAGCAGGGACGCACGGACTACAGTGAAAAAGAAGTCGCGTCCTTCCGTGAGCAGGTGCGTACCTTCCTTGTGCCGCTGTGCCAGAAACTCTATGATGCGCAGGCCAAGCGGCTTGGCCTTAATCATGTCATGTGCTATGACGAAAAAATGGTGTTTCCGGACGGCAACGCCGAACCTGCTGGTGACGCCGAATTTATGGTCAAGACCGCCCAGAAGATGTACCACGAAATCAGTCCGGAAACCGGCGAATTCATCGACTTTATGGTTGAACATGAGATGATGGATCTGCAAAACAAGCCGGGCAAGGCTTCTACAGGTTACATGACCAGACTGGCCAGTCTGAAAGCCCCCTTCGTGTTCTCCTGCTTTAATCATACAATTTTTGATATGCAGGTGCTGACCCACGAACTTGGACATGCTTTTGCGGGTTATATAGCCATGCGCAGCCAGCCCATTTCGGACTATTATGGCGAGTCCACAGACATCGCAGAGATACACTCTATGTCCATGGAGCAGTTTGCCTATCCCTATGCTGAGTGGTTTTTCGGTAATCATGCAGATAAGTTCCGTTTTGCCCATTTGCAGGAGGCACTGACCTTCGTACCCTTCGGCGTGGCGGTCGACGAGTTCCAGCACATCTGCTACGCGCATCCCGAACTGACGCCGAAGGAGCGGACATACCAGTGGCACCTGCTAGAGGAGAAGTACATGCCGTGGCGCAAGTACGACAATGACCCGTTCATGGAGCGTGGCGGCTATTGGTATCACAAGCTGCACATCTACCTCTATCCGTTCTACTATATCAACTACACGCTCACCACTATGGGCGCAATGGAGTTTAAGAAGAAGTACGCCGAAGATAAACATGAAGCCTGGCAGGATTACCTCAAGCTCTGCAAGACCGGCGGCAGCCGTAGTTATCTGGAAACCCTGCGTTATGCGAATCTGGCAAATCCCTTTGAGGCTGGTTCCGTTGAGCGTGCCTGTGGGTATGCGGCGAATATTTTGCTTGAACAAATCGCAAAGCAGAAGGCGTAATATGCCGCCGCATTCAAGTACCAATTACAATATTTATTATGAGGAGAATTACAATGAAATCACTTAATACCATTCAGAAACTTTCCAAGATCGGAAGGGTTCTCAGTAAAATCGCATTTATTTTTTCAGTCATCGGCTTTTGCGGATGTATTG
>CAVGQQ010000135.1:0-3509 GCA_963631525.1 bacterium
GGTAATGATGATTGATTGGATATGGAAAGTTTTTTCTTTCCATCACCAGATTTCTGCGTATTTCCTATCATTTCGACATTCCTTTCTCATAAATGCGTGTCATAATATAGTCATCCTTTCGTAGGAGGTTATGTTATGAAAGAGCTTAAATTGCCGGAACTAATACAAGAGGTTCTGGCAAAGATGGAGGAACTTAAGTACTCCCAAGGCACTCTTAATGGTCATCGATGCGTGTATAAATATCTGTTGGAGTATGCTTCCACAATTCCAACAGATGAATACACCGAAGAACTCGGGTCTACGTTCCTTGAAAATAGCAGTTCGTTTCTTCACAAGCGAGGCGAAAAGTATGTATGCCCATTGAAGTCACGCGGAGAAACGGCAGCTACGGCGATACGGAAACTCGGAGAATACCAACATTTTGGTGCTTTCTCGCGCAGACCAATTTCAATGCAGTTAGAAGATTGGGCGATGGATGATCATCAGATCATGTTGGCTTATGATCACAGCAGGTCTCCTATCGATACTGGGAAAACGCCTATGAGTGATCGTTTGAAACGACTTCGTCACTTTTACCTTTATCTTGAATCTATTGGTCTTCGATCCATTAAGTATATTACGTCGGAAATCATAGCGTTGTATTTAAAAACGGAGGCCGGCTATTCCAAAGTGACAATTAAGCATTTGCATAAATCACTGAGAGCGTACTTTCGATTCCTTTATAAATATGAACATCTTCCCATCGATTACTCTGGCTATGTACCCAGAGTTCAGGCGATTGAAAATGCCAACATCCCCATGATCTGGACAAACGATGATGTTGAAAAACTGCTTGCGAGTATTGATAAGGCTTCACCTGTTGGGAGAAGAAATTATGCTATTTTTCTTCTGATCGCTGAATTGGGTATCAGAGCCTGCGACATTAATGCATTGAAGGGAAGCGACATTGACTGGGATAAGAAAACCATACACTTTGATCAGGAAAAAACAGGCGATCTAAATGTATTGCCTCTCAGTGATCGTGCCGGATGGGCAATCATTGATTATGTACGATACGCCCGTCCCAAAGTCGATTCCCCGTATGTTTTTCTTACTTGCAATGCTCCATATACACAGCTTGGGAAAACAGCGGCAGTCTGTGCATTGAAACAACAGATGCAGATTGCAGGAATCAAACCCAGCACTCCCGGAGCGAAGACCGGTATACATTCCCTTCGGCACTCATTGGCAAGAAAGCTGCTCGATAAGAACGTTCCTCTTGAAGATATCGCTGATATCATGGGTCATACTGAAGTCGTGTCAAGCTCTCCTTATCTGAAGATAGATGTGGAAGGTCTCCGTGGCTGCGCTCTTTCCTTGAAGGAGGTGGCTGAATATGTATGATCCTTTAAAGAAAAAGGACTATATCTATTCCGGAAAGCTGGGGCCACATATATCTGATTTCGTTGCCGAGAAACGTGCGTTCGGATGTTTGTATAATACCGAGGCAAAAAAACTCAGTGAGTTTTCTCGTATGACCTTGAATTATGATTTCCCAGATGATACGCTTACACAGGGAGTGGTTGAAGCTTGGCTTACAAGAAGACCGACCGATGCAGACAAAACGCTTTACTCTCGTTTTGGGGTCATAAAGGGTTTTGCGGATTATATGGTTCGCCATGGATATGAGGCTTTTGTTCCTTTGTCTTCCGATCTTCCGAAACTTCATACCCAAGGCTATGTTCCGTATATTTTTACACATGAAGAAATTCAAAGGTTTTTCGATGTTTATTCCGAAGAGACCGACTATCACTGTGCCTATGATGAGCGATTTCGTGTCATGATGAGGATGATTTTTGAAATCCTTTATTGTTGTGGTCTGCGTATGTCGGAAGCAACCGGACTGACAAGCAAAGATGTTGACTTGCAAGACGGAATACTTACAGTGCGGTTTGCAAAATTTGAGAAATCTCGTTATGTACCTATGTCATCCGATGTGATTGCTGACCTTACATCGTACATGGATTCCTATATACATGAGCCGTTCTTGTTTCCGGGAAGAACAGGTAATCAGCTCGGTCAGAATTCTGTTTATGGAGAATTCAGGCGTGTGTTGTTAGCTGCGGGGATACCCCATCATGGACGCGGAAAAGGTCCTCGTGTTCACGATTTTCGTCACACTTTTGCCTGTCACTGTCTGCATCGCTGGATTAAACATGGAATCCCTGTTTCTTCTGCATTGCCTCGTCTTTCGACTTATCTGGGGCATAACGATATGGCAGCAACGGAAAAATACCTGCATATGACAGCAGAGGTTTATCCGGAAATTTCGGAAAAACTCAGTCTGAAGTATGGGCATCTCATTCCGAAGGAGGTGCAATCGTGAAGCAGACCGATTTTGCAGTTCAGACGACCAGCTTTTTTACGATGTATCTCCCCACAAGGAGAGATCTCAGTGATAACACCATTTCATCGTACAGGGATACATTTAAACTCTTGCTTTCTTTCTCGGAAAGTGTAAATGGCATTCCAGCGGATAAGCTAAAACTGAAAGATTTTACAGAGCCTTTTGTTAGCGGTTTCATTAATTGGCTCGCTGAAAGCAGGGGAAACAGCGCGGCAACTCAGAAGCAGCGACTCGCAGCCATCCATGTATTTGTGAACTACTTAAAGACAAGAGTCCCCGATTATCTGCTCGAATACCAACGTATTCTTGACATTAGGGTCATCATACACCATCAGCCGGATGTTGGTCATTTTACGGCATCACAGATTGAAACGATCTTAGCGGCTCCGGATGTTTCAGATCCCTATGAACGCAGAGATATGGTTCTCATGTCCCTGATGTATGACAGTGCAGCGCGTGTTCAAGAGATATGCGATCTGACAGTTAAAGACCTTCGTCTCCGTAAGCCTTACGTTGTTTCAATCACAGGAAAAGGCGATAAAACCGCCGTAGTTCCTCTGATGAAAGAAACTGCTGATGTGGTAAAAAAGTATCTTTCAGACACGAAATTGGATCGTTCGGAAAAATGTGATTCTCCGTTGTTTATGAATCATCGTGGGGAGAAACTCACACGCGCTGGAGTGACATATATTTTGAAAAAATACTGTGACAAAGTGCGTGAAAAAGATCCTTCCTTCCCTCAAAAGGTCTCTCCTCATATGCTCCGACATTCAAAAGCTATGCACATGCTTCAGGCAGGCATTGACTTGACATATATTCGTGATTTTCTGAGACACTCTCAGATTACTACAACTCAGATTTATGCGAAGGCGGATGTAGAGATGCGTCGTACAATTATTGAGGAATCAGCACCGAAAGTCGTCCCCGATTTGCCAGACTGGCGTAATGATGCTTCTCTCATGGCAATGCTCAACAGCATAAAATAACCTTACCCTATCCACACGATAGTGCCTCCTGTGAAGAAGGCACTATTTTTTATGGATAGTAATTTTCGGCAGGAGGTCGATATTTCATGAAGGACAACAATCAACTTTCCATATCCAATCAATCATCATTACCCTTA
>CAVGQQ010000136.1:0-427 GCA_963631525.1 bacterium
AACCCATACAAGAAGGAACCGTACTTCTCAACATTGAAGGATATTATAGAACCAAGTGAATAATAAATAAAATATTTCATTTATGGATATATATAACGAAACAGCGGATATAGATAGCATCAAGAACGAAGCTAATCCTATGCATACATACAAGGGTGCCGATTACGAACATAAGAATCAGATGTTCAAACGGTATTTGAAAAGTCTTAAAAAGGCTAATCGTACAATTAGTTATTATTTGACAAATCATAGGAATCAAAATGTTTTACCTATTATTAAAGAAGAAACTGGTAAGGATACGCTTTATGATGTTATCAATATAGATGATATACAACGTATACACAAACGTGTCTTGACTTCCGAATTTGATAAAACAAGGAACCGAATCTATTCGGCTCCAATATCGAATTATCTTAACTTTGTTAAG
>CAVGQQ010000136.1:437-3404 GCA_963631525.1 bacterium
ACTCTATTCTTCAAACTCCAGTGAAAACATTGAGGATGTTCAAGATTCTGACGAAGATGACAATACTCCAAATGATATGGAATCAGATACCGCTGTAGCATTCTCCATTGCCCGAATGATTTCCCTCATCAGTGAGACCGGCTTGCTATACAGCGACCAGCTTATCAAGCGTTTCGCCTTCTCACTTATGTCGAAGCGTTTCTTGATATTGAGCGGATTGGCTGGTTCGGGTAAGACGCAACTCGCTTTGGCCTTTGCCAGCGCACTCATCAAAGACGACAGCCAGATGTGCGTGGTGCCGGTAGGTGCAGACTGGACCAATCGTGAACCGCTACTCGGATTCCCCAATGCTTTGCAGGAGAACCAATACGTGAAGCCAGAAATGTAAATTTTAATTGAAAAGTGCAGTGAGAAAATGATTGAAAATTGCACCAGTCATTTCAACGCTGCAAAGATATAAAATCAGTTTGATTTATCACTATTTTCCAAAAGTTTTTTAGTTTCTTTCAACCTATATGATTCTCCGGTCATGTTGATCAACATAGCCTTGTGTGTGAGTCTGTCCACCATAGCAGCCACAAGGATTTTGTCCTTGATTACTTCTCCCCATCTGTTGAATGCGAGATTTGTAGTTATGATAATGGACTTCTTTCCCGCCCTAAGTGACAGGTGGTTGAAAAGCAGTTCTCCACCTTCTTTGTCGCAACTTACATATCCGAACTCATCGCATATGACAAGGTCGTACATTTCAAAACGCCTTTCAAGCGTATGCAGTGTATGTTGCGATTTGCATTCCCTAATGAGCGTTATAAGGTGTGGCACAGATGTGAAGAAAACACTGTATCCCTCCCGGCAGGCTTTTATACCCAATGCGGTAGCAATATGAGTTTTCCCCGTTCCCGGATTGCCAGACAACACGATATTGCGTCCTTCTTTTATAAATGCCAGCGTTTCCATTTCCGGCAATGCTGTCTGTGCATCCTTGGGCAATTCTGAACGTACGATTTCTTCCAGATAATGCAGGCTCGTAAAACCGGCACGGCGTATGCGCTGCTGGCATCCGTTCTCGTTGCGGCGTTCCACCTCGCGCCGCAACAGTTCCGCAATAAAGTCATAATAAGACCATTGGCCCTTGTTGGCTTCTGCCACGACCTCATCCATCTCATCCCGGAAAACCGGCATCTTGAGTTCTTTAGCGTAAGACAGTATCTGCTCTTTTGTATTCTTTTCCTGTTTCATATCTTTTGCTGGTTTTCCGGTTCTCTATTAGTGGTCAAGTCTGTAATACTGTCCAATGCATTTATTGCTTCTTTCTCTATCTGCAACGCCTGCTGTGCAACGTTTGCAACAATGATACAAGAGATGTCAGCATTGACAGTGATAGCGTTCCCCGCGTTCTTTCCACTGTGCATCTGAAGCTTAATCTGATCAAGAGTGATATGCTTTATTCCATTGTCCTTCAATACTCTACACGCTTGCAACAGTTCTGTTGCCGAGAATCCCTGCTCATCCATGTATTGTATCAGTTGTACAAAGTCCTTGGGCGTTTCCTGAAAATATAAAGAGTACAGTTCTCCTATCTGTTTCTCTGCCTGTTTCAATGCAAGGGATCCCTTCAGGGCACCCGGTTTATGCAGGAACGTATCCGTATAGTTTTCGAGTCTGAGGGACCATGTACCTTGCTTGTACGAACGTTCGTGTGCCGACACTTTTTTGCCGTCATGGAAGATGCTTATCTTTTCGCTGTACAGTCTTACCGAGACACTTTTCCCGACAAGATTGTCCGGAACAGAATAATGGGAGCCCATGACTGTTACCGTAGACCATTTGTCAACGCTATGTTCCGACATTTCAAAACACCCCATTTCTCCAGGATATGCCTGCAAGGCTTGCAGGTCTGCCTCCAGATTTTCCTTCTTTCCTGATGTAGAGATACTTGTTTCCTTTTGATTTAGCGTGCAGCATGTGTCACTAAGATGCGTTTGCGCTTTCTCTATACTGTCAAATTCATATTCAGTGGCAAACGCCTTACGCCGTACAAACTCTACGCTACGCTCCACGTGGCCCTTCTCCCAACCGGCGCGGATATTGCAGAAACGGTAATTGTACCGGTAAAAAACCGCCATCCGCGACAGGTTATCCGTAGGAGTCTTGCCGCCAACGAAACTTTTTATGGCCACACGCATATTGTCATATACCATAAGGGCTGGCACCCCCTTTACTTCCCGGAAGAAATTGCGGTGGGATTCCATGAATGCAAGTGCATTCTGATGTCTGAAGATATAAGCATAGCGTCCGTTGCTGTGGGCAAATGTGAACACAGCCATGTAAAAGCGCTGGCGCTTGCCGTGAATAAAGAGATTGACTTCACCCCAGTCAAATTCGCATATGCGACCGGGATAGTAATACTGACGCACATAAGCTTCCTTTGGCTTGTCCTCTACAGTCCTTTTCTCTATACGGCGTATGTACTGGCACAGAGTAGAATAGGAAAGACTGTATCCCTTTCTGACTAGATTCTCATGCATGTCTATCTTGTGCATGCACTGTTTCTTCATTCCGGTGCTGCGCTTTATTTCATTCTCATGCAGAAAACCGCGAATAATATCTGCAATTTCCTTTGTTACGACACGCTCTTTACGGTTTGACGTGTCATAATGCGGTTTCATACACAGAAGCGTGTTCAGTGCTTCGTCCTTTTGCTCGCTCTTGAGTGCATCTTCATAACTGCGAATAATCTTGTCAACAGTGTGGAAACTGTTGCCTGTAATGCGGGTAATTTCATTCTTACCCATTCCCTGTACTCTGTACATGTGGATGATTGCTTGTCTATCTACCATCGATAACATAGTTGTGCCTAAGCCTATTTTTATTCTTTATTATATAGGACGAAGACGGGTTAATATTTGCGTCAGGTGGTGCAATTTTCAATCATTTTCCACTGCACTTTTCAATTAAAATTTACAT
>CAVGQQ010000137.1:0-3325 GCA_963631525.1 bacterium
GAAAAAACATTTAGGCATGTATTTACTACAAAATATATGAACTTTTCAAGGTACTATAGAGGAGCTTTTGACCCCAACATCATATAATAACATTATAAGATATTCACCTGATTTCTTATTTGCGTCAGCATCTGGAGAGGTAAGAAAGAGGGTGCCAATAATTAATATTAAAAAAAGAAAAACAGACAGTGAGAAACAGCAGATCGTGTTGGATTTAGTGTTGATGGACGATGCGATGTTTGAAAGTATGTGCCAGTCTCCGGAATTTGTTGAGGAATTATTGCAGACAATACTAAATGATAGTAAACTGCACATCAAATCCGAAACATTGATGGCTCAAAAAAGTATTCGGAATCTTCGAGGACGATCGATTCGAATGGATGCTTATGTAGAGGGACAAGAAGGGAATGCGTTTAATGTGGAGATGCAAAAATCCGATAATTGTAATCATGTAAAAAGAGTTCGTTATAATGCGTCTTTGATTACGGCACAGAGAACGGAACCCGGAGATACATTTGAAGATGTTCAGAGTCTATGTATGATATACATATCGGAGAAAGATATATTTCATAAGCAAAGAACATTGTATCATGTTCAAAACACAATTATTGAAACAGGGGATTTGGTAGATAATGGATTGAAAGAAATCTATGTGAATACAGAGGTTCAAGATAACACGAGGCTTGCTGCTTTGATGGGATTGTTTCATAAGAAGGAACTTGACAACTTGGACAAGGAAATGTTTCCAAATACATATACACAATTTACAAGGCTCAAGAATGATAACAGGGAGGTGGCTAGAATGTGTGACAAAATTCAGAATTATGCAAAAAAGGAAGCTATATATAGTGCAATCGAAATTTATGATGAGGAATTTGCTTTGGACAGAAAAGAAATTATCTCTAAAATTATGAAACGGTTTAAAATTACTAGTCAAGAGGCAGAATCTTATTATGATGATGTGTTTATAACAAAATAATATTAACATTTATGAAAGCTGGAATTTGCGGACATCTCAAACTCCAGCTTTATTTTTGAGTGTTGACGCTATACGAGAATTGTGGTAGCGTCTTTTTAGAGAAAAGTTGCGAAAGGGGATGGACACATGCAGCTAAGAAACGATGAGGATATGGGACGGCAGAGAAATTCTGGACCATATTACGGCATGCCGACGCAGAAATATGAGAATCAGAATCCATATACGAACCAGAATCCCTATGCATATGAAGACCCATATGTAGTTCATACAGTCCCACCGGTTCAACCGGTGCGTGCAAAGCAGACGATTCCGATTGTTACAATCCTGATTATTGTGGCAAATGTAATTGCTGCGATTATGTGCATTGGTATTAGCAATACGTTCCAGCTTGCAGGAATCAATTATGAGTACATCACGGTGAACCACGAATACCGTCGATTGATTTCATATATGTTTATACATGCGGATTTTGAGCATCTGATAGGAAATATGGTAGCGCTGTTCCTGTTTGGTAAGCTGGTGGAACAGAGGCTTGGTTCTCTGCGGATGGCAATTATCTATTTTGGGTCCGGTGTTGGTGCGGGATTCCTCTCGATGGAGATTGCACATAAGCTGCATCCAGAGAGTATGCGGTTCGCCGCGGGTGCGTCCGGGGCTGTTTTTGGAATCATGTGTGCGGCAGTGTTCCTCCGTATTATGGGACGGAAGAATGCCGAGCGGAAGGATATGGTCATCGCCATTGCACTTGTAATCGGATATGCGCTTTATTCTGCCGGTGGAAATGTAGATATCTATGGACATATCGGTGGTGCGATTGTCGGAGGAATTCTGGCGTTTGCATTAAATGTAAAGAAGTGGCAGGATTTTACAGAAAATCAGTTTTGCAAGATTTTAGCTGTCTTAGCGACAATCGTACTATGTGTGATGGGGGTTGGTGAGGCACATATCGGTAAAGATCAGACGTCCCTAATGGATGAGAAGGTGACTTATATCCGCGAACAGCCGGTGGCAGATTATGAGATGAAGAGCTATGGAACAAAAACTTATGGAGAGGCTTTAGATGATTACTGCACGAACGAGAAATGGGATTCCTTTGTTACAGAGCTGGGAGAAGAAGTTGTAGAATTTACAGGCACCGCATATTATAAGGGAAGCGAGAAGCAGGTAATCATCCAGTTTTTGATTTCGGGCGATTGCGAATCGTATGAGCTGTCGTATTTTGCGTTCGATGGGACTGCATGTAACTGGTATCAGGTAGATGCATTTTTCAAAACAATATGTGAGTAATTATAAATAATCTGGAGGATAAAGGAAGATGAGTGAAATCAAGAAGATAGCAGTACTGACAAGTGGTGGTGATGCACCGGGAATGAATTCGGCGGTTCGTGCCGTTGTATTCAGCGCGAACAATCTCGGCATTGAGGTCGTTGGAGTCCTGCGTGGCTACGAAGGACTGATTGACTGGGAGACGATACCACTTGGACTGGAGGAAGTACGAAACATCAACAATCAGGGTGGCACGATCCTTTTTACAAGCCGTAGTGAGCGGTTTTTAGAACAGAAATACAGACAGATCGCAGCGGAAAATCTGCGGGCACATGATGTGGATGCAGTCGTTGCAATCGGTGGTGACGGTACACTGCGCGGTGCGATCAAGTTCAAGGATGAGGGCGTGAATATCGTCTGTATTCCGGGCACGATCGACCGGGATGTGGCATGCTCCGAATATACATTGGGATTTGACACAGCAGCAAATACTGCGATGGAGGCAATCGACAAGATCCGTGATTCATCGGTATCCCACGGTCGTTGCAGTGTCGTGGAGGTCATGGGTAGAAAACGTGGCTATATCGCACTCTGGGCAGGCATGGCGACATCCGCAGATGCCATCGTATTACCGGAGAAATGGGACGGAAACTTCGATTACATTATAAATGCACTGCGTAAACGGCACACCGATGGCAGAAACAGCTATCTGGTTGTCGTGGCAGAAGGTGTAACGGATGCAGGCAAGCTGGCAGATCTGATCCAGAAGGAGACAGGAATTGAGTCGCGTGTATCTGTGCTTGGATATATCCAGCGAGGAGGACAACCTACGGCGAAGGATCGTATGTATGGATCGCTGATGGGCGCGTATGCAATCGAGATATTGCGACAGGACAGAGAAAACCGGATCGTGGCAATCAAGAACGACATTCTGGTTGACTACGATATTGCGGAGGCAATCGACCTGCAGAATAACAATCTGGATTCGTTCCAGTATCAGCTTAGCCTGATGCTTGCAGAATAAGAAAAAGGGGCTGTGAAAAAAGAATAGTCCCGAAAAAAGAAAGACCAGGAGTTTAT
>CAVGQQ010000138.1:0-3101 GCA_963631525.1 bacterium
ATGCAAACAGCTTCGGATCAGTAATCTGGAAGAATACGACCGTATCAATCCGCATCGTAACGTTATCCTTCGTGATTACCGGCTGTGGTGCAAAATCTACTACCTGCTCTTTCATGGATATGCGGTGTGCCACCTTGTCGATCAAAGGTGTCTTTAAATGCAGACCGGCTGACCATGTCGTGTTGTACGTTCCCAGACGCTCAATGACATATGCATGTGCCTGTGGTACGACGCGGATCGAGCTGCAAATCACGATCACGACTAAAATAACAAGAAAAATACCTAAAATCTGTGCTCCGTTCATCTTGTTCCTCCCAATTATGAATTTTCTTTTCTAACAACCATTAGCTTCACGCCATCAATACTATCGACCAGCACCTTTTCTCCTTCTGGAATCTTCGTTCCATCCACAGAGCGGGCTGTCCAGTCCATGCCGTTTAATTTTACGACACCCTGCGCCTCGATATTATCGATTTCCTGTTTTACAATACCTTCCTTTCCGATCAGACTATCCACATTCGTCTTTTCGATGTTCTTCATGAAATGCTTCGTTGCAATCGGTCTGGTAAATACAAATAAGATTGCTGAAACCACTGCAAATACAAGGATCTGCACAAGCCAGTGTGCTCCAGTCAGCGAGATCAGCCCCGCGATAAGCGCGCCGCCAGCGAACCAGATCGACGTCAGTCCCAGTGTAATGATTTCCGCAACGATCAAGACAACCGTAATGATCAGCCAAACTGTTAAAGCCATATATACCTCCTCCTGCCTTATTCGTGAAACGCAATGTCTGCTATTCACACGTTATTTTTATTTTACCACACTGTCTGAAAATCTTCCATAAAAAAAGAAGAGAATTTCGTAAATATTGCACAAATTTAACGAAATTCTCACATTCTTTTGTTTTGATTCAGTTTTTACAGACTAATTACTCTGCATTGCACGCTTTGCACGCATACGAAGTGTCGGATCCAGAATCTTCTTACGGATACGGATGGACTTCGGTGTGATCTCCAGAAGCTCGTCTGTATCAATGAAATCCAGTGCCTGCTCCAGAGAAAGGATCTTTGGAGGTGTCAGCTTCAGCGCATCATCCGAACCAGATGCACGTGTATTCGTAAGCTGCTTCTTCTTGCAGACATTTACCTCGATATCCTCTGCCTTACCGCACTGTCCAACGACCATACCGCCATAGACCTGCTCGCCCGGTCCGATAAAGAGTGTTCCACGCTCCTGCGCATTGAACAGACCATATGTGATACTCTCACCTGACTCAAACGCGATCAGAGAGCCCTGACTTCTGTAATTCATATCGCCCTTGTATGGCTGATATCCATCAAACATGGTATTGATGATACCATTTCCCTTGGTAGCGGTCATGAAATCACCACGGAAACCGATCAATCCACGGGATGGGATAGAAAACTCCAGTCTCGTTGTACCATTTCCAGTTGGCGCCATGCCCTGCAGCTCACCCTTACGCTGATTCAGCATATTGATAACTGTACCGGAGAATTCGTCTGGCACATCAATCACCGCAATCTCAAACGGCTCTAATTTCTTGCCCTTTTCATCTTCTTTATAAATAACCTCTGCCTTACTTACGGCGAACTCATAACCCTCACGACGCATATTCTCGATCAGTACGGACAAATGCAGCTCGCCACGTCCGGATACCTTGAAGCTCTCGGTTGTATCAGTCTCTTCTACACGCAAAGATACATCCGTATTTAACTCACGGAACAGACGGTCACGCAGATGACGGGAAGTAACGAATTTTCCTTCCTTACCTGCAAGCGGCGAATCATTTACCATGAAATGCATCGCGATCGTAGGCTCAGAGATCTTCTGGAACGGAATTGGCTCCGGATCATCCGGTGAACAGATCGTATCACCAATGTGGATATCGGAAATACCAGAAATCGCTACGATCGAACCAATACCTGCCTCAGATACTTCTACTTTATTCAGACCTTCAAACTCATATAACTTACCAATCTTTACCTTACGATACTTGTCCGGCTCATGATGGTTTACGATGATTGCATCCTGATTCAGCTTGATCGTACCATTATCTACCTTACCGACACCGATACGACCAACGTACTCATTATAATCAATCGTACTGATCAGAATCTGTGTACCCGCATCCGGATCACCCGTTGGTGCCGGGATATATTTCAGGATCGTCTCGAACAATGGCTGCATATCGGTACCCGGTTCATCTGGTGAAAGGGATGCGATACCTGCCTTTGCAGATGCGTAAACAAATGGGCAGTCAAGCTGCTTCTCATTTGCATCAAGCTCTAACAGAAGCTCTAACACTTCCTCTTCTACCTCTGCCGGTCTTGCCTCCGGACGATCGATCTTATTGATACACACGATTACATTCAGATCCAGCTCCAGTGCCTTTTTCAGCACGAACTTCGTCTGTGGCATCGCACCTTCAAATGCATCTACCACGAGGATAACGCCATTTACCATCTTTAAGACACGTTCTACCTCGCCACCGAAATCGGCATGGCCCGGTGTGTCGATAATATTGATTTTTGTATTCTTATAAGTAACTGCAGTGTTCTTAGAAAGGATTGTGATACCTCTCTCACGCTCGATATCATTCGAATCCATGACACGCTCTGCGACTTCCTGATTGTCACGGAATACACCGCTCTGCTTCAAAAGCTCGTCCACGAGGGTTGTCTTACCATGATCGACATGGGCGATAATTGCTACGTTTCTTACATCTTCTCTTGTAATCTGCATATCTCTTTCCTCATCTCTATATACATACTCAACTACAACAAACTTAGGTATTTTATCACACTTTCTCCATAGTTTCAATAGTTTTTGCTGTGTGGAAAATGCCACCAGCAGCGACAAATCTTGCTATGAAAATACACATATTTGAGTAAATTATAATTAACCTCTTTACAAACACACAACAATTATGATAGCATGCACTTGTTGATAACACGCAACTTGATGTTGCTGCGGTGTCAGATTTCATCTGATAGCCGGTGATATAGCTCTTATATCACGAAAAATCCCAATTATTTTATTATGTATCGCTTGTTGTATTTGATTTATGTGGTAAAATATCT
>CAVGQQ010000139.1:0-3034 GCA_963631525.1 bacterium
AATACAAGAGGTATATACAATGAATGTTAAAGGCACAAAGAAGAAAAATCAAGTAGTAAATGTTATGGAACAGCAGGAACTTTTGAAAAAAGCGGAGGTGATCAGGGAAAATCTCAAAGCTTCTACGTGGCGTGAGTTGGAAACCAGTGGTAAATTCGATAAGAATGCTAAACTCTCCTTCATCAGTGATGACATGCTCATCTTAGGATGCGATGTGGGCAGCGAAACACATTATCTGAGAGCAATTGATACCAGGGGCAGAGAACTCAGTAAGTCCGCATTCCCATTCAGCAATAATTCAGAAGGCTTTCAGGCGGCGAAGGAATGGGCGGTAAAAATAGCAGCCGAACATGATAAAAAGCAGATAGTCCTCGGGCTGGAGCCAACCGGTCATTACTGGTTCTGCCTTGCTACCTGGATGGTTTCAAATGGAATCAGTGTAGTTCAGGTAAATCCGTATGCAGTAAAGCAGACAAAGGAACTTGAGGATAACAGCCAGTTGAAAGACGATACCAAAGATCCTAAGCTGATTGCAAATCTTGTAAAAGACGGTAACTTTGGCATGCCGTATCTTCCAGAAAAACTTTATGCAGAACTTCGGAGATTATCGATGTTTAGGGATCAGCTGAGCGAAGACAGAATAAGAGCCATTAACCGCATGCACAGGGAGCTAAAAATTTATTTTCCTGAATATAAGGACGCATTGGGAAAAGTTGAAGGCTCCTTCAGTCTGGAATTACTGAAACAGGCACCATTTCCAACAGATCTGACAGCACTTGGCAGGGATGGAATAAGGGAAATCTGGCATAATGCAAAGCTTAGAGGACGCGGCTACAGCAGGTCAGAAGAAATCTTGGACTATGCAAAATCAAGTGTTGGAATCAAGGATGGAATGGATGCCGGAAGAACAGCTGTGAAGTGGTTTGTAGGGCAAATCCAGGCGTTGGATGCCGAACTGGCAATGATAGAGGAACAGATCAATCAGAAATGTCAGGAAATACCACATGCCGGGAACATCCTCGAAATATCCGGAATCGGAGAAAATACACTTTCCGGAATCCTTGCAGAGATGGGCGATATTTCAAGATTTGACGATGTGAAGGAAATACAGAAGCTGAGTGGACTGGGACTGGTGGCATGCAGTTCCGGCAAGCACAAAGGAGAGACCAAGATCAGCCACAGAGGACGCAAGCGCTTGAGATACTGGCTGTTTCAGGCAGGTAAGTCAGTGGTAGCTCATTCCGAAGAGTTTAAAGAACTCCATGCCTACTATACGACAAGGGCGGAGAACCCGCTGAAAAAGATGCAGTCCCTGATAGTGATTGCCTGCAAGCTGCTAAGGATTATCTATACAATGCTAAAGACAGGTGTGGTTTATGATCCGAAAAAAATGCTGATGGACATCAGACGCCAGGAAAAACAGGAAGCAGCAGCGGCATAGAAAAAAGTTCCTTATCTCAAAGCTCCAGAACCTTGCCGGGTTCCAGAGACATCTGAAATCGGGCAGGGTTCTGGAAAGAAACCCGAAAACGATGAAGTGCGCAAAGTACTGCATCAGCACACAATGACCAACAGAGCGACACAGTGGAGAGCGTCCACGGAATATCCGTTTCCTGTGAAAGCTGTGGGTCAGTAAAATCAAAATCCAAACAAGAGCTGTAGCTTGCGGTAGTTTACTCCGTAGGGCATGACCCTGTTTGAAAGCTTGGCAGGCACTCGGTGTATGGACAGGTGGGACGAAGGAAGTTGGGACACGATCCCTTTAGACACGGAAGGTTCACCACCATAGTTAACAGAGGATTATAGCCTTTATAAAGCAAAACGACATGGATTCATGAAGATGATTGAAGATGGGGAGATAAGGGAAAGAAAGCATTAGTGATAGAACTGTACCCAACCTTATCGCCAGCTGAACAGTGCCTAAAAAACGATCTGTCAAGTCTACACCTTACGAATCATGTTGGAGATTTTGGCTGGGGAGAAATACGGTTGCTTAATTTGTATTCAAAAGTATTCACATCCAAACCATTGGTGAGTGAACTTGGGGAAGAGGACTTGAATCTGGCATACATTGAAGAAGCATTGGAAGCAGAGGAAATGAAAAATGTGGATGTTGTGATTGCATGGGGAAGCTCTTTGCTTACGCATAAACTTACCAATAATGCAAAATTGGACTTACTGTACATGCTAAAAGACAAAGGACTTGAGAAACAGGCAAAATGCATTGTGGCAGATGGATTTTCGTCTGAGGATGCAATCGGTGTGCATCCGTTGTTTCTTGGTCTGAAATACTCAAAGGAGACATGGAAACTAAAGCCATTCCCTGTGAACCAAGAAATCAAGCGGTTGGAGGATATGCAGAAAGAGACAGAAAAAGACAAGAAGGGGGGAAGCAAACATGTACCAAAGAATCCTAAATAAGCTGGATGTAAACATGCTGAAAGAGGAAGTTAATAAAAACAATGTTCCACGGAGTGTCTTGGAACGAGTGGAAGAATTGGTAGCAATCCTTGATTCAGAATATGGCACACAAAGAACCTATAAAGACATGGGCGGATATATTTTGTTTATGTCTGATATAGAAACCTATCAAAAGGCATATTCTCAAATTATTACCCATTACCGAATCAGTGAAGAAACCTTTGAATATTCGGAGATTATAAAGGATTCTTACAACCAGCATACCAATGAGGAATGGGTTGAAAAATTATACATGCTGTCGTCGGATGATGCACTTGTGTTCATATATCCAAGAAAGGCACAGGGGGTAGCATGATGGCAGAGAAAGATTTTTTCGGACTTGATAAGAAGAGATACGAAACAGAACAGATCGTACAGGAATTGGATATATCATACAGATTCATAATGTGGAATCTGATAGATGTATTAAGGGAGCATATGGAATTGGATTCACTACAAATCTTTGAGTTTGTCTGTGAAAATAAATCCGGAGTGATAAACAATAAAACATTCAAGCAGAGGTTGATTCACAGACAGGAAGAACCAACATATGCGAAAGAATATGATTTTCCGT
>CAVGQQ010000140.1:0-3028 GCA_963631525.1 bacterium
GCGAAGAGCCAAAACACATCAACTCCTCGCCTATCTGGAATCTATCTCTATTCGTTATCAATTCCTTTATCAGTTTTTCCATTTCGCGTAGCTTTCACCTCTTCAGCGATGACACTAATCATCTTCTGAGCATTCAGAGGCTTAGCAATGTGCGCATTCATTCCAGCCTTCTTCGTGGCAATTCTATCCTCAACAAAGGCATTGGCAGTCATAGCAATGATAGGAATTGTCCCAGCATCTTCCCTATTCAGGGCACGGATTCGTCGGGTTGCTCCATAACCGTCCAGCACAGGCATCATGAGATCCATGAGGATTGCAGATATTTCACCAGGTTTTGATGAAACAAATGCTGTGACCGCCTCTTCCCCATTACGAGCCTCTATAACGCTGGCACCAGCCTGTTCAAGAAGGAAACGTGCAATCTCAAGGTTAAGGTCATTATCTTCAGCCAGAATTACGGTCTCTCCTTCGATGGAAACATTCTCTTCCTCCTCTGGCACTGTACTTACATGTTCAGAGAAATCAACTTCAAAAGGTACTTGAATGATAAATGTTGTTCCTACATCCTTTTTACTTTCAAAAGACATTGTCCCACCCATCTTCTCCGTAAGATTCTTTGCAATGGACATGCCCAGTCCAGTACCACCATACTTGGTACGGACTCCTGCATTCTCCTGCTGGAACGGCTCAAAGAGGTGCTTTTGAAACTCCTCGCTCATTCCAATACCTGTATCACGAACGATAGTCTCCAAAACAATTGTCTTACCATCAAATGAGAGCTCCTTAGATGTAAACCAAACCTTGCCATGTGGACGGTTGTACTTGATGGCATTGCTGAGTATGTTAAGTACAAGACGCTTGTAGTGCACAGGACTCCCTATAAGGGCGGTATGCTCAATACTGAGGTCTTTAATAACTTCTATGTCCATCTCCTGTGCCATCTTCTCAATGACAGAGAGCATCTCGCCTGATATGTGCATGATATTGAAGGGGATTCGTTCCAACACCACTTCTCCAGATTCAAGCTTGCTCATATCTAGGACCTCATTAATGAGTTCCATCAGTATATTCGATGACTCACGAATCTTAATGCGACAATCCCTCTGCTTTTCATCATCGCCATCAAAGTGATCAGCAATATCTAGCATGCCCCTGATACCGTTGAGAGGAGTACGTATGTCATGGCTCATACGCAAGAGAAACTCGGTCTTGGTCTTGTTAGCTTTCTCTGCTTCGTGAGCAGCAAGCTGAAGCTTTTCACGATAGACACGCTCTATTTCACTGCGCTTTCTCTCTGCCTCCAGCTGCATACGAATGATGTCATCAATGCTCTGGAAGCCCAGTATTGCCTTTCTGCCGTTTTCATCCACACGGCTCATATTATACTGGAAGTAATGTATTTCCCCACCAGCTTTGCTACGATAGTTTCCAGTGATTTCATTCTCTGAAGAGAGGCGCCTTCTGACATTTTCAACTTCAAACACCTTCGCAGTTTCCTCTCTATCTTCCTCAGCTACCACATTCTTCAACCAGTCGTCAAGGAGCACATGGAAGGAGAACTCATGCCCAGTTCCTTCTTTTTTGAGCCGGTCATAAGCAGCTTCAAGCTTAAGTATCTTGGCAGTTTCCTTTTCCAAATCCACAAGGTAAACGTTCTTGAAAGAGCGAGCTAGAGTATTGGATATCATGAGCTGTTCTTCAAGCTGTGCTCTGTAATTGAGCTCCTTCAACTTTTCTGAAGTAACATCCCTCGCCGCGTAGATAGCAGAAATAACACGCCCGTTTTCATCTCGTTTTTTTGCAATGAATCTAGCCTCGAACCATCTGCCGTAAGCTGCCCTGTACTCTGTCACAAGCGATGTGTCAGATCCCATTCGGTCCGCCACCGTGGAAAGATTTACGAAATCACGCATCTTTGCAATATAATCTGGATGAATGAAAAACTTCAGAACATTCTCCATTACGGAATCAAAGTTACCCTGCGTCTTTCCTCCCATCACATTTGTTATTGGAGAATTCGTCTGGATTACCTTATAGCCGTGGGTGATGAGATCAGCCTCCATGATTGTAGTGTAAATAGTGGAAAGAGCATTTATAACTTCTGCATGTTCAGAAGCCTTCTGCATGGCCATGTCACGTTCTTTCTCTTCATCCACACATTTAGCTACGCAGATGGCAGTAACTCTATCCAATGTGCATTCAGTGCAGATTATGTGGGTATCCATATAATGCACCTTTCCATCATCACTATTCTGTGGGTGTCTGAGAACAAGTTCCTTCTTTCCACTACGGAATGCCTTTACTGCATTCTCGCGGCTAAAAAGTGCAATGAAAGCATCGGCAACTGTGGAATCAGGAATCGTTGAGGCTCCCACACTTACCAACTGTTCAACCGTTCCCGAATACGGCGAACTCTTATTGTGAAAGTTATCATATTCAACCATGGAGTAGCGGTCGGCAGTATAATCAATACTGATAATGAGAGGATAGACTATTCCCATTGCCTTAACGTATTGACGAATCTGAATATTCCGTTCCTTCTCTTTCTCATAGGCATTTACAAGGGCTTCAAGTTCTTCCTTTTCTTTAAGTTTGGCAAAGATGCTTTCCTTAATATCATGAATAACACATGCACAGCAACCAATTCTGTCAGTAGGATAAGCTTCCGCATGCATATACATTCCGGACGCTTCAGAGATATTGTCAGCACTGAGAGTTCTTCCCTTGTATGCGGCTTCATAGCAGAACTCAAGCCATCTGCTGTCCACATTAAGAAAGACTTCAGAGAAACGGTGCCCGACGAGTTTTTCAAGCGGAATTCCTTCAATCTGGGCAAGTTCTTCATTGGCTTGGACACATATTAAATCAACAGGCTTTCCTGCATCATCAAGTTCAACCTGTAGCGTACAATAGCCGTGGATTTCGTTTTTAGCGACATATGCGGTCTCTGTCATGTTATCTCCTCTTTTCCCTCGTCTTCTTCAGGGAATTATACCACACATTTATAGAAATACTTTTCTTTTTTCAC
>CAVGQQ010000141.1:0-3027 GCA_963631525.1 bacterium
CCAGTGATAATGGCAGAAAGCAATCTGTGCTTGCCAGACTCCACGAACCGACACCGCCTAGAAACGATAAAACAGCGCAGACAAAAAGCGCGGAAAGGGATTTGATATGATGAATTTTACGAACGATGAGTTGAATCTCATGTGCATCTATAGCGCCGGAGGCAATCGCACTGATTTGGTGGAGAAGCTGACGGAAATGAAGCATTATCTGGAAAAGGATGAAACAGAGCTGTTGACATTGACAGAATCGGCACTTTCTAAGCTGTCACAGATAACAAACGACGAATTTGACGCACTGGAGCTTTATCCAGATTTTGATACGTGATGCCTATTTAAGATTTTTGCAGTAAACCGCAAAAATCCCAAATGAAATATGTTATGCATGGAAATCTCTATTCCGGAATGAGGTGCATTTGCACTAGATTTCGGAATAGAAAAATGGGCAAAGAATATTTTGTCTCAAAAACTACATAAAATTTGAGACGAAATAAACTGAACAGATATCCATAGACAATATGTGACAAGAACCCTGCCTTGACTTTTTTGTCTCAAAAATTATATAATATTTGAGACAAAACAAGGAGGTGATCTCTTGCAGAAGGATAGCATTATCACTCAGATTTATGAGCGAATTAAAGAAATCGGACATGACGAAGTGTACATTGTCGGAGACTTTCTGGATTTGGGTGAATACCATGCGGTACGCAAGGCACTCTTGCGATTAGACGAATCGGGTAAAATTCAAAAAATCATGAGGGGTGTTTACTATTACCCGCGATACAGCGAATTGATTGATGAATACGAAGCTCCGTCACCAGGCAAGGTTGCGGATACGCTGGCGAGAAAGTTTGGCTGGACAATCGCTCCGTGTGCAGATACAGCACTTAATCAGCTTGGTTTGTCAACGCAGGTTCCTGCTAAATGGAGCTATATCAGCGACGGACCCTATCATGAGTTTCAAATCGGAGCCTTCACGATAGAATTCAAGCATAGAAACAACCGGGAGATATCAGGAGTCTCCAGACAGACAGCTACTGTTATCCAGGCTTTGAAAGCTATCGGCAAGGGCAATGTCACCAATACGCAGATGGAAATTATCAGACGTCTGATTTCGGACGAGGATAAGGCTACGATGCTGAAAGAGGCTCAGCAGGCTACCGTGTGGGTATACGATTTGATCAAACAGATATGTGAATAAAGGAAGGTGTAGATGAATGTACCAGTTGATAAAACAGCCGGAGGAGCAGCTTCGGATTCTGTTTAGAAATACAGCTCAGAAAACCGGTCTTCACGAGGCCATTGTTGAAAAAGATTTTTGGGTCTGCCTGACATTGGACTATCTTTTTCACAGTTGTCCATGGAAGGAAGCATTTACATTCAAGGGCGGAACAAGCCTGTCAAAATGCTACGGGCTGATCAAGCGATTTTCTGAAGATATTGACCTGATATTAGACTGGCGTGTATTGGGATACGGCTTAAATGAGCCTTGGGAGCAGCGATCTAATACAAAGCAGGACGCTTTCAATAAAGAAGCCAATAGCCGTGCAGAAGCATTTCTGTCTGAGCAGCTTCTCCCGGTACTGAGAGAGGATATGAGCAAAATATTGGGGAAAGAGGCGAGCTTCTATATTCTCCCGGAAGATCCTCAGACGATATGTTTTCAGTATCCGAAGGTCTTTGAAGACAGCAACACGATGCAGATCATCAGACTTGAAATAGGGGCTTTGGCAGCATGGACACCATCCGTTGCCAAAACGATTGCTCCTTATGTTGCAGAGGCATATCCAAAGATTTTTTCAAAACCTGATACGACTATCCTTACAGCCTCAGCGGAGAGAACTTTCTGGGAAAAGGCAACCATTCTGCATCATGAGGCAAATCGCCCGGAGAATCTGGCCATGCCGGGCAGATACTCGCGCCATTATTATGACCTTTATTGCATCGCACATTCTGACATTAAAGAATCGGCGTACAGTAATCTTGATCTTTTGAAGCGCGTGACGGATTTCAAAATGAAATTTTACCCGCGAAAATGGGCGCATTACGAGCTTGCAGTACCAGGTACGCTGAAGCTATTGCCGCCGGAGTATCGTATGGAGGATTTACAGAAAGACTACGATAGCATGAAAAATATGATGTTTGGCGAGTATCCGGATTTCAAAACGCTTATGGGATTTATAGGTAATTTAGAGCAGGAAATCAACTCACTGACAAAGTAACAGAATAAACCAATTTATTTGTAAGAGAAGCATCTGAAGAGGTGCTTCTTTTCTTTTGCCCTGATGAAGGGGCGTGAAAGGAGAACTGATCTATGGCAAGTAAATTGCAGGAATACCGCCGCATGTCGGAGGAGGCGCAGCGCCAGCTGACGGGCAGTCTGGAACGTTGGCAGTCCTTCCTAAAGACCGCATCGCGGCTGTACAAGTATCCGTATCATGAGCAGGTCATGATTCATGCGCAGAGACCGGATGCGACGGCCTGCGCTGAGTATGATGTGTGGAACAACACCATGGGGCGTTTTGTGCGTCGCGGTTCCAAGGGCATTGCCCTCATCGACACCAGAGGAGACCGTGACAGGCTTCGTTATGTATTCGATGTGTCGGATACCGGCGAAAGGGCGCATTCCCGAAATGTGAACCTGTGGGAGCTGCGTGAGGAGCACCTTCCGGTGGTGTCCGCGATGCTGTCATCCTACTACGGCACAGAGACTTCAGACCCGCTGAATCAGCAGATTGAAGATCTGGCGGAAAGCCTTGCTCAGGAATACTGGGATAACAACAAGCGGGATATTCTCGACATCCTTGAGGATTCCTTTCTCGAAGAATATGATGAATTCAACGTCGAGGTGGCTTTTCGACATGCCGCGCAGGTCAGCATCAGTTATTCCCTGCTGAACCGCTGCGGGCTTGACCCGAACGACTACCTTGAACATGAAGACTTTATGAGTGTCTTCGATTTCAATACGCCGGATACAGCGGCGGCGCTGGGTACGGCGGTGAGCAGCATCAATCAGCAGGTACTGCGGGA
>CAVGQQ010000142.1:0-3014 GCA_963631525.1 bacterium
TTGGGACTCATTATACTCCCTCTTCTTCACAAAATCAACAACAAAAATCATACAAGATAGTGTCAACTTGTTGTGGGGATTTTTCTTGACAGACCTTTGTGTTTTTAGGCACGTACTAGCATGCCAGCCAATCCTGCGTCTCCCCGAGCATCTGTATTAAGTTTTGTGTTCCAGTGTTACCGTCGAATATTAGTGGCTCTCCGTCGAACACGCTCCAATCGAAGCATCCCGAGACTTCTCTTTTGATTAGTTCTCCGTAGCAACTCACATTTTCTGTCTCTGTCTTCCCGCAAGTTTTTTCAAAATGCTTGCCTTCGATTTTCCCGCCATTCTTCACATAAACTCTTAGCCGTGAGAGTTTTCCAAGAGCCTCAAGGCTCCAACCCATCGGATTCCGACTGAATCTCTCTGAAAGCACATGGCTGACTTGCCCTTCTGTACAGCTGCCTGGAATATCCAAAATCCTTCTCCTCACAAGTGAGTCCCATTTGTTATTCAAATATGTTTCCATTTCTGCAATTGCTTCAAACTGCTTAGGTTCTTCTGCCACCTGTTTCAAGCTCTCAAGAATTCTGTTTGCCTCTTCTTTGTTATCACTTCTCAGTACTTTTTCTATCCGATATCGAACGCTTCTGTTCGGAAATTTCGTGTTGATACTACGCAGGTATTTCCCGAGGTGATAGCCATCCATCACGTGTTCGGTTTGTCTGATATCGTTAAGTCCTGCCTCTATCCAGTTTGCGCCATCTCCATGCACGTAGATTTTCTCCGTCGAATCGAGATCATATTGCATTCTCAGGTATGCGTCGACATTCTCCCAGAGGCTGTTTGTATCGAGATTTCGGTCAACAAAGTGCATTGGATTTATCGTCCTGTTTCTCGAAGCATACTCTCCCGTAACACCCTCGGTTACGGTTACAAGCGGCACCTGTCTTGACCTCTTGCCCTTGGCTTTGCCTTCTCGCTGCATGTGCACATGATCCTCATCAGCAAATACATGGATTTCTCTTGCGGATCGTCTTTCACCACTTGGGATTACTTCTAAGTCTGCAACTTTTAATATTTTGTTTCTAACTGACTGCCTGCTGATATGCCCGCCTGTGACTATCGCAGAACTTTTCTGGTATGAGTGGTCTGTTGCTGCCCGCACGAGCTCGGCACTCACTTTCTTGCTTATCCTGTCGTAATGATTAACTCCTAGAATCAAGTCAATCGGCGATGTGTAGCAAGCATTTTGCCTATCAAAGTAGTAGTCGCGCTTGTATTCGATTCGCCCAAGTTCTGTGAGTATGTCGCGAGGTCTGTCGTGTTCTTTTATTAAAAGTCCTCGTTCTTTTCTCTCAGCCCTGCATTCACGAATCGCAAGGTTCGAGTCCTCGATAAAAGCCTGAATTACCTGCCTTGCAGCCTCCTTGCAGTCCTCCAGAGCTAGACTTGACATGGTGTCCAAATCAAAAATTCCGTCCAAAAGAGGTCTTTCTAAAATTTTTCTTGTCAATTCCAGTGCGATTTGTTGTATAATATGTTCCATAGAGATTACATCCTTTCGTTAGTTTTCTTTGCAATTACTATTCTAACACAAAGGTCTAATCTCTATACTTTTATTTTTTGAAATCCCCACAACTATTTTACACTAACTTTGATCATACATCTCAAAGAAGTACAGCGGCTCATTCTTACCAACTGGATCATGCAAGCAGATAAAAATCACATAACTTTCCCTTAGTTCTTCGTATCCTGCACCACTTTTCAAAAGATGTGTATCCATGCTTGAGTGATAGTAACGTGAACGCTGAGGCAAGAACGGTTCATCTTGTACCTGCATCTCAATGTCGTACACCTTTTCGTCCCCTATGAAAAGCACATCAAGCCTTACTGACTTTGACTTGATATTTGAGATAATTGTTTTCTCCGTTGTGAGCATGTTTATTTCTTTTACTTTTCGCCCAGGGAAAAGCCTCTCGATGAATTGCTTGCATAAGTTTTCGCTTTGCATTACTATTGCGAACATTAGATGATTACTGAATTTGTACGTTGCCATTTTCTCATCTCCTTTTCTTGTTTCTAATTACCCTTCCAACTTTTACTTCCGCATACCCCTCGGTCATCTTCGATGACAGCTTCCCTTGTCAGGGGTGCTATGGGTTCAGGAGGCGGGCAAGGGCTGTGTGTAAGGAGATTATACACCATCGCGTGCGATTTGGAAAGAGTTTTTTGGTAAAATTTAACTATATCTTTTCGACGAAAATCTTTATTTTTCAAAGGGTTATGTTCGAAAAAGTTCGAATCTTTTCGAGCTTTTTCGCCGTTTCTCGGCTCCCCTAAAGGGGAGCTGCCACCGCAATCCACTTAGAGCCTCCCCTGACCAGGGGAGGCTTCAAAAAAAGAAAGGAATCTGCCCGCAGGCAGATTCCCACATTTTCTCTTTCTTGCAATTTTATTTTTCTCGGCTCCTCTAAAGGGGAGCTGGCCCGTCGCTAGCCGAGACTGAGGGGTCAGTGAATGACCCTTCCGTCCTTACTTCCTAAGCTTCCCGCTCAGCTGTGCCATATAGTGCGGGATGTCGATTTGCTGTGGGCAGACGGTCTTACACGAGCCGCAAGCCACGCAGTCCCAAGGCTTCTTGCCCTTCTCGACACCGCCGATTGCCATGGTCGTATACCACAGCAGGCTCTCTGGATTGAACGTAATCTGATTGTACTGATTCATCATGTACGGAATATCGATTCCCTTTGGGCAATATGTCGTGCAGTAGCGGCAAGATGTACAAGGTACGCCCTTTGTCATGCCCTTTGCCTTCTCGAGGAGCGCCTGCTTCTCGGCATCACCCATCGGGTCGCTTGTCTCGAAAATCCTGATATTATCCTTCATCTGCTCCATCGAGCTCATTCCGGAAAGAATCGTCACGATGCCCGGCACGGACTGAAGGAATCTAAAGCACTTCTCTGCCCCGCCCGCTGGCTCTACGAGCGTGCCGCCACGAAGCGGCTCCATGACGATAATCGGTATATTCT
>CAVGQQ010000143.1:0-2950 GCA_963631525.1 bacterium
ATCTTGACAACTAGCATATTCTTGCATATATTACAAATAGAAAGGCACCGCCAGTAGACGGCGACCTCAATTCAAAAGACGAAATAGCCGTCCTAATTTTCGAGGTAAAGGGCGGTTATTTATTTTTAAAGCAACTATAAAGTGCTATCAATAGTCCGATGACCGTGAATACGATCATTAAAACTTCGTAGTCTGTCATAGGCTAACCTCCTTTATCAACGTTATCGAAGAATCCAGGAGGAACCCTCCCAGATATCCAATTACAGATACTAAGAGGTCAACCACCCACCGTTTAACGGCAGTGCCACTGGAATAATACCATACAGGAGGCGGATTGGGCTAGCGGGGAAAGACGGGTACATGCAATTATCAAAATCTTGACAACTAGCATATTCTTGCATATATTACAAATAGAAAGGCACCGCCAGTGGACGGTTGACTTCAACTTATATGGTTAATAAATAACCGCTTTCGTTTGGTCACGGGCGGTTATTTTTTTAATGCGGAATAAAACATGATCAGCAGACTTATAACTGTTAAGACAGTCATGATAATCTCGAAATCAGTCATTAGCATCACCTCCTTTTTCTAGCGTTTATGCTGAATCAGGAGGAACACCTCCTGATATCCAATTCAAGAATCAAGAGGTCAACCGCCCACCGTTTAACGGCAGTGCCATGAGTATATTACCATATAACGGAAGACTTGGGCTAGTAGAGAAGCTATTATATCTCAACTTTTCAGAAAGATAATGAGGCTTTTATTTCCTTATTATGCTTGCTATTAGTGTATTTCTATGGCTATATATACACACGATTAGGAGGAACAGCAAATGTTCAGCGAAAAGGAAACTTCCATGTTAAACAATCTTCTGAAGGTATACCTCAGAGAAGACGACAAGGCATACTTCAAAGAGCAAGATGAGGTGGCCGCATTTTACAACTGCAGCGTCAACTGCAACATGAGTGGCGACTACATGCACGTGTACCTCGACAACGGTAAATGCATGTATCAGTACTCGGTGAAGGCTGAGGTTATCGAGAGTCTTTAAAACGCGAGGCAGGATGATTAGTCCTGCCCTTTCTCTCAGTTGGTCCGAGACTTGTTAGTCTCCCGATTAATAAAATCCGCCATCGCAGCAAAGTAGATATCCTTATCAAGGTCAGGGTGAGCCATGCAGAGTTCTACAAGCATATAGAAGCACACGAGGCTCATTCCGTGTTTCATAGCCCATTCCTGGAGAACCATCACATCGATATCCCCGTCATCCATTCGGGGAATGTCCTTACTATCCGGAAAAGCTTTCAGAAACGCTTCCGTATATTCCTTGTACTGTTCAGGTGTAAAAGTCATGCTCCTACTCTACAGCATGAACCTCCTCCCGGATAGTTCCAAAATTCGCCAGTAAACTAGGGGAATTGGACGAATTTTGTAACTGGTGTACATGAAGAGAGAATGGTATAATCCGGGGCAAAAAAATCGAGGCAGAGCCGTCAAAGCCCTGCCTTTTCATCATTCTTCCATCACGTCCTCGAACCCGAGTCCCGTGTAGCTCTTCACCCAGTTGTAGATTGCAGTCTTCTGCTCGTCCACATCCAGCGGAATCCCATCCGGAAACACCTCAGCAATCTTTGCTGTAAACTCCCACTGATATAGCGCAGAGTCTACAATAGGAAGATAAGCGCCTCCAACCGGAAGAGAAGAGGAAACCACTTCTCCCTGCTTATGACTTGATTCCCTGCTTGGATAACATATGAGCTTTGCATACATATCCTCAGTTGTATACCTGATTTCTTTGACGGCCCAATAGGCGTCACCAAAAGTGTGATAGAGCTGATTGTTTTCTTTTTCTAATGTTAATTTTAATCCCATTTCTATTTCTCCTAACAATATTTGTAGCTGACTAACTTTGCCTCGTTTGCAGCTGTTATCTTCGTACCGGTGTTTGCGCTCTGAGAGTACACAGATAAAGCTGAGTTTCTGCTTTGAGTTGATACATAGTCATACCTAGAATCCGAACCAAGACGCCCTGCAGAGTAGATTTTCTTACCTTTACAGATTGAGTTGTACAAACTCTCACTCATACACCCTGCTCCACCTGCATAGACCCAGAAGCGCTTACGATAGAGCTCAGGATAGTAAAACCGCAGCTCCCAAAGCACCGCGCTAGAAACATCTCCTGACGTGGTTCCGAGTGTTGAATTATGATAATACTTGTAGTTCCACTGCCCAGACTCAAACTGTCCCCATGAGTGAGTATCGGACCAGGCCTGTACCCAAGAGGAACCATTCCAGTACGAAGCGTAGAGTGTAAAACTTCTTCCCCAAGAGCCCCAGTTCTTGTTTATGCTAATCTGCGCCCACCACGAGGGAGCAGAGACGTAGATATATCGGTTGCCCACACCTGAACCACTGTCTATATCCATTCTCAGATCCCCCGAGTAAGAATTTGAAAAATTTGAGTATTTGATTACATTACCACTTGTAGCCATATGGCCTCCTTTTTAATTGAAGACAGCTCCATAAACGCTGTTAGAAGTACCGGATGCATTGATGTTTCCGTACAGGGTTCCCTTGAGAGTTCCCCCACTCTCATCTATACACTGATACTGCCCTTCGTTCTGATAGAATCTGCCGTCAACAATAAGGGATAGCTGACCTCCACTCGGACAATCACGTCTGAAGGCAAAATCCCCTCCTGTCGAGTCTCCTTCTCCGTGAACAAATGTTCCCGTCTGCTTTCCCCAGGTCTGTGAGGTCTTCTCTGTAGCAAAACCCGAGAGCATTCCGGCTGAAGAAGCTTTCCCGTTCATCGTAGTGATATTCATCTTCGAAATCTGTGCTGACGTAAGATCCGATATCTGCGACACGGTATGAGTATGAGAGGAATCTGCTTTCTCACCGAGTTTCGTATCAACCTCAGACTCGGTATAATACCGGTCGTCATGGG
>CAVGQQ010000144.1:0-2948 GCA_963631525.1 bacterium
CGCTGCGAGGACGAGGATATTTGGCTCACGCAAAAATGATGGCAACGCTTTATGATGCGGACGTTAAAACGATAAGCTATCGCATCAAAAAACATGTAGCGACAGCGAACTGCAAGAGGGCTAAGTTGTCCGAAAATTAAGGATAACTGCTACCTATGTGATTTTTTCGTTGAACTTGTTTCGCGCAACGTTTGGTGAAAACGTCTCGCGCCGTTTATTTAGCTTGGGCAGAGTTAATCCTTAAGTCTGTCCAATAACGCCTGATAATGATTCGGGCCAATATGTCGTCCCGCGCGTTGGAGGCCATCAACACAATTTCTGACCTCGTCTGACGTCAAAGCCTTTTCTTCGTAGGCAGCCATTAAGATACCAATCGTCCCCATAATTTTGAGTCCCATCTGAGCGGAGACGCTTCTTCCTTTCGCTTCATCCATTAGAAGGAGGTCCGCTTTCGTTTCATCTGTTAGGACAATGGCTTCGCTTTCCCCTTGGTCAAGGCCGGTCGCCCTTCTTAACAAGCTTACTGCGTCTTTGTTCGACACGCCTTTTACGAGGACGAACTTTGTCTGTTTTATTTGACGCGCCTCCAATTGGAATTTCTCATTCGAAGTTAGCTCATTGAACACGGCGTCGGGGATTAAGACTTGGCCGAAAAGTCTCTCCAGCAAATCAATTCTGTTGATCTTCAAAAGCGATATCAGCGGGGTCGTGTCGGAGACGACGATCATAAAGCAGCCTCTTTCTTTTTAATTTCCCGATACGTCTTCAACTCGGAGTCCAACTCGTTCATCGTCATATCCAAGTAGGAATATCCGAGCTTGTCATATAAGTCAATCAGGTCGGATTTTCGGATTCCAAGGATCTCTGCGGCACGGCCGTGGGATATGGTTTGATTCAGGATGTAGGGATAGAGCAAAAGCGCGTTCCTGGTGAGCTCCGCTTCCGGATTCTTGGTGACCAGATACTGAGACATGCCCTTCGGCACTTGGATTGTTATTGATTCCATTGGCATAGTATGTGTCCTCCTTCGGATTATTGCTTTGCCGCGACCAATTTCTCGATCTCGGCTTTGTATTCCATCAGTTTCAGAAGGTATTCCGGCATTTTGCGTTTGCCCGCCTCCCAATCCGTCATCGTACGGTATGGAATGCGAAAGTAATCGCAAAACTCTTTGCGATTCATCCCCATAGAAACCCTCAGCTCTCTTACTTCTTCAGAAATCATCTTGGCAATTCCTTACCGAGATATTATAGGTATTGACGCAACGCGTCAATACCGGGCTTTAGCAAGAGATAGCGTTCCTTTATTCTTTATGTCCCTTTTTGGATTTCTACACACGTGGAGACTATCGTGGGAATGTGTTTGAGAAGCGGAGAAAAAATGGTTGATGACGCATCCCTTGATCGTGCTTATTTCGCCTAGCCCTAGGGATGCATCAATTTAGGCATCTTCGAGTTTTTCTAATACCTTGAGGATGTTGCTGCCAATCTCATCTACGGAAAGGGCGTTTCCTCTTGTCAGCCACCACTCAATAACGCCCGATATGGCGGAAACGCGAAGCTGAATATCGAATTCGCCCTGTAATGAGTCGGATCCTTTCAGCAAGGACAAGTCAGACCTTATGAGCTCGGCGACTATGCTTTTGAAGCGAGGGGAAAAATAAGGGGAATTCTGAGGGGAGAACATCGTGCTGAAAAAGTCCCTTTCTTCATAAAAACAATTCAATATTGCGAGGATTTTCTCTTTTCTATCCTTTTCGTTTGCGGATTCATGAAGCAGATTTCGTTGCTCATATAAGGAGGTGAGCATGTCGTTCGTGTATTCCTCCATAAGGGCGTATTTGTCTACGTAATGCAGGTAAAAGGTGGAGCGGTTTATGTCGGCCCGTTCTGAGATTTCGTTGATGTTGATCTTCTCGAAGGGCTTATGGAGCAAAAGCTCGGCGAAGGCTCTTTTTATGCTTCTCTTCGTTCGGACGTATCTTCGATCGTTTTTGTTCATGAGGTTTCTTCCTAAGAGGGTGGATAATCGACAATTTGGCGGGTTCGTCGTATATCAAACGCATATTGATTTCCGGCGTTTGAACGTCCCATTCCTTAAAGCTATTTTATAGCCAACGCATTAGCGTTAAACAACACTTATCTATTAACTTTGGAAAGAAGGAACGTTCCTATGAATGCTGCAGGGCTTGTTCTCGTTGGGATCAGCGGGCTGTGCTGGACCATCGTTTATATTGAGCTCATCCGAAAGGGCTTCAAAGACAAATCCTGCGGCATGCCCCTTTTCGCCTTATGCCTGAACATCGTTTGGGAGTTCCTTTATTCGATTGACGGGTTTCTCATCTCTAAAGAATTCATCATGGCCCAGAACATTGCGGATATGGCCTGGGCTTTATGCGATGTTGCAATCCTCGTTTGCTGGTTCAAGTTCGGTAGACAGTATCTCCCCGAGAACGCGAGAAAGTATTTTGTTCCTTATTCCTTGCTGGCCATCCTTGTCTGCATGGGGATGCAGTTCGCCTTCTATTTTTATTGCCCCACTGCGACGGAGGCTTCTATCTATTCCGCTTTCGCCCAAAACGTGGCGATGTCCGTGATGTTCCTTGCTGCCTTATTCAAGCGCGATTCAACCAAAGGCTTCTCGCTTCTTGGAGCGATATGCAAGTGCATCGGCACCCTCACCCCCACCATTTGGGGTTGTGTAGAAGTTGGAGGGGTCCAGATATACATCTTGATCACGGGATCCCTTTGTTTTCTTGTGGATTTGATCTACATCTATTTCTTCATCAAGAAAAAGAAAGCCTCCGATAATTGATCCCTTTCGAAGTTGCATATCCGCTGGGGGTTTCACCCGCGCTGAGTTTTGAATAAAGGCAAAACGAAATTGTAATGTGGACCCCGTGTCAAGGACACATAATAAAAATGCTCAATGAATAGGAAAAGGGGTGG
>CAVGQQ010000145.1:0-2944 GCA_963631525.1 bacterium
ATGCAGTATTATACAGAAATTACAATCAAATATAGAGCCCTGTATAAATCTTATTAACCAGAAGCTCTTCTTAAGCATAATCTTTACTAGAATTCTGGCATTTTTCAATTAGTTCGTCAATCTTTAATTATCCACGGAACAGTATCCAGCCGGATAACTGATCCGTAAATAATTAAGGAAACTATTATTCTAAAGCAACCATAAGATTTTTTTATAAATGTTCTGTAGTTTAATAGTATCCCCGTTCTTCCAGCCAGTCTTTCACATAACATCTGATTCCGATATAGACCACTTGCACCAGAAGCAGCAATACAATGAGGTTTATCGGAATGGTTGATTTTATCCATTCTCCGAAATAAATTACGATAGCAGCACTCATTGTCGCCACCATAATGCTAATAATATCCCAACAATATTTCCGGTAAATTTTTCCCACCAGATAACCAATCCCGATTATGAGAAATCCCGTTATGATGAATAAAATCCCCATAACAATAGCTGCGATCAGCCAGTACACAATCTCAGAAACGATGTTGTTTGAAATTCCATTACTTAACTGTCCGAAAGAATCTGCACCTGTCACAAATTCTTGAAGCAGGCTTAAAAATCCTTTTCCCAACGTACCGAAAAAAGTGATACAGTCATTAAAGAAAGCAGGAGAAAGGATAGCAGCGAACAGTGTGGTGGCTGTACTGTACCATATTAGCAGGAACAGGACACTTTCATAAGTAGCCGTCATATTTTTATATTTTTTCTCCAACTGGATTTTTCGGTTATCGCATTTCTCTTTTGCTTTCTGGTAAGCAGTACGGTCACAGCTTTCGCATTTCTCATAAGGTACTTTTTTCTCAACAGCTACCTCTACCGTCTTTTGGTGTGTCTGTGCATAGCGTTTTGCCTGTTCCGCTTTTTCGTACTTAAATTTCCATGCCACGACTTCTGCGTCGGCTCTTTTCCTGCTGTCTGTCTCGCTGGTTAATTGTTCCTCTGTTTGCCTTAATCTTGTCTGCAATGCTTCGATATTCTCGGCTCTGTTTTCGCTGTTCAATTTCTCGTTCAAGGTCAGCGATTTGCTTAGCTGCCTGTTCAGTTCCAGAATTGTCTGGTCTTTCTGATCCAGTTCGTCCTGCATCTGTTCCGTCATTGCCAGGAGTTCTTCCACTCGCCCGACGTTCTCTGAGTTTACGCATTCGTTCATCAATATCCCTCGCTTTCTCTATCTGCTGTTTAATGTCAGTAATTCGCTGTTCTGTTTCAGTAATAAGCTGTTCTCTCTGTTCAGCTTCTGCGTTAATTCCTGCCATTGCTGATTCTCGGTTTCCAACTGTTCGATTCTGGTTTTCTGTTGTTCAATCTGGGAGAGCAGTTCTTCTGTATCTGGCAAAAGATTCAGCAGCCCGGATAATTCGCTGTTTAAAGTCTGCAAATTCTGGTTCTGCTCCTGAAAGGACAGAAGCTGTCTGTCCCGTTCCTGCAATTCCTGTACCATCTCTGCCATAAGATTCTGCTGTTCCTCGATCTGGTTTATCATTGACTCCATCATGGGAACGACTTCCCGGCTTTCTTCTAAGGTCATTCAACCACTCCTTCCATTGTGATAATGCACCAGATACTTTTCCAAAACTGGTCTGTATCTTTTTCAGCAGTGCATTTTGTCTTTTTATGGTCTGGTTTTCCTCTACTTTCCATGAAGCGGTCTGCACCTGTCCATTTTGAAACTTCTCATCAATCTTTCTTGCGTCTGCACCCTCATGAATTGTAGGGATTTCCACTTTCCCCTGTCTTGCATAGGAACGGTGGTCAACCTGTTGTTCCACCGCTAAATGGTCATTACAGACTTTCGCCCATTCGCTCCGCCACAATTCACAGTTCTTTGGATCGTTCCACCCGGTAGCATCGGTCAGCACCCGTTTCCATTGTTTACGGTTCCTTGCACCAACTTTCTGATTGCCATTTTCGTCTAGTACCGGGATTCGGATTCCATGACGGTCAGAGTTCTTTTTATCCTGCCACCAGTCAGGGTGGGATTCATCAACTATGATATTTCCGTCAATATCTCTGACAAACTCCCAGTCTTTAACTTCCTTGTTTCCCCATGAGTGGTCTGGATTGAATGGACGCATGGTTACAAGTAAATGCACATGTGGGTTTCCGTCGCCCTTATCGTGGATACTCCAATCCGCACACATACCTTTGTCTACAAAGTTTTTCTGAATATAGTCCGTTGTATATTTGATCTGTTCCTGTCGGCTCCATTCTTTCGGAAGCGAGAACTCAAACGACCTGCCAAGCTGTGCATCTGAACTTTTCTCAATCTTCAAAACCTCATTCCACAAACGCTGTTTCTGAAAAGTAAGTTTAAATTTTTCCAGTGCCACTTCCTTGTTGTCTGCCCTTTTATATCGGACAGATTTCTGGAATCGTTTGATATTTTCGACAGGCACATTCTGCCATTCCAGCGGTGCATTTTCACACATCATCAGACTGGTATAAACAACTTCTTTCTTTGAAGTATAATAGCTGATCCTGCCGTTTTCTTCATTTTTCATCACATCGCCATTGAGATAGGCAGACGTTGATATGATGGATTTTCCTTTGCTGCGTCCAACAATCTTTACCGTATAATGGAAGATCGCCATGATCCGTTTCCCCCTTTCTGCCGTATCCGGCATTAATTTCCGGCAGGTAATATTTCCTGTAAGAGAAAATGGTATCTGCCGGAATGCCCTCTGCGTAAGAGTGCCCTGTGCATAACAGCCTGCATGGAATGCGCCCCTCTGGCGAAGAGTGCCTCCTGCGGCATGAGCAGGTCTGGCTGAAAGCCCCGCCGACGGAACGAGCCCGGCAAGCATAAGTGCAGACCGGTTGCCACCTGTGGCAAACTTATACGGACGACCTCTGGTTGTCCATAAGTGCGCCCTTCATTAAAAAGCAATGAAGGGAA
>CAVGQQ010000146.1:0-2902 GCA_963631525.1 bacterium
ATGCTCTGGACACGCTACAAGGTCATTCCGGCTGGAGGCCTTGCCGGAGATGTTGCATGGAGTGAAGCAAAGCTGGTCGGCACGGACAACTCGGAAGTGTACGCAAGAATAACTGACACAGAAACACAGATATCGGAAATCACGAAGAGCGGTGGACTGATTGAACAGGCAATAACGGAGTATGATTCGAGTACGGGGGAAACTATGAGAACTTCCATCTCCCAGAACTCGGAAAGCATTAAATTAAAGGTCGGACTCTCAGCAGACGGCACACAGCTCGCAATCGGAGAAGATACGATATTGCTGGACGCACCGAAAATCATCAATAAGGGGACAGTTACGGCGCGGGAAATTAGCGTTGACTCTCTCATGGCGCAAGACCTTATAGTTGGTCGACAGATAAGAAGCGCTGAATACAACAAAGATAAGAATATCACTAAAGGATATGACGAGAATGGTAATCTTGCGTACAGAACAGTTGACGGAAAAACTATTCCGACAACTGGATTCTATCTGAACAAAGAAGGTCAATTGAAGGCGTGCAACGCTGAATTTTCCAGTGTCATACTAAGAGACAACAGTACGATTGAGAGCGATTCTTTCTCGACGAGTAACGTTAGCCCTACGGACACTCTCGTGTGGAGTGGAGATTCATTTGTTAGCGCTACAAATTGCTTATGGTATCTGGACGATATTATTACATATCTTACAAAT
Organism: bacterium; assembly: GCA_963631525.1. Classification (GTDB taxonomy): domain Bacteria; phylum Bacillota; class Clostridia; order Lachnospirales; family Lachnospiraceae; genus Coprococcus_C. Next base: position 715 of record CAVGQQ010000146.1, read on the forward strand.
AACTCTTCATCTGCTACACACACAAACGATGATGGGGAAAGCGTGTATTATTGCGGAAAATGGGCGTACAACACAATTAATTCTTCTGATGGCTGGACCGTCACTCATACTATGGGAAGTTTTGGAGGCAAGGCTGTTTGGACTCATACTCCTTATTATGGCGGTTACGGCTTTACTTCTGATTCTGTCACATTGTGGGGTTATTGTAAGGTAACACAGACATTGTATGTAGATAAGACGGATTCCGGAACAACTTCTATACTGTCCGATAGATGGGTAAAGAGGAGCACTATTTCAACAGAATCTGATTCAGTTGATTTATTTATTTATGGAAAGATTCAGGTCGGCCCTTCTTATTCTACATGGATGGGTGCTGATATGTGGAAATATCTTACATTCTCTCCGTCTCTTTCTTCGTCTTTTACAGCTAAAGTTATAAACGGAACATATGGAAGCGTAGACGTCACCGGATTTGAATTTTCTATTTCCAACACAATTTTGACTTTGACTAATGGAAGCACAACTTACACTCTCTCTTCCGGTTATAGAAAAGAGGCTGACTGGATTGACTCATATAGCTTATCTTACACTGGTGACGGTAAAGGTGCTTATGTTTCCGGTTTATATCCGAAAGTTGCCGGAGAGAGCAATATTGGAGCAAGTGAAAAACTTTTCAATATGATATGGACGAAAGAGATTCATGCAAGCAATCTTATTAATCTTATATATCCAATTGGTTCTATTTATATCTCTATGAAGAACACTTCTCCGGCCTCATTCCTCGGTGGTTCGTGGCAACCGCTTTCAGCTGGTTATTCCTTCTGGACGCAGTCGGCTGAAAACCCGGGAGACGGTACGGATTTGGATTATGGCACGGTTTACGGCGGATTGCCGAATATTGCAGGTTCTTTCTCCGCACAGGGTGGAGATGGTTCTACTTTGGGGCGTGCATATGCTTCCGGTGCGTTTAGTGTAAGTCAAACAGGTACAGTTGATTCTGGTACTTCGGGGTCGGATAACTATGCTGTATCGTTCAAATTTGACGCTAGTCAATATAATTCTACATATGGCAGTAGTACTCACATGAAGGATGTCCGCCCAACCGCCTACAAAATCTTCGCATGGCGACGCACAGCATAATCTTATAAGGAGTTTCTATGAGAATATTAGACAAAGATGGAAATGAATTAACAACTTACGATTCCTCCCTCGGCTACTTGGAGAACGAAACCATCACTAAGCACATTCCGGCCGTGGAAGGAGTGGAGGAACTTTATCACTATGTCACCGTCCGTGAATATCCTAACGGCGGTAAGGACGTGGAAAGGGTGATAGACCGTGAAGGTGTTGAAGCCATACCGGAACACGACGAAGAAGAGGAAATCTATCGGTACACGCTTTATACCGAAGAGGAGCTTGCACGTATCGAAATCTCCTCTCTCCGACAGTACCTCGCAGAGACGGATTGGACCGTAATCAAGTGTATGGAGACCGGCTCTTCTCTTTCACAGCTTTATCCCGAAGTTTCCGAGAAGAGAGCTGCGGCACGAACTAGAATCAATGAATTGGAGGCAACCTATGGCACTATCAACTGAAGAATTACAGCAGGTGGAGAATTACCTGTCCGGGAAGGGGATACACATTTTCGAATCACTCGAATTTCCTAAAAGTGATGATAAAATCCCCGTCTTACGGGGGAGTGAAGGCAAGTACATTACAGCGGAAAACCTCACTAACTATGTGAAGACGCATGACATCAATCCGACGTATGCGGACTTGAAAGCGCTTGTTAATTCCGGCAAGTTCTTCGATGTATACAGGTGTGGACAGGCGATAAACGTAGACTTTACTTACAACGGAACTACCTATGCTTTTCCATTCCAGGTAGCACATGACAGCTATAGAGAGACAACAAGACCGGACGGAACAACGAGACAGAGTATTCCTCTATTGGCGACTTACCTTCCTCCGATGACAGTGCAGTTCTCGCAGTATCGTGCATTCCTCGCTTGTCCGCAGGGGCTTGCGGCAGGCTCATATAAGGTTACGTTTGCGCAAGCATGGTCGAAGCTGACGACGCTTGAATGGTATTTTACCTTGACGCACGCAGTACCAGCAGGTGGGAGGCTTAACGCTTTTCATAACTTTGCAGACGGGCAGAGTGACACAAGCGTTAGGACATACGGCG
>CAVGQQ010000147.1:0-2896 GCA_963631525.1 bacterium
GGATAAGCATGACTTGGAAAGATGATTACAGCCTCAAGTTCGATGAACTGAGAAAAAATCGTGTTGAACAGTCTCATTACAAGTACGGTCCGGCTAAGAAGAACTTCAGCGATGGTCTTGTAGATGCGCTTGCAACTGCTGATCTCTGTATCGAAAAATACAAGAAGACCGGGAATACTGAATATCTCTGTGATGCTGCAAATTACATGATGTTCGAATTTATGTTCCCCAAAGTTGACGGCGCTTACTTTGTCGGTACTGGTAGCGAGGAGTCTGCCGGTACGGTTGGAACACCATATAACCAGCTTAACGAGAAGCAGGATAGGACATTCACTAGAATGCTTGAAGCAGAAAGTTTATTTAGAGGAGGTATACAAAATGGCAGTAGGGACAAAGATGAAGCTTAAGACAGTCAAGGAAATTCCTGAGATCGTTCACAACACTGGAGAATCAGGAAAAATCATCAAATTCATCTATCGATTCGAACATCGTAAAGCATCTATCGTTGAGATACTCGATTGGCAGGACGAGTATGATACGGCGTATGATCTTGTCTACAGTGTACGATCTACACTCTTGAGAACCGGAACCAGAGGTATTCGTGTTCGCCAGAGAGGAAACCGTGTATTCCTTGTTAAGGTTGATGATCTGCCAGAGGAAGGAGATTTCTCGGTATCTGAGCGTGCTGAGAAATATGCTGGCATGGCTGAAGCTGATAAGTTTATTATGGATATGCAGTAATATGAAAGGGTTGATTAAAATAAAAAATGATTCTCCTATTGTTGGGGCACTTGATCTCGACGACGCTACTAATGTAAAGCTCATTCGTTGTGATGTGTACAAAGATGCAGAAACCGATGAATGGCTTATGAGTGCCGAATATGAATTTGACACCAATGACGGGTTGAAGAAAAGGCTTGAAATTCCGGCTATGAGTCTTCCAATTCCAAGAGACCGTTTCCCTATTTTCCAGTATGCTTTATTCTATTATTCTCCTGACGGCGTGCCTTACATATTACCAAATGATATGTATCTCCGTTTGGGCGTAATTCATAAAATCGACGGTACACCAGTTGTAAGGTCGGACGGAAGATGTGCCAGGGCTTTCACCGCAACGAAGATCATTCCCCAAGATATGACAAAAAGTGAAATCGAGGAGAAACTCGGTTATCCCATAAATATAATTAAGGAGGATTAACTATGTTCACAAATTCCAGCGTTGCAATCGTTATGGCCTTTGGTATAATCCTTGGGTCTGGATCAGCTGAGATATCAAGAGAGGAGATATGTAATATGGGTAAGAAAAACGTTACTGTAGCATCCACTATGGCAAATTCTAAGAACACTGACGAGGTCGAGGGTGTATGTTATGCATCTGAAAGCATCGACGTTGAGGCTATTCCTGATTCTATATCAGCTCAGGCAGCTTGTAAAATCGCTCTTGAACATTCAGATAGGGTATTTAAAGAGCAGATGGAGGAAATATATAATAAAATATACACAGCTGCTGTGGACGGTCGTTTTACTATTCGAATATATTCTGATGAGCTGTCTGAGAACTGTGTATCGTCGGATATTAAAAAAGTAATAAAAGCCTTAGAGAACCGCGGTTACGATGTTACTATGGCTTCAAGTCCTACAGAACTCGATGAATGGATTCTTGTAATCGACTGGAGCGATTGCTACAAGGAGGATAACTGATATGAAACGGGGTGATCAAAATGACCTTAGCCATCGCATTTGCTTGTATTGTGGTTCTTATTTCTATCGGTGTGTTGTTCATCCATTTTGATGAGCTCTATCCTAATAAGGATGACGAAGACGATAATAAGAAATATCGTTGATAAGGAATTTTGAAAGGAGATCCCAACTATGAATATAATCATCAACGATCAGGATACTTTTAGGAAGTATCGTTTACCGGCGAATATTGACTATGCGTCTGATAAGAAAACACCTTTACGTTGTCAGTATAATTACTGCTTTCCAAACGGATACGGTGCTAGTATTGTGATGATTCGGGCTCCATATTCTGTGAAACCAGAAAGATGGGAACTCGCTGTCATCAGGCGTTATGAGTCGGGCGATTGGCACCTTTGTTACAATACTCCAATAACTGACGATGTTATACCTGACTTAACCGGAGAGGATGTTTGCAAAATTCTTGAAAAAATAATTTGCTTACCAAGAAAGGAGAACAATAATGATTAAAATGATCGATTCATCAAAGAGTACAAGGGATCTTATGAATGCTTGTATGGCTATGTCTGCAGCAACTTCAGCTGCTCTTGGCAACGCATTACGCGGTTACCAAACTAGCAAGGAGCGTGACTACGGATACGGTATCGTTCTAACGAACATACCCACTCTTCAGCGTAGATCTAAAGCCCACAACAGAAAGACTAATAGGAGGAATAAGTGATGAACATGATAAATCTCGATATGTATGCTATGCGCCAGATGAGAAACTACCGGTTAAGGGTAAAGTTTAAGACATTTTCGTCATCTGGTGGTTGCGGTATTGCTGTACGCACTACATTATTTGACGCTATTGAAGCATATACGTATACCACAGAGGATATTGAAAAATACGGAGCCTCTGAACTCATAAGGCAGTCGATTGCTAAGTTTGTTGAAACACATGATCGCGAGCTCTTCGCCGCAATATATAATGATGAGACTGCTTCTCTGTCGCAGAGAATACGTGATATTATCCAGGTGCTTAAGCTGCATTATACGATCTCTTATACCATACACGGAAGAAACTGCACAGTATGGTCAGATCTTTTCAACTGTAGGTCTACGTATAACTATGCAGTCACTCGGTCTAACCGTATTATGACTAACGCTCAGGTTATAGAGGATGCTATAAGAACCTTCTATAACAGTAATACAT
>CAVGQQ010000148.1:0-2894 GCA_963631525.1 bacterium
GAATTGTTCTTGCCCTCGGCAAGCTTGATTAACTCAAACGGCTGCTTCATTCGTGAATTGGAGATTGTACGGTCATTTTCCACACCTACATGTGGGATACTGTCTGGATTGTCTGTAATCCTGAATGTGTGGATTGTATCATCCAATACATATCCCTCCGGTGCTTGAATTTCCTGTACTGTGATAGTACCAAGAGGGATTGTAGGTTTATTGTTCTTATCATAATATAAAGAATCACTGTTTGATTGGATATACTGTGAACTATTTAAGTCAGCATATCCATTTTCATCTGTTTTTATGTACCATGTTCTAACCGCACTCTTTCCTACCTGCGCCGGATCGGTACCCATCTGGACGTCATAATATCTGATTGCAAAAATACAGCCTTCCAAAAGGACTGTTCCATTGGAATCTTTTTTCTGCACCAATACAGAAGCTGGATCATTTCCAGCTTCCTCCGGCACATCGAAGGTTACCGGAATATCACTGTCTACTTTTTCTCTGTAAACATCATTGTTGATTCTGTATCCCGGTGATGCTTTTGTTTCCTTAACGTAATAAGTCCCGTATGCAAGATTACCGACGGAACCATTACCATCCTGATCGGTTACAATCGTCGCAACTGCATTGATTCCTGCCTGTGCATCCGCCATTGTCTTGAATATGCCAAACTCTGCACCTTTCAGACTATAACAAGAGTTGCCATCCGTAATCTCCGGCGATGCTGAATACTTGTAGATTTTGATACTTCCGACACCCTGTGCTGTTGCTGTTACGCTTGCGCTCTTAGAAAGTGATTCATTTGGAGAAGCAAAGCATGCATCCTGATAGGAACCACTGTAAAAGATACGTGCTGCATAATTAGATACACCATTTTTATCGCCATCTCCGTAATACTTCGTGTGACTGGCACCGGTGCCGGTCTTAACTGTAAATGCAAGCTTCTTGCCTTGCATGTCTTTATACTTCGCCTTGATCGTAACTGTCTGACCAAACACATACTGCGTTATATCCGTATTTGTAAAGGTATCCTTTACTGTCTGTGTCGTCGAGGTAAGTGCTCCATAGTCGGCAGTGAATGCAACCGTATTTGTGGAATCTGCGCTAATTGTCAGATAATCATAATAATTATTGGCATTATTCACTGTCATTTTTGATCCTGAATGCTTGACTGTCACCGATCCAGTTGTTGCATTCGTCAGAAGCTTATTACATAACCCGGACGAAGAATATACAACACGGAATGTTGCATCACCAGATGAATCCTTATAACTCTCTGTAAGTTCGCTTCCATTGTAATTTTCCCATGTTTTTTTCGATACGTTATACACCTGTGTTGTTATGGTCTGCTTCGGTGTATATGCATCCGTCGCATCTACATAGTTTCCGACAGTCTTAAAATCTTTATACTGATCGTACCAGCGTCTGGCACTATCAGCGATCAGCTTCATGTGGTTAAAAGCTCGGTTGACATTCTCGCCGCTGTTTTTACCTCTTACTGCAGTGATGTTACAATCTGACACGGTGCTGTGTACTGCAGCCTGCGTAACGGCTCTTGCTTCATCAGTCGTCATTGCATACACCTGTCCGGCGATCATCAAACCTCCGTTTGGAACTCCATCAATGATGTAAGTTCCATATGTACCGCCGTCTTGTGTATTTCGCCCTCCTGCAGCATTCGGATCTGCTTTCCGACCGCCGAATCCAAACATGAGCATAGAAATATCTGCTGCAGTGTCCCGATCGGACAGCCACTGCCTACCCTCTTTGTACGCCGCATCATACTGTGCAGAAGATTTCGTTGACTGCATGCAATAAGCTTCTGTCTCTCGTCCAGATGCATCTTTAGCCACGAGTGCTCCGTGTAGAGATGGCGTGTAATCCGTTGCAGTAACATTCACATAATCAGCGATCGCCCATCCATCCCAATACCGGCTGTGGATATAGACTGTCTCGCCTGTGTCGCCAATATCTTGTACTGCAATTCCATCCTCCTGCAGCCCTTCTTCCGTAGTTGCTTCTGAATCTGCGTCTGAATTGGTTGCGATTACTTCCTCTGCCAGTATGTTCTCTGGCAAAGAAAAAGCCGCGGTTATAGATAGAACCACGGCTGTGAGTAGTGCTGCTATTCGTTTTTGTCGTTTTGATAGCATCTCTCTTCCTCCTTTATGATTTATTTTTTATATAAACAGCCTGACCGGCTGGAATTTTATATTATGAATATAAACATAGATGACAATATTACTACAACATCAGATATTATAGTTAATATTTCTAATAACATACCTTTACGAGGTATTTCAAACCATAAAGACAACATCCATGCTGCATTAAAAATTAGGCATATACCTATAGTTATAAAGACACATTTTAAATCCATAATCATTTGCTCTCCTTTCAATAAAAAAGGAACAACCCTTAGATTGTTCCTTTTACTTTACCTATTTATTTTTATTGCTATTGCACTTTGTAATAACCATATTCTGGCTCTGTAACAGTTTCTGTTCCTACTACACGTCGTTCTGTATTGCCACCAATCATCCCATTATGTGGGGTTCCAAGCAATACATATTTTTTCATATGCTCGCCCTGCTCTTCTCCATCTAATGCTATACCATCCATATAAAATCTTTTCTTACATCCAGAACAATACATATATGGTACCATTTCCACTATTTCTTTCGTTTCGGTGTACGCAGGTTCTGTCGCTACCCACACAACCTTGCGCGTTTCTGGTGCCTGCTCATTACTCCAATATCCGTCCCGAACCGTGAATGTTTCTGTCCGCTTGGTTCCTGTCTTATTCACTCCACAACTGCAGATCACATGGTATTTAGGATCCCAGAATGCGAAATGCTGCTCCAGTTCTTCCTTTGTTCGGTAAATATTATTAC
>CAVGQQ010000149.1:0-2851 GCA_963631525.1 bacterium
ACCTTACAGAAAATAATTTTATAGCGGGGATAAAAAATCTCCGCTTTATTTTTTTTACTAATTTTTGTTATAATATATATATATGTTAAGAAAAAACAAATAACAAAATTAAAAGGAAAGAGATAGTATGCGTAGATATGATGATGAAAATAGTTATGCAACTCCGAATATGCGTCAGAAGGACCTGGTTCTTTCTACGAATGAATTTGTCTTTATTCAGAATAAAACAAATGGAGCAATTAAGACCTATACTGGTCCTATCATGGTAACAATCTCTCAGCAGGAGAGCATGGTAGTATTTGACCCTAAGTCTAAAAGATTTAAGGAAACTGCTGATTTTGAACAGGCTCGTCAGCTTTTCACTTCTGCACCTGAAGGCTGGTATGTTGTGCTGAAGAATCCCGCTAAGGATGGTATGCATCCAGACGCCGCAAAAGCTGTCGATAGCCCTGACCTTGAGATTGGTCGTAAAATTAATATTTCTGGACCTTGCTCTTTCTCTCTCTTCCCTGGTCAGATGACTAAGGTAGTACAGGGACATAAGCTCCGTTCCAACCAGTATCTGCTTGCTCGGGTATATGATGCAGATGCCGCTTCTAAGTCTGTTGCTACTATTGTAGATGCAGAAGGTAATGAAGTAAAGGATAATGCAAATCAGTATTTCGTTGGTCAGCTCCTTGTTATCAAGGGTACTGAAGTATCTTTCTATATGCCGCCAACAGGTATTGAAGTAATTCCAAATGGAATGAATGGATATGTGCGTGAGGCAGTCACTCTTGAGCGTCTTGAGTATGCAATCCTCAAGGATGAGGACGGGGAGAAGAGATATGTACATGGTCCCGCAGTGGTATTCCCTCAGCCTACTGAAACTTTTGTAGACTCTCCAAAGGGTGGTACAATTTTCCGTGCATTAGAGCTTTCTCCTATCAGCGGCATCTATGTAAAGGTTATTGCTGATTATAAGGATGCTGATGGTACTGAGCATAAAACTGGTGAGGAACTGTTTATTACAGGTAATGAGCAGATGATTTATTATCCTCGTCCTGAGCACGCTCTTATTCAGTATGATGGTAAGTATATGCACCACGCTATTGCAATTCTTGAAGGCGAAGGTCGCTATATTCTTGATAGACTTAGTGGTAAGATTAAGACCGTAGTTGGTCCTGCGATGTATCTGCCTGACCCTCGCACAGAAGTAGTTGTAAAGCGTAAGCTGACAGATAAGGAGTGCGCTCTGTTCTATCCTGGCAACACAGAAGTTCTGAGTTATAATCTTGGACTTACAGAGAAGGCTAATGCAAACATCAGCCGCGGAGTATCTTATACAAAGCCTAGAACTATCACTCTTGATACAAAGTATGAGGGTGTTGTTACCATCAATGTATGGACTGGATACGCCGTTAATGTAATCTCTAAGACTGGCAAGAGAGAGGTTGTACTTGGACCTACTACTCGTTTGCTTGATTATGATGAAACTCTTGAGAGCATTATAATGCCAGATGGACCTTCTGCATATCTTCGTGTTGATAATAATAAGATTACTAGCACTATTTCCGCACAGACGAAGGATTTTGTTGATGTGCAGATGAAAGTTTCTTATTGTGTAAACTTTATGCCTGAGCTGAAGGATAAGTGGTTCTGCATTGAAGATTATGCAAAATATCTGAATGACAGAATGACTTCTATCATCAAGAGAGAAGTTAAGAATTACACTATCCAGGAGTTCTATGCAACATCTACTGACATTGTTCGTAATGTTGTTTTGGATGATGAAGAGGGTGGACATACCTTCACAGAGAATGGTATGAGAATTACAGATGTTGAAATGCTTGCAGTTTCTGTTGAAAGAAGCGTAGCAGAAATGCTGGAAGAGCATCAGACAGAAATGATTCAGAAGACCCTGGAACTGGCAGACGCAGATGCTAAGATGAAGGTTATTACTGCTCTTGCAGAAAATGACCGTAAGGAAGCAGAGCTGAAGAGCGCAAATGACCTTTATAAGGCAGAACTTCGTCAGAAGGCTGCTGAAGATGAAATCAAAAAGCAGAGCGAGCTTGCAGAGATGCAGCGTGCGGCTGATGCTGCAGTAGTTCAGGCTAAGGCAGATATTCAGACTGTTCTTGATGAAATTAATAAGGCGGAAATGGCTCGTAAGAAGGCTTCTGATGAGCAGGAGGCAGAGCGTCAGGCTCGTTTGGCTGAAATTGAAAAGGCTAGACAGGAAGCATATGCGGCAACTGTTAAGGAAATAATGAGTTCTATCTCTCCTGACCTTGTAGCAGCACTTACTTCTAAGGCAAATGCAGACATTCTTACTGCTGGTATGGAGCATATGGCACCTTATGCACTTGCAGAGCATGAAGAGATTTCTACTACTGTTGATAGACTTCTGAGAGGAACTCCTCTTGAAGGTCTTATGAGCAAAGTTGCTGACGCAGTAAAGTAAGAGTTTCTTGAATTGACATATATGAAGGCGGGGACAATATCTCCGCCTTTATTTTTTTAAAATTTTATGATATATTATATACATAAAAACAAGAGAAAAAGAAAAGGGGTGTCCGCAATGGCTAAAGTAAGAGATTATTACAAAGAGATTGATGATATACTTACTGAATATGAAAATCATAAATCTTGGCATACAAGAGATATTGCTTGGGCCTGTGATAGAATTACTTGGTGTTGGAGATGGAAGAAAATCACAAGAGAGCAAATGGAAGAACTTGCGGACAGGGCTATCGCAATATTTGACGAGAACTTATGCGTAGATTAAAAAGATTTAAATAAATTTTTGTTAATAAAGGAAATGATAAATAATGCTTAATGAAAATAAAGAGAGAGAACTAGCATATAC
>CAVGQQ010000150.1:0-2848 GCA_963631525.1 bacterium
GATTCACTCGCTACTATCATTGAACGTAGATACCATATGAACCTGTTCGTCCCTAACACACTCTTTCTTTTCTGTGGAAGATCTGCCTCAAAGATCAAAGGTCTCCTGTGGGAAGGCGATGGCTTCCTGCTTCTTTACAAACGTGTGGAATCCGGGCATTTCACATGGCCGCGGTCATCTGATGATCTTAAATCCATGTCTGCAGAACAGTTCCACTGGCTGATGCAGGGGTTTGCAATCGAGCCTGTTATCCGTGATGTCACACCACAAAGTTCCAGTTAACTCTGTTTTTCTTTGTGCAATACAGAGAACTTTTTTCCTCTTTTTCAGGACTGTTCTCTTTGTACTATACACAGCTTCCGGAGACCTTATAACCATGTCCATAAGGTCTCCAAAGCTCTGCACAGCACCTTCTTTTTTTATTTTTACCCTTCTTTTTTCACCTCTCCATTCCAATTCCCCGGCTTCTTATCCATTGTCATTTTTACCCGTTCCTGTTTTGGCTGAATTGTTCTTTTTCCCATAATTCTGGTATAATGATTCTAGTTAGGAGGTATGACCCATGATTCAGTTATCAGATGAACAATTACATAACCTCAGCAAAGAAGCTCTCATTATTATTGTTTCTTCCTTACAGGATCAACTGCAGTCACTGCAGTCGCAGCTGGATCATGCCAATGCACAGCTTTCTGATACGAATCGTCAGATTGAACTTCTTACAGAACAGATACGCATCATGAATCAGCGTCATTTCGGACGTAAATCTGAGGCAAATCTTTCTGAAATCGACGGCCAGATCTCTCTTTTTGATTCCTTCAATGAAGCAGAATTCTTAAACCAGAGTTCTGCAAAAGAACCGGAAATCGAAGAAGTCATCATCTCTTCCTATCGTCGTTCCAAGGCGAAGGGAAAACGGGAAGCAGATCTTGATGGGCTTCCTGCCCGTATTATCGAGCACAAACTCTCCGATGAAGAGCTGGCTGCCAAATTTCCCAACGGTTACAAAGAGCTCCCGATGGAAGTCTATAAACGTCTCCATATCATTCCGGAAACATTCATCGTTGATGAACATCATGTCCATATATATGCTTCAAAAAGCAATGATGGAACGATTCTGAAAGCCCCAAGGCCAAAGGATCTTTTCCGAAACAGTATCGCTACTCCGGCACTGGTTGCCTCTATTATAAACGGCAAATACACCAATGCTCTGCCATTAGAGCGACAGGCAAAAGCTTATAAGATGAACGGTATCGATCTTGCCACCAATACCATGGCAAACTGGGTGATCAAAAGTTCTGATATGTATCTTTCCCTGATCTATGATCGTATGCACGAACTGATCTATGACAGCAAGGTCATCCATGCCGATGAGACTCCGGTAAAGGTCATGCGTATCGACAACGCAAAAATCAAAAACGGAAAAAAGACCTATATGTGGGTCTACCGGAATCGCCCTGTCAAAGGTGCGCATCCTATCGTTCTTTATGACTGGCAGGATTCCCGCCGTTCAGATCATCCACGGGAGTTTTTGAAAACTTTCTCTGGTACAGTAGTGACCGACGGATATCAGGTCTACCACAAGCTTGAAAAAGAACGGGATGATCTCAAAGTTGCCGGCTGTTGGATCCATGCCAGAAGAACTTTTGCAGATTTTATAAAATCTGTTGGTCTCACTGCTGCCAAAGGATCCATCGCCCAGGAGGCTTATGATATGATCACCAAAATGTTGCATATTGACAATACTTTTGATGATCTTCCTGTATCTGATCGTAAGAAGCAGCGTCAGCTTGTTCTCTCTGAGAAAGTTGATGCTTATTTTGCATGGGCAAAACAAAAGTATGACCAGGTGACCCAAAACAGCACTATCGGCAAAGCTCTTGCATACAGTATCAATCAGGAAAAATATTTGCGTGTTTTTCTTACCGATGGAAACATTCCAATGGACAATAATTACGCAGAACAGGCAATTCGGCCATTCACACTCGGACGGAAGAATTTCGTGCTGATTGAATCTTCCAACGGAGCAAAAGCCAGTGCTGTCCTGTACAGCCTGGTCGAAACAGCCAAGGCGAATGGATTAAATACTTTTGAGTATTTCAATCTGCTTCTCACTGAGATTCCACAGCATATGGATGAAAGTAATCTCAGCTTCCTTGACGATCTTCTCCCCTGGTCACCCAGAGTGCAGAAAGCATGTCCCAGTAAATATAAAAGGTCTTAACTTTTCAAGGTACAATCTATTTTCATAATGTCTATGCAATCCCCGAAAACACGGGGATTTTTGCTTATCTGGTACTCATGTTTGAGGACTTACGCAGTAAAAAAGGACTCCAACAGACTATCTTTTACCAGACAATCTACCGAAATCCTTTATTTTATATCATTTGCAAATTACTATGAATACGCCATCATCAAACTATTTGTAATTTCTTATCTTGTTATTGCAGGCTCCGCCTGTGGCATCACACGTTCTATTATATCAATATATATTTTATGCTTGCGCAACAGCAATCGCGGTTAGAGCATCAACTTTTTCTCGCCCTTCTGCCTCACTTACCTCTGTCATTAACTCATTTGCGACCTGTTCTCTATCATAATTTAATCGTTCCAACAATGGCTTATGTTTCATTTCAAAACTTTTAAATATATCGTCCCAAGTGAGTGCATACACTTCACAATTATCAACTTTGAATACCAATCCAATCTTCCCCTTGTCTTCAAAAGCTTTATACTGACTTTTAACATAATCATCTACTTCCTTGCAAACAGCTATAAATTTCCATTTTCGCAATTCACTATTAAATTGTGGTTGACGTCTAACATAATCCATATAATCTTCAATCTGGCG
>CAVGQQ010000151.1:0-2826 GCA_963631525.1 bacterium
CGGGGGGACAAGCTCGCAATTCGTCAAAGGCGACGGCAGCTTGGGGACTATCCCGACCTCGCTCAAGAACCCCAACGCGCTTAATATTAAAACCATATCCGGCACGGTCACGTACGACGGCTCATCCGCACAGATAGTGGACAGCGTCCTGTCGGCCATGAATGATTCCAGCGGCAACAAGATAGTCGATACGTATGTCAAGAAATCGGGAGATACGATGACTGGGTCGCTTGTCAACAATATATCTGTTCAAGCCCCGAAATTTTACGTTGGCGGCACTTCCCAATACATACAATATAATAGCACAACAGGCTGTGTGGAGATTATATGCTAGCCGATTCGCTTATAGTCAGAAAGTCCATCATATTGCATAACATCATCACCCGCAACGATGAGAAGGACGTGTGGCAGACGGGGCCTGCAAATGCATATAACTCTTTCAATTATCATTACAGCCCCGTTTTGGCAAGAGACCACATCTATTACATGAGTTGTTATTGGAAGTACACCACCACGAACCAAAATGTATCATGGGTCAATATGTATTTTCAAGGCGGCGGAAATGGTGGGCCAAGCAAAACTTCACCGGTCGCGGGGACGGAGTATTTCCTAAGCGGCATTAAAGATTATGTGGCGATGGATTCGACTGACCGCCCAATTAACAATGCATCTATTTATAACGCTAATTATTCAGGTGTCACCGCATATGCAAAAAATTTGATGATATATGATGTGACTGACCTCTATACATATTTAAAAGCGTTAAACTTAGTATTGAATCAAAATGAGCTAAAAAGTTGGTGCGATGCGAAACTGACCTACACCAAAAATTCCGAAAGGTTAGACCTGACCTCTATCATTGAAGACGAAATCGAGAACACGGTGACGTTTAAAAACGGAACCGCCATCGCAACCGATTTTGTTGACACCGATTCGATGGTGCAGTTTATTGACCCAAATTGGGAATATGGGCGGAACCTGTATCGAGTCAATACTTATATTGATTCCGGCAGCAACCCCTTTACGATTTATAATAACGCAGCCAATGGGGCGGTAACGGCAACTGTGATTGACGCCGCGACTCAAAACTCCCCGTTTTATCCCGAACACAAGAACATACTTCAAGTCAAAACTTCTGCCTCTTGTTACCCGGGGGCGGGCGGAATTATCTCGTGGTTCAATGCCAAAGCGGGAATGCTGCAAGTATACAAAGTCGTGGCGAAAATCCCCGTCGGATATAATCTATACGCAACCAATAATTCATTGGGGGATGGCGCTTCGGTTTCTGTTAAACCCGACACAAAAGGAACGGGGGACTGGAAAGAGTACACCATAATATATCAATGCGGCACTACGGGGTCATTCTCCAATGGTGGACATTTGTATATTGATGGCACAGATAATACAAATGTTACGTGGTATGTGGCGTATCTATGCGGCGCCAATCTAACTGATAATCCTGATTTGCAGTATTGGACTGCGATGCCCAATAAGACCGTGTTCAAAAATGGAAGGATTTTCGCTCGTTCATTCGATACTCAAAATCTATTTCCGAATGGGGATGGCTCAGACACGTCAGCTACGTTGCCCAGCGGATGGTCTTATGATACAACCGATGTGGCCGGGAATGCCAAGGCATCGTATTCAATGGCGGTCGGAACAGGCGGATGGACATATTTAACACCTTCGATTAACATCAACCCCGTATGTCGATATAAACTTTCTATGTGGGTGAAGTGCAAAGCAGATATGACAAACTTTTTGTCTGCGTGGGTATTTAATGATGCCTCAGGCAGCGCATTTACCCATACAAATTGCGTGTATAAAAGTGGTACCAAAACTTATTTAACTCAGGCACTAACCTCAGGAGACACAATCATCAAAGTGGCATCTACGTCCAATTGGACGACGGGGGACTTATATGGAATTGGTTTTAGAACTACCGACTCTGGTACTTGGGGGATGCGTTCTAAGAACATAAACTCAGACATTATGGCCGGCAATATCAGCGCGATAACCGATTCCACCACCATCACACTTAAAAATGCCTATTCGGGTACCACAATACCGAAAGGCTATGCGGTGGTGAATAGTTATGGGGGTGGGGTGTATCCCTACCCATTTGGTAAGTGGAGCCTGCCCAATGACAATACGTGGAGATATTTAGAGACATATATTGGTGGCGAATTTATCTACGATGGAGCCGATGCTTACGCCTGGAACTCATATATTCCGATTGGTGCGCGGTCAATGCGATTCCTCTTGGCTTATTACACTAACGACGGCTCTGTTCCGATAAAGTTTAGCGACATACGAATCGAACCGGTAGGTCGCACCACCACAGGGGCAGAGCGATATGAAAACAAAATCGCAATGAAGCATTATGAGTAAATTGTATTATTATATAGGAGATAGAGTATGAGCAGTTATTTAGGCGATACAAAGACAACCAATCTTTCCGTTGGCTACGGCGGTTCTACCTCCGAAAGCTACAACGAAGCGAAACTTACAGTCAACGGTGGCTGGCTTAAGATTTACAATTTCGGGCACACATTAAAAATCGGTTCGCAAAATTCAGGTTGGTCGCATATCTACGATACGGGGAATATTTATGTGTATGCGACTGGTTTTGCATTAGATGTGAATACGTATCCATACACCACCAACACCTATAATCTGGGTGATTCTTCACATTTATGGAAAGGTGTGTATGCTACGAATTTTTATGAAAGCGGTACTGCATTATCCTCTAAATACGCGACCCTAAATGAATCCACCTCCTCCGAAACCACCGGGATATCCGCGACAGCCACGAACGGCGCGGTG
>CAVGQQ010000152.1:0-2709 GCA_963631525.1 bacterium
AATAATAATATTATGATTCATCAATCATAAATCAATTCTACGCGGGCCTTACATAATTCTTAACCCACCAGCCTTTCTTATTTGCAATTGCAATATCATCATCAGTAAGTCTCGCCATACATACTCCATCGACATCTAACTGTATTATTCCGTATGCGTCATCATCGGATGTGCAAGATGAAAAGTCGTTGCTGAAATCATAAACCGTGTTTATTACATTCATAAGCGAGTCATGCGTGAGATTGCTGCAATACTGTAAGTCAAGAACTGGTGCATAGTCAATTCCATATGTTTTTATTTGATCAACATATCCTTTGCCAAGATCTTTAAATCCGCCAAGGTTAGTAAGATTGAAGTTAATCATCTTTTTTGAGTCGGCATTACTATAATACGGGGAATCAAACATAAACTCAATTCCGGTGGTGTTGTTTATATACGTATCGTTAGAAACATCGTATAATTCCCATCTAACATTAGACATGTCCAATAATCCTATTGATTTAAGCTGGTAGCAACCCGCAAACATTGCAATGCAACTAACTGCCTTGCTAGTATCAAATGAATCAATATTAGTTATTTTATAATTTCCGGAAAACATATAATTACACCCATACTTAGTTCTCGGAGCAAACTTAAAATGCTCCGGTAATGCTGGGCAATCATAATAATATTTGGTATCTATAACTGTTTCGTATGGTATTTGAACGCCGTCAATATCGAAAATAGCATATGGTGCACTATACCGCGCGCCGTCAATATCATCATATGCACCACTAGTAGCTTCAGACCACGCACCATCAGTATATGCATATGCTTTACCGTTTCGGTACCAAATCATTTTCTTGTCTGTGGGTTCGGTGTTGCCCCACCAGCGTTTAGGTACGCCATTCACCGTTCCGAAATTATCCATTTCTTATTGTAACTGTTTTTTTTTCAATATATTATAATAATAAATCAGAACAGTGAAACCCCATACTCAGACATCGGTAATGTCGTACTTAAACTCCTCTTGCTTGTAAATCTTCACTTTCGCCCGGCCTTGATTGGCAATCTTTCCTGTTGGCAGCACATCGATAAGATCATAGAGCTGGAATCGGTCCTTCCCTTTGTCTAGACACAGCCCTCGGCCGGCCGACTGCTTCACTATCGTATGGCTCTTGAACGACTCAACGAAGACACCGTACTTCAGCCGCAGGGTAAGTCCCGTGCTGCTGACGCCGTAATTAGCGCATAACACGACATTATCGTTTTCTTTCATCAGCTGTTTGTACTCCTCGCGCTTCTTCGGCGTGCTCGCACCGGTCATACAGAGCACCTGCCGGTCTGGAAACTCAGTTTTTAATATATCATATATATATTTGCAGTACTCATTATAATGAAAGAAAAGAATTATGTTTCCGTCATCACTTTTCCGGACGATATCCTTGATGAGTCTGACTTTCTTCTGCGAGTGGTGCGCTATGTAGTTCTCCATCACGAGGAGGTTCGAGCCATTAGCCTTGCAGAGGTCGATAAGGTAATCGGTGTACTGGAGTATCTTATTCTCCTTTATCCAGTCATTTTCTTCACTGTCGATCTTCTGCCTCAGTGTTCTCAGGTTATACGGCAGCGATTTCTCGTACACCATCGCTATATCCCTTTCCTCTTTCGGCCGCAGCGTCCGGTCCTTATCAAACGTGCTGCAGAGGTACTCACCTGCTTTAATGTACTCATCCCGCAAGTAGTGGTTTGTTATTTCCGGATATTTTAACCGGTATTGAGTGATGTGTATATCACTTATGAACCCTCCGTCGATAAGCTCCTTCGGTGTGATGTCTTGGATCTTACCTCCCATCAGCTCTTGGACGTTAAACGAGTCGAGCGTCCCTTTGAGCGGAAGCGTGCCTGAGAAACCAAACTTGAATTTGACAGTCTTCATAAAGGGCTGAGAGAGTATCTCGCGTATCGACTGCGCCTTAGCGTTATGCACCTCATCAATAAGAACAACGTCGTAACCGTCGAAGTACCTCGGGTCGTACTTTGCACTTCTCTTGTCACATCTCTTAACTAGCGACTGGAAGGTGCCAATAGTCAGGTTTGGGCAGGAGACGCTCTCCCCTTTCGCCCACACGGTCTCCGTCTTGAAGAACTCAGCGTATGTGTTGAAGTCCTCGAAGCCTTGCTTGACGAGCGTTATCGACGGCACGACCATGAGGATCTTCCGGCAGCCTTCCTCCTGCATAAGATACCGGAAGACCATATATCCGATAAGTGTCTTACCCGCACGGGTGGCGATCTCACTTAAGGACTGTGTATAAGATAATATATTATAAGCCGCCTCGTACTGATAGTCGTACGGCTTCAGCGATAGACCCCACGAGTCGACTATCGCCTTGAACTCCTCAAGTGTATGCTTAGGTTGTCTGTAAAAAAGACCGTCACTGAGTGTCGTCTGGACCCCTTTCTCCCGGCACCAGTTAAGCACCTCGAGATAAAGGCCGGACCAGACCCAGTAGATTCGCTTCCCGTCTCTATCGATAAAATTCAGATGCATCTCAGGCTTGGGTATCGATGTGTATGACGGCAGGAACATATACTGCGGTATCTGATTTAAGTACTCAGTAAGTGCCTTCGCCTCGCGTTGGTTATCGATAGAAAGAAAAAGATATCTTGTATCTGCAGGATTGATATGATGTGTGATCATTAAAAACTGATAAAAATATATATAAA
>CAVGQQ010000153.1:0-2688 GCA_963631525.1 bacterium
GTGAGGAACTCTATGATAAAGAGATGGCGGCTTTGGAGCAGATCGACAATGCTTCATTTCGCCGGAAATCCCCTACGGTTGCAGAGTATTGTGAAAAGTGGCTGTTACTGCAGTCTGCTCATGTCAGAGCCACCACCCTGATTGATTATACATCCAAGGTCAGACGGCACATTATTGCAGAGCTTGGTGATAGGCATATTGCCGACGTGTCGCTGGATGACATTCAGGTTGCACTTGTTCCGGTATCAAAGAAATCGGAATCCGTCTACAAATCGGTGGTTGTTCTCTACAAGTCCATTTTCCGGGCGGCAAAAGAGAGCCATGTGATTGAGGATAACCCAACGGTCCACCTGACCGCAAAGGGCGGTGGCGTTCCGCAGACGGATAAAACCCCACTGACGGATGAGCAGGTAGAACGGCTTCTTGAAGCAATCAAAGGACTGCCGCCGTATGTGTTTGTGATGCTTGGTCTGTATGCCGGGTTGAGGCGGGAGGAAATTCTTGCTTTGCAATGGGATTCTGTTTATCTGGATACAGACGCGCCGTATCTGACAGTTCGCAGAGCATGGCACACAGAGCACAACAGGCCGGTCATTCTCATGGAGTTAAAGACAAAGGCTGCGGAGAGGAATATTCCGCTTCCGGTTTGTCTGGCAGAGTGTCTGCGGGAAGCAAAAGCAGCTTCTACATCTGAGTATATAGTGGCAAACCGGGACGGTGAGCCGTTGTCCTATACGCAGTTTAAGCGGCTGTGGCAATATATTGTGACCAGGACAACCAAGGAGCGAAGCTATTACCGATATGAAAATGGAAAGCGCGTAAAACATACGGTGAAACCTGTTCTCGGAGAGAAAGCCGCCCACAACGGGAAAGTGGTCTACAGCCTGGACTTTGAAGTGACGCCGCACCAACTGCGCCACACTTATATTACGAACCTGATTCATGCTTCCGTAGACCCCAAAACAGTTCAATATCTGGCGGGACATGAGAGCAGCAAGATCACCATGGACATCTACGCAAAGGTCAAATACAACAGACCGGAGGATGTTGTAAAAACGATGGGCGGAGCATTTGCCCAGTGGGATGACGAAGCCGTATGACAACAGAATAAGACAGACACAGAAAGAGCGAGGAGTCAACAGTTCCTCGCTCTTTTCCTATACATAATCGCACCTTTGAGGAAATCATTGATATTTGATAAAAAGAGGGTGGTAATACAATGAGCTAAATTCAGAAAGGATGGTTTACAGTGGCTAAGAAAAAATCGGATATTCCTCAGTATGGAACGGTTATGAGAAGTGGCGTTCAGTATTTCAGAACAAGAGTCACGGACGCAGACGGTAAGCAGGTCAGCCTTTACGCAACAACCTGTGAGGAGCTTTATAAGAAAGAAACAGAAGCGCGTCAGCAGATTGAGGACATCATTTTCCGAAGGGAGAACCCGACGGTCGCAGAGTATTGTGAAAAATGGCTGTATATGAAGTCAGCGAAGATTTCCAAAGGCACTTTGCGGGGATATAGAAACGCAATGGATAATTACATAGTCAAGCCGCTTGGAGATATGTACTTGTCAGATGTGACCGCTGACGATATAAAACTTGCAATGATTCCGGTGGCGAAGATGTCCCAGGGCTATTACAGCACTGTGAATATGCTGATGAAGTGTATTTTCTACTCAGCGGAGCGGAGCAATCTTCTTGACTATAACCCGTCTGCAGGAATTTCTGCGAAGGGTGGAAAGCCTAAAAAGAAGAAGGATGCGCTGACGGACGAGCAGGCAAAAAGGCTGCTGGACGCAATCAGAGGGCTTCCGCCGTATGTATTTGTGATGATCGGTTTGTATGCTGGCCTGCGCAGAGAAGAAATATTGGCGCTGCAATGGGATTGTGTATTTCTTGATGTGCCGACGCCATACATTTCCGTACAGAGGGCATGGCGCTCCAATCATGGCAGACCGGAGATTTCTACGGTGCTAAAGACAAACGCCTCCAAGCGGGATGTGCCTATTCCGAAGCGCCTGATTGACTGCCTGCAGGAAGCAAAAGCAGCTTCAAAATCCAAATTTGTAGTAGCGGACAGTAATGGTGAACCGTTGTCCTATTCACAGTTTCAGAGAGTGTGGCAATACATTGTTGTCCGAACTGCGAAGCCCAGGTACCGTTATAAGTATGTGAATGGTCAGTCTATTAAGATTTTGGTGAATCCAACATTGGGAGAGCATCAAAAGAACAATCCTAAGATCGTTTACAGCCTGGATTTTGATGTAACGCCGCACCAACTTCGACATACCTATATCACCAATCTCTTGTATGCCGGAGTTGATCCAAAGACGGTTCAGTATCTTGCAGGTCACAAGAACAGCAAGACAACTATGGACATTTACGCGAAAATCAAGTACAATAAGCCTGAACAGCTCTGTGGTGTGGTAAACGCCGCATTTCATCAGAGCGCAGTCAGTTGAATCCGCACCATTTTGTGTGTTAATGGATAGGACAATTTGAATGCAAAACACGAGAAAAGCCCGTAAAATCAAGGAGAAAACAAACATAAGGCGTGACGAATACGGCCTCAAAGCCGCACGTCGCGCACCTCAGTTCTCCAAGAGATAATTTCTCTTTCAAAATGCTCAAAATCCCCGAAAACACTGCGTTTTCGGGGCTTTTCCTTTTGTCTTGATTTGCCTCGGCC
>CAVGQQ010000154.1:0-2676 GCA_963631525.1 bacterium
ATGCAATGGCATCGGTGGTAAAATCTCCGATCAACACGATCATCAGTTTTATGAACGCAATGTTACGTGCAGCGCAGAGAATGCAGAATGGATTCGCAAGTGCACTGAACCACATGAATATATCACTGCCTGGATGGTTGCAAGACTTAACAGGATGGAGTTCTGTCGGATTCAATATCGGTTATTGGAGTCCGAGTTATATTCCGTATCTTGCGAAAGGTGCGGTAATCCCACCGAACAAAGAGTTCATGGCGGTACTTGGTGACCAGAAGAACGGGAATAACATCGAAGCACCAGAAAGCTTGATTCGCCAGATCGTAAGAGAAGAATCCGGCGGTGGACAGAAACAGAGAATTGAAATCCCTGTATATCTGAAAAGTAAGCAGATATATAAAGCAGTAGTAGAAGAGGGAAAAGTAGTAATGTCACAGACGGGCATGAACCCGTTTGATATGGCGTAGGGGGGTGATGATATGGCACAGGAGTATTTGAAATTTGGTACATACACCGCCCCGGACGTTGATGAAGATGGCTATACAGTACAACTTGCAACCACATCTACTGCAAAGTCCGGTCGAACACCAAAAGGAAAAATGAAGAATAAAGCCATGTTCACAGTGGAATCATACAATGTGAAGTGGACAGATATCAGTGCGAAAAAAGCATCGAATATACTGGCGCAGATTGTGAATAAAGATGAATTCGACTTTTTTCATTTCAACGCATATAAGGCGAGGTGGGAGAGTGGAAAGTTTTATGCCACAAATTATAATCTTCCGGTTATACGGCTCAATGAGGGCGAAGAAAGGTATAACGAATTGAGTTTCCAAGTTACCTGTATCAACCCACTGGTTATATAAATAATTCCGGCTATCGAAAGAGATAGTCGCTGACCTTAATAAGTTAGGGGTAGAAGATGAAAAACGTAAGTGAAAAATTCAAAAACATTATAGAGAAAGGCGGTCCATTCTATGCTTATGCAAAAGTTTTATTTGCGAACGGGACTGAAATAACATTAAATTCAGAGGATGATTTTTCTATCTCTGACAATGGATATTCGGAATCCGGCGGTGATGATTTACCGCTTGGTTCCGCTCTGTCCAAAACAATTACATTGTCACTGTTCAACGAAGACGGCAGATTCTCTAATTATGACTTCTATTATGCACAAATTACATTGTACACAGAAGCCGATCTGGAAGACGGTACACAGGAAAGAATCAACGAGGGTGTATTCTATGTTACTTCCCCGGTTGCTACCGGAGAGATCATGGAGATCACAGCCTATGATGCTATGTATAAGACCAACAAGGAATTCACCTCTAAGCTTTCCTATCCGGCAACGGCAAGAAGCTTACTGTTAGAAGTGTGTGCGTTCGTTGGAATCACTGTCGGAGATGCACATTTCCAGAATGAAGATTTCCAGATTCAGAGTGCACCAGAGAAGTCAACGGCACGTAAAATCATCGGCTATATTGCGCAGATAGCGGTCGGAAATGCAATTATCAAGAATGGTTCGCTGAGCATCAAAAGTTACGATTTTGAGCCACTCAAAGACGTTGTAGATGGTACTCTGTACACTGAATTGCCGGAAGATGCAGACTATCACATCTTATCTGAATATACCGACTACCCAACAGTTGGAATGAATTCTGTGACCATTACAGGAATCAGAACCACGAAGAGAGTAGATAACGAGGATGTAGAATATCTGAATGGTACAGATGACTATGCATTAACTATAACCAACCCATTAATTACTGGAGCAGAAGAGAGCGCATTAAAACTTATCGGAGATATGCTGATCGGAGTGACACTGATGTCATTCTCTGGAACGTTCTTCCCTTATCCAACGGCTGAAATCATGGACTGTGCGGTGATCGTTGACAGTGACGATAAAGCATACAAGACCGTGATTACCACACACGATTTCACTTATCCGGGAGAATCGGAACTGTCGTGCGGTATTCAGGATCCAGAAACAAACAGCAGTACATATTACAGTGAATCTGCTGAAATGTATCACAAAGCACAGGCAGATGCGAATAAGAATCGAAAGGAAATGGAGTCTGCCATTGAGAATCTACAGACCACTCTTGCCAATGCGAAAGGGATGTACACCAGTAAGGTACGACAGTCTGACGGATCGTATATCACTTATCTGCACGACAAGCCGACAATGAGTGAGTCTGAAAATGTAATTAAGATTACATCGGATGCTGTAGGTGTATCGACTGACGGTGGACAGACATATCCTTACGGCTTCTTCCTTACCGGGGATCTGGTTGCAAAAGTTTTGTATGCAATTGGAATCAATGCGGACTACATAAACGCCGGAGCATTAACGATTAAGGACACAGACGGAAACATTACATTTTATGCAGACACAGTGACTGGGCGTGTAGATATTCGTGCAGAGTCGCTTGCTATCGGTGGACAGACGCTTGAAGCTATTGCAAACATGGCTGTTAAGAAGTTCGTAGATAACGTCTATACGAAAGATATCAACAATCTTAAGGACGATGTTAAAAATAAGATTGAAACATGGTATCAGCCGACAGATCCGGCTGTGAACTGGGGAAAAATCGTAGAGATACCTTGGTGTGATGTTGATGGAAATACTATTCTTGATGCTGACGGTAACGAAATTCTTATTTATTTTGAGGAAGATAAGGC
>CAVGQQ010000155.1:0-2654 GCA_963631525.1 bacterium
GGGCGGTGTATTAAAATCAAATGGTATTGATATATCTAAGGTTGCATCACTGCCAATCTACACAATGTACTCACATAGTGGTGATATGGTAAATGTTGACTTGTATGGTATGGGACAGTCAGGAGGAATTGTTCGAGGTGGTACAGCAACTGCCAAGGTTCGCCTGAATGGAAATTATGTAGAGTCGTTTGCTGTTTTGAACGGTAATGATATTACATATAACCGTTATGAAGCTTTGAAAGAATATGTAGATGCGGGAATGCCAGTGATTGTCAGCAAAAACCTGACAACTGCCTATAATCTTGCAAAGACAGACAAGTATCTTCAGAATTCAATTGATCCGGATTCTAATATGTATAAAGTACTTGCAGCTTGTGAGGCGACTACAAAGAACAATGTACAGTGGGATTTCGATCAGACAGAGGTAGAGGATATCTTAAATGATGGAACACTTGGCGATTCTTTAACTGGTTATATTTCAGTATTTAAGGGAGGAGATACAGATTCTCCAAAGAATGAACTTAGTTCTATTTATGCAACATCGGCAAAGAGACCAAAGCTGACTATTACAAGTATGCCAGCTACGTATAACCGCTTTGATGAAACATCCCAGATTACGGATGGTACATTAAAGTTTAAGTATACAGTGACAGGATCTTCTAAATATACAGTCAAATTGTATATCGATGATGATGGAAACAGTAAGTTTGATCGAAAAACTGAATATATGACGAGTGGTGATGCAAATTCACTTACTTATCAGTGTGCGGATAGCTTCTATGGTCCACTGTATTGGATGATTGAGGTTGTTGATACAAACGGAAATTCAGTCAGCCAGACAGGTATTGCTTATGTAAAGAATAAGACACAGGAAAAGCAGCAGGTTAATGTGCTGCAGATCATGCCAGGCCAGCCGACAGCGAATTCGTGGGAGAAGCCAGCAGGCGAAGGTGCTGAAGGATACAATGCCTTGTATTTCTGTACCATCTGTCAGCAGGCATATCAGAGACTGGAGTATAATCCGTATACAAATTCAGGAAATCGTACTGCTCTTGGAGCTCTATATGGCGGTAACTTCCAGGATTCCAAGGATGGTATGCTGGGAAGCCACTACTTAGGTAAGCATGAGCATACGTTTGGTATTGTAAGTTATGACAGTAATCTGGATGTCCCAGAAAAGGGAATCAAGGGTATGGATGACTGGGATAACAATCTGGCAGATCAGGTAGATGATCTGTATGATTTCGATATCGATATCATGCTTCGTAGTGAGTTTGAACAGGCTGCAAAGGATGCCGAGGCTGCATATACATATAAGGTTGATAATGGAGAAGTTGATTATTCTTCGGTAGTCACAGATGCAGAAAAAGAGGCACTTGTTAATTCGTTTACGATTGATTCAACGGATACGGATTACGAAAAGTACAATGCACTCACAACCGAGGAAGATAAATATGAGTTTATTAAGAAACGTGAGTATCAGCAGTTAGCTGGTAAGTATTGGCAGTTGTATCAGTTCATGAAGAACGAGAGTGCGACTGGAACATCCAGCATGAAGGATGAGACAGGTGCAGACATTCAGAAGACAACCGTTGATGCAAGAGAAGAATTAGATGAAGAAATTGATAAGTTGATTGCTGGAATTAAAGCCGGTGGAAATGGATCAACTGGAACAACACCATTTAAGTCATCAGCAGATTTCCTGGAACAGGAATTGACTCGTCTGAAGACGAAGGGCACATATAGTGATTATTATTCTATTGATGGAAATGCTGCACAGTATAATGATGTATCACTGTATTATCTTCCAAATGGTGAGAGTATGAACACTTATATGGAAGCGTACTTTAAGGTAAAGGATAAAGAGCTTGAGTATAAGGAACTTTACAAGAAATATACAAGGTATGCAGCCGGTGCCGATTGGTTACAGGAATCTTATAGCACAGTCATTCTTGGACCGTCAGAGGATTTTGCAGGTGATGATATTACAAGTCCAATTGCACTTGCAGACTTGCAGTCATACATTGAAGATGATGGACAGATTCTGTTGTTCCATGATACGTTGACCAAGTTTGCAGATAATGGTAGTTCTACATTGACTGCGACACTTCGTTCATACTTTGGTATGGATCGATATCACTTCGGTGATCCGGTAGCGACGGATGCAGATCAGAATTACGTGAAATATACGACATCATTAGATAGTGATAAGTACTTTATGTCAAATTTGTCAGCTACAACTGGTGATGGTAAGTATTCAAGCTGGTTGTCAGATATGCGAAAAGTACTTGGAGCAACACAAAGTAAATATTTAACTTCTGTGGCATATACAGATTCCATACTTGTGACAGGTGATAGCAATCCATATACGATTCCGTATCGGTATGCAGATTTCAGTTGGGCAACAGCAAGTTTCTGGTACAATGCGGCGAGCTTCTCTGCAAAGGAGAATACAAAGTATGGTACAGACAAAGCGAGTCAGAACAATCAGGGTATTGTAACATTGTTCCCATTCACATTGGCATCTGAGTTGAACATTTCGGGAACACACTCACAGGCATATGCATTGGATATTGAAGATGATGATATGACAGTGTGGTATTCTCTTGCAGGTGGTAATAATACAAAGGATGGTTCTTCGATCTATGCAGCGT
>CAVGQQ010000156.1:0-2607 GCA_963631525.1 bacterium
GAGTTGTTTTGACTGTAAAGGGATTGAATAACCTTAAATAATTTCTACTATGTAGATAAAGAACCTCTTCCTCCGGTAAGATCATGGATTGAATAACCTTAAATAATTTCTACTATGTAGATTATGATGATTAGATTAAGACAGGCAAGGATTGAATAACCTTAAATAATTTCTACTATGTAGATTGCAACGGTTCTTACAGACAAATCGCCGGATTGAATAACCTTAAATAATTTCTACTATGTAGATTTGGAATCGGTACACGGTGGGCACCAAGGATTGAATAACCTTAAATAATTTCTACTATGTAGATACCGATATTCAACCGATTATCTAACCGGGATTGAATAACCTTAAATAATTTCTACTATGTAGATATATCGTCACTCCCTTGTCTGATAATCAGGATTGAATAACCTTAAATAATTTCTACTATGTAGATTATCCGCTCTGTCTCTTGCGCCCGGCGGATTGAATAACCTTAATAATTTTCACCTATAGAAATATTTACTTATAGAATCGCATACATCCCAATCAACCCAGCCAGAAACACCACATTGACAACCGTAAACCATAGAAAATATTTCCCCTTTTTGCCCGGATATTCCCGGGCAATTTGTTTATAAGAGATCAGGCTTGCCATCGAAGCGATAAGTGTGCCAAGTCCACCGAGGTTGGTGCCGATGATAAGTGCCTTGTAATTCGCTGTAAATCCAGACAGCAAAAGGGCGGTTGGAACGTTACTGATGATCTGGCTGGCACCGATTGCAATGTATGTTTCCCGTCCAGTGATAATGCTTTCTAGGAAAGATTGGAAAGCTGGGACGCGCTCCATATTTCCGATGAATACGAAGAATCCGATAAATGTGCCAAGCAGTGCGTAATCCACATGAAGCAAAGTTTTTCTTGACACAAGCAGGAACAGCACAAGAATGATTACGAACAGGATGCGGATGTCCAGAAGTTTTGCGACATTCAACAGGCACAGCACAAATGCGATGCTGTAAAGGATAATCTGTTTTTTCGGAAGTTTAACTGCATGGTCGCTTCGGTCAATCACGATTGCATGCTGTTTGATGAAGAACATGGAGAGCAGGATTCCAAGCAGCGAAGCAATCGTAAAGGGGAGCATAATTTCTATGAACGTACCGAGAGTCATACCAGATTTGGCATACAGGTACAAGTTCTGTGGATTTCCCATCGGCATAAGCATACTTCCGAGGTTTGCAGCGATTGTCTGCATCACAACGACAGGGATGATCAGATGTTCCTTCTCCGACATGGAAAGCACAATGATCGCAAATGGCACAAAAGTGATCAGTGAGACATCATTTGTGATAAACATGCTGAATACAAATGGAAGTAATACCAGAACAAGGAATAATTGTCTGGTTGTATGGACGTGCGTAAGCAGTGCATTGCCGATCGTGCGGAACAGACCGGTTTCCTTGAATCCTGCCATAACAGCCATCAGGCAGAACAGCAGTGTGATGGAATGCCAGTCGATGTAGGAGATGTATTTTCTGTCCGGGTGGACGAGGAACATAGAGAGGATGGCAAGCATGAGGCTTACCATCAGGACAGTTTCTCTTTTTATAAATGTAAGTATTTTCTTCATAACGTGTCTCGATTCTATAAATTTGTACTTCATTATATCACAAGTCCGTTGATAGATATAGAAAAACACCTTGACACTACAAAAGACATTTGATAAAATGAGCAATGCGGCGGCTGTGCTTGCACAAGACGGCATATTGCGAAAACACACATGGAGCCGTTAGGCGATATGATATAATCCACACTCGGAAAAGAAAATAGAAGGTTATTATTGGAAACGCACATTCTCTTTGGAATGATAACGAACAACACAGTCTGTTAAGAATTATCATTTTAAGGAGGTTTTTTTATGCCAAAAACAAAGTTTCAAGAGGTTATTTTCACGATTATGATGGTGTTCGTCATGGTGTATGCGATGATCTGCTATAACATTGCACTGAACATCGGAGGGATGAGTAACGAAGTGTTCTTGTCTGCGTTTCATGAGCTTGTTATCATGGGACCAATTGCATTTGTGATTGATTTCTTTTTTGTTGGAGCCATTGCGAAGAAGAAAGCGTTGAAGATTGTGAACCCGGAAAAGGAGAATCCGTTCCATTTGGTTCTTGCAATTTCATTCATCTCCGTCGCATTTATGTGTCCACTTATGAGTCTGGCAGCAACCATTCTCTTTAAGCATGCGGGCAATCAGTTTGTTGCCGTCTGGTTACAGACATGTGCATTTAATTTCCCGATGGCACTGTGCTGGCAGATTTTTTATGCGGGACCACTCGTGCGTTTTCTGTTCCGCCTGATCTTCCGCGAGAAGCAGAAACAGGAAAATATGCAGAAAGCATTTGAATAAGGATAGAAGACAGAAAAAGGCTGCGTTAAGCAGCCTTTTTTGTGTTTGCGCGCCATGGGCGCGCTCTAACGGGTGCAAGTCCCGAACACGCCCAGATAGTGGGAAGTGTATAGCCGAACAGCAAGGGTGTCTATCGTGAGGTGGAATCTGGAGGAAGCTGTAAGCAAATCTCTGGTCCGACGGACAGAAATCACATATAAGGCTAG
>CAVGQQ010000157.1:0-2586 GCA_963631525.1 bacterium
GAGTTTGCCACAAAGGTCCGGGCTATCCAAGGCGCGTGGTTTGACGTTTACGAAAGTGAAAAAATCGGTTTCTTTATAGGAGCACTATACTTCAACATCGTTCCGAAGTTGATTGAGATTCCGGAATTTTCAAATCTTCAGCTTTGGGGGCTGACAATTGCCCTGCTTACATTGGGAATGTGGTATTTTGAGAGAAAATCATTGTGGTTGGTGCTTTCCGGAATCGGCATTTCTATCGAGGTTCTATCCTATCCTTCCGATATTCTGAATTTCTTTTTCTTTGTCGTGATTCTTCTATGCACTAAGGGTGAGAAAAAAATAAAGCGATTGGCCGTATTCATAGGCACCTGCGTAGCCATGTTGGTGCTTTGGCTTTGGGGAGTGCTTGCTCAGACTCCGGCTGATGAATTTATCAGAAATATTCCTTATATCCTGACTTTTACAGTTGATAAGATGTAAAAATCCCTGTAAGCCTTATTCCATGCGGCTTTCAGGGATTTCTCTTTGCGCAGAAAGTTGTTGCGTTTATCTAGCCCGCTCGGCGGCTTCGCCGCCTCCCGCCCCTAAGCGGTAGGTTCTGCTCCCCTTTGGTCGCAGAACCCCGCTATCGGCTGCATTTATGCTTGAAATGGCGCTTTTGCGCTATTTCTTCGATTCCGGTTTCTTCGTTCCGGCCAGCTCTGTCTTGATGTTCTTTAAAGTGCGGTATCTGAGACTGAAGTCTATGCCGAGATCTTCGCCGAGGACCTTAAGCACGTCATCGTAGTACAGCCCCATATATATATTTGATTCCACAAGGCTGCAGTTGCACCGTCTGAGGCTTTCCAGGATTGTCTTCACGGAATACTGTCGATTTATCCTGTATTCCAGCAGCCTTGCGATCACCAGGGCTGTGAAGCAGATCATGAAGTGCGCCTGTATGTGTTCGGTCTTTCTGACAAAGACCGGCCTGGTCTCCAGCTCGCTCTTTGTAATCTTAAAGGTTTCCTCGATCTCCCATAAGCCACGGTATATATTGAGTATCTCACGGTCGCTTTTCTCGTACTCGCTGGTGACGATGGCATAGTAACCATCGTATTTCTCTTCTTCCTTGATGAGATCTTCATCTATGGAGAGCGCTTGTCCTTTGTCCATGATGATCTCTCCGGTTGACTTATCAAAGGTTACATTTTTTACGTACTTTGATGCTCCGTAGCCGGTGGCTCTTGAATACTTTTCGGGATGCGCGGCGAGATCCCTGGCTTTTTCAAGGACTTTTTCACGGTCGTGCTTCGTCTTTGCCGCGTATTCCGGCGACCAGAACACGATGTGCTTTTCTTCAACCTTTGCATTCTTTTTCTTTCCCGTGATGGGATTGGTCACGTGTATCGTGCGGTCAAACTGCCTTGACTTTATCTTAAAGCCCTCAGAGTCATCTTTGTTCCTGCGGTAGCCTGACTGGTCGAGCACGTATTCTTTGAATGCTTTATCCGCACTACGGATCGAATAGCTGAGGACATATCCGTTTCTGTCAAGTATCGTCTGTGCTATGTTGTCCCCGGTTATCATGCCGCGGTCTGCGACCACGATGATCCGTCCAAGGCTGTACTTATCTACGATCTCACCCATCATGGGTATGAGAGTCTGCTTATCAAGAGTGTTTCCTGAGAAAAGGCCATAGGTTATGGGAAGGCCGTTGGTATCCATAAACAGTCCCATCTGGACGATCGGGTCAGGACGGTGTTCCTTAGATACGCCGCGCCGTTTCATTTCATCTTCCTCATCAATCTCGAAGTAATAGTTCGTCACATCATAGTACACGAGAGAAGTATCCCTTCCGTACTGCGCACGGATGTGCTCATGCAGCCATACCTGAAGGTCGGACTGATATTTCTTAAAGACATCGAGAGAACGATATACATCTTCCAGAGCGAAGTCGCATTTATCAAAGAAACGGCTAAAGTCCTCATAGGAGCCTTTCTTTGAGTCAGGTGCGATGAGCCTGGAGAACACGAGCGCGCGGAATACGGAGTTGAGATTGTACTCAGCCTTGGTCTGCCTCTGCCTGTTGCCAAAGAACTGGTCGATCTCAAGGTCGTGATATATCTTTGATGCCGCAAGATAGCCAAGGTTCTTCACGCGGTCAGTGCCGGTAGCCATCCGCTCTGTCATGTCCATCTCTATCGTGACGGGCTTTTCTTCCTCTTTTTTCTCAAGTGTCATCTGCCTTGCAACTTCAGTGAAGTGTGCGATCGGGTCCGGATAATCCTTTTCCAGCAGATCAAGGTAGCCGAGGTTCTTCACAACACGGGTCTTAACCTTTTTTCCTTCGCGGTATCCTTCTGCAATGGTGAGCTGTGTGCGGCCTGTCTTCTTGTTGGTAGATTTCTTGAGATACATGATGTAGTCCTCCAGTCCACTTGATTATACCATATATCGTTACATATCGCAACAAGGAAATGCATTAAATTTAGTCAAAAAATAAGCTCCGAAGCCTTGTGTTA
This sequence comes from bacterium, assembly GCA_963631525.1. Lineage (GTDB taxonomy): Bacteria > Bacillota > Clostridia > Lachnospirales > Lachnospiraceae > Coprococcus_C. Next base: position 2,484 of record CAVGQQ010000157.1, read on the forward strand.
TAAGACTTTCAGAGCTTTAGCTCATGAGAGGTAACTGTAAAACTAGGGTTGCCCTGCTTACATTGGGAATGTGGTATTTTGAGAGAAAATCATTGTGGTTGGT
>CAVGQQ010000158.1:0-2585 GCA_963631525.1 bacterium
TGATTATTCCGGGGCTCTCTGAGCCACCTGTCCGGACTTTGAGAGCCACCATTCCGGAGAATAGGAGCCATATATTCCGGTAATTCAGAGCCACCTTATTGGGCTCTATTACATATATTTCCTTTATACTGTAAATACACACCTTTGGTGTGAATACAGATAAAGGAGGTCGTAAATTATGACCAAGTATCGTGAAATCCTACGCTTGAAAAGCTTAGGATTCAGTGAGAGGAACATCGCACAAAGTTGCGGTGTATCCAGAAACACAGTCGCCAAGGTTTTGAAAAAAGCAGCGGAAATCAATCTTTCATGGCCGCTGGATTTTGACATGACCGACAGTGCACTAGAGGAGCTGATGTTTCCTAAAGATAAGTCGGCAACGAATAAACGTATGCCAAACTTTGACTACATCCGCAAAGAACTTCTGCGGAACGGCGTAAACAAAAAGCTTCTCTGGGTAGAATACTGTGAGGAGTGCCGCATGAGCAGCGAAGAGCCTCTAATGTATTCTCAGTTCTGCTACTACATCCAGAAGGATGAAGAAAAACGCAGGGCTACCATGCATATCCCTAGAAAACCAGGTGAACAGATTGAAGTTGACTGGGCCGGTGACCCTGCCCACATCATTGATCCGGACACCGGAGAAATAACAGATGCATGGATATTTGTAGGTGTATTAACTTACAGTCAGTATGCTTTTGTAAAGGCATATATGAATGAGAAAACCGACAACTGGATCAAAGCTCATGTCCAGATGTTTGATTTCTTTGGCGGTGTCACACCTATGCTCGTTTCTGATAACTGTACAACCGCAGTGAATCATAAAAAGAGTGACTGGTACAACACTGCCTTAAACACAACTTATCATGAGATGGCAGAACATTACAATCTTGCCATCCTTCCGGCCAGAGTCCGGAAACCCAAGGATAAACCGAATGTAGAGGGATCGGTAGGAAAGATATCCACATGGATAACAGCAGCCCTTCGCAATGAACAGTTTTTCTCTCTTGCAGAATTGAATGCTTCAATCCGTGAAAAACTGGATGCCTACAACGCCCGTAAATTCCAGAAAAAGGAATGTAGCAGACTCAGTTTATTTCTTGGGGAAGAAATGCCATTACTGGCTCCGTTGCCTGCTACACCTTTTGAACTGGCTGAGTGGAAACAAGCCACCGTCCAGTTTAACTATCACATCGCAGTAGACAGAATGTTCTACTCCGTGCCTTATCAGTATATCAAAAATAAGGTTGATGTGCGTATAACAGATACAACGGTTGAAATATTTTATAATCACAATCGTATTGCCTCTCACAGACGACTCTATGGAAGAAGCGGTCAGTATTCTACAGTGACAGAACATATGCCTCAGGAACACCAGAAATATCTGGAATGGAACGGTGACCGGTTCCGTAAGTGGGCTGATTCGATTGGAATTAACACAAGTAAGGTTGTCGATGCAATACTTACCTCCGGCAGGATTGAACAGCAATCCTACAGAAGCTGCATGGGATTACTGAAACTGGCAGAAAAATATTCGCCAGAAAAGCTGGAACAGGTCTGCGCTAAGGCGCTCTCTTATTCCGGTAAACCCAGCTATAAAAGTATCAAAAATCTATTGGTCGCAACAAAGGATACACCTGATACCGAATCAGAATCATCTCAAGTAGAAAGACCACACGGCATAACCAGAGGAGCCAGATACTATGGAGGTAAACAATCATGACAAATCAAAGTACAATCGATAAACTTATTGAAATGCGTCTAACTGCTATGGCAGATGCATTCCGCATCCAGATGGATGATCCTGCAATGAAGGAAGTTCCATTCGAAGATCGCTTCGGCATGCTTGTTGATGTCGAATACAGCAACCGCAAAAACAATCGTCTGAAAAGGTTGATCCGACAGGCTGAGTTTGAACAGCCAGACGCCAGCATCGCAGCGATTGATTACCATTCTGGACGAAAACTGAACAAAGCACTGATCAACCGTCTGGCAACCTGTGAATACATTACAGAATACCGGAACATCTTTATTACTGGAGCAACCGGAAGTGGTAAAACTTATATGGCCTGTGCCTTTGGCATGGAAGCATGCAAGCACTATTACTCAGTACGGTATGTACGACTTCCTGATCTATTATTGGACTTACAGGCTGCCAGGGACAATGGAACTTTTTCAACTGTCCTGAAGAAATACACCAAGCCAATAGTACTGATCATTGATGAGTGGCTGCTTCTTAAACTGACAGAAGCTGAAGCCAGAAATCTTTTTGAACTGATACATAAAAGACGTAAAAAATCTTCAACGATCTTTTGCTCTCAGTTCCGTGAAAGTGAATGGTACCAGCAAATCTGTGATGGTGAAAGTACTCTTGCCGATGCCATCATGGATCGTATATCGTATGATTCCTATAAGATCGATATTGAAAGTGTTGACCCATCTAAAGACCTCTCTATGAGAGAAGTATATGGACTGGATCCAGCAATGGCAAAGTAACTTAATAAATGAAATGGGGTGGCTCCGTTAGGCCGGACAGGTGGCTCTCGCCACACCGGACTGGCGGCTCTGCCGCACCGTAATATTCA
>CAVGQQ010000159.1:0-2581 GCA_963631525.1 bacterium
CGATTAATGGGACGAATTTATACACGATTATTGATACTGGCAGTGAGATTACAAATATTCCTGCATATGTTGGAAGTACAAAAATCAATGTTGGATCAAGTGTATGGGTAAAAATCCCAAGTGGTAACAGATCGAATATGTATATATGTAATGTAATTTCTTAATTCTATGGAGGTCTAAATGAGTTCTTTTAGCACTCTGGTTACATCCGCTGCGAGCGTTCAATCGGACGCGGTTGCAGTATCTACTCCGGGAATTGATGAACCCGTGAAAAATAATCTGCCCGATGGATTCACGAAATCCACGATGGAGGGCGGCATTTGGTATAGCGACTATTATGATCAGTCGTATTCCACAATTAGTTTTGTAAATAAAGTTGTGTCGGTTGATGCTTCGCAGGTCAATCTGACGCAGGAAAACAACTCACAGTTTATTCCGTTCAAGATGCCGAGATATTATGATGGAATCGATCTGTCTGCGATGCTGATTAGCATTCATTATCTGAATTCGGATAACAAGGATATGACAAGCCGCGCTGTAAACGTGTGCTATAGTGACAGCGAGATCCGCTTTGGATGGCTCGTTGATAATTATGCTACGAGCAAGGCAGGAAATCTTAGCTTTGAAATCCTTATTACGGGATCTGTGAATGGTTTAGACTATGTGTTCCGCACGATGCCGAATACTTCTTTGACCGTAGTTAAATCTTTGTCTGGAAACGGTACTGTAGAACCTGACGGCGGTTGGGAGAGCTATATCACTCTTGTCACTGGCTATGTTTCTTCTGCTCAGAAAGCGGCACAAGAGGCGGCTGATGCGTTGACGGCGGTTAATGCGACTGCATCGACCGTGCAGGAAACAATTGATAATGCTACTGACGAAATCAAACAGGCGGCAATTGATGGTGTTAAGGAAGATGTTGTTACCAATTATTACACCAAGACAGAGGTCGATGAGAAGATCGAGAATATTGATGTTACTGATCAGTTGACCGAAGTTAAGTCTGAACTTGAGACAAAGATCGCAGATGTTCACTCTGTTGATACATTAAAAGTAGAATATAACGAAGTAACGCCCGATGGAACTGGTAAGCTTGCACTGTATGATCTGCACGGTGAGGAGCGAAATGAAATCGGTTCTGTTGAGATTCAGCATAATCCGACCGATACTTGGACGGCGAACTTTAAGTCCGAGGTTGATGCAAATGTTTCGGCGGCTGTTGTTGCGGGTGTTAATCCTGTTTCGACAAAGGTTGATGAGCATACTAAATCTATTGAGAAAAACGCCTCTGCGATTAGCGAAAACAAGACTAATCTGACCAATTTGACTGGAGCTGTAAATGATCTTCAGACCAAGATGGATGGAATTAAGGTTTCTCAACAGTATACTTACGAAGCCGCCTACGGTGATGTTGTGCTTGACGGTCAGACAGACGAGACAAAGAATGTTTTCACGCTGTATGAGATTGAGAATGAAGGTGAAAGCAATGAATCTCGCAATGTAAAGTCTCAGTTTGTTATTCAGGGAGGTTCTGGAAGCGGCGGCGAAACACAAAGTTCTACAATTGCCATTGAGCGTGTAACTGCTTCTCCTTATGTTACGATTCCCGATTCCGATGCAATTATCCAGTATAACTATACGAGCGTAGATGCACAAGGCGATACGGTTGACGGCGTTGCAACGTGGAAAATTGGTTCGAAGATTCTTGCTTCTGGAACAATCAATCAAGGACTGAATAGCTTTGACGCTACTAAGTATTGCAGTATCGGTGAGCAGAAACTGACATTGTCCGTTGTTAATGATCTTGGTGCTGTTGCTCAGAAATCTTGGGTGATTAAGATTGTCGAGATCGGCATCTCTACTACTCTTAATTCTGCTTATACGTATGAAGGAGCGGTTTCGTTCCCGTACACTCCCGTTGGTGCTGTTGAAAAGACAGTTTATTTGAAGATTGATGGTAAGGATCTGGCACAGCTTGTAATTAGTGCGGCTATTACTGGCACTCCTCAGTCTTATACGATTCCGGCACAAACATATGGATCTCACCTTATTGAGTTGTATATTAAGGCAACTGTGAATGGAGTTGAGATTGAACCCGAACATATCTATAAAGATATCATGTGGGTAAACTCCTCTTCTACTGATCCGATTATTCGATGTGATAGTCAGACTATTATAGCAAAGCAGTATGCTTCTAACAATATCATCTTCACGGTTTATGATCCGTCTACTGAGACACCTGAAGTTAAGTTGTATGTAGATGGTACGTTGACCGAGACAAGAACACTCTCCTCTTCTACAGATACTTGGATTTACAAGTCTGGCGATGTAGGAACACATACGCTGAAGATTGTATGCGGCACGATTGAGAAGATTGTCACCGTAACTATTGAAGACCTTGGTATTACGATCAGCCCTGTTACGGCAGGTCTGGCAGTTGATTTCAACCCTACTGGTTATTCCAATGCAAGTGATAATCGTCTGTGGACGAATGGTACGGTTTCGATGACGGTGTCCGATAATTTTAACTGGAATACTGGCGGTTACCAGATTGATGATAACGGCGATCAGTACTTCCTTG
>CAVGQQ010000160.1:0-2564 GCA_963631525.1 bacterium
CCGATTTGTTCACAAACTCCGTTGCAAGTTTGAATGCTCCATCTTCCGTTGTTACATACCGCGATGAGTATGTGCATTCACTGTCGGTTGTAAATGTCCAGCTCACGATTCCCCAGCGGATTTCTGCCTTATCAAGCAGATTTCCAACTGTTGTAATATCTTCCAATTGAACTGTCTGGAGCTGTTCTTCTACTATATTTTTGTCTACATCTATCATATCTGCAACAACCGTACATATCAAATCTTTTGACACAGTGAGAGAATCCAATACAGCAATTTGTGTAAGCTTCTCTTCTACTGTGATGAATCCATCCCACTCGACCGTACCAACTAAGCCCTGACCGTAGATAACCGCACGTATGCCGCCCTGTGCTATTGATACACTGCCTCCAGCTATAGACAGCTTAACCAGCCATCGGTTGATTGAATTTGCATCGATCATTAACATGTACATCAAGCTCAGTATATGCTTTCCATTTTTCCATGTTTCCGTCGGATTATAGCCGATGATCGTCACGTCGTTTAGCGTGTACTCGATTGATCCAATCACATCCTCTTCTGTTGCAGCTGCTTCCAGCAGTACTTCCGCTTGAAAAAGCACCCCGATTGAGACGGATGAGGTGAAACGGATATCTATGATTGCCTTGGACTCGCCGTCGCCGATCTGGATTGCACTCGCATTCTCATAATTAAAAAATAATATCTCATTTGTTGATACGTTATTCCGCAGCCCTTCCAGATTTTTGTCTGTCTTGCTCTTTGCCGTCGCAAGTGCTGGATCCGATCCAAAGCCAGTGATCTTACATCCATTATTGAATGTATAATCGTACATCATTACACATCCAAGTTTCCCCGGAGCGATACCATCCGTGCATCGGATGATATCGCCAAGGTCATACATCGCCCCACATAGGCAGCCTGTTTCAAATGGTACATAATCAATTTTCAAGAGTGCATCCAGAACAGCACGCCGGATCTGCTCTTTGTAACTGTCTACACCATATTGCAGAAACGGATTCGAGCCAAGGTTGTATGTCAGATAATTATCCGGATCAGATCCATAATAGCTTGTTGTGTCATTCTCCATATTCACACAGGATAATCCAGAATAGCGTGTCTCAAACTTACTGAACTTTGAGCCGGTAAACCGTTCATGATTCGTAAGTGTATCAACTACATTCTGTGTGTAGCTTCTAAGTACAAGCTTTCCTTCACGGTCCATCGTCGCAATAGTACCTGTTGCCTGCGCTACCCAGAATACAAAATCCTGCCATGTCTCGATATCATTCTCTGTATAAAGCGAAAGACTCTCCGTTCCGTTCGGAAGTGCATCTACATCTGCCTGCGTCATTCCCAGCTCTACCTCACAGGTTGTGCAAGCAAGTGTTAGAAGCTCGTATGGTGTACCGACTGTAATGTCTACCGTACAGGAGCGATTGAAACGAGCCATGTTGTCATATGCTGTGATATCAACGCCATATTCTGTATCATTCGCTTCTGACACTGTATAGACGCCAAGCGGTACATCTTCCCATGTGGTACCATCAATCAAGAGTCCTTCTGATACTATGATCTGTGCATTCGTCCAATCCGGCACAAGCAGATCCGGCTTGAATGTGCATTTTAATTCTCCAATGTACACACTGCCGATCTTGACATCGTTCTGCTCGCTGCACTGATTCGTTATCGTGAAGGATCCGCTTAATATGTCGTGATTGGTAAATGAAACCTTATTTACTGTTCCGGTCAGGCGGAACGTCTGTACTTTTCTTTTGGTTTGTTTCAGATATTCTTCTGATACCTGATACATGCTACCGCCTCCTTGCTTTATAGCTCTTCCGCGCTGAAAGATACCGTCCAGTATCCCTGTGTATTCTGACTGTACTCTGAATTCTTCTCCAGATCGCAATCAATACTCTCAATGCGCACCGTATACTCCGCTTCATCAATCTGCAGTTTTACCGACTGCATCTTTGCATATCCAAGCATCTTGTTCTTCCATCTCGATGATACCTGGAACTTCAACGAGCCGGAGTACTTTCCGGCTCGCACGTCAATTGCAAGATCGTCTCCTGCTTCTGACTGAAATGTATTTGATACTTTGCTGAAGCTCTCTGAATAATCGATTGGATTTGGTACACGTTCACCGTTGATTTTTACATATTTGTTCAGCATTATCTTCCTCCGCTTCTGTAATTATTGATCTGGTTTGCACGTACAATGATGTCATTTAATTTTGACTGGCCGATATATACCGGGATCACAATATCGCCTGCTGCCATTGCCGTCTGATTGCCGGCAAGCGCACTCTTCATCTCACGTGCCACCGCCGCAATCCACTTTTCGTTTTGATCGAGCGGAACTACCGCCTCCGCGCCATTGCCTTCCAACAATCCGACCTGTCCCTTGGCAAGCACGCCGCCTCGCTCTAATTGCGGTACTCCAAGTTTACTGATCTTCGACAAGCTGACGCCCGGAATCTTGTTGATCACACCGATCACGGCATTGATCGCACCGATGAAGCCGTTTATAATTCCGATTGCCTTTGACAAGACAAAATTAAC
>CAVGQQ010000161.1:0-2533 GCA_963631525.1 bacterium
TTGAAAGAAAAACAGGAGTGAGCATTATGAGTGATACCTATTTCGATTTGCCCTCCCGCATGGAGGATTCTTTCCCGGAGATTGACAGTGATATTGTAACTGACCTGTGCGAAAATAACGAGGATTATGCAGAAATTCATCAGCAAATTTCAGAGCTGAAAAGGCAGTTTCCGTGTATCGCGCAGGTGATGGATAGCCAAGATGAGCTTCATCTGACCGCAGAGGAACACGTTGCGCTTTCAAAATATCTGCGCCTATTGCGGAAGCTGGAGGATATGGAGCGTCTGCAGCTTTACTTCCGGGGCCATACGGATGCGGTGGCCTATCTCAAGAAAATCAAAGCGATTTGAATGTGCATAGAATTGGAGATATTGGTCATACTATATACAAGAAATATTTTTGCGGCAGTAAAGCAAGATTACTGCCGCAAAAATATTGACAAAAGTGCTTGACATGAATATACTGTTATTGTAGCGGCAGCAAATGGCGTTTACTGCCGCAAAAATAATCAGATGGAGGTGTAGGAATGACCGATTCGAGATATTTTGAAGGTGTAAAGAATCAACAATGTTTCAGCAGGCAACAAGTATTACAATCGTTCCGTAACGCTGGATATAAATTAAGCGATTCTTCCTTTTATAAGAGATTTGCGTCAATGGTTAAAGATGGTGATTTGGCTCGTGTTGGTAACGGCCTGTACTGCCTTCCTGGTAATAATGCAAGACCATATGACCACGAATACTCTGATCTGGCGATAGAAGTGGCATCTTTGATACAGGAACAATATCCGCTGGTCGAGTTCTCTATCATGGAACTGATTCAGCTCAATGATTTTGTAAATCATCAACTTGCACATAATGTTCTGTTTTTATCTGTGGAATCTGATGTAATAGAATTTGTGTTTGACATGTTGAAGGACCAGTATTTTGGAAAAGTGTTTATTAACCCAACGCCGGAAATGTATCACCAGTATTGGAGCGACAATATGATTGTCATTAACAAGCTTACAACGGAGGCACCGAAAAGCGCCGGAATTCCATGGCATACACGGTTGGAGAAATTGCTTGTTGATGTAGTTGCAGACCCGTTACTGCTGGATTCTGTCAGTGAGAGTGAATACCCGACTATATACGAGGACGCATTTTCCATGTATGTGGTAGATGAGAGTTGCCTATTTCGATATGCCGCACGCAGAGCCGTTGATAAAAAAATAAAGAAACTGATTAGAGAAAAAACAAACATCACATTACGAACAAAGAGGTAAAGATATGCTGTTACAAGAGAATTTTGCCGAAGAACACATTAGAGAGTTGCAAAGGACCAGTCATCGAGATCCTGTACTTTTGGAACGTGCCGTATATGCGTTTGGATTGTTGGAGGCGCTTGCAAAGGTTGGTATGCCTTTTATTTTCAAAGGTGGTACCTGCCTTATGCTGTTGATGGAACATCCGCGTCGGTTATCCACAGATATTGATATTATTGCCGAGCCGGGGACAGATTTGGATAAGTATTTGGATCGTGCATCGGAGATTTTTCCTTTTAAGGCCGTTGAGGAACAGAAGCGGATTGGAAAGAACAATATCGAAAAAAGGCATTTTAAGTTCACCTATGATTCGCCGATCAATAACAGGCCATTCTACATTCTTTTGGATGTTCTGTTTGAACACAATCATTACTCAGAGCTGGTTCAAAAAGAAATTCAGAATGATCTTCTCTTGACAGGACCGGAATACCTTACTGTTTCCCTGCCGTCAGCAAACTGCATTCTGGCGGATAAACTGACAGCATTTGCGCCGCACACCACAGGTATTCCGCTAAACAGCGGAAAAGACATGGAAGTTATGAAGCAGTTCTATGATGTATCTTCTCTGTTGGAGATATTTACAGATTTTCAGCAGATAGGACCTACATATGGGAAGATTGCACAGGCGGAAATTGCTTATCGAGGAATCGAAAGCAGCAGTAAAGATTGCTTGTGGGATACTTTTGAAGCTGCATTGTGTATTGCATCCCGTGGAAAGGTGAGCAAAGAGGAATATCCAATTTATGTGAAGGGTATTCGGGAATTGAGAAGCCATATTTATGCCGAGAACTATACACCAGAGATTGCCGCAGGGAGAGCTGCTAAGATCATGTATATGGCTGCGTGCCTGCTGTCAGATACAGAATATCTGCGCGTGAATGACTATGCGGAGTTCTTGGATATGAAGATAGAACAGGAAAAATTGGCTTCTCTGCGCTATATGAGAAAGATCAATCCTGAAGCATACGCCTATGTTATAAAAACAGACAGATTATTGGCCGAATTGCAGGGTTAACACAAAAATTATTATACACAGCCGATTGGTTTCTTTTGAGAGCCAGTCGGCTTTTTCTATGTCAAAATCAAAATGGAGGTACACAGTATGAATAATGAAGAACGGAACACAGCTCTATATGAGAAGATGTTTGCCGAGCAGGAAACCTATCGTGCATGGTTACTTTCTCAGACACCGGAGGAGATTTTGAACCATACCTATGAATACACGGTGCG
>CAVGQQ010000162.1:0-2525 GCA_963631525.1 bacterium
AGGGCGCAAATATGTGTAGTATCGTACAGAATTTAACAGAAATTGGCCGTGAAGAGGGCCGTGAAGAAGGCCGCGCGGAAGAGCGGCTACAGGCGATTCAAAGATTCATAGAAAAAGGATTCGATAAGGATTTTGTACAAAGTATGGGATATTCGGAAGAGGAATATGAGCAGGCCGAGCAGAGCCTGCTGATCAAAGCCTGAAACATATTTCCCGCAGGAACCATCGGCTACTGTCGGTGGTTTTTGCAGAATTACAAACATCCAATTGACAAAACCGGGGTGTATGTTTACTGTGAACTCTGCAAAAAAGTTACACTAAACATCTCTACGGTGTCAAGAATGTCATCAGCTCGTTAAAACTCTTGCCGCTTTTCACATAGGCATCCATGATAACATCCGCCTCGATTCTACGTTTCTGTTCCTGCAGATCCTTGAGTTTATCTGCAAGCTTGTCGTATCTATCCTGAAGTTTCGACATATCCGCTGTTATTGCAGATATCTCTGTTTCAATAGTCTCCAGTGATTTCTTCCTCGCCATCGTCAGACTCCTCCCTATTCATAAGTGATTGCCCTGTTGCTAGTAGCTTACTGATCTCGTCCGCACTCTTGCTTATGTCTGTTGCTTCAAGTCCAAACGAGCTAAGGATGATCTTCTGAGTCTTTGTGACTGCGTGATCAAGCTTATAAATGCCGCTATTCCTGCGTACCATCTCGATCTTTTCAAGCTCACGGATCGCCGCTGGGACAGTCATATATTTCTGCTTCGCATCCATGCTGAGCATGCGCTCCCTGAGGAGATTGTAGATTCGGTTTCTTACAATCAATGCCACAAACTCGATAAATATCTTTGACGACATGCTCTGTGAAGTCTGGACACGCTCGCTTTTTGATCCGATGAATGTCTTATCCGCTCTGAAGAGCTTTTCTGAGATATCTCTGCCCTTATACTGGATGAGCGCCTGCGAGGCTGTCATATACTCAGAGGTTATAATGCAGAAGTATCCGCACAGCTTCAGTTCTTTTTCGATGACATCAGTTCTTTCCTCTATTCCGCTGAGTATGCCTTTTTTGGTGTAATGTATCTTGAAGTACTCGTGGTATGTCTTTCCAAACTTCTGATCCGATCCCATGTGCTTATCCGCGAACTGCCTCAGCTTATCAATTTTTTGCTCCAAAGCTCCACGTTCAGCCGCCTGCTTGTACGGACTGTAATAGATATGGAAGTACCTGTCTTTTGTATCGTCTTCATAAAGCCTTGCCGTTACCGTAATGCCATATACCTTGTACGGACGTATCGCCGCCTCTCGGCTTGTTTCGAAAGTCCCGCGGTTTTCCAATACGAGCGGCGATACCAATGCCTTGCAGCCCTTGCACATGATGATAAATGTATAGCCGTTATCATCTATGTACTTTATGTTCTCCTTGCTGAAATACCCTCTGTCAAGAATGAAGCCTATCTTCTTATAGCCATACTCGATCACCTTGTCGACCATGCATGTGAACTGGGATACATCGGTCACAGATCCTGGATATTCCTCATAGAACAGCGGCACCCGGTTCGTCTTGTCCATCGCTATCGCAAGATTGAACACCGGCAGTCCCTTATCATCCTTGGCTTTTCCAAACTCAACTATGTCAATGTCTCCGGCTTCGCTGTTCTTATTTGTTGAGTCGTAAGAAACATAGATCCGCTTTTTATGATCCCGATTTTTGTTCCAGTCATCCAGGAATCCTATGCACTGATCTTTTGTGATCCGGCTGAACAGGCGGCTTACCTTGGAATCGCTGTATATCGTCATCTTATCCGAAAAGAGTGGATGATCAAATGCAAAATCCGGATAATATTGACCGGCGTTTTCTTCCTCGATAATCAGATACGCAATCAGATCAAGCATAAGTCCCGCATCATCGCCAAAACGTTTTGTGAGCATCGTTCTCAGCTTGTATTCATCCAAGGTTTTTCTGATGACAACACATGTCCCAATCTTAAGACAGCAGCTCCGATATGCAAATGGAAGCTCGTCCGGAAGCATTACATCCGGAAAATAAACCTGAAACTTCTCATTCGGAAACATCATCGTCGGATCTTCAGACGACATCTTTCCGACTATGCTCCGAAGAGGAATCGCATATTTCTTGTCTGGGTTATATTCGCTGCCATACTGGTACAGAATGTATACCGTTCCGCCTTTTTTCTTTGTGATGATTTTGCCCTTTGACTCGGGAATCTTGACCGTGGTATTGAGGTACATTTGATCCTCCATATTTAGTGTAACCGTTACACTAAATATACCACTTTTCAAGCTCGATTTCAAGCGTAAATTTTGGCTTATTTTCGCCATTTTCGGCGTTTTCCACCCGTGCATAGAACTTTTAGTGGAACTCAACTGCAAAGTTCACAGTAAATAATACAGAAAACGTGAGCACGCAATACGATATCTATCGTCACTACAGTTTGTATTTGCAATAAAACCATCAAGAATGGCTTTAAAGTTGCCAGATAGCATCCTATAAGCAGAGCTT
>CAVGQQ010000163.1:0-2505 GCA_963631525.1 bacterium
AAAGAAATCCTTTCGATACAGAAACTTTATCCTAACATTTCGTTTAAGATTTTTGTACTTCTTCCGGATAATAAAGAATCTGAGGGGGTCACATCTTATGGGATCCCATATAAATCCATCAAGTTGCAAAATCGGGATAAATATGCCTCAAGAGAGAAACTGATTCAGAAATCTATAGAATTCTACAAGGTGGTGGCGAAAGATATAAGGAACTTCGATGCTATCTGGTGCGCAGATATCGAAACTTTAGTGGTCGCAGCGCTGGCTCCCAAGAAACACCTTATCTGGGATTTGCATGAACTCCCGACTGCTCTGTTAGGTAACTGTTGTACAAGAACTCTGTTGAAGTTTATTTTCAAGCGGTGCAAGGTTGTGGTTCACGCGAATCCCCAGCGCGCTGATTATCTCAAATCTCTTGGCTTGATTCGAGATGCAGGTAAACATTATGCAATTCGTAACTACCCGAATTTCGATGATGTGGATACTGTATTTGACGAGAAGTATCAGCAGTTCATAGCGTGGAAAGGTAATCGCAGATGTATTTATCTTCAGGGGCTTAGTAGTAAGGGGCGTGCCGGGTATGAGTCAATAAAGGCGGTTTTAAATCACAGTGACCTTGTGGCAGTGGTCGTAGGCAGCATGTATTCTCCGGATAAAGACAAGCTTATGGATGAGTATGGAAACGAACTTGAGGAGAGAGTCTTCTTCGCAGGAAGGATCAATCAGCTGAAAATACCACAGTATGTGGCCCAGTGCATATCAACTTTGGTGTTCTATCAGAATATCAGGCCAAACAACTATTATTGTGAGGCGAATAGGTTCTACCAATCGGTAATTATTGGCCTTCCTGTGGTTGTCGGGAACAACCCTCCTATGAGAGATCTTGTAAATGAATATCAGTTCGGAGTCAGTGTGGATGACGATGGACGGGATGTTGAAATGATGTCTGCAGGGCTTGACCAGATTCTTTCCAACTATGATTATTACAAGTCAAATGTTCTTAAGAACAGGGATGCATTGACTTGGGACAAGCAAGAGGATGTGCTTTCTACTATTGTGGAAAAACTATTGAGTTAGAGGGCGTATTGCCTTTGTCATGTCGGGTTGTTATTCACGTTATAATTTGTACTATGAAGAAAGTAATGCTTGTATTCGGCACGAGGCCGGAAGCGATAAAGATGTGTCCGCTGGTCAAGGAGTTCCAGAAGCATACGGATGAGTTTGAGACCATCGTGTGCGTGACTGGACAGCATAGAGAGATGCTTGACCAGGTGCTGAAGATATTCGAAGTCAAGCCGGATTTCGATCTGAATATTATGAAGCAGGGGCAGGATCTGACTGATGTCACTGCCCGTGTACTGACCGGAATGCGGGATGTGTTCTCGCAGTGCAGGCCGGATGTGGTGCTTGTTCACGGTGATACCACCACTTCCACCGCTACTGCTCTCGCGGCATTTTATCAGCAGATTCCTGTCGGACACGTTGAGGCGGGACTGAGGACTCATAATATCTATTCGCCTTGGCCGGAGGAAATGAATCGGCAGATTACGGGACGTATTGCTACGTATAATTTTTCGCCTACTCCGCTGTCGGAAAAGAATCTTCTGGAGGAAAAAGTTCACGGAAATATATATGTGACCGGGAATACAGTCATTGACGCTTTGCGTCTGGTAGTGGATAAGCTGAAAGGAGATGCGGGATTGGCTGCGGAGCAGAATGCAGTATTGGCGGAAGCCGGATACGATGTTACTCGGCTCGCGGGCGGGCGCAAGATGGTGCTTATCACTGGGCACCGGCGCGAGAATTTCGGCGACGGGTTCATTCGGATGGTGACTGCGATCCGCGACCTCAAGAACAAGTACCCGGAGGTGGATTTCGTGTATCCGATGCACCTTAATCCTAATGTGCGCAAGCCGATTCACGAAGTGTTCGGTGAGGACCTCAGCGGGCTGGGGAATATGTTTTTCATCGAGCCGCTGCAGTATCTGGAGTTTGTGTATCTGATGGAGAAATCTTCTATCGTGCTTACGGATTCGGGCGGAATTCAGGAAGAGGCTCCTGGACTGGGCAAGCCGGTGCTCGTTATGCGTGACACGACCGAGCGTCCTGAGGCGCTATCGAGCGGGACTGTGCACCTTGTGGGGACTGACTATGACAAGATTATGAATGAGGTCAGCACGCTGCTGGAGGATGAGCAGGCTTACGCCAAGATGTCCAAGGCTGTGAATCCTTATGGGGATGGAAAGGCTTGTGACAGGATAGTCCGCATCCTGAACGGCGAAAGTGTGGACAGATATGATGTATGCTAACTTAAAGAAATAATATGATAAACGTAATTGGACTGGGTTACATCGGGCTTCCGACTGCCCTTATGATGGCTTCACACGGAGTGGAGGTTATCGGAACAGACTATAATAAAGAACTGGTTGCCACTCTGAATGCCGGCCACACGACCTTTAAGGAGAAAGGCCTTGATGAACTTTTTCAGGCTGCGGTAAAGGCCGG
>CAVGQQ010000164.1:0-2433 GCA_963631525.1 bacterium
AGATCCGTTTCTTGCGGCTCTCAATAATGTGTCCGCTATAGATTCTTCTTTTTTTTGTGAGATACAACTTATCTCATACAGTTCTTCTGCACTCATCAGCTCCATGAATCACATCTCCTTTCCAAAATTGCAAAAGCCACCCTTCCGGATGGCTTCTGCGCTAAATATGTTATTTTGTTTTATCCTCATTTCAGTTATAATTGGACATACACCAGTGCCATGGTGAATCTGTACGAAAGGAGGATTAATTTATGTTCAATCGTCAAAAAATCTTACCTGAGCGTTCTGTTTATTCAGAAAATGAAGATTCATATATCTCAAACGCTACCATTGAACAGCTTGCTTTTTTATGTATAAGCAATGATCCCAAAGTTTCAGAATCTCACGATCCTAAGGAAATTGCGTATCGTTATACGATTGCATACAAGGCAATCAAAAAAGAGGTTACACATCTAAAAAAAATCAACTTTACATAGCAATTTTTCTCACCGGCATACTTCCGGGGAGTTTTAACTTTCTGCTTTATCCCATGATACTATATAAACGTCTGCTCCCAATGTATTCTGACGTTCCACCTTATATCCCTCTTTTTCTAATATAGCCTTCAAAGTTTGATTCAAATTTGCATAGATAGAAAACTCTCCTTTTTCAACCGCATCCTGTATTTCTTTTATAAGCATATGCTCCATGTCTTCACTTTTATTTCTTTTTGATTTTTCGTACGAATCTTTTGCGCTCATCAATTCCATTTGGTTTCATCTCCCTTCAAAATCACAAAAGCCACCCTTTCGGATGGCTTCTGTGATACATGTTACTTATGTTTTTTCTTCAATATGATCATAACTACGATTCCCGCTGCAGCGAGTACGCCCAGTGCGATCGGTATGATCGGTTTCGCCGGATCTCCGGTCTTTGGAACGTTTGGCTGGAAAATAATTGTCTGTCCCTGATCTTTTATGTCCGCATGGAATGCAATCAATTCTCCGTCCCGGTACAGGAACTCGAAAAATACGATGCTGCGTCCGGCAAGCTTCGTGGCATCGATCGTATATGGTACGTCCACCGATCCGGTTTCGCTCGTCACAGTAAATTTCGTTCTGGCTTCTACAGCCTTTCCATCTTTTGTAAGCTTGTCGCCGCTGTTGGAATATACCGCGTATCCGGATAATTCATACTCGCCCGGAACAAGATTTCCGTAATATACCTTGTCAACAAGCTCCACGGTTCCGTCCGCCTTCAACACCTTCTGACCGTTTTTATCGGTCGCGAGTGTATGAATCTCTGGTACTTTCAATTTATTATCTACCGTAAGCTCATACAGGATACCCTCTGTAACTGTACCGTCGTCGTTCAGCAGCTTTGTCCGCTGTCCGTCCGCTGCGAGTGTGACCTTGATTGGATCGGCTTTGACATACTCTACCGGTGTTTCCTCTTCGACCCGGTACTTGCCAAGTGGCAGCTCCTTTGTTGCTGCAGTGCCATCGGCATCTGTCACGATTGTATCTACAAGCGTATCTTTCAGATATACGGTATCGCCTGATCCGTCCTGTGCAAGGATATCCTCGTCTGCATATACCTTAAAGGTGATTCCGGCAAGCTTCACTGTTGATGTTTCAAATTCCTTTTTCGTCTCGTTGTAGATCCGCTTCTCGCCGTTCTTTGTAATCTTGATCGTGCCCTGCAGACTTGTGTTATCGATCTCGTACTCAAATACACCCATGTCTGTGACCTGTCCTTCCGGCGTTTCATAAATCTTATAGACTGCATCCGCATCGATCGTGATATCATAAGACTTGTTCTGCAGCTTATTATAATATCCGTCCGGACACTCGCTTTCTTCAATCCGATATTTTCCCGGCATGAGCGTTCCCGGTGTCATAAGCTCGCCATCCTTGGTTTTAAATTCAGATACCCCATCAAATGTCACATAATCATTGTCGTCATAAGACCAGATCTTGAATGTGGCTGAATCAGACAAAATCTTCTTTCCGGTTGTATCGTCCTTCTTGATAAGCTTCAGATAAGCCTTAAAGCTCTTGTCCGTGAAATAGCCAAGCTTCACAGGCTCGTCCGAGTTCTCCGTAATATTCACAGTAAAAGCTTCAACTGGATGGAAGTTCTTAGGAACTGTTGTCTCACGTACAATATACTTGCCATAAGCAAGCGGTACAGACCTTGCATATCCATTTTCGTCAGTGAAAAGCTCTGTGCTGCCATCTGCAGTCAGTGTCACTGCCCGATCCTGATTCCAGATATAGAACAATCCCAAATCATCCTTGACAATGATTTCTCCGTCCTTCGCCTCATAGTTTTCTGGAACGCACGTAAGCTGATCTGCACGACAGGCTGAAAAACCTGCTCCGGCAAGCGGATATGTCGAATTGTTCTTGCCCTCGGCAAGCTTGATTAACTCAAACGGCTGCTTCATTCGTG
>CAVGQQ010000165.1:0-2427 GCA_963631525.1 bacterium
ATACAGAGCATCCACTTCATATGAAGTGGATGCTCTGTACTCCTAATTAGAATGCATAAGTATACATTCCCATAGGATCATTAGTCTGAAAATAACCAGAGTTATTGGCATCGATTTCGCACTGCATCAGATCATGCTCTTCAAGCATAACGCTTGTAGGCATGATCTCAGTACCATAATCGTCGACGATGTCAGCAAACTGCTGACAGGTATGACGACGCTCGTGAGCCATGAAGAACAGGGTTATGCGACGAGCATAGTGAGCAGTGGACTCACCATTGTGCATGGCATAGATGCGTTCCTGAGGAGCGATAGGAGCATCGATCTCATTAAGATGCTGATAATACCAAATAGTATTAATCATCACATCTGCATAGAGATAGATGTAACCCACCACACCTACCAGGGCATCAATGAATTCCACAGGGAATTTATACTCTGCCATGCGGGCAATTATGAAATCACGGCTTTCTGAATGGACAAGATTCTGTCCACAGATGACATCGAGATTTTCGTCGAAAAGATCCCACTGCTTCTCGGTCAGTGTAAGGTTCCTTTCATTCAGGAACTCAAACACACCATCGACCGCTTCCATACTGCCAAGGATACGTTCATTAGAACGGCGGTTGGCACGGATAGTGGAAATCACGATGTCGCGGATTTCACGATGATTGAGATGACACATAATGAACCTCCTATAAGTTCGAAAAGTGATAAAGTATCTTCTCACCTAAATAATATATATTTGAAAAAATTTGATCTGCCCCTGTCAGTCCTGAGGACTGACAGGGACTAGATTATTGCTTAGCTTTTAAATCTTCTACAGCTTTAGTAGCAGCAGCGTCTAATTGTTTTACTACAGATGGTGGCAGATCCTTCTCATAAATATACTTCATAGGAGGTATCTTCTTTTCATTGATCATCTTTTGTTCATCTTCACTCTTGGCACCTACTATCTCACGTATCTTTTTTACACCAGTCTCAGTTACCTGATATACATCACCATTTCTGATGCCTAAATTAGGACTGAAGTATGCTTCCGGTGAGAACAGATATATGTTAGCCATCTTGGTATACCTAGATATCTCACGGACATATTCCTTGCTGGCACGCTGATGATCGTAGTCCACATCCACTATAAAAGGCAGTACACCTATACCTTCCTGACCAGTTATTACATCACTTCTTCTGAGAGGATTGGTATGAGGTATTTTCAATACTACCTTCGGCAGGAACAATACTGAATTTCCGTAGACTATCAGCTGTTTATCTTTCTCCCTGGCATATCTATTCAACAGATCAAAATATCCATGTCGTAATTTATTCAGCATATCTACCCAGAGTGTATCATTTACTGCTGGTATCACTACTGTATCAAAGTAATTTAATCTATGCGTGGTGAGCATGTGCTCGCCTACTCTGATCACCTGACTGGCATCGCATTTGATCTCATTTAAAGCACCACCTACCATAGGTGAATGGCTATCTTTAGGATGAGTCATTACTAAAACATGAGTAGCTAATAACTGTACTGGAGAAGAGGAAATTATGTACATGGTTCAATATCCCTTTGTATGATTTCATGCATCTTACCACGCAAGAACTTATATCCCATCAATCTGTTAGATATGGAAGTTACCTGCATATAGATTTCTTTATATTCATCTTTAGGTTTAGGTATATTTAAAAACATCAATAAACCAGGTTCTCTGTATTTCATCCATGCTTCTTCCCAGTAAGTATACTGATATAAAGAATCTATCTTAGATGACAATGTTACCAGAAATATATTCTGATCACAAAAGATATTGGTGAATGTTTCTGTCTTGCCTGTAAATCTTATAAAAGGAATACCATATGAGTAGTTCCAATGCTGTCTAAATATTCTTTGAAATTCTAAGAAAAAATAATTCTCCATGTGAATATTGGATACATTACCCTTGCACTGACAAGCATACGCCCATGGGTAAGTAGCTGCTAATGAATTGAATTCATCTTTGATTATTGCTGGCAGCTGCAGCTTCTTAAATACTCTTGGATGTATAGATGCTATATATCTTCCATATTTTTTATCGCAATCCACATGGTACACCAATGGAACTATATTCATGTACCCTCCAAAAAATAAATACCAGGGATAGGTTTGTCTATCCCTGGTATAATTTAACTTATTCAGGTAATGGAGCCATCAATTCAACTTCAGCTACTTTGAAATTGAATGATTCAAAATACTTTCGCAAGGAATCAGAATTTACCATCGCTGATATTACTTCTATGCTTCCTTGCTGACAGTCATATAAAAATGCTTCCATTACATTTTTACTATATTGTTTCTCAACAGCATCATAGAGAAATACATATGACAATATTGAGATGCTGTGATCATTAGTATCCATGTATTCCAGATGCCCAATCACTGCATCATCT
>CAVGQQ010000166.1:0-2378 GCA_963631525.1 bacterium
TACTAACCAACAATACTACAATTACATGAACCTCCGTGAGTACATGGAAAAGCAAGGCTTGGCATGTTCCGATGATTGGCTCCGCTGGTTCAAAGACTTGGCTGTTACCAAGATGACGCAGTTCTACTATGATAACCTCCCCGGTTCTCTGACAAGCGAAATTCTTGAAACCGCCTTGATGTACAACAATCATCTTTGCTTTGCTGATGTGCCAGGATTGGGAGTTATCCTATGTAGATATCTCTTCGGCTCTACCTTTGATTTGTATTGGAAACCTGAACGGGTGGACTTGCTCACCTTGAGTGGGAAGACAGTCGCCACCAATGTTCCATACAGTGACATCGTAGTCGTTAGAGACAATCCCTCGGACATCATTCCATTTATCACTTTGAGAGGTTGGCTCGAAAAGATACTAGATAAGGAGAAGACATTGGATATCCTTATTCAGTGGGTTCGTATCCCAACTATGCTCGTAGGTGATAAAGAACAAGCAAGTGCTCTCAAGCAAATTATGAAGAAAGTGACTGATTATGAGGGATTTGCAGCAGGTATCAAGGGATTTAAAAACCATATCGAGCAATTCAATGTTACTCTCCCGTGCAAACTAGAGGAGATTAGCCACCTTATCGAAAAGTATAAGAATATGGCGTTGAACTCCATTGGTATCTACGGTGCTGATGAGAAACAGGAACGACTATTGGTGAGTGAGGTACAAGCCACGAATGATTACACGGACTTTGTATACTCTGGTATGTATAATGAACGATTGAGATGGGTTAAGGAAGCAAACGAGAAATTCAATATGAATGTTAAACTTCATGAAACCTATGTCGATAATGAGTCTTATGATATTGAGAATAAGCGTAGAATGTCCTTGGCTATGGCTAAAGGTACTATCTCTGTAAAGGAAGTGGAGAATGAAGGTAAGGTTGAGGCTGCTAGAGTGAGTGGTGTGGAAGCCGCTAAGGAAGAGGCTAAGGCTGAATCGAAAGGAGGGAAAGAAGCATGAATGCTCCATATTCAAAGTTTACAATGACATATCAGGAAGTGGTGGATATCGATGCTACTATTCCTGAATTGATGTCCTTTGGTGATGATACGAAAGATAAATCCATTAGGGATATGGTTATGAATATGTATTGGAATAGGGAAATCGCAGGTGAGACTATCGGTGAATTCAAGAATATGCTTAAGCATGCATTTGGCAGTATAAAGGATTATTATAGTGAATTGATTGATGCATATCAGACAAAGATTGACATGCTTGATGGTCGCAAGACTACCACTATCATTGATGGTACTGATAAAACGACTGAGAGTGGCGAGAATGATTATAGTTCCAATGGTACTGTCGGCACGGATAGCAATAGTACCACTAATAGGTATGACCTTCCTAGGAGTTCCGCTAGCGAGAGCCGTCCTTCTTCAAAGACTGAGGATACTTCCAGTGATGACCGTTCTAGTTCGTTTTCAGGAAATGCTAACTATAGTAGCAGCAAACAACTTGACCGTGATAAAACGATTACTATAACGGGCGGTGAGAGTGTTATCAAACTTAAGAAGGAATATATGGGTATCATTAAAAACATCTATAAAGAGTGCGCTAGTAATTTAGAGAAATGTTTTCTTGACATATTTTGGTAAAGAGGTTATAATTAGGTATGAAAAGAGTACTAGATGTGTGTGAAACGGGATTGAATATCGTAGGAGTGGCGATAGGGGTGAGTGACATTGAGAGCCTTCTTAATGTCATTCTCCTCATCGTCTCCATACTTGCTATTCTATTCCGCGCTGGATATGCAATCTACCAGCATGTAAAGGAGAAAAACTACTCCAAGATTGCAGACGAATTAGAGAGTGCTAAAAAGCAACTCGAACAGTTACAAGCCAAGGAGGAAAACAAAAATGGCGAATGTTGACTTAAAATCTCTGTTCACTTCAGAGAAGCAGTATACCGTTCTCCAACTGCTTAATGTTCTAATAGACGAAGTAGGGAAGAGTATGATAAAGACTGCAACCATCAACCAAGATGTCAGTGCAGGCACGCTGACTATCACTGTCACTTTAAGCGATGATAGTGTTGTGACGGCTTCAACCAAACTCAATAGTCTGACGGATAATGAGAAATCGCTTATCTCTACGCTTACTTCCAATGTCAATGTCACTAGCGATGGAGTAACTTTCCTAAAGGTTGTAGGCTTCGAAGGGAATGAAACACATAAGGGCAACGAGATTCACAACGGCTATTCCTCTTTCCTAGGCGATGAAAATCACGCCGGGAGCGAATTGCACAAAGGGGAAGCGACTTTCACACAACTGAAGGCTGACGACATCACCGCGACCGATGGTCAGGAATTGATGGCGTGGGACGGCACCAC
>CAVGQQ010000167.1:0-2377 GCA_963631525.1 bacterium
AGCGGAGTATCGCCACACAGTACCAATACATCCCCTTCATCACCGATGAAATCTCTGGCACACTTCACCGCATGCCCCGTTCCGAGCTGTTCCGTCTGCAGTGCAAATGAGATCCGGATATTCTGCTCTCTGGCATACATCTCTTCTACGCGCTCCTTCACCAACTCTGCCTGATGACCTACCACCAGACACACATCCGTTGCACCTGCCGCTACAGCCGCATCTATCACGCTCGCTACCATCATCTTATCATTTGCCTCATGCACTACCTTCGGCAGATCTGATTCCATTCTCGTTCCTTTTCCTGCTGCTAAAATAACTGTTTTTAACATACTATATCCTCCACTTTATTGATTGCTCAGCTATTATCATATACCCCTATCAGCACTACATGGTATCCCTGCAGTATAAAACCGCATACATAATTAGTATAACAAACAATGCTATAAATAACCATATAAAAAAGCAAAAAGGCATGTTTTCCATGTAGGGTTACAATTGATGTGAGACTTTTCTATATACAAAAAGCGGTTGAGTACTATAAAATGTTAATCACCACAAAAACAATCATAGAAAGGATCCCAACCGCCATGAATACTATAACACACTCTCAACGATATTTGCCACATGAACTTTCTACAAAATATCACGCAGTGAAACTTTATCGTGCCGGATACACCGTTGCTTTTGTTTGTAGACGTTATCACATCTCCAAAGCTTCCCTTATGCGTTGGAACAAAAAATTTGATGGCACAAAAGCCTCTCTTATAGATAAGTCACATAAACCACATACACAACACCCTAATTCGCATACAGCTGAAGAATTAAAGTGGATTCAAGATTACCACAGACGGAATCCTAAAATCTCCGTGTGCGAACTATATGGCAAACTACGGGCTAACAAAGGCTATTCCAGACATCCAGGTTCTTTGTACCGCGTATATCGGCGACTTGGTTACTCCAGTGCCGCTCCTTCTACAAAGAAGAAACGGAAACCTCAACCCTATGATACTCCTAAACAGATTGGTATGAAATGGCAACTGGATGTCAAATATGTTCCTGCAGCATGCTATACCGGTTCAATTCCTCAGAAGTTCTACCAGTATACTGTTATAGACGAAGCATCACGCGAAAGATTTATCTATCCGTATATGGAACAAAGCTCCTATTCTACGATTGATTTTATCAAAAGAGCAATAACCTACTTTGGCTATAAACCATTGATAATTCAAACAGATAATGGTGGTGAATTCACTTACCAAAAAGCAACTAAAAGAACACATCCTTTCGATATCTTCTGTAGTGAAATCAATATAAAACATAAACTTATAAGACCTCGTACACCACGTCACAATGGTAAAGTAGAACGTAGCCATCGCAATGATCAGGAACGATTCTACAACCATATGAGTTTCTTTAACTACCAGGACTTAATGGTACAGATGAAACGATATCTTAATCGTTCAAACAACATACCAATGCAGGTACTCGGATGGAAAACACCGATAGAAAAGCGTCTCGAAATTGAGGCAATCCATGGTAGTTAAGTGAAATAAGAATTATCTTTGGACACTTGGTGTTCTAACATTAAACTTTATAGCATCATACCCATTTTTATTTTTCAGGATTAGGTATCACATCATTGACTAATGTACAAACCGCATAGTGCCACTTTAATGATCCGCTATATAAGAATACACCCGGATGCTGCCCTTCCTGGACCGGATGGTAACTGCACCCTGCATGTCCGTTCTATAGATCTTGGCTCCGGCAGCATGTAGTCTTGATAATGTCTCTGCATGTGGATGTCCATAGCGGTTCCGTCTGCCGCAGGAAATCAATGCAATTCTCGGTACAATCCACTGTAGAAAATCCTGCGAACTTGAATAGCCCGATCCATGATGTGCAACCTTAAGCACATCAACAGCATCATCCTGCATTCCTTTACTTTTTATCAGCTGCTGCTCCATATCACTGCTGATATCACCTGTCAGCAGCATGCGAAAGTCCGGATATTGAGCCAACAACACTACCGACTGATCATTGATGTCTTTTGGAATTGCACTGGTATCTGGTGAAAGACACTGTAATAACAATCCTTCTACATCTATTGCATCACCCGTCTTCACATACCTCACCTGTATATGTTTTTGTTCTGCCAGACTAATGAGCTCTTGATAAGAATCATTTTCTCTTGCACACCACGGTAACACAAGACACCCGATCCGGGTACCATGTCCATCCACCTGCTCCATTAAATAGGTAATTCCATTTACATGATCTGCATCCGCATGGGTCATCACAACATAATCCAGCCTCCGAACTCCATAATAAGTCAGGGCAGGCTGTAAAACATATTGTCCTACATCCTTTTGCG
>CAVGQQ010000168.1:0-2371 GCA_963631525.1 bacterium
CATGAAATATGGCAAGAAAAGGTATTGTTCCATGGGAAAATGATGCAGGGCAGCTAGGTACAGCGGACCTGCGGTGGCAGCAGGTATGCAGCAAGGAGTTCTATGGTGATTCTCTAGGGGGCGAGCTGGCAAAGAATGTAGTGTCCGGCGTGACTGCTAGTGATAGCGGGCTGGATGTAGCCTATGCTGATGGTACCAGCAAGAACGTAACGGTACCGAAGGCAACAAGTGCAGACAAACTTACCACTGCCAGGGCAATCACTCTCACCGGTGATGCCACGGGCTCTGCGTCCTTCGATGGCTCGGAGGATATATCTATTGAGGTTTCTGTATCTGGTGGCTCCGGCGGTGGTGGGGCTAACTATGGCGGACTCAGCCACAACGGTATTTACCGAGGAAAGGATTTGGGAACTATCAGCAGCACCAGCGAGCTTGAAACCTTTCTCACTGTCCATGGGGTATCAACCGGTGAGTTCACTGATTTGTACATAGGCGACTATTTCACTATCAAAGATGGCACATACAACAAGGTATGGGAGGTAGCGGCCTTTGACCAATACTATGGCAGCTACGATAGTTCTAGCGATCTATATGCCAAGCACCATGTTGTATTAATTACAAAATCAAATCTGCTAACTGCTCAGATGAATACAACTAACACCACGGCAGATGGCTATAAGGGAAGTACTATGAATACCACTACTATCCCTGCTGTACTAACCAATTTTACCAAGGTACTGAGTACACATTTACTGAGCAGATATGAACTGTTAAGCTCTACGGTAAATACCAGCACAACCTCTATGGCTGGTGCTGGCCTGACTGGAGCTACAACAAATAATGCTTGGACTGCTGTGCAGGCTTGCTTACCAAATGAGATTGAAGTATACGGCACAATGGTATGCAGCTCCAGTTGGCGTGAAGCTGGAACATCCAACAGGCAGCTCCCACTCTTTAGATTTAGGGCGGTTAATCATAATACCGACAGTGATGAATATTGGTGGCTGCGGAGTGTCGTGTCGTCTTCTTGCTTCGCTTACGTCTCCCGCTACGGCTACGCTTACTACAGCGTCGCCAGCAACTACTTCGGCGTGCGCCCGCTTATTTGCGTTGGCTAACGCTAGCGCTTGAATAGGGCAGGGCCCCGTGCCCTGCCTATGAAGGGAGAACGGATATAATGTCTGTACCACTTGGAAGAAGGAACGAAAGCAACCTGGAGTTCCTGCACCTGCTGGGAAAGCTGCAGAAAAATCTCACTTTGCTGTTTATCCGGAATTTTGGTGTAAAATGCATTACAAGAGATTTGAAAACCTTTACTCATAGTGCCAAGATGCCGGAGGGCGACAGAAACCTGTTTTCAGCCATATGCAATAAGTACCATATCGATGTAGAGACAGAATGGCCTATGTGGCTTATAGAGCACTATCGGGAAAAGATACTGCGTATCCTGGATAGCATGGAAGAAAATATAGTTACTGCCAATACTATTTATCCAAATTCAGCTGATTACCTGTACTGGCATAACCTACGGCGAAAGCACCAGAAATTAGCACAGGCTGACTGCTACAAGCTTCTGCGGGCCATGCAGAATATCTGCTATATCCTGCCAGTGGACAAGGAAAAACTGATGCCCTACGTGGAGATGATCCAGCAGGAAATTGATGCTTTGAAGAAATGGCAGAACAGGACAAACGCACAATATAAGAAATTCTGCCAGAAGAAGGCAGAGAACGAATAATTTTTACCTTGGCTTGCCTCCGATGTCGTGTCGTCTTCTTACTTCGCTTACGTCAACAACAACGGCAACGCGAACTACAACAACGCCAGCAACAACAAGAGGCATAAAATACTATGGCCGGTATATGGATGATACATATATCATCATGCAGGATAAAGAATCCCTAAAGGAGCTGTACAGAAAAATTAAGGCCATGTGTGATGAACTGGGTATATTCATCAATAAGGCTAAGACGCATATAAGGAAGATAACAGGCTGGGTACCCTGGCTAAAGATTAACTATCGCCTAAAGCCTACTGGAGGCCTCATCCGCAAGGTCAGCAGCTCTACATTCAGACGAGAACATAGGAAGTTGAAGAATTTCAGAAGGCTTTATGATGAAGGCAGAATGAGCCTGGGGCACATAAGACAATGTTACCAATCATGGCGTGGCACTTATAGAAAATATGACAGTGGCACAAAAATGAAGAAAATGGACGATCATTTCAAGGCACTATTTGGAAAGGATGATAAACATGGAAAACAGTACAATCCAGGAAATGGAGCAGGAAATCAGAAACCTCCGCTGCGATCTCTCCGCTGATGTATCTGATATTGGTGATTACAAGGTGGTAAAGTGCATGGAGGCCAGTC
>CAVGQQ010000169.1:0-2363 GCA_963631525.1 bacterium
GGCAGCATGCCAGATATTTTTCATGCCTTCTGCTCCAAGTGCAACGATATCAGATTGATTCAAAATAAATATATCCAGATCCGCCTTTTGGCTCTGTAAAGTTTTGTACAGGAATGTAATTGCAAAATTCTTCTGCTGTGAAAATCGGTGGGAGTTGTCACTGCCAAGAGCAGTATGATACTCCTCCAGAAGAGCCGCATATTTATCTGTTTCTCGACGATAAAGCCATACAATGGCATTCATGTTTTTCAGCTGCCAATCTGACCACTCATTCAGTGTACGGTCAATGACTGTGTAATAATTTCTTGCATCAATGAAAAGCACCTTATCTTTTATATCGTCTGCTTTCCCCTTATCAAAGAACCACAGAGAGCAAGGCAAGGATTTTGTGTAAAAAAAGTTATTTCCTACACTGATCATCGCATCTACGTGTCCCGTCTTTATAAGACTTTCTCTGATATCTTTGTCTTTTCCCTGACTGTCCGTTGCTGAAGAAGCCATAACAAATCTGGCACGACCATTTTCATTCAAATAGCTGTAAAAATAGGAAATCCAGAGGTAATTACCATTACCAATTTCCTTGTCCTTATTTACACTCGGCATACCAAAAGGCAAACGTCCTGCACTCTCTGTGGACTCAGCTTTAACCTTATCAACGTTAAATGGCGGATTTGCCATAACATAATCACAACATCCGTTTAGATTGTGGGCATCGTGATAAAAGGTATTCGCTTCATCACCGGATTTAATAACACCGGTAAGACCATGCACAGCCATATTCATAAGACAGAGCTGAGCATTATATTCTACCTTCTCCTGTCCATAGAAAGTCATTGTGCTATTGGCATTAAAGCCTTTTGCATTCACGAAATCCCCAGACTGGATGAACATCCCACCACTTCCGCAGGCTGGATCCAAAAGTATACCTCTGGAAGGCTCTATGATATTTACAATCATTTTTACCAGTGATTTTGGTGTGAAGAACACGCCATCGTCTGAAGCAATATTCTTGGCAAACTTATTCAGAAAATACTCATAGATTCTGCCGATAATATCTCCACCAACTTCATCCAATGCAGAATTATTAAAAATACGGAGAAGTTCAGACAGAATCTCATCCGAAAAATCGGTATAGCTTTTTGGCAACACACCAACAAGCTGTTCACTTTGATCCTCAATCAGAGACATGGCATTATTAACCACTTCTCCAAGACTGGTCATTGTATGCCCATCTTTATTTTTAGGTCAGCTGCAGAAATATCATCCGGAAGATTGAGCAGATAATCATACTGCGCTTCCTTGGGAAGATAGAGTGCACTCTTTGCCGCAAAGTCACTTGCCTCTACTGGCATCACTCGACCTCCACGAGAAGGTCTTCCTTTTAGTATCTCGGCTTCGACCATTTTAAATCTGCTGTATGCGTATCTCAGAAAGATAAGCCCCAATACCGGCATACAGTATTGGTTTGACGTGAGCTTTGAGCCTGCACGTAGCAGATCCGCAGACTCCCACAGCTCACTTTCTAATTTTCGAATATTAATCATCTATCTTCACTCTCCACTTTATTTTCTTTTGATTTGATATATTTCCCACTCTTTATCCTTGCATCCCTCGGCTTCTCTGCATCGGCCGGTACAGCCCACACGGTACCAATTCGCATAATTCCCGGAATACGCCCCTCCGAACACAGTACCTGTACACGTCTTTTGGATAAGCCCCATTTTTCTGCTGTCTGAGCAATTGAAAGATATTCCATAAGTCAAATTCTCCATTGTCTTCTTCAACCGTTTTTAACTACATAAACTCAAGTTATATTATAGTCTTGACAGCGAACAATGTCAATTTCAGGCTGTCGGTTAATAGCGACAAAAAAGCCATGAGACTCCACTTCTGTGACAATCTCATGGCTTATATTTTAATATTCAAGTACCGCCCATCCTGGCTTAAATTAATTCCTGCATATTTCTTTGCATCGATTGGCTTAAGTTTGGCTTAAGAGCTATTTTTCTTTCCTTCAAAACCACCAAATATTGTTGATTTTAAAGGTTTTTCGCTATATATAGTGGTTTATTTATCAAGGGGCTTCATTGTGGGGAACAGGAGCACATCACGGATTGCCTGTGAATCTGTAAGCAACATCACGAGACGATCGATACCATAACCGATACCACCCGTTGGAGGCATACCGATTTCCAAAGCATTCAGGAAATCTTCATCTGTATGCTCTGCTTCGTCATCACCTGCGGCTGCATTTGCATCCTGTGCGGCAAAACGCTCCCGCTGATCGATCGGATCGTTCAGCTCGGAATATGCATTACACATCTCCCATGTATTGATGAAAAGCTCGAAACGCTCTACCTTGC
>CAVGQQ010000170.1:0-2350 GCA_963631525.1 bacterium
TTGTAATCCTTGCAGCCATGACAAGCCGCTTCTGTGCACAGTATGGTCTTCCACGTGAGGTTGCCTACAGCATGAGCGACATCTTTATCCAGCGTATGGATGTATGCAAGAAGAAAGAAGAAGTCGACAAGCTTCAGACTGAAATGATCATGAGCTATACCAAAGCGATGCAGGATAACCGCAGCAAGGGAATCTATTCCAAGCAGATTGTCAAATGCGTCGACTATATTCATGCGAACCTGCAGCAGGAGCTTCGTTTGGAGAGCATTGCGGAATACCTCAATATGAATCCAACGTACCTGTCCCGTCTGTTTAAAAAGGAAATGGATGTCTCCATCTCCGCCTACATCAAGACCGAACGTTTGAAAACTGCGGCACACCTGCTGCAATACAGCAATTATTCCATCTCTGAAATTTCAGAGTACTTAAACTTCTCCTCCCAGAGTCATTTCACAAGCTCCTTCCAGGAGTTATATGGACTCACACCGAAGAAGTACCGTGATTTACATACAAGCTGTGAATCTCCGGATCTGGAAGACTCCGAAAACTAGCACCTACGATTGCGCAGCAATCTGTGCAACCAGATCTTCCAGATACATCCAACGATCCATCTTTTCTGCCAGCGTCTGTTCGAGCTGTTCCTGCTCTTCATAGAGTCGTTGCAGTTCGGAGGAATTGCTGGCATTTTTTTCCATTGCAGATTTATTGTCTTCGAGCTTCTGTTCTAAGGCAGCAATGTCATCTTCGATCGTATCATATTCCCGCTGTTCCTGATACGAAAGCTTCAGCTTCTTCGTACGCGGTTTTTCTTTCCAGTTATCCGATTTCCCCGCCCTCGGTTCGGTTGATTCTGCTTTCGTCGCAGTCAACTTCTCCGCCGCCTGTTGTTCATACAAAACACGTGTCTCGTAATCGGTATAACCACCCTCGCTCTGCCAGAGCGTTCCATCTGGGCGGAATGCAAAGATACGGCGCACTACACGGTCTAAGAAATAGCGGTCATGACTAACTGCAACAACGATTCCCTGAAAGGAATCCAGATAATCTTCTAAAATCGTCAATGTCGTGATATCCAGATCGTTCGTCGGCTCATCTAAGATAAGAACATTCGGTGCGGACATCAGTACCTTACACAGATACAATCGTCTGCGCTCGCCTCCCGATAATTTCCCGATCAGACCATACTGGTCTTCCCCACGGAACAAAAAACGCTCCAGCAGTCTTGCCGCAGTAATCTTTCCTTCGTCTGTCTCTACATATTCTGCCACGTCGCGGATATAATCGATCACCCGCTGGTTCGGATCCATATCCGTTCCAAGCTGGATTTCCTGTGCGAAATAGCCAATCTTCACCGTCGGACCAATTACAACGCTTCCACTGTCCGGTTCCAAAATGCCCTGCATGATCTTAAGCAGCGTACTTTTCCCACAGCCATTCCGACCGACAATTCCAATCCGGTCATTCTTTAAGAAATGATATGTAAAATCATGAATAATCGTCTTTCCACCAAAGCTTTTTTCAGTATGGTCAAGCTCCACCGTCGTCCGTCCAAGGCGCGAAGAAACGGAGCCAATCTCTACCTGTGCATCCTTTACCGGAGCTGATTTGCCCTTCATCTCCTCGTAGCGCTCCAATCTCGCCTTCTGCTTGGTTGAACGCGCTCTGGCACCACGCTTTACCCATTCGAGTTCCACGCGGAGAATCGACTGACGCTTACGCTCCTGTGCATCTAAGATATCCTCGCGAAGCGTCTTTCCCTCCAGGAATCCAGAATAGTTTGTCGCGTATGAATAGATCTGTCCCTTATCCACTTCGATAATCCGATTCGCCACGCTGTCAAGGAAATAACGGTCATGGGTTACCATGATGATCGAGCCTTTATATGCGCGCAGTTCGCCCTCTAACCAGGTTGACATCTCACTGTCCAGATGGTTGGTCGGCTCGTCTAAGAGTAATATATCTGCCTTCTCGAGCAATGCAGATACGAGCGCCAGACGCTTGCGCTGTCCACCGGATAAGTGTCCACATGTTTCTTCAAAATCTGTAATGCCAAGTTTCGTCATCATCGTCTTTGCTTCGCTCTCAACCGTCCAGTGATTTTCCTCTGTGACATGTCCCCGCACCACTGCCTGCAGCACGGTATCTGTCGCTTCAAATTCCGGTGTCTGCGGCAGGTATTGTACTGTGTAATGATTTGCCAGTATCACGTCTCCGGAATCTGGTTTCTCTATGCCTGCAATCATCTTCAGAAGGGTAGATTTGCCGGTGCCGTTGATTCCGATGATTCCGGCTTTTTCGCCTTCCTGCAGGAAGAATGAGGCTTTGTCAAAGAGCTTGCGCTCGCCATATG
>CAVGQQ010000171.1:0-2330 GCA_963631525.1 bacterium
ACATTATTGCCTATTGAGATAAGTTTCGGATAGAGTGGAATCTTCCTAAACATCACCATACAGTTATCGCCAACATGATATAATATATTATGTTTTTTCAAATACTTCGCTCGTTTAATAGCCGTAGGACATAAATACATTCCTATCGTATGTCTAATTCTATACCAATCCATTACTGCACCTCGTTTCCCATAAACTCAGGCATCGTTACATCATTCGAAGCACTAATCCCTTCTCGCTTTATTACCGTAATTACTGTTTTAAATATAATTTTCCAATCGCCCAAAAAAGTGATATTATCTACATACTTAACGTCCCAGTCAAACTTCTCTTTCCAAGATATTGCGTTTCTTCCATGCACTTGCGCTAGACCTGTAACCCCTGGCCTTACCTCGTGCCGACGAGCTTGATGCTTGTTATAACGAGGTAGATATTGAACAAGAAGCGGTCTCGGTCCCACAATACTCATATCCCCTTTCCATATATTGACAAGTTCTGGAAGTTCATCAAGTGATGTAGAACGAAGCTTTTTCCCAAAAGATGTTAGCCTATCCTTATCAGATAATACATTTCCATTCTCATCCCTTGCATCTATCATTGTTCGAAATTTGTAAAGCTTAAATATCTTATCATTAAGCCCCGGCCTATCTTGTACAAAGAGGACAGGTGAACCCAGTTTTCTTTTAACCAACAATGCTATTATGCTCATCACTGGAAATAAAACAATAAGTGCAATTGTCGCGCAAATAAAATCTTGTATACGTTTTATATATTTTTCATAAAATCCTTTTTTATGGAACATTTTATTTCCTCCATCACGCAAAACATCTATATATTATTCCAACAATTCGTTCCTGCTGCTCCGCAGTCATATTGATATCACTCGGCAGACACAATCCTCGTTCGAAGATATCCATACCGACATCTGCTACACCGCCAGCGATATACGCATTACTTCTGGCTCTTCCATTTCCATCCTTTGTGATGAAGGGATTCAGTCTGTAGATTGGCTGCATATGCATCGGTTTCCACACAGGACGTCCCTCAGCATTATACTTTGCCATTGTCTCTAAGATTTCAGTCGGACAGCTTTTGCCTGCTTCTGGTGCATACATTGCTTCCTTCTCAGATCTTACCTGCTTACACATTGCATCCTTATCAATGATCATACAGCTAAGCCAGAAGTTTGGCTCCATTTCGCCTTCGACATAGGGATTCATCTGAACCGGAAGATTTTTGAAACCTTCTTTATATCGCATGTAAATAGCTTTCTTTCTCGCGATATGCTCCTCCAGATGCTCATACTGACCTCTGACAATACCTGCAATGATGTTACTCATACGATAGTTATATCCGAGTTCTTCGTGCTGATACCAAGGCGCCGCCTCTCTCGCCTGTGTCGACCACTTTCTTACTTTATCCGCAGTTTCCCTGCTGTCTGTCAGAAGCGCACCGCCACTGCTGCCTGTTATAATCTTATTACCATTAAAACTTACAATCGCATGTTTACCAAATGTTCCTGTTTTCTTCCCCTTGTAAGTTGCTCCCATAGATTCTGCTGCATCTTCGATCAGGATTGCACCATGCGCATCACAGATTGCTTTGATTTCATCCAGCTTTGCCGGTGTTCCATACAGATTGACGATAACTACCAATTTTACTTCTGGATAGATCTCAAATGCTTTCGTGAGTGCTTCCGGGTCCATGTTCCATGTATCATACTCTGTGTCAATAAATACTGGCTCACCGCCCTCGTAGACAACTGGATTTACGGTTGCATCAAAAGTTACATCCGAGCAAAATACCTTATGTCCTGCCAACGTGCCTTCGCCTACTTTGGGCTTTCCGTATAATTCCTCTCCAGCTAATTTCATAGCCAGATGCAAAGCCGCTGTACCTGCCGAAAGCGCAACTGCTTGATCTACACCAATGTATTCCGCTGTGATTCGTTCTACCTCATTTACATTCTCTCCAGCTGTTGTGATCCAGTTCAGTTCGAATGCACGATTTACATATTTCTGTTCCTCTCCGTGCATTGTAGGGCTTGCAAGCCATACCTTTGATGCAAATGGTTTCATCTCTCCATTATCTTTGAACATCTCTTTACACCTCTATCCTAAAAATTGCATTATAAAAGAGCCTTAGATTTCTCTAAGACTCTTCAATTTCTAATAATCATTTAATTGTATCTCTACTATTTCTCCACTTTCTCAATCACACAGTGGTGTTCCTTACTCTTTTTATCATAGTCAATTCCCACCAATAGGATATCCCCTGTATATGCTTCAAAGCCCTTTGCGTACCGCTTCTCTTTGATCTGTTTAATTGCG
>CAVGQQ010000172.1:0-2286 GCA_963631525.1 bacterium
GAATTGTTCTTGCCCTCGGCAAGCTTGATTAACTCAAACGGCTGCTTCATTCGTGCATTGGAGATTGTACGGTCATTTTCCACGTTTATGTGTGGTAACCCATCTGGATTATCTGTAATCTTGAATGTATGAATCGTATCATCCAATACATATCCCTCTGGTGCCTGAATTTCCTGTACAGTGATAGTACCAAGAGGAATCACTGGATACGAACCATTCGTATTATAATATAGTGGATCACTTCCAACTTGCAGATACTGCGTGTCAAGTTTTGCATTTCCTTCCATGTCGGTCTTAATGTACCATGTTCTAACTGCACTCTTTCCAGCCTGCGCTGGATCGGTATCCATCTGGATATCATAATATTTGATTGCAAAAATACAACCTTCCAAGAGGACTGTTCCATTGGAATCTTTTTTCTGCACCAATACAGAAGCAGGATCTCCTCCTGCTTCTTCCGGCACATCGAAGGTTACCGGAATATCACTGTCTACTTTTTCTCTGTAAACATTATTGTTGATTCTGTATCCTGACGATGCTTTTGTTTCCTTCACATAATATGTTCCGTATGCAAGATTACCGACGGAACCATTACCATCTGCATCTGTTGTGATCGTCGCAACTGCATTGATTCCCGCCTGTGCATCCGCCATCGTTTTGAAGATTCCGAACTCTGCACCTTTCAGACTGTAACAAGCATTACCATCCGTGATCTCCGGCGATGCAGAATACTTGTGAATTTTAATGCTTCCAATGCCTTGTGCTGTTGCGGTTACACTTGCGCTTTTGGAAAGTGATTCGTTCGGTGATGCAAAGCATGCATCCTGATAGGAATCACTGTAAAAGATACGTGCTGCATAATTAGATACACCATTTTTGTCGCCGTCGCCGTAATATTTCGTATGACTGGCACCGGTGCCGGTCTTAGCCGTAAATGCAAGCTTCTTGCCTTGCATGTCTTTATACTTTGCCTTGATCGTAACTGTCTGACCAAACACATACTGCGTTATATCTGTGTTTGTGAAAGTATCTTTGACAGTCTGCGTTGTCGAGGTAAGTGCTCCATAGTCGGCAGTAAATGCAACCGCATTCGTCGAATCTGCGCTAATTGTCAGATAATCATAATAATTATTGGCATTATTCACTGTCATTTTTGATCCTGAATGCTTGACTGTCACCGATCCAGTTGTTGCATTCGTCAGAAGCTTATTACATAACCCGGACGAAGAATATACAACACGGAATGTTGCATCACCAGATGAATCCTTATAACTCTCTGTAAGTTCGCTTCCATCGTAGTTTTCCCATGCATTTTTTGATACGTTATACACCTGTGTTGTAATCGTCTGCTCGGGTGTATATGCAGCCGTTGCATCTACATAATTTCCGACGACCTTAAAATCCTTATACTGGTCATACCAGCGTCTGGCACTGTCTGCGATCAGCTTCATGTGATTAAAAGCTCGGTTGACATTTTCGCCACTGTTCTTGCCTCTTACTGCAGTGATATTACAGTCTGACACGGTGCTGTGTACTGCAGCCTGTGTTACGGCTCTTGCTTCGTCAGTAGTCATTGCATACACCTGTCCGGCAATCATCAAGCCGCCATTTGGTACACCATCAATAATGTAAGTTCCATATGTACCGCCGTCCTGTGAATTTCGACCACCTGCAGCATTCGGATCTGCTTTCCAACCGCCAAAGCCAAACATGAGCATAGAAATATCTGCTGCAGTATCCCGGTCGGACAGCCACTGTCTGCCCTCTTTATATGCTGTGTCATACTGTGCCGAAGATTTGGTTGACTGCATGCAATAAGCTTCTGTCCATCGCCCGGATGCATCTTTTGCTACGAGCGCACCATGCAAAGATGGCGTATAGTCGGTTGCAGTAACATTCACATAATCAGCGATCACCCATCCGTCCCAGTATCGGCTATGAATGTAAACCGTCTCGCCAGAATCACCCAGATCCTGAACTGCAATTCCGTCCTCCTGCAGCCCTTCTTCCGTAGTTGCTTCTGCATCTGCGTCTGAATTGGTCGCGATTACTTCCTCTGCCCGGACCCGGATATTGTCAGGCAAAGAAAAAGCCGCGGTTACAGATAAAACCACGGCTGTGAGTAGTGCTGCTATTCGTTTTTTTCGTTTTGATAGCATCTCTCTTCCTCCTTTATGATTTAATTTTTATATAAACAGCCTGACCGGCTGGAATTTTATATTATGAATATCAACATAGATGACAATATTACTACAACATCAGATATTATAGTTAATATTTCTAATA
>CAVGQQ010000173.1:0-2281 GCA_963631525.1 bacterium
CAGGGAAAATGACACCCAAAGGTCATAGTAAATGTCAGGGAAAATGACACCCAAAGGTCATAGTAAATGTCAGGGAAAATGACACCCAAATGTCATAGTAAATGTCAGGGAAAATGAACCTATTATTTGTGAAATATTCATTTCAAAGAAGCAATCCACAATCCGGATCTATCGCTGCCTTCATGTTTTATGACCCCACGTTTTACTAACTTAGAGGTATGGCGATAAATTGTCCGTTCTGTAACTTTTAATTCTTCTGCAATGCGTGGTATACTAATAGAAGGGTTAGAAGACATAAGTTTTACAATATCATAATCTAATCCTTCTAACGGAGTATCTACGATAACTGAGGGTTTCACTTTTGACTCTCTAATTGGAATTGTAGCTTCAAGTGAGCCTGTGACAATGGAAAATTTGGGTGGAGGGTTGCCGTTTGCCTTGCACACCTCACAGACTTTCTCGATCCCCTGGCCCCATTTTTCAACATACCCGGCATCATGAAAAACATTGGCAAGAGTGCGGTTACGCCTGGAGGACCGATGTTCTATCATAAGGTCCTCTAGTTTCCATCCTTTGGGAAGGAGACCCATACTGGAAATTTCAATATGGTCTGGGAATATGGCAACTCTAGTAGGTTCCTGAATACTGTAATCTTTGTGGACCAAAGCATTCACAATCAATTCTCTGAGTGCATCTTCCGGATAATCGAATACATCTATACGGAGACCTGTTTTGCCTTCGTATTCAAATTTAGATGGAATGTATCTTTCATAGAGTATGCGGATGGTCTCATCGACAAGCTGTATGCCTGGGACTTCCACATAGGTCTCTCTGCGGAGGATTCTTTTGGAGTCGAACTGTCCAATCACAACATATGCACCGTCATTCAGATGACGCGGTTCTTTGGCGAAAGCGATCACTGCCGCCATTGTGAGTTTATTATCTTTGTATAAATCGTATGAGGAAATAACTCCCGTTATATCGGTCGGATCTACGTTTTCACTGATTCTGCCACGTTTTTTACCCAGGTTGATGAAGAATGAAATCGCTTCCGGAGATAAATCATCAAGCTTATACTCGCAGGTTTGATCGAGCCAATCCATTCCGCGTTCTCCGAGGAGTGCGATTCTGAGTTCGTCCCCTTCAAGGATCTGGTTGGTGTTTCCGACCCGGACATAGAATTTACTGTCAAGATCGACCAAGTGGTTACCGCCGGGGACCTCGACAACTACACAATCCTTCGAGTCCATCGATTCGATGCGGACATCTGCATTTATGTGCATTTTGTTGTGTATGGAGTCAGAGATCTTCTTCGCAGTATCTTTGGGGTCGGGAAGGCCTGCAAAGGATCCGTCGTCTCTGCGACCTATGATCAAACGTCCGCCATTGGTGTTATAGAATGCGGCAATCACTTTAAGGTAGGATGGGTTCCAAACCTCCTTCCACTCTTCTTGATTGTTTTCATAATCCATGGCAGACATCCCTTGAAGCCTCATTCTTTTTGAACAATATAACATTTTTTATTTTATTCAGTCTATCTAATTTAAAAAATTAGAAATTTAAGATAGATTTGTCAGAAAATTGAGTAATACACCAAAGGATTATACAGAAAGGCATCTAAGAAATGCTGTGCAAACAGGTTTGTATTGATATCTGCATCAATATGCTTGATACTATGACGCAGGTTACATTCAGCATAAGGTTGGAAGAGGATGTCAAGAACGAGATGAATGCTATCTGTGATTCTATTTGTATAAGCATGTCCACGGCATTCAATGTGTTCGCAAGAGCGTTTGTGCGCAACGGCGGATTTCCTTTTGACGTGGGGCCGCAGGTGCAGATGGATCCGTGGGATGGTTTCATCGAGGCCAGGCGTATCCTCCGGGAGAGATATCCTGTAGAGCCGAGTCTTGAAGAGATCAATGCGGAGATCGCTGCTGTAAGATCTTCAAAGACCCAGTGATCTCAAGGGGTAGTAACAACTGCAATCCTCATTGCTGTTCTGTAAGACCGGTCTTGATCAGTATCGACGCGGAGTAAAGTTCATTGTAAGCTGCA
This sequence comes from bacterium, assembly GCA_963631525.1. Taxonomy (GTDB): domain Bacteria; phylum Bacillota; class Clostridia; order Lachnospirales; family Lachnospiraceae; genus Coprococcus_C. Next base: position 2,059 of record CAVGQQ010000173.1, read on the forward strand.
GTGAATCTTCATCCGACGGAACAGACTTCACAGGCTCCCCTTTGACAAAGGAATCCACTATCGGTCTGAACACATCAGGTAGATTGAACTGTAGGTTTCTTATCGGATCTGTTATCGTATCGCCGATTACCAGCCGCGGATTGATCTTGACAAAATCCGTTTTACTTAAGGAACTGGTGAATAATAACTTTTAAGAAATAGATTATCTATGCTTTAGGCGATA
>CAVGQQ010000174.1:0-2253 GCA_963631525.1 bacterium
ATTCCTTTTCCTCTTCATTCCAAACCTTTAATTGATGATCCAATAAAACTACCGCGTTGTCTGATAGTTCATATCTGCTTCCATATATAACCTCCTCATATAAATCGAAAAGTTCCGTATCTATATTGAGCAAGTGCCTCATTTGCATAATTTCCACTTTGCAGATTGATTTCCTGATTGACTCCGAAAAACGAATTCTCAAACAACCGGTTCTTTGCCTTTTGTGCAGAATATCGTTTGTAAAATACCCCGCCGACAATGGCACAGACAACAAGTATCATTGCAAATATAATTATCTTTTGTTTCCGGCTTAGAGACATCCCATTCTCCCTCTCAACTCTATAATCTACTATCCATTCTTTTTATTTTGGTGGTTTAACAACCTTCCATTGTTCACCATCGAGCGAATGATACCTCACTGCAACCGCACCATCTTCGACATAGATTACTTCCACATAATCTTCAAACTCAGCCATATTTACGGCTGCAGACACATCTGATAACGGTGCCCGGTAAAGTGTATACTTATGAGTATTGGTTGTTGTTACAAAATAAATGTAATCGCCCTGTATATTATAAGCAGTACAGTGCTCTGTGATTACCTGTTCCGATCTATCCTCTTTCCGTACCTGTTTCAAGACCAAATTATCATCCCTATAATAGTAATACCCCTCCTTGGCAATATTGTGATTGGCATCATAAAAATCATCCCAATCATCCAGATAACCGGCTTCCCCATACAGATATCCCATATAAAGCAGCTGCGCATATCTCGCATGCCAGTAATCGATCCGCATACACAACTCCGACTCTGCATCCTGCATTTTCTCTGTGATTTTGACTCGCCGCACAGTCACCGTATAATACTCATCCTTTAATATGTAGTACAGGTACCCATCCTTTACCGCAATCTCCGAATATCCCCCTGTATCATATATTTTTTCTGTTCGTTCTTCCTGTACAAATGTCCGATATACTTCGCCAATACTTGTGCTGAAATACACCACACCGTCTGCATAGAAAATACTGCTGATTCGGTTATTATTCTCCTCTTTATATAATTGCTTTGTCACACCACTTCGACTGATCTGCAAAATCGTGTCATTGTCTGATACATAGATTTTTCCATCTCCGGACATGCCGTCATAACGGTAATTTCCCATCTGATCTTCCAGCTCAGAGCAAACCGACGCACGCAGCTCCCTGCGTGTCTTTAATATTCCATCTGCATGCAATGGTATCAACCGTGTCAATGGCAACGTACTCTCAAGCAATATAAGCGTAACCCCCACGATTACTATTCCTCTTGATACGCCTTTTTGCAGAATAAAGTATGCTTTATTCTTCCGATAGATCATAATCTGCAACAATAAAATAACTGCTGTAACGCCGAAAACGATACCCCATTTCCACATGTCAGCACCAATATCAACACGATATCCAGCCATCCGCAATCCGAATCCCGTAATCAGTGGTGCAGCAATCATCAAACTGCTTACTACTATATCTAAAACAGGCGCACATTGCGATCGTATCCATCCAAACACAAATGCCGCCAGATTCATCAGAATACAAGCACCAAATATATAAAGCATATATTTCCGATACTCATAGAAAAGCCGATAAAAATCATAGGATAAACTCATGGCATCATCAAAGTTCTGCACCTGTTCCGACGCTACAATCTTCTGATTCAGATCCACCATATCCGTTTCAACTATCCATACTATAAGCACAATCAGACGCGCAATCCACATTCTCCGATATGGATTTTTATTGATTCGTTCCTGTTGCTGCATATACTGCTCATAGACTTCGTCTCTTTCGGTATTCTCTTCCATTGCTATTTCCTCCCATGTTTACCGGTACGAGATTGTCTGCTGTATCTCCCCGGTATGCCGATTCCAGATCACCCGCGTATCAACAGCTTCTTGCTCCTTTTTTGGGCCCAGATCATAGATGATATAATCATCACTGACGACGAGCGATTTTATCACCGTATCCGCACCCGCATCAATCGTAATCAGTTCGCCCTCCTCCTTGTCATCCAGCGAGTAATATTTTATGCAGATAGAATCATCCACCTTCCGTGCGTAGAACATGACTCTTTTGTAAACATTCAGGCAATACACACTTCCTGCAATACATACTTTTTCCTCCGCATCTTCATCATAGACACTTAAATCATACAGATATACGAAATCACTACCATATAACACATTACTACTTTCAAAGTAGACACCGATCGGTTCT
>CAVGQQ010000175.1:0-2211 GCA_963631525.1 bacterium
AACCTGACTTTCGCACCTAGCTGACAAGAAAAATGCTTGCAACTTTTCACATTGCAAGCACTTATCTTAGAATGGTCGGAAGATAAAATTGATTTCGTGTAAATTCAACCTGCCGCTTTTTTCTTCGTAGATGCATAGAGGCTTCTGAGCTTCCCCTGGGAAATGCATCTTCCGGGAATTTCAATATCCATCGCTCTGAAGATGTCGAGGGCGAGTTTACTTTCGCCATGTATCTGCCAGACATTGGACTGGTAGATGTTCAATGCTTTGAAATCACTCAGCGCTTTCTGAATGGTCTGGGACGAATATTTCCATTCGAGCTCCCTTTCCAGCAGTCTTTCTATGACAAGCGCGATGAAGCAGATGAGGAAATGGGCTTTTATGCGGTCCTGCCTGGAGTGGAATACCGGCCTGAGGTTCAGCATTCCTGTCTTGGTGACCTTGAATGTCTCCTCAATTTTCTCGAGTCCGCCGTAGATGGTGCGAATATCCTTGATGGTGACGCTCTTGTTGAATACCAGAAAACCGTCATTGCGGTAGTAGCTGTGGTCCGGTTCGTATTCAGGATTCGGTTTCTCGTCATCTTCAAGTCCGACAACATTGGTGATGATGATGTAGTAACCGTCGTACTTTGCATCTTCCTTGATGGCATCCTCGTCAAGGACTACCTCACAGCAGTCAGTAGCAACAGCCTCTCCGTTCTTCACCGGAAGCTTCTTCAGGAACTTGTTCTTGCCGTAGTTGGAATCCTTATAGTCCTTCGACTGCCTGCCGACACATTCCTTTGCATCTTCTATAACCTTCTTCCTCTGCTCCTGGGCTCTGTCGGCATACTTCTTGCTCCAGATGAAGATCTGCCTTTCGTTGTATTTGCCGGAATGCTTCTTGTCATCCATATCACCGTAACTGGAAGGTGTCCTTACTGTCGTCCGTTCCTTGTACCTGTAGATTATCTCCCCGGTATCTTTATCTATTTCATCGGTGTAACCGCTGTCATCGAGAGCGAAGGCAACGGTTTCCTTGTCACTTTTCCTTATCGACTGACTGAGTACATAGCCGTTTCTGTCATTTCTTATCTTGAGAATGTTGTAATAGCTGAGCATGCCCTTGTCGGCGACGATGATCTTCCGCCTGTCAGTGAAGTCGATGACGCTGCTGTCGAGCGCATCCTTGAAGGTGAGACTGTCTGCTGTATTGCCACGGTACAGGCCGTAGGTAATAGGAATCTGCATCTCATCCATGAACATACCCATCTGAATAATGGGTTCCGGTCTGTGCTCCTTGCACACTCCATGCGCTCTCAGACCGTTTTCATCATCCTCCACGTCTCTCTCGAAGTAATAGTTCGTGACGTCATAGTAGAGGACGGTATTCTTTCGGCTGTATTTCTTCTTTATCTGCTTATCCAGCCATTTGATGATGTCCTCCCGCCACAGGAGAATGTCATCCATGCATCTGTAGACGCTGTCTTTGGTGTAATCCTTGACGTTCCCGTCCGGGGAATCGTTGTTCACCTGGTCGTAGAATCTCCCTCTGTCCCTCCATGTGGCTATCTTCGACTCCGGCTTGAGAAGCCTGGAATAGACAAGGTGCTGGAGTATCTGATTGGCATTGTATTCAGCATCCGTGTGCTGGCGGCGCATGTTGATGAGCTCTTCCAGTCCGAGTTTGTGATAGAGCTTCGAATATGCAGCATACCCGAGATTGACTATCTTGTTGTCCTCATCCTTCAGTATCGTATCAAGAGGAATGTTCACAAGTACGTTCTTCAGTGTGTTCTCATCTTCCAGCTTCTTCTTCCACTCAGCAAGCTTGCCCTGGACAAACCCTTCCACATCGGTAATTCCGCTGTCTTCGAGCTCCTTGCTGTTGAATTTCTCCACACAGGTCGATGTGTACTTGTTCTTCAGACCGGGAATGCGGTTGCTTTCGAATATCTGATAGGTTGTGCTGCCATCCTTGCGGGTACTGAGCTTGAGAACATATGCCATTTCTTACACCTCACTAACTATTTTAGTTTAAAGGAGATATATTGTCAACGCGAAATCGTACGAAATCATAAATATATTCTTCGAGCGCGGCATAATAAAAGCAGCTTTTTCAGCTGCCCAAAGAAATTACAATCAAAATCTATTTATCGGAGGTGCGAAAGTCTGGAGAATGTAAGGTAATTGTAAAATTTATTAACATTTGCTGAACAAATGTGTAATT
>CAVGQQ010000176.1:0-2208 GCA_963631525.1 bacterium
TTATTGTTAACTTCCCATTAACTAGGTACTAATTTAGTCTTCGTCAGCTGACGATTTGATAAAGCTCGGAAACATAAGAAAATCCGGGCTTTTTCTTTTGGACCGGGGTTGACATTTTCAGAAATATTTAGTACCTATTAGGCACTAAGGAAGGTACTATGAACTACTACGAATTTCTTGTCGCTGTTCCGGACGTGAAAGGCAAGATTGTACATAAGAAACAGAGCGGAAAGGTGTTCATTCAACTTGAAATAGGACGCACATATTTCAAGGATAGGCAGAATACGCAACCAAAGAGAGTGACAATCGGAAAGCAGTCGGATACAGATGAAGAGAAGATGTTTCCGAATGACAGCTTCTTCACCTACTTTCCCGATACTCCCGTGCCGGAGCTGAGAGATGAAGGCAAGAGGAGTTCATGTGTGAAGATAGGTCCGTACATCATCATGGAAAAGGTGATAAAAGAGATCGGTCTGGACAGCATGCTCGAAGGTGTTCTCGGCAGAAAGGCGGCACGGAAGGTTCTGGATATTGCCGCCTATTCTATAGTCACAGAGGACAACGCAGGACAGTATTACCCGGACTACAACTACAATCATGCACTCTTTACTGAGAACATGTACATGTATAGTGACACCACCATTTCCCGGTTCTTCAATGAACTTAACGGGGAGGACATACAGAATTTCCAGAATGTCTGGAATGAGAAGATGGATAAGAGAAAGAAGATATACATCTCCTATGACTCGACCAACAAGAATACCAGTGCCGGAGACATTTCGATTGCCGAACAGGGAAAGGCAAAGGATGACAAGGGACTTCCGATTTACAATTATGCGGTGGCATTTGACCAGAGCAACAGCATACCGCTCTTTTTCGAGACCTACCCCGGCTCCATTGTCGACTGCGCACAGATAAAATACATGGTAAGTAAAGCCGGGGAGTACGGGTACAGAAAGATAGGCATAATACTGGACAGGGGATATTTTACAAAGGAGGCGCTTAATCTGATTCGGGAGAGCGGCTTCTCCTTCATTATAATGATGAAGGGACAGGAGGAGATGGTTGCATCTCTCATTCTCGGCAACAAGGGAACTTTCGAAAGCAACAACAGGTATTACATAGCCCAGTACAACAAGTACGGCATAACGATAAAGCAGAAGCTTTTTGAAGATGATAACTGTGATTCCTACATACACTTATATTACAGTGACTACAAGGCCAGTGCTGAGAAGGCGAAATTCCTGGGGGAGATAAACCTGATTCAGAAGGATCTCGATTGTCTGAAGGGGAAGAAGTACACGGCTGACAGCAGCATAGAAAAGTATTTCGATATTGTACTTGATGACAGCGGATGTCTTCTCTTTGCCCGGCAGAAGGATGACGAGATAGACAAGGTCACCTCGCTTATGGGGTATTGTGTTATTGTCACAAGCGAGAACAAGAAAGCGAAGGATGCACTTGTTCTATACAAGAACAGAGATGTCTCCGAAAAACTCTTCAGAACTGACAAGACATTTCTGGGGGCAAGAACCGAGCGTGTCTATACCGATGGTGCGACGAAGGCAAAGCTCTTTGTAGAATTCATTGCTCTCATCATCAGAAACAGAATCTTCACCTACCTGAGGGAAGCAGTTCTGAACAATAACATCAAGGAGAACTTCATGACGGTTCCTGCTGCAGTCAAGGAACTCGACAAGATAGAACTTGTCAGACTTCCGAGTGGCAGATACCAGCTGGACCATGCCGTAACAAGAGCACAGAAGACGATTCTGCTCTCTTTCGGCATCACCGAGGATGAGGTGCGCGCAAAGGGCAATGAGATAAGCAAAATTCTCAATAACAGCAGAGAAAACAAAACCGAAAGTTCAGATAAGGAGTAATGAAACTATGGGCCGTGGTAAAAGCATTGAAGCGTATGACAACGAGATAAAAAGGCTGGAGGATCAGATTCTTTCTCAGAGAGCAAAACTTACCAAACAGGAGGATAAACTCAAGACTCTGGTAGACAACAGAAAGGAGTTTCAGGCTGAGATAGTAAAGAACCTTTTCATGCAGAGCTCGAGAAGCTTTGAGGAGGCTATGAACTTCTTCAAATGTCCCGGACTTTAGGGCCTTTTGAGGATTTAGTGCCTAATTTTTGGGAAGTTAACACTTATACTTGCCAAATTTGTTCGAAGACAAAGGAAGAAAATGTTACTTCCGAAC
>CAVGQQ010000177.1:0-2206 GCA_963631525.1 bacterium
ATCTATAATAAAATATATATAATTGCACTTGCCCCGGGCTTAGCCTTTAGTGCGCACTTAAATTAGCTTTAAAAATGCGTTATATTTATTACGAGTCGATGGCTCGAATCGAGTCGATGACTCGATAAAACCAGATTTTATTACGAGTCGATGACTCGATAAAACCAGATTTTATTATATAAATATATATTTTTAAATCACGATGAACTCACTTTCTCTTAATCCAAGATTTGACACCTTTAGGTTTGCTTTCCCGAAGGAGCTCATCCCGGATGAGATATATGAGAAGTGGTATAATCTGCTTAATAAGTACGACAAGAACGTCATCCGGGAACCTATTGATATCATCAACGAGAGTATCCAAGGTATCGAGCTGAAAGGGCTCGGTGACAGCACCGTCGAGCAAGCACAGAACTACAGAAACCCACATATCAACCGTATTGAGCCGAGCAGTAATGTCGTCTACCGGTCATCTAAGAACCCAGTCAGCCTGATACCTAATGAACTGACAGTCACTTTCAGACATACACAGGGGTTTTATAATTATTTCTTACTCTTCGAGACGTGGTTCTATCACTATGCAAAAGAGAACCGGACTGATGGCTTCACACCGTTCCTCACGCTTGAGATAGTCGATGAGATGGGTGAGGTAGTCAATCACATCACGTTCTCATATCCGGTCTTCGACAGCATCGATGCGCTGAACTTGAGTTACGACAAGATTGAGAGGTCATTCACCACGTTTACGTGCACGTTTAAGTACAGTAACATTGATTTTGAGCTGGGCCCGCAAGACACAAAAACAGAATAAAATATTAAAATTATATAAATAAAACAATCTTTTTTTAGATGCAGATACAAGTAACACGACATACACTTAACAGTAAGTACACCATCGGGCGGATGTACCTCGACGGGAAGTACTTCTGCGACACACTCGAGGACCCGGTCCGCCGGCTGAAGACCGCTAAGGATAAGGTCGCAGGCGACACGGCAATCCCCGCTGGTACATATACAGTGACTATGACTATGTCACCGAGGTTCAAGCGCGTGCTCCCGCGACTGCATAATGTTCCTTTCTTCGAGGGGGTGCTCATACACCGCGGCAATACTGCTAAGGATACTGAAGGATGTATCCTCGTAGGTAAGAACACTAAGAAAGGCATGGTCACCAACAGCGCGGTCTATGAGACGGAGTTAGTGAAACGATTAAGTAAGGAAAATACAATTACGATAACTATTAAATAATTTTTTTGATTATGGCAGATGTAAAAGACAACTACAGCAGATATTGGAGAAATTGGAATGTCCTCCAGACGCCGAAGTTCGATATCGATGCGTTCGAGAAAGCTGGATGGTCAGTGAATGATGTCAATAAAGGCAACGACCATCAGACGCTCATATACAAAGATGATAAGAAACTGCGTGTGACGTATTTCCTCACCGGCGGCGTCAGGAAGATCACCGCGAAGGTAGGTGACAACATAGTCAAGACTGCGGTATTCTCCTGCATACTCAAGCCGACACTCAATGACATTAAGGAGTTCCTCTGGGCCGTGGGCATCGAGGACTGGAAAAAATTTCTCACAACAATCTAAGATGAAGTCGCTCGCCGAACATATAAATGAGAATATCTTCACCAATCTCGGTATAACGGGAGTGGTTAATCTTGAGACATTTATCACTAATGCGCCGATTCTTCTTGATAAGACTGATATGTATACTGCAAAGAATGTGATCCGCGACACGGAGAACACACGCGTGATTTTTGGCAGCGAGTATAAAAACATGAATACTGAACGCACAGTGCTTTTTGATTTTAATGATTATATTGACGCACTTAATAGACACGACCCGAACCGACTGGTGATTCATTTACGTATTAGTTATGATTACGGGATTGCAGATAAGATGAAACCATATTTTAATCCTAATTCTAATACCATATCACCCGGCCATCAAGCAATGATAAAACTCTCTATTTGGGAACTGTCAGATGACATACCCGATAAAAAGAAAGGGCATGTTTTTGACAAGCAAAGAGATATCGATGATATTATTTACAATCACCGCGGAAAGTTACTTTTCAAAGCATACCGATTTAGAGAAGATTTCAGGCGTGGTTTTAACCCGGTGAAGAACCCAGATCAGTATATGAAATCGTGGTACATAGATTTAAATAGATTATAAATTATTATATATATAT
>CAVGQQ010000178.1:0-2188 GCA_963631525.1 bacterium
CTGCGGCTCAGATAACCCCGTTTGCCATATCGTGACGCACAAGCGCATCGTAGTAATTTGATATGGTCAGCGGAGCGTTGTATAGGGACGCCAGCAGGTACTGCTTGATGTTGCGTACCTTGGTGACGTTGTCCTTGAAGGAAGAAAGCACATACTCGATATGCTCATAATTCAGCTTGAGAAACTGACTCTTTACGACATCGCGAGGCTTATCGTCTCCGGAGATGCGGATGTACTGACGCTTGGAGCAGATGGTATCAAGCATAAGCTCCATGATTTCCTCGATCGTGTCATGATCGTATGGATTGCTCTGAAGCAGGATGTCGTAATCGAGATTTCTCTCAAGCAATTCTCGATAGCGCTGTCTCTCATCCATATCCCGTCCAATCCTGTCCTGATTTGCCCGACCGTGATCACCGGAAAACCCGGAAGGGAAAGGATATGTATCAGTCTCACTAAGATCAGTATTATTTTTCTCAGTATTATTACTCTGTGATTTTCGGGATTCTGGATTCGTGATTTTCACTGTTCCAGAATCGTGAATTTCACGACTCTTGATTCGTGATTCCGGCGTTTCGGAGGCACCTCCAGATGAGTTATCCACAAAGTTCTTAACGTAGATGAGATTGGGCTTTCCCAGTCCCTGGCGCTTGCGCTCAATGAGACCGGCTTTGCTTTCCAGCTCGTTCAACAGCTTCGTCGCTTTCTGATCGGCACAGCCGATAGCGTCCATAACCTCATCCAGCGTGAAGATGATGAACACACGGCTCTGCTCATCCAGCCAACCGTTTCTGCGACTCAGGCTCATACGGTCAAGCAGAATGCCGTATAGGATTTTCGCCTCGGCAGAGATGGTCTTAAATCGTTCTTCCGTAAACAGTGCCTTGGGGATGCGGTAGAAGGTGAACTGATCTGCCTGTTCACCGTAGAAGTAATCCAGCGTCATTTGGCACACCCCCTAACGGAGCGGAGAATCTCCTTCGTACACCAGCCGATGCACGGCCCGCATTTGCCGTATGGGCAATCGTCGCATTCGCTCTCTTTCGGCTTCTCGTTTATCAGGTAGTAGCAGTGCTTCAATGTGCATCCGCTTTTCTTCTCGTAGTAATAGCAGGCGCGGCAGTCTCTCGGCTTGCCGTCCGCGTAAATCTCAGTCATGGCATTTCAACCTCCTCGTAAAAATGGGCATGAAAAAAGCGCGTCTGCCAGCCCCGAAGGGCATTCCCATGAAGGGAAAAGACAGACGCGCTCGGCGTATTCGTATTCAGTTTTGAGCAATAAAAAAGGACTAAGCCACCATCAGCTTACCCCAGTACATAGTCAGATATTCGGTTTCAGCGAGGCGCAAATGCAAGTCCTCATGCCGCAAATTCCTTGATATTACGGGCTTTTTCGGTGTTTAGTGAATAAATCACAGCAGCATTCATAAGTACCATATAGAAATCGGTCTCTTCTCCAGTGGGCCAGTCTCCATCAAGCGTATCACCATTCCGCAGAATCTGATTTTCCGGATCAATTCCATGCAGGAACATGTTCATACGTGCAAGGTTAAATGTAGAAGTATTCAGTTCCTGACCATAATATTTAATATAGTCTGGCTCTGCTGCATATTTCTTTGCATTCAGCAAAAGTGATCCGGATCCCATACACGGATCATACACAGACAAACCTTTTCTATCTTCCTGGCCTGCAATCGCAATTCTGGTTAAAATCTTTGACACCGCCTGCGGTGTATAGAACTCTCCAGCTTTCTTACCGGTCTCAGATGCAAACTGACCGATCAAATATTCATATGCATTTCCAAGAATTTCTGCATCTGAATTGAGCAGATCAGCCTTATCAATTTCTTTAATCAGATTGGAAATGGTATCGCTCTGCTTCTGATCTCCTGCACCCAGACGGCTGGAATACAAGTCAATATCCGTGAACAAATCGACAAATAATGGGTCGCTCTGCTCAATATTATTGAACGCTTTCTGCAACTGCTCACGATTAAAAGAATTATTCCGAGCAGCATCAGCAAAGCAGGTGTAAGTCAGATCCGGTTCAATGACATAATGACACTCTGACTTTATCTGCTCTTTTAATTCTTCTGCACTCTCATCTTCCAGTGCTTCTTTATATGCATCTAAAGCTGCCTTCAAACTATCTGGTTTCTCATCATAAATCAGATCATACACTTTAATCA
>CAVGQQ010000179.1:0-2167 GCA_963631525.1 bacterium
CGGAAGGGTTCTTTACACATCTGCCTTGCATATCATAATATACAGGTTCGGCTGTTGTGACTTCTATTTCATCTATACCAGAAGGCAACACATAGTTGTGTAAACTGTAGTAATAATGTAGGACACTGCTAACTCCATTCTGTGTGGTGACCGTCTCATACAGGTAATCGGAACCATCAGAGAGATAAGTATAGACTATTTCGCTGTTCTCGCTCGACTGCTTTGCTAATCGCCCATCTTCATCAAAACTGTAGGTGATTGTGCCTGTAATCTGCTTGTCCCTGTTGTAAATGTCACATACAATGTCATCTCCGTTATAATATATATGGGTGGCGTTGTTATATGCCTGTACGCATACCCATTCTTCGGATTCGTTATTCCATTCATAGCGCCAAACGCCAGCAATCATGGAGTCGCAATCATCGTCCATAATTTCGAAAGGAACTTCCGGCTCAGTGTAATTCAGTTCGGGGTTTTCAGGAATGGAAGCAGTGTTGTAGATGTATTGAAAATAATGTCCATTGACTATTTTGCCATCTTCTACAGAATAGTTGCCTTCAGTTATAAACACCCCGTCATTATCGTCTATGTTGTGATAGCCGTCACTCATATCATCAAAGAATGAAGCGGACTTGAGGGCAGATTTCCTTGTACGGGCTTTGCCCTCGGAGTACTCTGCATACCAGGGACCGTCAAACGAGTCGCCAGAGTATTCTTTCTCGCCAGTCCACATTCCCAATTCATATATATACTCAATCTTGAAGTATTCAGTGGCACCATCCTCGTGATCTATGCCTATCGTGTGAGACACATGACCGTCTGTATTGTAGTAATAGTATTCTTCACTATTATCTTCATACTGATGATACGTTTGCGTTTCGTAATCATACCATGTACCTGTCTGTTTCCTTTTATTCAAGACCATCTGACCTTTGTCGTTCCATGTATAAGACGCATTGTCGATTCCGTCGTTGGCATAATCAGAACATACTGTAGCCAATCTTCCAAAGGTACAGAATTCATCTTCAGGATATAGCCAAACATTGTTGCGGATTGCATAAACCGCATCCATGAGCGACTTCTCTGGAGTATAATCGTCGGCATATGTGTAAGTGTATTTCGACTCCACATCACCTCCAACCGAGTAACTGTAGGATTCGCTTAAGAGTCTGTCTTTGTCGTCCCACGTGTATTCGTAGTAAGCAGTGTACTGGTGGTAGTCGGAATCGGACATATCCACAGATGTCATGTTTACAGGCCGAGTTCCTGCAGCATTTAACTCGTAAATGTCTTCGGATGTTAACTTTAGATATTTCTTGACTGTGCCTACGGTTGCCTCTGAGAGGTCTTCGCCACAGAAGTGCTTGCGATAGAGCTTGCCGTCAATCTGTTCCCACAAGTTCATCTCACAGCAACTTACACCCAATTCGTCGGCATTCATCGTTCGCAAACCATCCGAATGTGAGGCTATGAGATGGAATGTGCGGTAAGTATCCTTGAAGGAGTTTTCTTTGAAATGTTCGCAGTTGACGGGTCCGGAATAGCGATTTTCTTCATAACTGCTTATATAGTCTTCATAGCTATACCAATCAGTATCATATTCTATATCGATTGTGAGATTGCCCCATTGGTCATACGCCTTGGCAGTTTCCGGATGCAGTTTGCCGTCATCGTTGTGACTGTAAGTGTATTCCCATGTCAGATTATCCTTGACTTCTAGTCTCCCCATGTCGTCCACAACTGTGCGCTTGCCGTTTTCGTCTACATGATAACGCGTGCGCTCAATGCATTGTCCATCGGCATTGAACACATAGTCCTGGAGATAGGATTGTCCTGTAACAAGCGACCAATCTGTGTCTTTATGGTATACCATCACGGAAGTGATGTACCCATACTCATTGTACTGATAGATTTTACGATAGTTTTCGCTCGTTACGCTGTCGAGCATGTTCACCTGAACGTCAGGCTCTACCGCTTTAATTTTGTGTAAGGAAATGTTGGATTGAGAATACGCCATTTCCCCCGTTAATGCCAATGCCAGCAGGGCAAAGTCCTTCATAAAAGTGGAATGTTTCATAAATGAACTTGTTTTGTTTGCAAAGCATACCAACAGGCCCCGTTGCTGGCGGTTAATATTATGTGTTGTTCTCTACATACGTAAAAAGCG
>CAVGQQ010000180.1:0-2165 GCA_963631525.1 bacterium
TCTCTTCGATGGTGATGTAACCGATCGGGAGCTGGGCGTTGCCGGAAGGATCTTTGTAGAGGTCCGGTCCGGATACCTTGTACTGGTCTAAGTACTGGAATATATACTGTTTTGTAGGTGCATAGTACTGTGTTGCAAACACCCACTCTCTTGTTGGAGTCATTGCTTTAAGTTCTGCAGCAGTATAAGTACGGTTTGCATCCACGGCATAAAAGCGCATGGTGTACTGTGCAGAAGAAAGCGTACCGTGTGCATCCGCGACTGCTTCTCCGGTTTCCGCATCTACCTTGTACATGCTGGTAACAAATGGGTCAAGTAAAGCTGTTTCATTAAAGGTTGCCGTTTTAGTAAGACCTGAATTTGCTGAAGCCTCACTTAATGTGACAGTGATTAAACGGATTTCAGCCCGCCATTCATCATCACCCGGTCCGAGGTATCCCTTATCAGGCTTTGCTGTTTCCTTAATATAATAAGTAACGCTTGACTTGCCTTCCGGGAATTGGAACGCGATCTTATTTGATGTTGCTGTTGTTTCTCCCGGTTTAGCCGTAATGGTGATCACCGCCGGGGTTCCGTTTTTGTCTGTTGCAACCTGTGTACATGCAGGATTTGTATAAACGGTATATTGTGCGCCGTTTAACGAATAGTTTGGATTATCCTTTACACATGTAAGCTGTACAGGATTTGTTTGCTTTGTGATATTCAGATAAAACTCCGTTACAGTTTCGATAAGCTTTACACCTGTATTGTATGCTTCAGAACCGTCTGTAGGCAGTGTTGTTGATGTTGCGGTTCTGTGATCGGCGAAAACAGTTACTCCGCTGTTTCCACCTACGGTTGTTCTCTTATCTCTTTCTGCTTTTATAGTATAAATCTGATCATCTAATGCCCAGTATCCGCTGTCTGGAGCTTTTACTTCGCGCACATAGTAAGTGGTATCGCCTTTTATACAGACAGATTTTCCTGTACCGTCGATATTGGTCCTTATATTGGTGGATATATTATCTTCCTGAGAATCTGTATCCTTGCCAATATAGCAGTATCCAACTGCATTCTGTCTTGACATTGCATCCTGCTGTGATGCAAATACACCATAAGAAGCTCCGGCTATATCGTCATTTCCTCCAAAAGTCCAAGGATGATTGATATCTTTACCTTCCGGTGATTTGATTACACGGATAGTACAAGGGAACTCGTTTAATTCGATATCCGAAATATACCGGTATGTAAGTCCGTCTGATGCTGTGACTCCAGTACCCTGACCAAATGCAGCAAGGTCTTTGTTTGAGCCGTCATCATTTTTCGGTTTACCGACAGTTACCTTATCTCCACCGTTAATCGTAACAGAATATCCGTTTGTATCTAATTTCCAGTAATCGGAGTCAGGTGTATCAACTTCACGGATGGTATAATTTCCCGGATCCAGATAGACCATAGAACCGTTACCGTTCTTTTCGGACATTACCCATGTCGATATATTGTCTCCATCACCGTAATTGATATAGCAGTATCCCATAATAGAGCCTGCTGAATTATAAATGCCATAGTTGGCACCCTTCAATGACGCATAAACACTGCTTCCATCCTGAAGGACCACATTGTTCTCGTCATAAACTGTTTTGCAGACACGGATTGTGCCTTTTGTTACTTTTCTTAAAATTTCGTAACTGTTTGATTTTTTATCGCTTACTGCATAATAGGTCCAGCGTCCGATACTGTAGCCGGTTCTTGGGTATCCATCAGCACTCGTCTTTCCAAGGGAATCGTAATCGTATGTCGGATATGTGTAAAATCCTAAATCTTCTTTTTCACCATAGCCTCCAACTTGATTTACGATACCAACATGTGTCATAAGATCTGCATTATTCCAATCGTTTGCTGCAGAATAAAAAATGATTACATCTCCTGATTTTGCAACCTTATTAACGTCTGATGAAAACGCATTACTTCCATCTACCGATGAAGTATTGTATGCACCTCCGCGTCCTACTACATACCATCCATTACCGAGAAGATATGTCCGAAGGCTGCTGACTGTTGATCTGTCACTTATACCAAGTCTGCTTGATACATAAGATGCACAGGAACCCTGCATATGAAACAGTCCGTCGATCAGATCCTTGATATTCCAAGGTTTCTTGCCGGAATCGGATGCCGTTGCCTCT
>CAVGQQ010000181.1:0-2141 GCA_963631525.1 bacterium
GTATGGGTCTGTACTGCACGAGCAGTCTCTTGTATCTGTTGTATATTCATAAAGAACCCTCCCAACTTTGCGGTTCGATGTTTGCTTTCGCATGATTACAATGTTCATTTTTATCATAGCCGATTAGAAAATGATATGCAATATATAAATGAAATAAATAGACAGCATATTCATTTTAGTGTATAATTTACTTAATTATGTTGTTTGGCAACGATGGAGAAGGAGTTTAGCAAATGAGAGGTTTAGAGACCAATGTAAGAAGACTGCGAAAGCAGGTGTTTGTAGAGGTGGCAAGAGTTGCGTATACCTCTAAGAATATCATAGATGATATTGAGGCAATTCCGTATGCGATCACGCCGGGAGATACACCGGAGTATACAGATAGTATCTATAGAGAGCGTGCGATATCGAGAGAGCGTGTCAGACTGGCAATGGGCATGTCACTGCGTCCGGCCAATAAACCGGTGCATCTGACACAGGGGATTGAGATGAGTGATATTGCAGAGAAGTATTATGAGCCGCCGCTTATGCAGGTGATTCCGTCTGCATGTAACGCCTGCGAAGCGAATATGTATGAGGTCAGCAATCAGTGTAAGGGCTGTGTGGCACATCCATGTAGCGAGGTATGTCCGATGCATGCGATTTCTATGGTGAATGGACGATCTTATATTGATCAGGACAAATGTATCAAATGTGGAAAATGCAAGCAGAACTGTCCATATGATGCGATTTCACACAAGCGAAGACCGTGTGCGGATGCGTGTGGTGTTGGTGCGATCGAAAGTGATGAATTAGGCCGTGCCAAGATTAACGAGGACAAATGCGTGTCCTGCGGAATGTGTATGGTGAATTGCCCATTTGGTGCAATTGCGGACAAGTCTCAGATTTTCCAGCTGATCCGTGCGATGCAGGCAGGCAAGAAGGTGGTTGCGGCGGTTGCACCGGCGATCATCGGACAGTTTGGAGAGTACGCAACACCGGACAAGATCAAGGCTGCACTTTTGAAGCTTGGTTTTGCAGATGTATATGAGGTGGCAATGGGTGCTGATGCGGGATGCATCGCGGAAGCACATCATTATGTAGATGAGGTTGTGAATGGAGATCTGCCATTCCTTCTGACATCCTGTTGTCCATCGTGGGCGATGCTTGCAAAGAAGTATTTTCCGGAGACGATCGACAAGATTTCCAATGCATTGACACCGATGGTGGCCACTGCGAGAATGATCAAAGAAAAGGATCCGGAGGCATCGGTTGTATTTATCGGTCCATGTGCTGCTAAGAAGCTGGAGGCATCGAGAAGAACGGTTCGGTCTGATGTAGATTTTGTCATTACCTTTGAAGAGTTAGATGCCATGTTTATTGCGAGAGACATTGAATTTGACGATTTCAGACAGGGCATTGCCATGGAAGATGCGACAGGTGCCGGTCGAGGGTATGCGGTTGCCGGTGGTGTTGCTGAGGCTGTGACGGCATGTCTGAAGGAATACTACCCGGATGTTGAAGTCAAGGTGGAGCATGCAGAAGGACTTGCAGAATGTCGTAAAATGCTGATGCTTGCCAAGGCAGGAAAGAAGGATGGATGTCTGATCGAGGGAATGGGTTGTCCGGGAGGCTGTGTTGCCGGTGCCGGCACCAATATTCCAATCAATAAGGCGACCGCTCAGGTTAAGAATTTCGCCAGATCTACGAAACCTGCAATTCCGCCAAATGAACTTAAGGATCTGCAATAGTCAGAAATGGAGGATTGTATGAACAATTTATCTGTATGGAATACATTGCTTCTGGTTATGACAGGAGATGACAGCAAGCCATGGCTGATCGCCGTATGTCTGATCGTATCGATCGTTGTGATGATTTTTTTGTTTCTGCTCGGCAGAGGTGATGATCCAGATAAGAAGAAGTAATATAAAAAGGCTGTTGCAGATGTGACAGCCTTTCATTTCGCCTTGGGATGAGGCAGGATCGAGGAAGAAAAGTATGAGTAATTTTATATATAGTCTGAATGCCACGATACCGGTATTTATGGTTATGGTGGTGGGTTATTTCTTAAGAAGAGTTCATCTCGTAGATGAACATTTCGCACAAGTGAGTGATAAGCTGGTGTTTAAATGTGCATTGCCGGTGTACATATTCCGCGATAT
>CAVGQQ010000182.1:0-2106 GCA_963631525.1 bacterium
TCTACTTCGGCTATCAGCATGGATATATAAGAAGTGTAGGGCAGTACATACTTCCAGTGAGGCAGTTCTAGACATTATGCGCGGTTATAGAATATGCGCGGCTTTTCCATAATTCTCTCGCATTGCAAGAAATTATGAATTTGGATACAGCTGATTTCCGCGCATATTATATCCGTAACCTACAGGACACGAAGGAGGAGAATTGTAACTACTAAAGTGTTGTGCAATGGCCAGCAGAGATAAACGGTTACAAGAAGGTCGTACAAACAATTATGTTTTGATGGATTTTGCAGTAATCTCATATGCAATTGAGCCTTTATGAGAGTTGGTAATCGTCATTTTGTCTTTTGCAACGTCGTTGTCGCTTATGAACTATAAGTAGTCTCCTGACTCAACAATATGCGCGGAAAACAGAGCAACCGTAACTTCTAATTTCTTATAGCACAACTTTTTCCAATTTTAGGTATAAATCAGCCGAGACATCTGACATTTGTATCCATTGAGAGGCCTAGAGTCTCAAAAACCTTAAAGTGCTTGTCCTTTAGATTATGAATCATTTTTCTGCCGTCTACATCTGTCAGTTTCAGGTATGAAGCAAGACTTAGGAACTTCTTCTTTGACATTTTTACCTTCTTTGCAGCTTCAGAGATTCTTGCATCCATACGCCCGGAGAGAAGCATCACGAATGCCAGCCCCTGAGTCACAGCCCAGTCATCAATATTCAGTTCCTTGAAACATGTAACATTCTTGAGCTTGTCGTAATAATTTTCTATCGACCATCGATTTTTGTATCGGCTGTAAATACTGGCAGCGCCTTCAGTTGTCAGATTTGTAATGAGTACAAAGGCGCCGAAGGAGTCCACAATCTGGTCGTATTTCTCCTGAGTATACCCTTTGCTACCGTTCTTAATCTCTGCCAGGTATTTCTTGGAAAGCTTTTCAGCTTCAGAGATGTTCTTGTAGTAGATTACTCTCCTTCCGTTCACATCATAAATCTTGTATTTTACAAGGTCGGTCTTATTTCCTCTTTTGTAAAAGAAGTAATCCTGAAGCTTATCGCCTCCGCCCAGAGATTCGACATCCTTTATTGCTGTCCTGTAGGCAGAATGGTTTCCACAGAGAGGTATGACATAGAAAGCTCCTTCATTCTCTATAAGCAGCATGTTATCCTCAGAGTAGAAGCCCTTGTCTATCAATATTATCTTGCCCTTGACCGAACCGCAGTGCTCTATGAAATCCGCAAAATCGCTCTTGTCCAGCATGTAGCCCGGGTAAACCTTTGTTGCAACAGGAGATGATGACTCGACATCAAGAGCTACCATGAGGTTCATCTGATTGCTTTTGAGCGTCTTTGCCTTATAGCCGGGAGAAGCAAGATCGTTGTTTTCACTTGATGTGGCTATGACATGCCCGTCTATGGCAAGTTCTGTACCACCTTCTGCGAGGCATTTCTGCTGGAATTTTCTTGCAGTATCCTGCCGACCAATAAGTTCCAGAAGCCTGGAGAGTCTCTTGTACGAAAAATCAAGGTCAGGGTAATCATGAGCAATAAGGCTTCTTTCGAAGTAATCCTCTGCTACCGTTATTCCCTTGTATCCCTCAACGGTAACAATCGTACTCAACGAAAAAAGCTGCATAGATTCTTCTGCAGTAAAGAACTCCTTAAGAAGCTCATAATCCTTGCCGCTCAGAAAGCATGACATGAGGTACTGCCCGTAATCGAAGCATGTTATCCCCTTGTTCCTGCATGAATCCTCATTTGGAATGTAACCGACTCCGGGAATTATCTTACCCAGTATCTTCCCGGGATCAGTCTTCCATTTTCCCGTAACAGGGTCTTTGTGCTGGGAATGTGAATATACGTAGTAATTGCCGCTGATTAGCTTGACGATTGTTCCTTTCGGTTTGAGTTTTCTTATTTCTTCGGGTACTGAATAGGCTCCCATATATGCTCCTTCTCGTGTACATAATGTGTACATAAATATAGTACCCGAATCCCTCGGATTATGCAAGCAAAAAGAGAGCAGCTCCAAGTAAAAAACTGCTCTCTTTCTCAAATTCTTATGAATGATTTTGCGCTTATGCCAAAAGTTGAAACCTTAGACT
>CAVGQQ010000183.1:0-2105 GCA_963631525.1 bacterium
ACTTTGCAAAAGGTCCCGCAGCAAGAATTGTATATTCGTTGAAGTTGTTGAGTGCGGACTGAGTTTTTTCTTTCTTTATGGGAAGAATGCCGGTAAGATAAGCCAGAGCGATATACTTGTCAGGTTCAGGTCCCTTGAATATTCCTCTGAGGAATGCAATGTATTCGTCCTTCACCTTCTTGTTGTTTGCATCATCACGGATGAGAACATCCCATTCGTCGATGATGACGACAAACTTTGCTCCTGTTTTTACGTTGATTTTGGCAAGCGCATTCAAAAGAGATTTCTCATTTCTTGATACATACTCAGGATAATATTCCCTGAGTTCTCCTACGATTTCCTTTTGAATTAAGGAGACAACCTTCTCAGGGGTTCCCGCAAGAGAAATGAAGGCCTGTACATCGAAATGAATCACATCGTATTTATTTAGATGTTCTTCATAGTCGGGAGAAGAGGCAATCTCAAGAGATGAAAACAGTTCTTTCGAGTCTGCCCCTCTGGAATAATATGCTACAAGCATGTTGGCAGTCATGGACTTGCCGAAGCGGCGCGGGCGGCTGTTGCAGATGAAGGCACTGGGAGTTCCCAACACTTCGTTTGTGTATTTCATCAGTCCGGTCTTATCTACATAGATGCGGTCTTTACAAGCGCCTTTGAATGCAGAATTATCTGGATTAACGAATCTTCCCATAGCTCACACTCTCCTTTCTGCCATTTCCGCCTCTCTTATAGCCGGAAGCTGTTCTTTTCTAGATCATTCACCTTTGCATGCATTATTTTACAACAAGAAAGAGAAATAATGTAGAAGTTTCGTCTGAAGATAAATTCCCACAATCAACTGTTTGTTCAAAAGTAGTATTCCGGTAGTAATCGCTCTTCCCTCTGGCCCAAATCTGCCACGTAAAGGCGCGCTCTGACGCACTTTATCTGTCTTCTGAAAAGTACCCGCTCACCCTGCCGTGGCAGACAAACATTATTCTCACAGGTACTTCCTTTGCTCCATTTCAGTCAGATGATGACTCATTCCGAGTGTAACAGAAACAGAGACAGAGGGAGAAGAAGGCAGAGAGAAGCAGAATGAGGCATATTGTAACTACAGGAAGTAGTCGATAAGTAGCAAGACGGGATGTTGTGCTACTCCATGTTTCAAACTGCCATATCCAGAAGAACACAACGCTAATGCTAATGCATCAGCCAGTTGTAATCACTACGACACTCAAGGATATAGTCCACATACACATTCTCATCCCTGATCTGATAGATAACGAGATACCACTTCTCCACAAACATCCTATGATATTTGTTCTGTGGAAGATAATTCTCATTAAGAAAAGGGAAACGATCCGGCATATAAGAAAGTGATTTCAATGCTGTCAGCAGTTCCATTTTCTTGCGTGAGGCAGCTTCTCTGTTCACTTTCGCAAGAAATCTCATGTGAGCCGACAACATCTGTCTTGCCCTGTCTGAGACTATGACGCTGTATTTTCTGTCTTCCATGACTATGCCTCTCTGATTACAGCATCAAGGGCAGCATCAAGTTCATCAAGAGTACATCCAGCCCTTCCTGCCAGTCGGTCTTCTTCGGCAGCAATCAGTTCCTCTCTGAGGCGTAGCATCTTCTCCATTCTGTTGTAGTATTCGATATCCATGACAACGAGGTCACCCTCTCCGTTCTTTGTAAGAAATACGGGTTCTGACGATTTACGGCATAAAGATGCAATATCATTGTAATTCTGACGGATAGCTGCCGACGGGCGAATAATCATAACAAAACCTCCGGGTTGATGGTAGAATTCTAATATTATTATACCCTTTTCATACAACTAAGCAACACCCAATTGTCTGATCCTTCGTCAAGGTATGAGACTCCCCTTTCTTTGGCGACTGGCCTCCATTGTTTACGCAAGAGGTTTCCGAACCCATTCTTTACTATCTCCAGAAATGAACGGTGGCCTGTCTTCGTTTCTGCCGCAAAACAGCATTCTCCTTCATTCTGTCCCGAAAATGAATAACTTTTTGTCACAAAACGAGTTAGAACGATATTTTTCTTGACTCGGTACCTTACGGAAGCTTATCATAATCCGAGGAGGAGAAGAATCAGAAAG
>CAVGQQ010000184.1:0-2100 GCA_963631525.1 bacterium
TTAATGTTGAAATAAACAAGGTGCCCTCCGCATGGCTAACAGAACCCCCCAAAACATTTTAGATATGATTGGGAGACAGACCTACGTCTCTATAATCAAAAACAGAAGTCTTCGGGAATCTTATACACCATTTCATTCAATAATCAAAAATGATACAGCCAACCAGATGAATATTTCTACGGCAAAAGAGAATTATTTCCGTAGAAAATTTGCATAATTCGGAATGAAGACATAACTTTGCGGGTGGATTTACGAAATCAGATGGTATGGACAGTATAATAGACAAGGTGGAAGCTATGGGCGGAACGATGTCCGTTGCTGAGGCTAATGGCGCTTCGGAATATATGCGGTTGAACCGCGCTGTTCGTCGTGGGGAACTCATGCGTGTCCGACATGGGGTTTATGCTACACCGGAGGCTCTGCTTGATTCGATGATTGATGTGGGGCGGGTTGTGCCGGGCGGCGTGGTGTGTTTGTATAGTGCATGGGCTTATTATGGACTGAGTACGATGGTGCCACCTGCATTCTGCATTGCCATTGCCAATAAACGCAAGGTTGTGCTGCCGCAGATGTTGCCTATAACCATATACTATTGGAAGCCGGAAAACCTTGAGTTTGGAATCCGGAAGGAAACGATATCCGGACATGAGGTCCGTATCACTGACTTGGAACGAAGTGTGTGCGATGCAGTGAAATACCGCAACAAGATTGGACTTGACATCTGTGCAGAGGTCATACGCAACTACCTGTGCAGGAAAGAACGCAACTTCACCAAACTTACGGAATATGCAAAGAAACTGCGTGTGGCAAACGTGCTCAACACTTATCTTGAAATAGCAATTGAATGAGTATGGCAAAGAAAAACTATGGCAAATCGGTACGTACACGTCTTCTCAATCTGATGAACGCGACGGGCTACAAGTACATGTATCTGCTTTCAAGATACTTCAATGAACGATTGCTTTATCGTGTCTCAGTTAGTCAGTATAAGGACAATTTCCTTCTCAAGGGTGGCTCATTGCTTTATGCCATTGATGGTTTGGAAGCCCGCCCAACAGTGGATGTTGACTTTATGGCAAAGCAAATCAGTCGTGAAAGGGTGTTTCTTGCAAAAGTGTTCCAAGAGATAATCGGTATCCCATGTGATGAAGACGGAGTGATTTTCGATGCAGGCAGTATAAAGATTGAACCTATTACGGTCGACAAGAAATATCCTGGCACTCGATTCTATTTCACTGCACATATGGATAGTATTGTCCATAATATGTCGGTGGATGTCGGGTTTGGTGATGTTGTCACTCCTTCTCCTGTCTCTGTTGATTTTCCATTATTGCTTCCAGACATTCCGTCGGTTAACCTTCGCGCCTATTCCTTGGAAACTGTCATTGCAGAGAAACTTCATACAATGATAGACCGAGATGTACTGAATAGCCGCATGAAGGATTTTTTCGATTGCTATCAGTTGCTAACAAATCGCATAATCAATCCCGATTCATTATATGAGGCAGTGAAGGCTACATTCGATAACCGTGAATTACAGTATAATGCAAACTTGCAATTGTTTACCCCAACATTTGCAGTGGATGCGGCTCGTATTACTCGCTGGAATTCATTTCTTAAGAATGTACAATGGAAAGATGACCTCAACTTTGCGGATGTGATGCGGGTAATAAAAGACAATTTGCAGCCGCTTGTAGAAAAATATTGGGAACAAAAGACGGATATATAATCCGTTCAACAATACAACCCTGATGCTATTATGCAAGGCTTGGATGGTAACACCCGAGCCGTTCCGTTCGCACTCCGTGCTCATACCGCTGTGGTTCCGTCGCCGGCTTAGGAGAACAAGTTCTCCACGCCCGCATCAGAACCCCACCGCCAGTGGCTGCACCACAGCCGAACCGACTCTGGCGATAAACCTGCTGCTGCGCAGCAAATAAACCCCATGCGGCATGGAAACACAAAGCGTCATTGCACTAGGAGGCGCATTTGCGTCAAATGTGCAGAACGCGTGATAATAGTATAATGCTTTATTCGTTCACAAACGCTCGACGAAAGCATCAGCGCTAGGAGCTAGCTCTCTCCGAGAGCGTTAAAGCG
>CAVGQQ010000185.1:0-2097 GCA_963631525.1 bacterium
CATGACCGCCGAAGCATTTGTGGGCTACAAGGACAGACAACTTGAAGAGGCCATGGCACAAGGCGATGCTTGATTCTCCCACGTTTTTCTCAAACACGAATAGAACGAATATGACGAATTTGAGGATAGACAAAAACCTAAAAAACACCCGATATGGTTCTCTGCACTGACGTGCTTTGCAGTATGCTTATGTCTTTGCTTTTGTGAGCAAGCTCCCAACGCACTGCCCTAATCATATTGCAGGCGGTTACACCGCCAGAGAACCATATCGAGCGATAAACCAGCCTTCGGCGATAAACAGCTCCGCCTCGCTAGAGGGGCGCATCTCGGAGATATGCGCCTACTACGGATACCGATACTTGCTAGCGTGATCACGTTTCTTGTTCTGACAAGCGTCTCCTTCGTCGCCGAGCGGACGCAAACGTTCCTACTATACTGTCGCCCGGATGGTGGTTTATTAAGTAGGGTGTCCAGTTCGTTGTACCAATTTTAGCTCACTTTCTTAAGCGTTTTGGTTCGTTCTGTAACCCAGTTTTTGGACAAGTGCTCAAATGACCAAGTACTGATGTCCTTCAGTTTAACATTTACAATGCGCTCTTTGAAATTAATTGTTTTTGTAACGGATTCGTTCGAGACTTTTGAATATAACGGAATCGTGAGAACAAAAGGTGTTACGCCGTACAGCTTGTTCGGCGACTTTTTGCTCTTATAGATGCCAAAAGTAGATTCAATGATGTCTGATGATATATTGATGCTCATGTTGGCAGTGATAAGTGCTTCTTCCCTGTTGAAGTATTCAAGCATTTTTAAACCAACGCGTACTTGTCGGTAATGTGCATTCCCTAAGACATGGGTAATGATATAGCGTTTGCACCTTTTACTCGTCATGACGGAAAAACCTTCGTTCTTGCAGATGGTCTCAACGTGTCTTACAGCACAAATGACGGTTTGTAGTTCCCTCAATAAGAACTCATAATCCTTTATGAAGGCATACGCTTCCTGCATACTCTTTGTGAGGGTGTCATAGCTGTTTAGCATCTCATTACCCCAGAGCACCCATGAAGACATATTCATGAATCGTGATATGGCTCTCATGTTGGGAGGCAGCAAGTATGCCTTGTCGGTCAGATGATACTGCAACCGTTTCTTGCCAAGGAGTGTTGTAAACTCCACAAAATCAGATTGCTTCTCATAGACCTTTCTGAGAATCACGCCCATGGAATGACTGATGTCTGCATGATGTATATGTCCGGAACCTGTGATACCCTTGGTCAGATTATGGCCATTGTCACTTATGATGTAATCGGGAGCATTTCCTGCAGATTTCTCTGCTGTCTCTATTCTGCTTTGAACATCATCGCCGTTGAAGCCCTTGCTGACCGACATGTCGAGAACCGTAACATCCTCGTGCTTTATCGGACGGTTCTGATGCTCGGAAGGAATTGCAAGAGTCAATAGAAGTTTCTGCCCATTTATGGCAATGCTCTCGTCTACGACCATTGCAAACTTCTTGTCCCTGCATGGTTGCTCATCCTGATAGACAGAGAGACCAAGTTTCTTTACCCAGTTCTCTACGGTGTTGTAGCACGGAACCTTTCCAAATGTGTCCCCCAGCAGCTCGGCGAAAATCTCCAGGATGGTCACGACTGTTCGCAGTCCACATGGTGTACGCATGTATATCAAAACGCAGAGTTGAATGACTATAAGAGGGAATCTATGTCCGGGAACAGGCTCGAGAGCAATCGACTTTGTTCGTCGGTCAATGTTATCTTCCGAACGTCTTTTTTTTTAAGTTCCTTCTGGGTCTTGGCACACTTAGCCTTGAGCTTGTCTTTTTGAGATGCAAGTTTTTTGTTCTCTTTACGAAGACGTTTTACCTCCTCTTGGAGTGTCTCTTTATCTTGGTTTGAATCTAACTTTTTCATTGATTTACGTAACTTAATTTGTATACAAAGTTACTAAAAATCAACGAGTTATACAAATTTTCAAAGAACTATTTCGTTGCTTAAAACGTTAAATATTAGAGCATTATATTAACAACTTAACGGGCGATTTCAGCATCTGTTTTTCGGAACATCTAACTGGACACCCTACTTA
>CAVGQQ010000186.1:0-2090 GCA_963631525.1 bacterium
TCTCTTCGATGGTGATGTAACCGATCGGGAGCTGGGCGTTGCCGGAAGGATCTTTATAGAGATCCGGTCCGGATACCTTGTACTGGTCTAAGTACTGGAAACGATAGACTGTGTTGCCATTTCCGTCCTGATCCGGTTGTG
Organism: bacterium; assembly: GCA_963631525.1. Taxonomy (GTDB): domain Bacteria; phylum Bacillota; class Clostridia; order Lachnospirales; family Lachnospiraceae; genus Coprococcus_C. Next base: position 142 of record CAVGQQ010000186.1, read on the forward strand.
TTGCAAACACCCACTCTCTTGTTGGAGTCATTGCTTTGAGCTCTGCGGCAGTATAAGTACGGTTTACATCCACGGCATAAAAGCGCATGGTGTACTGTGCAGAAGAAAGCGTACCGTGTGCATCCGCAACTGCTTCTCCGGTTTCCGCATCCACCTTGTACATGCTGGTAACGAATGGGTCGAGAGTTACACGGTCTGTAACTGTCACCGGGATCGTTGTCCCTGCATCACTTGGATTGATGATAACTCTGTGCCATTCTTCATCAATCTGATAGTTCTTTGGTGCCTTCGTTTCATATAAATAATAAACGGTTGATGCTGTAGTAGACGGCATTTGCAGTGTGATAGAGGCTGTCAGTGTCTGTCCCGGATGATTCGGATCTTCCGTCAGTGTAAATACTGCGTTATTGCCATTTACATCTTTCACGATATTTGCATCATTTTTTTCTTTTGTCTTATAAAGCGTATATTGAGCTCCTGTCAATGAATAGTTTGGATTGCCAAGCACACATGATAAGTTGCTTGGATCTGTATATTTTGTCAGGGCTACATTCACGTTGTTTATTTTTTCAGGACCAATCTGTCCGCCAGCAAAGGAATACTGTTTTGCATACGGATAGGTCGCAGATGTACCATCATAATTAAGCGGAGTGGATCCAACAACCGTAACCGTACCGTCTGTCATTGTATAAGGTCCGTAAATACTTGGATCAAGCTGCCAGTACCCATTTGTTGGCGCCTGTACCTCGCGGATATAGTAAGGCTGATCTAAGCTTAACACTACATCTGTTCCATTTCCGTTGATATCAGTATTTACAAGTGTTGATACGTTGCTTATTGCAATGCCCGCCTGATCATTTTTCTTAATTGCACAGTATCCGACAGCATTTGTCTTATTCTGTGCATCTGCCATACTGGTATAAACACCATAGCTTGCCCCGCTGATATCAGTTTTATAGTCCCAGTTTGTATTATTTTCAAGACTTTTGATTAAAACAAGGCTTTCCGTCTGTCCAGCAGCAAGATTCATCGTAAGGCTTACTGTAGTAGAAGTAACTGTTAAAAGAGGCTGGAGAGTTCTTGTTCCACTGCTTCCGGATACAGATGATGTTGGTCTGAACATATATGCAGGTCCAATATAATGTGCTGCGTCGTTTGTCCCCTTTCTGACAGCTGAAAATGTAATACTTGGTGTCTGAGTTTTATCAAACTCAAAATAAATGGTCTCGCCGTCATTCACACGCATATCTCCGGATGTCGATGTTCCATGCACATAATCCGATCCATTTCTGTTTTTATAATGAATCGTACATCCTGAATATTGAATTCTCGCTTGAATGCAGTCATCGTAATCGCTTGTATCTGTAAACACTTTGAATTCCTGTGTCCGATAAACGGATGTACCGCTGATGTTATTTATTTCGAGTGATACATTTTTCTTATCCGAATCTGAATTTGTCAAAATCGAATTTCCATATACATCACAGACCTTAAAGTTGCTTGAATCCGGCAAGTGTTTTCCTGCATATTTACTTCTAGGTGTCAGATAATCTACAGAAAATTTCTGTGCTTCCGAACTCTGTCCGTTTACTGATGATAATGGTACTGCCGGATTGGCACCCCGGAACTTATCCCAGAAAGCCATTCTAACATTCCTTCCATCTCCAGAAAATGCATCCATAGTTTCAAACGTATATTTCCCATTTACATATGATGCATAATATGAAAACGGCGATGCGTCCGGATGATTTCCGCAGTATGCAACACTTGAAACAGACTCGTTTATTGACGCGATTGCAATTAAAGGGTTGTCCCGGCTAAGTACAGTAAGAGCATGTCCATCAAATTCGTAACTTGTATCCGTAACAGAATTCTGCATTTCAAACAGTCTGTTGATCAGATCCTTGATATTCCAAGGTTTCTTGCCGGAATCGGATGCCGTTGCCTCT
>CAVGQQ010000187.1:0-2083 GCA_963631525.1 bacterium
TGTAGCGGCAGGATATTGGCGAGAGATGGCGGTCGAATAAGTTCAGTTGTTCTTTCACGTTCAGCCTCGTCGGCGCAGTTCGCCAAAATTTCGTTACGCTTCTCTGTTGAGATAATGAAGGCATCATTGTAGCCAGTTGATGAGGCCGTCAATCAGGTAAGGGATGAATATTCCAGAGAACATTACGGAAAATCCCTTGTGGAACTTGATGACACAGCACGAGCTGCCGTCCTCAAAGAAATCCCCCGTACCATCCTGGAACTTGATCCGAAAACAGACTCTGCTCCTGTTAACTGATTCAGCCCATATCAGGACCAAACTACCGTGTTGTACGATATTTCTGCTTCGGATGGTTGGGGGTCTCAGGATAAAGACGCTCCAGAAGACCGGATTTAATCAACTCTCTAAATTCTCGTCCGAATCTCCCCTTTATACCACGATTTGGACAAAATTCGCCTAAAACTTGTCCAAATCCGCCTAAAAAATCTAGATTTGGATAAAAATCCTTGATTTTTTCCATCTGATGTTTATCTTTGCAGGCAAAACAACTTTGCAATGGAAAAGCTTATAGGTCGCGAAAGAGAATGGAAAGAATTGGAATTGGCGGTCAAATCTGACCGCTCGGAGTTCATTGCACTTTACGGGAGGCGCAGAATCGGAAAGACATTTCTTGTCCGGTGCTTTTTCGAAGATAAATACAGCTTCCATTATGTCGGGGCTCACAGACAGCCTAAAGAAATTCAGCTTCAAAACTTCAGGGAAGCCCTGATGCGGTACAGCCAGGATTCCTTCGTACCGAAGATTGAAAACTGGCACGATGCTTTTCTGCAACTGGAGTCTTACCTTGAAAGTTGTAAAGAAGATAGGAAAATCATTTTCTTCGATGAGATGCCGTGGATGGATACACACGGCGGAGAGTTTTTGAATGAGTTGGAATACTTTTGGGCGAACTGGGTTCAAAACAGAGACGACATCGTCTTCGTGGCCTGCGGGAGCGCAACAAGCTGGATGAAGGAAAAACTCGAAGACAATCAGGGCGGACTTCATAACAGGCTCACGCATAAGATATATCTGCGCCCGTTTTATTTGAGTGAATGCCGTGAATATCTGAGGGAGCACGGGATTGGATGGGATGAATATCAGATTATGCAATGTTATATGATCTTAGGCGGTGTACCGTACTATCTCAGCCTTCTTCGCCCTGACCTGAGTCTCCCGGACAATATAGATAATCTGTTTTTCAGAAGAGGAGGTGAACTTTCAGGCGAGTTCGATGAACTCTACAACGCCCTGTTCTCAAAAGCCGACAGATATATAGCAATCGTGAAATTCCTGTCAGGGAAAAGGCAAGGCTACACGCGTTCCGAAATAGAAGAAGGTACAGGATTCAGCGGAGGCGGGCTTTCAAAACTGCTGGATAATCTGGAAAGATGTGATTTCATCGTTTCCTATGCTCAATACGGCAACAGGAGCAAAATGAGCCTTTATCGTCTGAGCGACTTTTACACAATATTTTACTATAAGTTCATACTCGGCAACAACTCAAAGGATGAGCACTATTGGCAGCATCATTTCAACGACCGTGGAGTATCATCCTGGCAGGGATTTTCCTTTGAACAGCTCTGTCTCCTTCATCTCAATCAGATAAAACTTGGTCTGGGCATTTCAGGGGTCGCAACCGAGGCATCAGCCTGGCGCCATATTGCAGCCAAAGGCGAAGAGAAGCGCGGGGCACAGATAGATCTCGTTATAAAACGGGCCGACAAGGTCATACATCTTGTGGAGATGAAATTTGCAGGGAGCAGATATACTATAACCAAGGATTACGCGGCTCAGCTTTACGAGAGAAGACAACTGTTTATGGAGGACGAAAGCATAAGAAACACTCCTGTATTCACTTTCGTCACACCGTATGGAGTGTCTCAAGGCATCAATTCAAGCCTCATACACAGCGAAATAACAGCAGATCAGCTCTTCGCGGCAATCAAGTGACATTTGTCCTGACAATGCAATGTAAGCGCCTCCGCCCAATCAGACATCTAAAAGTGCGGATAACGTTTTAAACGTCACTTTCGATGTGTAA
>CAVGQQ010000188.1:0-2077 GCA_963631525.1 bacterium
CGTAAGCGCATAGTCTCGGGGTGTACCCCTTACTTTATCAGGAAACCTATCACTAGGGTTCCTGAACGCTAACATTTTGCTCGTTCTTTTTGCTACATTTTTCCTGGACTTCTTCACTCCAAGGAGCCAGCTTGGCTAACTCGTCATTTGACATATCTTTATTGGGACGATGCTCCAGCAGGTATTTCAGATACTCATATAAATTTAGGCCATATGTCTTTGCCATTTCTACAATGGTAAGATATAAGGCATTGGCAGATGCGCCATCTGGTGTATCGGAGAACAGCCAGTTCTTTCTCCCAACAGTTACGGGACGGATGCTATTCTCGCTTAAGTTATTGCTCAAACTGCAACGGCCATCTTCCAGATAGGTCATCAGGAAGTCTTCGCGATTCCTGATGTAGGTGATTGCTTTCTTAAGTTTGCCGTTACTGCCAGGATTTACCTGTTTTATCCATGCCAAGAAGCCCTCAATGACCGGTTTCTGGTCCTTGAGGCGTTGATTATGGATCTGTTTGAAACTAAGCTCTTTTTCTTTGTAGGTGCGCTCGTATTCAAACAGTTTGTTGCAGTAGAGCATTCCCTGTACCGCGGGATTACTGTAATCCCTTTCATGCCCTTTCGGAATGGCTTCCAGAAGGTATCTGCGGATGTGAGCCCAACAGCAGCAACGTTTGGTTTCTTTTACTTTGTTGTAACCCTGATAGCCATCAGCCATCAGATAGAAACCGGGTTTCATTCCGTTCAGGAACTGTTTTGCGTTTTCTCCTGCCCGGGTGGAAGTGTAATTGTAGAGAATGATGGGATTTAAACCATCTTCTCCGGTACGGACCAGCCAGAAGTAAGATTTTGACTGTGCCCTGCGCCCTTCCTCTTTGAGGACCTGGATGGGTGTTTCATCCATCATGAGAAATCTTCGTTTCAAAAGTTCCCGATGGAAGTAATCATATATAGGCTGTATGTACTCCCGGGAAGCAGTAATAATCCAGTGCGCCATGGAGGTTCTGCCTATGGGTGCAGACATCTGCAGGAAATCCTGTTCCTGTCTGTACAACGGAATGTATAGTCCATACTTTCTGTAAAGGATATATGCAAGCAGCGATTCGGAAGCATAGCTTCCGGGAATCAGTGCAGGTTTTCCATGATCTTTGATAAACTGTGGTTCCTCAGTGTTCTTACATTCAGGACATGCATAAGTGGTAGCGATATACTCGATACGTTCCAGTTTTGGTTGTGTATAGACAATCTCACTACGGATTACCTCTGTACCGATTGCTGACATTTCACTCCCACATAAGGGGCAGATCTTATCTTCAGCGGACAGGGTATCTACCAGAACCTGTCTGGTAGGGATATCTTTGAACTGTTCCTTCAGGGTAGGTTTCTTCCTGCGGGACTTCTTAGGCTGCTCCACGATTTCCGGTTCAATGAGTTCTACCGGTTTTTCTTCCTCAGAAGGAGAATCAAAAAGACTGAGCTGACCGGCTAAATCGTCTGTGCGGCGTTCACTGGAGGAGCCAAACATCTTTTGCCGGAACCAGGCAAGTTCCGCCTTGAGATTATCATTTTCGGACTGCTGTCTGGCAATGGTATCATTCAGCGTTTTGATGGTGGTATTCAGTTGGGCGATCATGTCTTTCAACTCAGAAAGCTGAATGTCCTTACTGCTTTTTGCCATGACTTTTCTCCTTCATCTGATGCTTCCATTATACCACAAAGCAGGTGAAAATCCCAGTAAAATCAAGGGTTTTAGGCAGTTCGGAGAGCTTTTGGCTGTTCAATATCAAGCCCTGACATCAGCCAGTCGAACTGTTGCCAGGTGATGGATTTTACCTCGGATTTATTACGGGGCCAACGGTATCTGCCCTTTATAACATCCAGTTTTTTATAGAGAAGAACGAAACCATCCGGTTCACGGAGTAATACCTTAATCCGGTCGCAACGCTTGCCACAGAACATATATATGGAATGACTGTCCGGTTCTTCTTTAAGCTGAGCCATTACAATGGCACAGAGTCCATCAATTGACTTTCGCATGTCCGTGTATCCAGTCACGATATAGATGTTGGTTGCCAGA
>CAVGQQ010000189.1:0-2008 GCA_963631525.1 bacterium
GAACACTTCTTTTGATGTGTATTACAGCACTCTCATTTGACTTTTATGAAATAATCGCCGAGGAACATGAACACGATAATCAGAAGAACGAAGGGATAGTATAACTTCAGAACTCCGAGATATGAGCATGATGCGATTATTACCGAGATGATAAGACTGCAGATCATGTAGTAAACTGAATAATAAATCTTCCCCGTTCCGACATATCTTTCTTTGGAAATAGGCATCTTATCGGTCAATACCAAAATGCTGAACAGTGCAAGTATGGCAACGAATGCAAACAATGCAATGTAAATAGGACTCTGTCCGTATCCGGAAGGGAGCATTGCAGCCGAGAGAACAATTGAAATTATGTTCAGAATTATAATCAGAATCTTACGGTTCAATGTATACCTCCTGAGATTGCCGTAAGTGTATAGGTGTCATAGCATAAATCATTCACAGATACTTATGGCAATGATTATACGGGGGATGAATATCGCAACACTATAGGCAGTGTGACATCATGGGAAACATATGGCACGACATCAGTCCGAAGAGGATTTCACCGGAAGACTTCATGGTTGTTGTTGAAATCTCAAAGGGCAGTAAGAACAAATACGAATTGGATAAAGAGACCGGACTTCTTAAATTGGACAGAATTCTGTACACTTCCACACACTATCCCGCAAGCTACGGATTCATTCCGAGAACATACGCGGATGACGGAGATCCCCTGGATGCTTTGGTTCTCTGTTCGGAACCGATTCTTCCGATGACATTGGTAAGATGCTATCCGATCGGTGCAATCAAGATGATAGACAACGGTGCGAACGATGAGAAGATTATTGCGATTCCGTTCGACGATCCGATGTACAACTCGTACACGGATATCAGCGAACTTCCGAAACACATGTTCGATGAGATGAAACACTTCTTTGAGGTTTATAAGACGTTAGAGGGAAAGACCACTGCGGTCGATGAAATCATCGGTTCGGACAAGGTTCAGGATATCATCAAGTACACCATTGCGAAGTACAAGGATTCTTTCTGTTAAACTGTACAGTGACTGAGGCGGATGAAATCCGCCGCAGTCACTCACATTACTGCGATAAGACTGCAGATAATTTCCGTTACGTTATGCGCAGTAAACCAATCGAGAGATCCCGAGAATATACTCTCGATACCCATAGCTGCGATAAATAAACCGATTATTCTCGTGATTATTCCCAGAGCCTGTTCTCCTACGTGTTTTATTACAAAATCCGAATTTCTGAGAATTATCCAGGTTACGGCAAAGTGCGATTACGCTTGAAACGATTACGGGAATCGTCCGTAGGTGGAAGACATCAGGATTGCTGTGGTTATCACACCCGGGCCTGTCAGAACGGGAGATGCGATGATTGCCCATTTGGCACCTTTCTCATCGTCTGTATTTGATAATTTCAGACCGAATACCAATTCTACGGCCATCATCAGGAAGATTATACCTCCGGCTACGCGGAAACTGTCCATGGAAACACCGAAGATATCCATCAGACTGTTTCCGATGAACACGAAAATCAGTAACAGAACGGCTGCGACGATGATTGCTTTGTTCGCGTAGGATTTTACCGTACTGCTGTCAAGGCCTTTGGTTACGTTGATGAACATCGGTACACTGGCGAAAGGATCCAGGATAAGGAATAATGAAATCGATAGTGTGACAACCGATGCGATGTCCATATGTGGGGATGTGTGTGGGTGGTATAAATAATGTCAATTCGGCCCATTCGGGCACAATAACTGTTTTTCCCAGTCGTTTTGAAAAGAGGCTTCTTTGTCGAATACTTGTCGATTGTTGTTGCTATAATAAATAGGTGGTTCACACTACAATTCAGCGAACAGGAATACGATTGATATGGGGGAACTGATTGCCGTTGATGAACCTCAGGTTGAGAGCATACATCTCATTAATCTCAAATCACATCCTGTAGAAATCGCTCTTGAAATCCTTTTACAGGACAAAACAACGAAGAAGAATATCATC